>NZ_JMKP01000004.1:0-70491 GCF_000685805.1 Psychrobacter phenylpyruvicus DSM 7000 = NBRC 102152 | reverse complement strand
AATCAAAAGCCTTATGTTTCAAGGCTTCTTGTCGGATTGCGTCAGACTGTATAAGCTCGTAGCGGGTTCAACTCCCGCCATCTCCACCAAATATTTTATTAAAAAATGCCACTTATATTTAAGTGGCTTTTTTTATGGCTATTTCAAAACTCACTACAGTCAGCAAAGCCTTGTATAAATTATATATGTGACCTACCTGTAGCGATCGAAATAAGTCATAATCTGCTATAGCAATAAATCCTAATTTAGACATATTAGACTTATATCTCTATCCTAACTATACTCACCCACACACATTTTACCCCTTAGGTGACGTATGAAACCAATCACATTATTTACTATAGTGTTAACCGCTACAGTATTAATGGCGAGCTTTTATCTAATTAACGCCAGTAGAGTTCAGTCGGTACCTGAAGCCCTAGCTTGTAACGCCTCCGAGCAAAATGACGTTGTACTTTATAGTGCGGTCTGGTGTGGCTACTGCAAACAAACCAAGCAACTACTAGCTAAGCACGATGTGAATTATTGCGAATACGATATAGAAAGGTCTGCTGAGGGGTATGAACAGTTTAAGATGCTGGGTGGCGACGCTGTGCCTTTGTTACAGTTTAACGGCTCAATCATTCATGGTTATAATAAATCCCTAATTGAGTCTCATATCCAAAATCAATAACAAGTAAGGCACATAAAAGCCATCAAGCTTATAGCGATAAACTTGATGGCCTACCCTATTATCCAAATTAAGTAATAACGTCAAATTAAGTAATGACTGCAGCTGATTCATTAACGCTTTAACGCTTTAAGTAATAAAAATAACGCGGTCTTAGCAGCACGAATTTGTACCGCCTGCATATCTCCGATAAAAGTTCTTTCAATAAGTTTTATTTTTTTATCTACACATAGTGCTATAAAAAATGTTTTTCTTGGTCTGCCTGAGGGAGTTATGGATACTTGAGATATCTGGCAATGGAATACCCCAATCGCATTTTTTAACTTATTTTGCTCAATAAAGTCAGTAAACTGCTGTCTTGCTAGTGCCTCAGTAATGGTTGCTTTCTCTACTTTAGTGGTGCTAACTTTTAGATTTTCATGATACATATCGGTAGTTAGTATCCGATGACTCAAGTATGCATTGGTATTTATTTCATAAACGCCAAAGTCATCTATCTTTATCTTACTTAAAGCCTGCTCTAGTGATTCATTCTCTTCACTATATAGATAGTCATTTAATAATCCACGTATCTGCTTGGCAGGCTCTAGGAACTCAGCCTCTGCTTGCTCTGGGCTATGTGCCTTCACAGTGAGTCGAATGGTAATCTCACCAATACCCGCATAGGGTGCAATTGAGACATTGTTTTGCTCAGTGATAAGCTGTTTCAGAGTATCTTCTACCGCAGACTCGCCAATATTTCCAAATTTCAAATACTTAGAATAAAGTTTTTTTCGTTCACCCAATATATTATCAATTAAAGGTTTCAACTCCTGCTCAAACATGACTTTCATTTCTCTTGGCGGACCTGGAAGCACAGCGTAATAAGTACCTTGGTGGTTGCGCACAAAGCCAACTGCCAATCCGACTTCATTTTTGAGAAGATGACTGCCTTCAATGGTATGAGCTTGTCTTTTATTAGAAGCTATAAGTGACTCACTACCGTCTTTAAACAGCTCAAGTATCTTTTTTTCAGCGCCCTCGTCAATAACCAATTTAGCGTCTGTGAACTCAGCAATGGCATCTTTTGTTAGATCATCTTCAGTGGGTCCTAATCCCCCACAACAAATAACTAGGTCAGACCGTGAGCTGGCAATCGTTAGTGCTTCTTTGACACGGGTCATATTATCGCCTACAACACCTTGAAAGTAGACATCAACACCCAAATCAGCCAACTCTTTGGCCATATACTGGGCATTGGTATTCACAATTTGACCGAGCAATATTTCTGTACCAATAGCGATAATCTCAGCTTTCATAATCACCTCTTTTTTTATTTATTAAATTTGTAATATCTATCCTAGGATATTTGTTCTATTGTAAACACTCACAGTAGCAAACAGTAGGCTCTCCTCGTTACTCTATCTCACTTAACCTTACCATTTGGCTTATTTTTCAATGCCTCAGCTTCTATTTAGTTTCTACCATCCACAAAAAAAGGCCTGACACTTCATTGTGACAGACCCTTATTTCATATTGATAGCAATACGATTTTTATATTGTTATAAATTTTAGGCAAAAAAAATGATGACCCCACTAGCACATCCTCGGCACACTGTGTATCTACTACCGTTGCTACCTTCCGGTCCTGGCGGGGTTCATAGTACAAAGTTGCGAGGCTACCAATGGAGCCACCAAGCACGTATTATACCTAAAGTTTCATTGTTTTCAAGCATATTCGGATATTTACTGTGCTCTATTTATAGACAAGACAAATGACTGATTATGCTCATAGCAAAAGCATGTTTGTGTAACAAAATTCACAGGGAAACCACTTACAGCAAATATGTAACATGATATTATTTTTGCAAATAGCCGTTCTCTGCTTATGTCTAGTAATCTAGTAAAGAGTTATGTTTATAAAATACACAAATTAAAAACTTCACAAAGCAGCTTATGACTATCGAAACTCTACTCACTATAATTTGTAAGGAATACAATAATGTCGAAGTCACTTTCTAAAACCTTATCTCAAGCTAGCATGCTAACCTTGCTAGGCGGTGCTGCCCTATTTGCTCAAGCGGCAAATGCCGAGCCTACAGGCTATAATCAAATAAGCTTTAATGTGGATGCCAACCAAGAAGTCGAAAACGATCAGGTCACCGCTACCTTATATAAGCAAGCCCAAGCCACCACTCCAAAAAGACTAGCAACCGAGCTTAATACAGCAATGAATCAAGCATTAAACACTGCTAAGCTCTACCCTACAGTGACGGCTACTACCGGGCAGCAACATACTTATCCTAAATATGATGATAAAGGTAAGATTGTGGGCTGGACAGGCACAGTTAGTATAGATTTGAAAAGTAATGATTTTGCTAAGACCAGTGATCTTGTGGCCAAACTACAAGAGAACTTAGTGGTCCAAAACATTCAATTTGGTGTCTCTGAGAAAAAACAAAAGCAACTAGAAAAAGAGCTAATTAAGAAAGCATCCCTACAATTTAAAGAACAGGCCCAATCATTGGCTGAAATTTGGGGCATGAGTGGCTATCAAGTTGTTAATGTTTCTATTAACTCAAGTGGTGGCTATCAACCACGTCCCATGATGATGATGCGTGAGGCAGCTGTAAAAAGTAGTGTTCCTGTCCAGGATTTTGAAGGGGGTAATACTAAACTTGGTGTGACAGCAAGCGGTACCATTGAGCTTATCCCATTTATGAAATAGCTGTAGTTTTATAAAATAATGGTATTGCTCTAATTTCAGCAGCAATAATAAGCAGCACTTTTAAACCAAAAACCCCAGCTCAGAGCTGGGGTTTTCTTTATACTAGCCTTTAACAATTATAAAATTATAGGCTGTAGTACATATCAAACTCTACTGGATGCACAGTGGTGTTTAGACGACGTACTTCTTCAGTTTTAAGTTCAATAAAGGCATCTAACATATCTTTAGTAAACACATCACCTTTTAGTAAGAACTCATGGTCATCTTTCAACGCTTGTAGAGCCACTTCTAAGTTCTCAGCGACCGTTGGGATAGAACCTTCTTCTTCAGGAGGTAGGTCATATAAGTTCTTGTCAGCTGCATCACCAGGATGGATTTTGTTCTGAATACCGTCAAGACCTGCCATCAATAGTGCTGCAAAGGCAAGATATGGGTTGGCAGTTGGGTCAGGGAAGCGAGCTTCAACACGAACACCTTTTGGCGAGCTTACGTATGGGATACGGATAGACGCTGAACGGTTACGCGCTGAGTAAGCTAACATGATTGGCGCTTCATAATGCGGTACTAGACGCTTATAGCTGTTAGTTGATGGGTTAACGATAGCGTTAAGGGCACGAGCGTGTTTGATAATACCACCAATGTAGTATAGGGCGGTTTCTGATAAACCAGCGTACTCGTCACCTGCGAAAGTGTTTACGCCATCTTTAGAGATTGACATGTGTACGTGCATACCTGAGCCGTTATCACCTACGATTGGTTTTGGCATAAAGGTCGCTGTTTTACCAAACTGATGGGCTACGTTATGTACCACATATTTGAACTGTTGCACTTCGTCTGCTTTACGAACCATAGTGTTGAATGACACACCGATTTCAGACTGACAAGAGGCTACTTCGTGGTGATGCACTTCTACACGGTCTGGACCCATGATGTCTTCTAGACGCTGACACATTACTGAACGAAGATCTTGTGAGCTATCTACTGGTGGTACTGGGAAGTAACCGCCTTTAACGCGTGGACGGTGAGCCATGTTGCCCCACTCGTAATCATTGTCAGTTGACCAAGCTGCTTCTTCAGCAGTAATACGGTGACGCGCACCTGACATGTCGATAGACCATTTAACGTCATCAAATACGAAGAATTCTGGCTCTGGACCAAAGAAGGCAGTATCACCGATACCTGTTGACTTTAAGTATTCTTCAGCACGGCGTGCGATTGAGCGTGGGTCACGGTCATAGCCTTGCATAGTGGTTGGCTCGATGATATCACAAGTTACTACCACAGTCGTTGCATCAAAGAATGGGTCGATAAACGCTGTTTCTGGGTCTGGACGTAAAATCATGTCAGAGGCTTCAATGCCTTTCCAGCCAGCAACAGATGAACCATCAAACATTTTACCGTCCTCTAATACATCTTCATCGATGCTTGATGCAGGGTAGCTGATGTGCTGCTCTTTACCGATCGTATCTGTAAAACGGAAATCTACCCATTTGGCGTTAGATTCTTTGATTAGATCGAATAGTTTGTTTGACATTATATGTCTCTCCATTAATTGTTCACAATGAACTTTTTTTGTGGGATAGTTTAAGCTGAACTTAATTTGAATTTATTATGCGGCACTTAGGCTTATTAGTTTCGAAAGCTGGCATATTATTTTCATTTTATCAAAAAACAGTTTAGGTAACAGTAATTTAAAACTCTAATGACAATTTAAATCCAAGTCAGCTAAGCTCAGTTCGACTTTAAGTAACCTATTGCTACTTTGATATATTAATTGTTGCAACTGCTGTGCCAACCTAAAGCAATTCTTTTTTAAAAATTAGCATTTATTGATAAATATTAGATTAAATCCTAAAAAGAAGGCAGGTACCTGCCATTATTAGGACCAAACTGGTTATTATCTAGTAAATATTGTCAAAAACAGTGCAATTACTGTTGCATTATCGCACTATTATCGTGCATATATAAATAAATTATTGTTTATTTTGGTGCATTTGAGTAAAAGCTTCTGTCAAAACTCATTTGGCGTTAACTATAATAGCTTTAGTTTCGTTACCGCCTTAGGATAGGTATAATCTGCCTTTATTGTTTTTAACCCCCTTTGACCTTAACTGCTTCGACCTTACTTTAACTTCTTCAACCTTAATTGTTGTGACCGTCCTTTATGATTTTGCTTTTAGATAATTACGATAGCTTTACTTATAATATTGTGCAGTATCTGCAACAACTTGGAGCAGAAGTAGAGGTCGCTGAAAATGATAAAGTCAGCTTGGCTGATATTGAGAAGCTCAATCCAACAGCCATTGTCCTTGGCCCAGGACCCGGAACCCCTAGTGAAGCAGGGATTACCCTACAGTGCATCAAACATTTTGCAGGCAAACTTCCCCTACTCGGTGTTTGCCTAGGACATCAAGCCATTGCTCAATATTTTGGCGCTAATATTGTTCATGCCCCACAGATTATGCATGGGCGCACCTCTCAAGTGTTTCATGACCAACGAGGAGTGTTTAAAGGTCTAGATAATCCCACAGAATTTACCCGCTATCATTCTTTAATTATTGATAAAAACTCTTTACCTGACTCCCTTATGGTTAGCGCATGGACCTCAACGCGAGCTAATAAAGAAGACTCTAGCGTCTTATATAATAAAAAAGAAGCCGACGAGATTATGGGTATCCGTCATAAGCAGCTGCCTATCGAAGGGGTTCAATTCCATCCAGAATCCATATTAAGTCAGGCGGGGCTAAAGTTATTTGAAAACTTCTTGCAGCAACATCATCTATTAAGTCACTAACAACTTTAGTCTTAGTGTGTATAATAAAAAAACCAATAATTTTAATAATTCACCCTTTCCATTAACTTAAGTCGTGTTACAAACTATGCCAAATACTCCATTAACTACTGCCCACTTATCTGACGATCAAATCCATGACATTTTAACTACTGCCTTAGCTCGCATCTTGCGAAGAATTGATTTAACTCAGCAAGAAATGCGTCAAATCATGACCATTATTATGGATGGACGCTGTCCTGATGCGATGATGGGGGCTCTGTTAACGGGGCTTAATATGAAGAGCGAATCGATTGATGAAATCACTGCTTCAGCCAGTGTAATGCTTGATTTTGCTCATACTATTGAACCCAAAAATTGTCGTAACATGGTGGATATCGTGGGTACAGGCGGAGATGGTAGTAACCTATTTAACGTCTCTACCGCCTCTGCCTTTGTGGCGGCAGCGGCTGGGGCTACCGTAGCCAAGCATGGCAACCGTGGGGTATCATCAAAGTCAGGCAGCTCGGATTTACTTGAACAAGCGGGCCTAAATCTTGAGATTACCCCAGAACAGACCCGTCAATGTATTGAAGAGAAAGGTATAGGCTTTTTATTTGCACCCAACCACCATACTGCGATGAAACATGCCATTCCAGTACGCCGAGCACTAAAGGTACGTACCATCTTTAATATTCTTGGTCCATTAACCAACCCAGCCGGGGTCAAAAATTTAGTGGTTGGGGTATTTACCGACACTATGTGTGAGCCATTAGCGCATGTTTTTAAAAATTTAGGGGCAGAGCATGTGATGGTGGTTGGCTCAAAGGACCGCCTAGATGAAATTAGCTTGGCAACCAGCACAAAAGTAGCTGAGTTAAAAGACGGTGAAGTAACCGTTTATGATATCTTCCCAGAAGATGCAGGTATTGACTCACAAACTTTAGTAGGCTTAGATGTCAGCTCCTCCAAGCAAAGCTTACAATTAATTCAGGCAGCATTGTCTGGGGAAGATAGCAATGACTTTGAAATCAATCAAAATAAAGTAGAAAAAGCACGTGATATGATTGCTCTAAATGCTGGGGCTGCTATCTATGTCGCTGGCCTTGCCAGCAATTTCCCTAACGGGGTTAATCAGGCTCAAAACATTATCCGTAGCGGTAAAGCGTTACAAAAAATGAAAGAATTGGCAGCCTATACTCAAACCTTCTAAGTTTTCAAATTCATACTAACTTTAAGTGTACTATACGAGCAAATTATGACCCAAGATGCCATTCCTTCAATCCTAAAAAAAATTGTTGTTACCAAACACTCAGAAGTAGCTGCTGCTAAATCTAAAAAAGATTTTGACAGTATTAAAAGTGAAGCAGAAGCCTTAATGCAACAAGGTGATGCGCCTCGTCGTGGTTTTGCTAAAGCACTATTAGCCAAACAAGAAACAGGCATACCAGGGATTATCGCTGAGGTAAAAAAAGCCTCTCCATCCAAGGGTATTATTTCAAACAATTTCGACCCTGCCCTAATCGCTCAGCAGTATGAGCAAGCGGGTGCCGCCTGCTTGTCTGTCCTGACTGATGAACAATACTTCCAAGGTCATAATGACTACTTGCAGCAAGCCAAAGCGGCTTGTAGGTTACCGGTATTACGTAAAGACTTTATGATTGATAGCTATCAGATCTATGAGTCCTATCTACTTGGCGCAGACTGTATTCTATTAATTGTGGCTTGCTTGGATGATGAAAAGCTGCACGAGCTACATAAAGTAGCGTGCGACTTAGGCATGGATGTATTGATTGAGGTTCATACTCAGCAGGAGCTTGAGCGTGCCCTACAGTTGCCTGACTCTAAGCATAATATCTACGGGATTAACAATCGCGACTTAAACACTTTTACTACTGATCTGCAAACCTCAATTAGATTGAAAGCCTATGTTGATAACCAATCTACTCGCCCTCAGCTTTTAGTAACGGAAAGTGGTATTCATAGCACCGAGGATATGCAGCTCATGTTAGGCAATCAGATTAGCAGCTTTTTGATCGGGGAGCAGTTTATGAAAACTGATAACCCCGGTGAGACACTGGCCTCTTTGCTAAGCTCACTATAATTGCTATAAACCTCATTTTTTAAACTCATTAAATTTAAGTGGTAATTATTTATGTCAAACTCTCTATTCTCTAAAGAAATGCAAGATCAGCTTAAGGAGCTAAAAAGCGAATTAAGTAAAGGTCGCGCTACCTCTCCAAGCGACCCTGAAAATGAAAAGCCGACTGACCCTGTTACTCTGCCAACCAAAAAACAAGTTGAGAAGACGGTAAAACAGTTAGATAGCGAGCACGTAGATGACGACAAAGTGTTATTCCTACAGGCTATGGCAGGAGTTCTGCCTATCAAAGACAATAACACCGTATCTGATGTGACCAAACCTAAAGTCACTAAGCCTGATGCGGCTACCCTATCTAAACGTGCTGCTGCACAAGGTACTGACACCGAACAGCTAGGGGCTGGTCTATCAGACATGCAAGCTTTATTAAATCCTGTCAGCGGAGAGTCTTACCTAATTTATAAGACCCCTACTTTACAAAACAAAGTATTCAATCAGCTGAAACAAGGCAAATTGCGTTGGTACGATGCGGTGGATATCCACGGTGCAACTATTGATGAGGCTCGTGAAGCGGTCACCACTTTAATCACTCAGGCACGTAACAAGAACGAAACTGTAGTGAAGATTGTGCATGGTAAAGGTTCCGATGCTGTGCTTAAGACCTGCGTTAATGGCTGGTTACGTCAGCTTCCTGAAGTATTAGGCTTTGTTTCCGCTCCTCCAAAAGATGGTGGTAATGGCGCCGTTTTAGTTTTATTAAAGAAAAATAAGACTGATAGCTAATAGCTGTAAACCAATAACTATCAGCTAATGACTGTGATATAAAAGTTAATCTTATTTAAAAGCGAAAGCCACTAGATATATCTAGTGGCTTTCGCTTTGATGGAGTTATCTAAAAACTTGAATTAACTCAAGACAATCAGTCATTATCATCTTCTACTTGAAAGATGGAACCGGTATTGTCTTGATCAGGGGACTCCACGATCATTCTTTGAGTGGCTAAGGCATGCTCGATAGGATACTTCTCAATCTCTTTTAAGATTTCTATCAATAGCTGAGTTTGCTTGTCATAAAACTCGTCAGCGCCTGAGGCGTAAATATAAGCACGGAATTCAATGACCATACTATCTTGGCGCAGTTCTGCAATTCTAACCTGAGTCCACTCGGAATTAGTAAGCTCATGATTCACTAAGAACTCTTCCATCTCCTTTAAGAAGTTCTCTAAAGTTGTCGCATCGACATTGCGCTTAATATATATATTGTGTAAAAAGTGAAACATGTCCCGCGATGCAAAGTTCTCAATGGACATTGATGAGAACTCCCCATTGGGCACAGTGACGATGGTTCTATTTAGGGTACGCAGTCTTGTTGAGCGAATACCGATATCAACGACTGTACCTTCTAAATCTCCAAATTTACAATAATCTCCAACTCGTACTGGTTGGTCAGCAACTACGACCACACTACCCACTAAGTTCTCAATCATCTTTTGTGCACCCAAGGCCAATGCCAAACCACCGACCCCCAGTGCCGCAATACCTGTGGTTAAATCAAAACCTAAATTACCAAATATAAAAATTGAAGCCAGTATCAGTAACAAGGCTTTAACTAGCTTATGTAGCAAGCTAAGTATAGACACCCTCTCGGTCTGATTTTTCTTATAGCTCTGACGCTCTGCACGGCTGAATATAGCATCAACTACTCTTAACAATAGCCAGGTTGAGGCAAACCAACCCACGATATCTTTAATACGGTTAACAGGCTCCCTTACGGTTACTGAAACCCCAGCATAGACCATAACCTCATATAAAATTAGTGAGGTGATTACCAAAGCCATCGGTAATATAAACTTAAAGTCAATTGGCAAAGGCTTATTACGCACCTTGGGGTAGTAGATTTTTAAGATAAAATAAAGCACTGCACATAGCACGTATGCGGCAGCGACACAGAAGATAGCCAATAAAAATACTGCAAAAATATCAGCTAAGTTGTAACCGCCAATCATTTTATTTTGCAGAGGCTTTAAGGTATATTTATCAATAAGAGAAGGTTTAGCTGCTATATTAGAGTTCCGAATAGCTTGTAGCGTGTCGCTCGATATTTGCCAGTACGGCCCTCCATGATCGCTTACCTTCCGTACTAAGAGAATATCGATCACCTGATCAGGTGCGGTAATCGTCCCTACTTTTTCAAGGTTTGGTGGCAATTGGTCCGCTAGGTTTCCTGACGGTGTATTATTAATTTGTAACTCAGCATCTAATCGACCGCCGGCATCTAAGGCGAGTTTTAGCTGACGCACAGATTCAACTGAGTTTTCGCCTGAATTCAAACTTAGGTAGTTTGTTGCCAAAGAAGCATTATTCTCAGCCAATGCCTTAATAAATCCTTGCACAGTACTGCGCGGCGTTTGACGACCAAAAGGGTCAATTATTTCTTCAGCATTGTCTTGAGAGCCACTATTTGTTAATGCCGACTCCTCATCTGCAGCTTGAGCAGTACCGCCTGTCAAAGTCAACACTATAACTAGGAGCAATCCAAAAATTATTCTTACCCCAGCGTGGGAGCTTAGGGCGTGTTCATTTTGTCCAGCGTTGAGAGATTTAAAATTAGAAAAAAACATTTTTATAGCCTAATGCTTAGATATTTGAGAAGTCTGATAACTTCGTTGCTTTGATACCCTCAGTAGATATACGAATTTTTGAGGCATAATTTTATCATGCCTGCTACTACTAATAACATGTAGAACTTATGGAAACTGCATATTAACTAGACTGTATCAAGTTCTGGCACTAAGTTTTGTCTAGCTTTGTATAAAAATAAGGCTGAAGTTGAATATTACTAATTAAGACATGAGCAATACTCGTCTATTTGTCATTTAATTTTTGTAAAAATCAGCGATAATAGCGGTACTGTTTCTTTAATGTAACTTTTGTTTACTAATTGGGTCCTTTCATGACAACTTCTTATAGTACTTTGTACAAAAGCCTTATCCAGATTTCTAAAAAATCACATTTAAATAAAGGCACTTGGGCCTTAATGGCTTCTGCTTTAGCTTGTGTACCTGCCGTAGCTGCCGAAAACGATCTGGCTGCACAAGACAGTACACCTGTTGCTCATTTCCCAAAAATCACAGTTACTGCAACGCGCACACCGACTGCTGTAAATAATACCATTGCTCAAACGCGTGTTATTGATAGTGAGGAATTGAATACCTATAAAGGACAAACTGTACTTGATGTCATCAAACGTCAGCCAGGGTTTTCACAATTTACTTATGGTGGCATGGGCACAGGCAATAACTTCTATCTACGTGGCTATGATAATAAAGGTATCTTAGTATTAATTGATGGAGTACGTTATAGCTCTCTGAGCGCTGGTGGTGCTTCACTAAATCTATTGCCTGCAGAACAAATTGAACGTATCGAAGTATTATATGGCGCTTCTGGCACTAGCATCTATGGTGCTGACGCTATGGGTGGGGTAATTCAAATATTTACCAAAGGCCAGAATGTTGAGCAAAACCAATTTTCTATTACTGCAGGTGCTGGTAATAATGGTCATCACCTTTATGGTGCTTCTGCTCAAATGCGTAATGATAATGGTACTAGCTTGAGTCTCTCAGCAAGCCATAACGAAACAGATGGTTATAGCACCATTTTACCAGGTAACTGGGGATACAACAGTGATGACGATGGCTTTGAAAGTGATAACTACAGCTTAAACCTTAAACATCAAGTAAATAACGAGCTTAGCTTAGGTGTAAGTGGTTTGTATACTGAGTCTACGACAGATATCGATTCAGGAGATGACTGGAAAACTGGAGCAGCAGCGCTTGATAATGCTTATGCTGATCAAAAAAATGGTGCAGGTACTGTTTATGCTCAATATAGGACAGATCAGTTTGATGCCAAGCTGTCTTATGGATATAGTGAAGACAAGTCTTCAACCTATGAAAATGAGTTACATCTAGGTAATCCGAGCAAATACGACACCAAACAGCAGCAGATTAATTTAGTAGGTAGTTATAACCTGCCCGTTGGTAAAGCTATCTATGGCATTGAACATCTAAAACAAGAGCTTGACTCAAATGTTTATGAAGCAGATGACCGTAAAGTAACCAGTGGCTTCTTAGGCTATTTAACCTCTTATAACAATATCGATGCTCAAGCCAATATTCGTTATGATGACTATTCAGATTTTGATGGCGAAACCACTTATAATCTAGGGGCTGCTTACCACTTTAGCCCAGAACTACGGGCTGGTATTAACTACGCTAAAGGCTACCGTGTGCCGACTTTTAATGATTTATATGGTCCAGACTCATGGGGAAGTAATCCGAAATTAGATCCAGAGACCAGTGATAACTACGAAGCCTTTATCGAATATACCACGCCTAGACAATCTACTCGTTTAACTGGCTATTATAATGAAGTTGAAGATTTAATCGCTAGCGATGGTATCAAAACCAAGAAATATCCATATGGACAAAATATTAATATTGAATCAGCCGAAATTAAAGGGGTTACTTTAACTACTGACTGGAATATTAATGATTATCTATTTGGCTTGAGCTACGACTATCAAGATGCCAAAAATGATAGTGGCAGAGATAATGATGGTAACTACCTACCAATCCGTCCAAAAAATAAAGGCTTAGTTTATGTTGGTTATCAACTAGCAGATTTAGACTTGCGTGCAGAATATCAATATGTGGATAATTACTACTATGATGCATCTAATAAGCAAAAAGTTGAAGACTATGGCCTATTTAATATCAGTGGCAACTATCAGTTAACTCCTGCTCTTTCGATGTCAGCTCGCCTAAACAACCTATTTAATAAAAAATATGTAACATCGCCTGGCTATAGCACAGATGACGGTACTAACTTCTTTACTTCTCTAACCTATACCTGGAAGTAATAAGTAGTTAACTCACACAGTGTGAACCAACCAAAAAAACCACCCAATTGGGTGGTTTTTTGGTTAGTCAGATACTTTTATTTAAATGGCAACTCTTCTGGTAAATAACAGCGTAAATACGCAAGAGCTGCCGTAACAGCTTCTTGGTCCATATCTTCAGTTATCTCGTCATGCTGCTTAAAGGATAAAGAAAATATACTATGGATCATATAATAAGTAACTAAGAACTTATCTTCTATGTCCTTAAAACTCTCCATATTGTAGTGGCTAGATAATTTGTTAACCACCATGCCCACCAAATTGAGGTCCGCCTCTACATCATAGTCACCATTGTCAAGGTCAGGAGTGTTTAACCCATACATCAGCTTATTTTTAGTGACATCATCGTTAAATAAAGAAGCGGACTGCATTATAATTTCGGTAACATAATCTTGCCAACGCTGGAAATTGCAAACCTCAATCTTCTCTAAGATCTGGTAGGTATCCATATAACTTAGAAAGCGTAGAGCCAAGAAGATGGCTTCTACATTTGGAAAAAAATGGTAAGCAGACGCTCTAGGAATATTGGCTTCTTCACAGATATCTACCAGAGTAATATCTTGAATATCATGTTTCTCAGTAAGCTTCTTTGCTGCCATGAGTAACTTTTGGCGCCGAATTCTACCTTGCTTACTGGTATGTTTAAACTTATTGGGTACAATTTTTTTTGCTAATTCAGAGTCAACAAGGACGTCATTAATTAGATCATTACATCCTTTTTCCATAAAAAGCCTCTACATTATTATTAATTAGGAAGGCCAAAAACTCAGCATTATTTAGTTTATTGTAACACCATTTTTTATATGTGGTTATGAACTCATGCGTTAATTTCGCAACTTACTTCAATTTAATTTTTGCACGGACAATGCCGTGATCCGAAAACCTATCTTCATAATCTTGTTTTAGATGATCATTAAAATAATCCACCTGTTCCACCTCTGCTAATGAGAACTTTCCATCTACTAAAAACTCTTCTGAAACAAATAGCTGATCAATGACTTCCGGCATACCTTGGTACAGATGAGTATACGCCACGTCCCTAGTCCGCCCATAGCTGGTCTGCACCCGTGCAGCATCAAACAATGCCACATCTCGCATCGCCTTATCATAGATAACTTCACTGGTTTCAGCCAATAGTTGGGTTGTCACGCTGTCTGTGACATCATTCATATCCCCCAACAAAATAAGCGGGTGACGAGTTTTATGTAAGATATCAATCATAAACAGCCTTAAAGCGGCGGCTTCAGCGGCTCGCATGCATAAGCTTCTAAGCTTAGCCCGTACTCGCAGTAGCGGATCATCATAATCCTCTAACCGATTGCCTTGTGCGTCTCGTAGATAATGAGGTCGCTTACTTTTTAAGTGAGCAGTGATAACCGTAATAGGTTGACCATATACCTCTAGTGTTGCTACTAAAGGGGGGCGATTAAAACGGCTATAAAGACCTTCATCTGGAATATCAATCACTGCTAATTCTGGAAAGTCTGTTAGTAGCTGCCACTCCAGTACTTTATACTTAGACATAATAGCTAAAGCTGGCGTGTCTTGAGCTCCTTGACCCAAAGTCAAAGTACTTGCAGGATCATTACTGGCCATGGGGGCCAGAACTTGTGAAGGCGCGAACCCCAACTTGACAGCTAAGTCTTGTAGCGCCTTTTCGTCCCACACCTCTTGAAAGGCATAAATATCGGACTTAGCGCTCTTTAACAGCTCATATAAGCCGGTTAGCTTGTGGTTATATTCCTCATTGGTATAAGGATGCATATTGGCATAGTAGCTACGATCAGGTAGAGCTAAGTTCAATAGATTACTTGTGGCTATATAAAATATCTTGTCCATTTGTTGGGCTTTATTTCTATCAATTGTTTTATTTTGACTCATTACAACTGTCCTATCCTTTGTGTCACAGTGGCTCTATTTGGCCAGCTCAGTTTTGACAATAATCTAAGCTACTAACTATCAGTTTCTAACTACTGCAAGGTTTTGGTTATGGCCTGATGCCATTTATGCAAATGCTCCTCTCGCTCTTCTGCTGGCATTGAGGGCTCAAAGCATTTATCCAAATCCCAACTGTCATCGATGGTGGCCTCGTCATATAAACCAGAGGTAATCCCAGCTAATAAGGCAGCGCCTTTCGCAGTAATTTCAGTATCTTTTGGCCGTAATACAGGCACCCCTAACATGTCCGCTTGGAACTGCATTAATAAGTCATTATTGGCTGCCCCGCCATCTACCCTTAGTTCAGTCAATGGGCTAGGACTGTCTTTTTGCATAGCAGTTAAAACATCATAAGTCTGGAAAGCTATTGACTCTAAAGCGGCACGAGCAATGTGCGCTTTGGTACTGCCTCGAGTCATGCCTGAAATACTGGCAGTAATGTCTGAGCGCCAATAAGGGGCTCCTAGTCCAGTAAAAGCAGGAACTAATACCACCTCCTCGCTTGACTCTACCTCTTTAGCCAAGCTTTCGATGTCTCGGGATTTATTGAATAGCCCCATGTTATCCCGCAGCCACTGGACGATAGCGCCTGCCATAAACACACTACCTTCAAGGGCATAAGTTACTTCACGCCTAGAAGGCGTTAGCATGCGTTGACCAGACTTAACCAACTTTGATAACGAGGTATGTTCAGCTGCCCCGCCCAATAATTGAGGGCTATTGTGACGGCGTTGCCAGCCTATAGTAGTCAATAGCTGATGTTGGCTCAGCTGCACTTCATGCCCAATATTCATCAACATAAAGCAGCCGGTTCCATAAGTATTTTTTGCCATACCTGTAGAGACACAGCCTTGACCAAACAAGGCCGCTTGCTGATCTCCCAACACCGCTTGGATCGGAATTTGTTTCGCAAATAAGCCTTTTTTGGTTCTACCAAAATCGCCATCAGAAGCAATAACTTTGGGCAGTATTTTTTTGCAGATATCAAACTTAGCCAATAGATCCTCGGACCACTCTAGCTTATTGATATCATACATTAGAGTACGTGATGCGTTGGTGATATCTATCACGTGTTCGCCCCCAGTAAGCTTAAACATAAGCCAACTATCGATAGTACCCACAGCCACTTCGCCCCGCTGCGCTCTGTCTTTTAAGTTGGGATGATTCTCCAGTAGCCAGACAATCTTACTGGCACTAAAGTAGGGGTCAATACGCAGCCCAGTGATTGACTGCACATGCTGCTGCATACTCATCTCCGAGCCATCTACTTTATGCTGCCGTAAGCTTTGGCACCAATTCTCAGAACGTCTGTCTTGCCAAATAATAGCAGGCGCTAATGGCTTACCCGTACGCTTATCCCATACCACTATAGTCTCACGTTGATTGGTTATAGCAAGACTGGTAATGTCCGTTGCCAACAAGCCAGCCCGGTTAATCGCATCATGAGCACAGCTTACTTGAGTATGCCAAATCTGCATCGCGTCTTGTTCAACATAACCCGCCTTTGGGGTAGATAAAACAGTCGGCTTTTGTGAAATCTGTATTGGATGGGCTCTGTCATCATAAATAATGGCACGACTTGAGGTAGTGCCCTGATCCAACGCTAATACATAACCTGCCATGATGCAGTCTCCCTGATAATACAAATTCAAAATAATTACTTTAAAATACGCAGCAGCTAAGCCCTATAAAAGGTTAAATCCTATAAGAAGGCCTGCAACACTTGATTTAAATAGCGACGGCCTAAAGCAGTTGGCTGAATTAAATTGGCCTCATCTACCAATAAGCCTTGTTGCTGCAGTCTCTCAATAATGGGGGTAATCTCTGCTGCTGATAACCCAGTTCTGTCATTATACAGTGCTAATGGCACCCCAGAGCTCAAGCGTAAGGCATTCATCATAAACTCCCCACTCAAGTCTTCAGCGGCAATCGGGGTAAAACTAACCATTTTAGGAAACTCTGTATAGTTCATATAGTCTTTTGGCAGGCGGGTTTTGCTAAAGCGATAAATACCTCGCTCAAACTCTGGGTAAAACCCTTCTTCAGCCAAAGTAATTTTGCCATGCGCGCCAGCCCCAATGGCCAAGTAATCTCCAAACTGCCAATAATTCACATTGTGGCGGCACTGAATATCCTGCTTACCGGCCCAAGCGGATACCTCATAGTTTGTATAGCCCAGCTGGCTCAACAGAGCACTACCCTGCTCTTCAATATCGGCCAAGTCATTATCATCGGGCAGTACCGGCGTATTGCGATAAAATACAGTGTTAGGCTCAATTGTCAGCTGATACCAAGAGATGTGGGTGGCACCCGCTTGATGAGCTTGCTCAATATCAGATAAGGCCTCGGCAAGGCTTTGATTAGGCAGACCATGCATTAAGTCGATATTCACTCGTTTAAAGCCAGCCCTTTTAGCCGCTTGTGTGGCCAGCTGAGCTTGATTGGCATTGTGAATTCGCCCTAACGATTCAAGCTTACTGTCTGAAAAGCTTTGTACTCCCATAGAAAGTCGATTAATCCCTACTTTGAGATACTCCTCAAATGGAGCATGCTCTAAGGTGCCGGGATTGGCCTCCATGGTGACTTCCAAATCATTGGCTAAGGGCAGAACTGACTTTAGATGCTCAAACAGGCACTGATACTGTTTAATAGGTAATAGCGAGGGCGTACCCCCTCCAATAAAAATAGAGCTGATTTCTCGGCCCTGAATTAATGGCAACTGTGAATTTATATCTTCAATCAAAGCCTCTACATAAAGGGCAAAATGATCATCAACCAATGCTTTATTATCTGCAGTAACAGCTTGAGGGGCTATTTGACTAGAAGATGAGCTATCATCAACTGGCAATGTGTGTGAGTTAAAATCACAATAAGGACATTTTTTTACACACCAAGGGATGTGAATATATAGGGCTAAGGGGATTTTTGAAACATTTATTAATAGCGACATAAAGATAGGGTCTTATACTCGTTGGCAGATAGTGTTATAGTCACGCTTTTATTTTGATTAAATCGCTTTGATTCTATATTGGCTCCAGAGGAGCAAGAATAAAGCATACAGTAAGAGCAAAGCTAACAATTTATCAATACGCTTATTATACGTGTTCAATAATGGGATAGTAGAGCAATTAAGTTGATATCTTGATAACCGCGCATCTGACCTTTAATAACTTAGCGTAAAGTCTAAGAATTTCGGTGACAAGACCCCTAACCTGCCCTATGGCAGGTTATTTATTTATATAAATATCAAAATCGTGACTTAGCCTCTACCTCTTATTATCAAAGCAGTTTCAAAAAAACCTAATTTTAGAAGTTTACTTATGTTGTCTAATTTATCCTTCTCTGAGTTTAAACAGCACAGCTTACGCTTAGGCACTTTGGTGCTTCCCATTCTCATTACTCAGTTCTGCCAAGCTGCTTTGGGTGTGGTAGACGCCATTATGGCGGGTGGTGTTTCTGCTTTAGACTTGGCTGCTGTGTCTATCGGCTCTGGCATTTGGTTGCCGTTATTCTTATTAGCTACGGGTATCTTAATTGCCACTACTCCCTTAATCGGAGAGCAAATTGGCCAAAAGACACCGCACAATGTGCCTCATATTACTCAGCAGTCCTTATGGGCAGCTATTTTAATTGGCATATTAGGCTTAGTGGTGGTGTCGTTAACCCCTAATGTGCTAGGCGCAATGGGCGTTCCAGATGACATTCAGCCCAAAGCGGCTCAATACTTAAGATTTGTGGCTTGGGGCTTCCCGGCCATTGCCTGTTATGCGGTTTTAAGAAGTTACTGTGAAGCACTTGGACGTCCAGAGCCGGTAACGGTCATCAGCTTAATTGGCTTGTTCATTAATATCCCGATTAACTATATCTTTATTCATGGACTCTTTGGGTTGCCCGAGCTGGGTGGTGCCGGCTGCGGCTTGGCAACAGCCTGTGTATTATGGTCAAACGTAATTTTATTGTCCTTGTATTTGTTTAAATCCAAACATAAAAGCTTTGATGAAACGCGCTTCTTTTATAGCTTTGCTAAGCCTGATCGTCAACAAATAGGTAAGCTGCTGCGTTTAGGAGTCCCAATTGGTGTTTCAATCTTCTTTGAAGCCAGCTTGTTCAGCTTAGCCTCTATTGTGATTAGCCCCCTAGGAGCCATTGCCGTCGCTTCACATCAGGTCGCTATGGCTGTCACCTCACAGCTATTTATGGTACCTATGTCTGTGGCCATGGCGTTAACTATTATGGTATCCAATCGTTATGGCGAAAGAAACTGGCTGGTATTACAGCAGGTTCAGCGTACAGGACTGATATGGACGGTATGTATTGCCTTATGTAGTATGCTTGGTATTTGGCTATTTAGAGAAAACTTAGCCGATCTATTTACCAACAACCCTGCGGTTAAAAAACAAGCCATGTTCTTATTATTATTTGCCATTGCTTATCAACTGGTCGATGGCTGGCAGGTAAATATCGCTGGAATATTAAGAGGAATGCAAGACACACAAGTACCCATGTGGATTACTTTGTTCTGCTATTGGCTAATAGCCTTGCCATTAGGAACTTATCTGGTACGATTCACCGATACCGGTGCGCAAGGGTTTTGGATTGCTTTGGTTACCGGTCTAACCCTATCTTCTATATTATTAACACTACGTCTCGTGTATCGTCAGCGACAAGTGTTACACATTGAGGCGAAACCTAGCTAATAGTTGATTATTGCTGAGCTTGAGTTTATTTCAACTCAGCTTTCATTGGATTATTTTGGTAAATTTTGTACAAATTTTAGCAGCAGATTAATGTGTATTTGAGTTAAATGTGGTATTGAAACTTAAATACATCATTTGTCACTCATCAGACGCGACAAAATTTGTTACAATATGCTTAATATTATAAGAATATCTGTAGGCAACCGTATGGACATTGAAAAAATTCGTACGCTCATTGAGCTAATGGAAGAAAAAGACCTGGTTAATCTTGAGATTAAAACTGGGGATGACAGTGTCAGTTTAACTCGACACTACAATACCCCCATGCCATCAATGATGGCGGCTAGCCCTGCTTATATCTCGGAGCCCCAGTCTGAAGCGGTACACACCGGCAGTGTAGAAACCTCACCAATGGTGGGCGTTTTTTATGCTGCACCTAGCCCAAATGATCCTCCATTTGTAACTCCTGGTCAAAAAGTTCAGGCCGGTGATACACTGGGTATTATTGAGGCTATGAAAATTATGAATCCACTTGAGGCCACTCAAAGCGGTATTATTGATGCTATTTTGGTAGAAAATGGCGATGTGGTACAGTTTGGCCAACCCGTTATCCGTTATAGAAGCTAAGAGATAGGCCCCTAGATGATAAAAAAACTGCTTATCGCCAACCGTGGTGAAATTGCTTTACGCATTGTGCGTGCCTGCAAGCAGCTGGGCATTGAAACTGTTGGTGTCTACTCTACGGCGGATGAAGACTTAATGCATCTGCGTTTTGTAGATGAAGCCGTCTGTATTGGTAAACCTAATGCCAGTCAAAGCTATCTAAATACAGGGGCTATTATTACTGCCGCTGAAATTACTGGAAGCGATGCCATTCATCCAGGTTATGGCTTTTTAGCAGAAAATGCCGAATTTGCTGAGACTATTGAGGAAGCTGGCATAACTTTTGTGGGTCCGCACCCTGACCATATTCGCTTAATGGGCAATAAAGTCTCTGCCATTAATGCCATGAAGCAAGCGGGTGTTCCTACTGTGCCAGGCTCAGTCGGTACAGTCACTCTACATAACGCTGAAGAACAAGCAAAAAATATTGGCTTCCCCCTATTAATCAAAGCCGCAGCTGGCGGTGGGGGCCGCGGTATGCGTATCGTTGAGCGCTTTGATCAACTCAATGAGCAGGTACAAGCTGCTAAGCAAGAAGCAGAGCTTTGGTTTGGCGATGACAGCGTTTATATGGAGCGTTATCTACAAAATCCACGCCATATTGAAGTACAAGTCTTGGGCGATGGCAATGGTAATGCGATTCATCTATATGACCGTGACTGCTCGTTACAGCGTCGTCACCAAAAAGTACTGGAAGAAGCCCCTGCACCTGATATCCCTGATGATATCCGTGAGCCTATCTTGCAAGCGTGTGTCAAAGCTTGTAAAAATATTGGCTATCGTGGGGCGGGTACTTTTGAGTTCTTATTTGAAGACGGTGAGTTTTTCTTTATTGAGATGAACACCCGTATTCAGGTTGAGCATCCGATTACCGAAATGGTCACAGGTATCGATGTGGTGGTTGAGCAGTTACGTATTGCAGCAGGCTACGGCTTATCTTACCGTCAAAGCGATATCAGCGTGCATGGACATGCCATTGAATGTCGTATTAATGCTGAGGACCCCCAAACCTTTACCCCCTCTCCTGGCAAAGTCACTCAGTATTTTATCCCCAGCGGTGCCGGAGTACGCTTCGAGTCACACCTGTACCCAGGCTATGAGATTCCTTCCTACTATGACTCATTAATTGGCAAACTTATTTGTCATGGTCAGACCCGTGAGCAGGCCATTGCTAAGACACTGCATGCCCTCGATGAGCTGATTATTGAAGGGGTGAAGACCAACATTCCTTTGCATCGTGATCTTATTTTAAAAGACCCGGAATTTGCCTCTCAAGCACAAAACATCCATTATTTAGAATCGTGTTTATTACCAAAAAAGTCCAAATAAAAAAGAAAAAAAAGAATAACTCATCTACTTAGTAGTAGTTTCTCTTATGTTTTACCAAAATCCTATCGCAATAAAAAAGGCAGAAGTGATATATCACTTCTGCCTTTTTGGTGTTAACTATTAGTTAGCCTATCAATCCAAACAAATCCGTCAATTAGGACAAGTCACGACCACGGCTAGCTTCGATAGACAGACGTAGACCATTTAGACGGATAAAGCCTTCTGCGTCTTTTTGATCATAAGCACCGGCATCATCTTCAAAGGTTGCAATCTTCTCATCAAATAGTGAGTAAGGAGATTTACGGCCAACAACGCTAACGTTACCTTTGTATAGCTTAACGCGAACGGTACCAGTCACATACTCTTGTGACTTGTCGATTAGGGCTTGTAGCATTTGACGCTCTGGGCTGAACCAATAACCGTTATAGATGATTTTTGCATAACGAGGCATTAATTCATCTTTTAGGTGAGCCGCTTCACGGTCTAGAGTTAGTGACTCCATACCACGGTGGGCTTTTAGCATAATTGTACCCGCTGGAGTTTCGTAACAGCCACGAGACTTCATGCCAACATAACGGTTTTCAACGATATCTAGACGACCAATACCGTGCTTGCCACCTAGCTCGTTTAATTTAATCATAACCTCATAAGGCTCTAACTTCTCACCATTCACCGCTACGATATCGCCTTTTTCATACTCTAATTCAACGTATTCCGGTGTGTCTGGCGCTTCTTCTGGGCTTACTGACCAACGCCACATATCATCTTCAGCTTCTGCGTATGGGTCTTCTAAGATATCGCCTTCATACGAGATGTGCAGTAGGTTGGCATCCATAGAATAAGGTGATTTTTTCTTATTGGCCGCAAAGTCGATAGGAATATTATGCTCTTCAGCATACTTCATTAAGCTTTCACGACTTGATAAATCCCACTCTCTCCAAGGGGCAATGGTTTTTACTTCTGGAGCCAAAGCAATGGCACCTAGCTCAAATCTAACTTGGTCGTTACCCTTACCAGTAGCACCATGACTGATGGCATCTGCATTATGCTCTTTTGCAATTTCTACCAAGCGTTTGGCGATTAAAGGACGCGCGATAGAGGTACCTAATAAGTATTCACCCTCATAAACTGCGTTAGCACGGAACATTGGGAAAACGTAATCACGAGCGAACTCTGCACGCAAGTCTTCGATATGGATATGTTTGATACCCATAGCTTCCGCTTTGGCTCGAGCTGGCTCTACTTCTTCACCCTGACCAATGTCTGCAGTGAAAGTAATTACTTCAGCGTCATAAGTATCTTGCAACCATTTAGCGATAATTGAGGTATCAAGACCGCCTGAATATGCTAAAACAATTTTATTAATTTTATCTTTTTCGATCGACATGGTGCATCCTTTATCGAGTGAGTGTGAACTTTAAAAATTATACTATATAAATAAGTGTGGGCCTTAAGTAGTTTCAATATGGGGTGGAATTATTGGGTCTTTTGCCAAACCACTGTCCTATATTACTACCTAAAAAGTTATTACCTATAAAATTATTACCTAAAAATGAGTGCTAATCTTTTATTTATAGCTCTATAAATAAATGCACTCATTAAATTTCAGTTTACACTATTTATAGAGGCAACTAAAGCTAAGCAAGCCTATATTACTGCTTTTAATACTTTTATAGAGCAAAATCACCCTATCCTCTATTGGCAAAAATCCGTCTCTTAACTTAGTCGATAGCCGAATTTATCGCTAAAACCTGTTATCATTAGAGAGGTATTTATTTAACACTATTTTTATGCCCTAAACCTATATTTTTATACCCCTATTAGTGACAACAAAACAAGTTACGACAAATCCATTACTGCTTTACGCGCTTTTATATTCATATTCAATAACTTTGATAAAAATGGCTTTTAGTTATGACTCTTAATACCTCTTCGGCTTCAAGAACTGACAACACTACACCACGCCAAATCACTATTGCACGCCCAGATGACTGGCACATTCATCTACGAGATGCACAGTCTTTGAAGACCACTGTGCCTCATGCAGCTCAAAGCTTTAACCGTGCTATCTGTATGCCAAACCTAGTTCCCCCGATTAAAAATGCTGGTGATGCTCTAGCCTATCGGGAGCGCATCCTTCAAGCTTTGCAACAAGCAGATATAGAGGAGCGCTATAAGCAGTCATTTGATCCTCGAATGACGCTCTATCTGACTGATACCACTAGCGTAGAAGACATACAGCAAGCAGCAGAGTCTGGCATTGTTCAAGCGGTTAAGTTATATCCTGCCGGTGCCACCACAAACTCAGCCGATGGCGTAACCAACCTAAATGCTCGTAACGATGTATTTGAAGCCATGCAAAAACATGGTTTACCATTACTTATCCATGGTGAAGTCACTGACTCTCATGTCGATATTTTTGACCGTGAAAAGCAGTTTGTGGATACCACATTAAACAGCTTAGTGACTCAGTTCCCAGAATTAAAAATTGTGGTAGAGCACATCACCACAGGCGATGCTGCCGACTTCGTACTAGCACAAAGTGAGCGCGTGGCCGCCACTATTACTCCGCAGCACCTGCTATTTAACCGTAACCATTTGCTGGTAGGCGGGGTAAAACCACATTTTTACTGCTTGCCTATTCTTAAGCGTCAACAGCACCAGCAAGTCCTACTCGATGTGGCTACCAGCGGGAACCCTAAGTTTTTCTTAGGTACTGACTCTGCCCCTCATGCCACCCATGCCAAAGAGAATGCTTGTGGTTGTGCTGGCTGTTATTCTGCTTCCATTGCACTACCTTTATACGCCACAGCTTTTGATAGCGTCGGCAAGATTGATCGCTTAGAAGGCTTTGCTAGTAAGTTCGGTGCACAGTTTTATGGTCTGCCGCTGAATGAGGAGCGCATAACTTTAATTAATGAGCCGATGCAAGTACCTAATAGCTATGCTTATATGGACCAGCAAACACTAACCCCATTAATGGCCGGCGAGAGTTTGCCATGGTCTATTAAACAAGATTAACGTTTGTTACGCTTAAAATGAGCAATTTATAAACTTTGATTTAGTGGCTTAGCTTAGCTCTAAGCCCTTCCTTTATTTGACACTATTAATGCGATTTTGATTTATGACTCAATCTAATATAACTGACGAAGACTACCTAAATGACAGTAGTAGCGAACCCAGAGTTTGTAGCAATACTTCCTCTAATGAAAGCAGTTCAGATGTTACTAATGTTGAACAGAGCAGCAATGCTGCCCAAAATGGCAATGGCTTTGCTCAGCAGCCGGTACTAAAAATGGCGGATCGTTTCCGTAAATTTCTACCGGTAGTGGTGGATGTGGAGACTGCCGGTTTCGATGCCAAAACGGATGCGCTTTTGGAGTTGGCTTGTATTCCTATTATTATGGATGATCAGGGTAAATTCATTCCTGGGGAGCCTCTGAACGCTCACCTTAATCCTTTTGAAGGAGCAAATCTTGAACAGCGGGCTTTAGATTTTACCGGTATTGACCCCAATAACCCACTGCGTAAAGCCATTGCTGAAGAAGAAAAACCAGCTCTGCGCCGTATCTTCAAAGAGCTAAAAGCGGTTCGTAAAGACAATGACTGCATGAAGTGCATCTTAGTTGGCCATAATGCCCACTTTGACCTCTCCTTCTTAAATGCTGCTATTGAGCGTACCAATAGTAAAAATCATAACCCATTTCATCAGTTTTCAGTGTTAGACACCGTTACTCTCTCTGCCCTTGCTTTTGGGCAAACTGTCTTGGCTAGAGCCTGTAAAGCTGCAGGTATTGAATTTAGCGGCACTGAGGCTCACTCAGCCCTTTATGATACTCAAAAGACTGCAGAACTCTTTTGTCACATCTTAAACAGCTACCCGATGCTTACCAATGCTTTACTTGAAGATAACATAACTAGTGAGAAATCTGGAGTAGAGTAAGAGAGGTAAAGTATTTATAGTCAATAAAGTAAACTCTACATAACAACTTAATTCACCACCTAAAGTTTGGTTATACATAGTAGTACTTCGGATAGATTAGTAGCTTTTATCTTAATGGACTATATTTTTATTAACTGGTTTTTATAACAGTTAAAACATTAATAGCCTTGGAAATAATATAGGCTTGTCCTGTAAGGAGAAACTCATGGAAGCTACTAATACGATTTGGGGAGTTATAGTTGGCTATATCGTTTTTGCCTGTGCGATTAGCATGATAACTACTTTTTGGGTTAGATATCATTTAAAGCAAGCAATTATGTATCCACAATGTTTACTGAGTGATAAACCCATTATTTACCCGCATTGTTTACTAAAAGACAGGCCAAATAAAAAGTTTTAAAAATTTTAGTAAAAATGCTTGACACATTATGTAAACCCCATTAGAATACGCACCACTTCGACATTAACGGTGAAAGCGGTCGAAGTGGTCTGTGTCCCGTTCGTCTAGAGGCCTAGGACCCCGCCCTTTCACGGCGGTAACAGGGGTTCGAATCCCCTACGGGATACCACTATTTTGTGTTATCTAAGTGAGCATTATCCGATTGATAACTGCTTACGAAAAAAGCCAAACTCTTTGAGTTTGGCTTTTTTTATGCGCAAATTTTACAACTTTGTATTTGGCAGTTTATTATCTGCACTGAGTTGTGCAACCCGTTGAAACTGTCTCTTTTAACAACTGATTCTGCTAACAACCGACTCTACTAACGACTGCCTAAAATACTCTCGATTAAAGTTAAGTCTTCGGCGTAAGTAAGCTTTAAGTTTTGATTGTTGCAGGGCACTATCTTAATACTATGGCCCATGGCTTCAAAAGCACTGGCTTCATCGGTAATCATCAACCCCTCGTCTGCCACGTAACGCAAAACTTGGCGTAATTTGGCGGCTCGGAACACTTGAGGGGTCTGAGCTTGCCATAGACTGCTTCGATCAATGGTGGCTTGAATATCGCCTTCTACACTCACTTGTTTTAAGGTATCAGCTACCGGTACCCCTAATATTGCCCCATAAGGGTGCTGCATTGCCGCCTGTATCACTAAATCAATGTGCTGCGCCAATACACAAGGGCGAGCCGCATCATGAATCAGAATTAAGTCCTCATCTTTCGCCCCAGCAGCAAACACCGCTTCTACTCCAGCCTGCACCGACTGCCAACGCTCATCACCTCCATAAGTGAAAGTTACAGGCAGGCTAAAGTCTAAGCTGTTGGCAACCTTATCGTCCTTTGCAATAACCAATAACAGCTGCTTGATATAGCTACTGGCGGCTAAAGCAGCAACGCTTTGCTGCAGGATAGTCTTGCCATTTACTGCTGTATATTGCTTGGGGATATCCGAACCAAAGCGACTGCCCTTGCCGGCCGCGACAATAAGACTAAACACTCGGGGTGAGGTAGAATCTATGCTAACTGAATCAGAGATAGTTTGGGTCAAAATAAATCACTTTTGAATTTATAAACACTATAATTATAGAGGTTATAGAGGTTAAATGTTATAGAGACTAACTGCTATAGACGTTAAACCCTAAGGAATACTTTCTATCGCATCCTCTGGATTAACAGGCGGTGTGGGTTGATTGCTATGGGTAGTAGGCGCAGTAGACAATTGCACAAAAGTCTCACCTGGCTTGATTAAGCCTAAGTCTAGACGGGCATGCTCTTCTACCGCTTCCAACCCATTTTTTAAATCATTCACGTCAGCACGCAATACTTTATTCTCATCCATCTTTTGATCATTGATTTGCTGCTGAACTTGCATCTCTTGATGTAGCATTTCTAATCCTGCTCGCCCACTTTTCCCTAGCCAATACTGATATTGCAAGCCTAGCAATACCGCAACAGCAATTAAAAACAACATAAATTGGCTAAAATATTTCATAAGAGGACTTAGGATAGATTAAAGAGTAAGCATGAATATAACAATGGCTGAGAATAAAATACAGCTTGCTACAAAAGTATAGCAGTATTTGTGCAGTCTATAATAGCAAGATTGAGTGGTATCCCCTAGGAAAACCACTCAATCTACTATTAACTTTCGACAACTAATTTAACAAAAACAAGCGGTCTCATTAGCCACGTAAGCCGATGAATTCTTCACGACCACGGTAGCTGGCACGAACTTGCTGTTCGATGCGTAATAGTTGGTTGTACTTAGCCACACGGTCCGAACGACATAAAGAACCTGTCTTAATCTGACCCGCTGCTGTACCTACTGCTAAGTCAGCAATAGTGCTGTCTTCTGTCTCACCAGAGCGATGTGAGATTACGGTAGCATAGCCATTTTCTTTCGCTAGATAAATAGCATCTAGAGTTTCAGATAAAGTACCGATTTGGTTAAACTTGATCAAGATGGCATTAGCAATTTTCTTATCAATACCTTCTTGTAAAATAGCAGGGTTAGTAACGAATAAGTCATCACCCACCAACTGTACTTTGTTGCCTAATTTGCTGGTTAAATAAGCCCAACCATCCCAATCTGACTCATCTAGACCATCTTCGATAGAGATGATTGGATACTGTTCAGTTAGTCTTACTAGGTAATCAGAGAAGCTTTGGCTATCAAAGGTTTTGTTGCCTTCGCCTGCTAAAATATACTGACCATTTTTGTAAAACTCACTGGCCGCACAGTCTAGAGCTAAGTGAATGTCTTTACCGGCTTTATAACCCGTTTGCTCAATAGCTTGTAGAATAACAGTAATCGCTTCTTCGTTACTGCGTAAGTTTGGAGCAAAGCCACCTTCATCACCCACAGCTGTGTTTAGACCTTGAGCTTTAAGCACTGACTTTAAGCTATGGAAAATCTCAACACCGGCACGAAGAGCTTCTGAGAAGCTGCTGAAGCCTGTTGGCTCAATCATGAACTCTTGAATATCTACTGTGTTATCTGCGTGCTCACCGCCATTTAAGATATTCATCATTGGCACTGGCATAGTCAATGAAGTTTGACCACGTAAGTTTGCGATGTACTGGTGTAATGGAATGTTTTGTGAGATAGCAGCAGCTTTAGCAGTCGCTAATGACACAGCTAACATAGCGTTAGCACCAAGGTTGTCTTTATTATCAGTCCCATCAAGTTCGATTAGACGGTTGTCAATGGCTTGCTGATCTGTCGCATCACTTTCTAGTAAAGCGCTTCTGATTTGACTGTTTACGTTAGAAACGGCTTTGATAACCCCTTTACCTAAATAACGAGACTTATCACCATCACGTAGCTCTAGAGCTTCACGTGAACCAGTAGAGGCGCCACTTGGTGCAGCTGCACGGCCCATAGAGCCATCTGCTAAAATAACATCGGCTTCAATAGTTGGGTTACCACGTGAGTCTAGAATCTCACGAGCACGAATGTCTTGAATTTCAGTTGCGTTAGTAAAAGTTTCTGCGTACATAGCGTCTACAAGCCTCTTTAATTAAATAATAAGAATAAGTTTTGAGCAGATTACCTAGAAAATAAGGGTTACTCAAAGGGGTTCTTAACGTATTTTTTTGTGCAAATTAATTTGGTTAATGATAGCACAAATTCCAAAAATCTTGGATGTTTCAAATCCATTACCAAGCAATTATCTACAAATAAAAGGGCTTATTGAGCAGCATTTACCAAAAACATAAGCCCCAGCAATTATTGCTACAAGTTAGACCTTGTGACGGGTCAAGCGCAGAGCATTCATTAATACCGAAATTGAGCTTAATGCCATTGCCGCTGCAGCAATCATCGGGTTAAGTAAACCAAACGCTGCTAATGGAATCCCTAAGCAGTTATAAACAAAGGCAAAAAATAGGTTTTGCTTAATATTACGCACTGTGGCTTTGGCAATATCAACCCCTGAGTGTACCTGCATAATTGAGTCACCCATTAATCTGGCTGATGCGCTGTGTTTGGCTACTTCTGTCCCCTCTAGCATAGCGAAGCTGGCATAGGCCGTGGCCATAGCCGGTGCATCGTTGACCCCATCCCCTACCATGGCTACCTTGTGGCCCACCGCTTGATGCGCCTCAATCCACTGCGCTTTATCACGAGGTTTAAAGTGACCATGAGCCACTTTGATATCTAAATCGTCAGCAACTTGCTGCACCACTAAAGGTTTATCACCACTTAGTAGCACCACCTCTAAACCATCTTGCTTTAAGGCTTGAACGGCTTGAGGGCTTTCTTCTTTTAGCTCATCGGCCAAAGCAAACATGCCAAGCGGTATTCCCTCAACACTAACTGCAATAGTGCTGGCTATCTGCCAAACTTTAGGCAGTTTTTTGGGTAGAGTTAAGCCCACAAATTCAGCAGTACCTACTTTTACCTCACCAAAGCCTTCTATATCAGCTTTTACCCCAAGCCCAGATACCACATCCACTTTACCCGCTGCAAGCAGAGGTAAGTCTTTGGCCTGAGCGGCATTCACCACAGCTGTCGCTAAAGGATGGCTGACATGGACTTCAACACTTGCCGCCAGCTGCAGCACATCATTTGCTTTAATTTCTTTGTTGACCATCATTGAGTCGACAATATGCGGCTTGCCTTTGGTCAAAGTACCGGTCTTATCAAATACAACTGTATCCACACTACCGGCCATCTCTAAGCTTTGAGCGTCTTTAAACCACACCCCATGACGAGCCGCCACGCCCATGCCGGCCATAATCGCCGCTGGAGTAGCCAGTCCTAGCGCACAAGGACAAGCAATGACCAGTACTGATACCGCATGCAAAACAGCTTTATCCATTGTCCCTGTGATAGATAAGGTTAGCCCAAAAGTAACCAAGGCAATAAGTACTACTACCGGCACAAATACCGCCGCTACTTTATCTGCTAAGCGTGCCAGATCGGCTTTACTGCCTTGAGCCTCACTCAGCGCCTTCACCATATCACTTAGCTGAGTGTCACTGCCCTTCGCAGTAACTTGATAATTCAGGCTACCGTTTTCTACCATGGCACCGGCCAGTACTTTATCGCCTTTATTTTTGGTAACCGGAATCGACTCGCCTGTTAAGTGACTTTCATCACACCAGCCTTCACCTGATATAACCACCCCATCTGTTGCCACTCGTGAGCCTTGCTTGGCACGCAGTACATCGCCTTTTTGTACTTCATTTAAATTTACTTGCTCAAAGCTTAATTCTGCATCACTGTTCTCAAGCTGTGTTGCTTGCTGCGGTTTAACAGCAACCAATCTCTCCACCGTGGTAGGCGTCAGCTCTAGCAGCATATTAATGCTATTTAGGCTATGCTTCTTGGTACGCTGCTCTAAGTACTTGCCTAGCTTAACAAAGGCTATAATCATCACACCGGCCTCAAAGTATACTGGAACATGAGCCGCGCTATGACTGGTAATATCTGACCAACTTAAGGCAAAACTACTGCTATCTAATAGATTAACCCCTAAGCTCTCTAACCAAATAAAAGTAGAATAAGCCCAGATGGTCACTGTCCCGATCACCACTAGCACATCCATATTAGCCAGGCCGCCTTTGATAGAGGCCCAAGCACTACGATAAAAAGGACCGGCCAGCCCCAACTGAACAAAAGTGGCCAATACAAACTGTATCCATAATGGCGGCATCCAGCTCATACCTTGGCCCAGCATCATTCCTGCCATACCGATCAAAAAAGGAATCATACAAATCCAGATTAGCACCAATCGCCAATCCATAGACTTATCGGCCGCCTGAGGGATTTGGTTATCCGCCATAGGTACAGCTGTGAATCCTGTCTTGCGTACCCACTCGCTAATCTGCTCAGCACTGGATTGACTGGCATCATAAGAGACGTTCAGTGTCTCACCAGCGAAGCTAACGCTTGCTGAGTCAATGGCTGGTTTTTTATTCAAAACTTTTTCGATACGAGTGGCACACGCTTGACACGACATACCCTCAATTTGGAACTGAGTCTTCGCCAAGTTTTCAGTCGCAATTGGCGGTTTAGTTTTAGCATTATTTTGATTGTTATTATCGTTATTTGTAGCTTGCGAAGTGGACATGACAACACCAAGGTTAACTAAGTAGAAATAAAAAGAAGTAACTCGCGAAGAATTCTAGACAGGAAGCGGTACATAATCAATGGGTGCAAGGGATAACTGTCTGCTAGCTTTTTTTGATTTATAAAATAAAAAGCTTAAAATAAAAAACTTAAAATAAAAAACTTAAAATAAAAAAAGCCAGCACAAAGCTGGCTTATTGAGTTAATGAAACGCAATTATTAACCCTTTTGGCTTATTCACCTGCAATAGCCGCATCAAAGCCTGCCTCTTCAATGGCTTCTACTATAGCATCAACGGCTACTGCTGAGGAATCATAAGTCACTGCAGCTTTATTGCCTTCTAGGTCTACTTCTACTGACTGCACCCCATTAAGCTGTGTTAAAGCACTGTCAACGCTTTTTACGCAGCCACCACAAGTCATACCATCGATATTGATAACACGAGTTTCGATACTCATTATATACTCCTTATGATTTTTTTATAGCTTTAGCTTATTTTCTGCTAAGTAGCTTATCCTCTACTATAAGGCAGTTCAAAATTATTATAGCGATTGAAGTTACTAATTCTTTGGATTGGCAGGAGCATCCACTGGAAAAGGCTGAGTAACATAATCTACCATACTAACGGCCGCCTTAATGGCATGGATAGAGGTTTTGGTATCTTCAAATTGCACAATACCTGTATCAGTCTCGGGGGACAGCTCGGCTGATTGAACACCGTCGATATTTTTTAAGGCAGTAATAACGCCTTGAATACCTTCAGCATCGTCAATATTTTTAATACTAAACTGGACTTGTTGAATGGCCATACCGCCCCCTCTAAGCTGTTATTTTTATTAATTTTAGTTGTTTAATTTGATAATTAGCTGTCTGCTAGCAACATAACATTAATGAGTGTCCAGCACGCTAAAGCCTTTTACCAACTCATCAATTTGCTTTAGCTGCATTAGAAATGGCTCTAATTGGCTCATTCGCAGCGCACAAGGACCATCACACTTTGCCAATTCTGGCTCTGGATGCGCTTCTAAGAATAATCCTGCAAGACCTGTTGCCATGCCCGCACGAGCCAAGGTAGTAATCTGCTCGCGGCGGCCACCAGCACTATCACTACGTGCACCAGGCTGCTGTAGGCTGTGTGTCACATCGAAGAAAACTGGCACATCCATCTTTTTCATAGTATCAAAGCCAAGCATATCTACCACTAGGTTATTGTAACCAAAAGAGGTGCCACGCTCACAAAGAATCACTTTATCATTGCCTGCCTCTAAGCACTTATTGATAATATGGCGCATCTCATGTGGGGCCAAAAACTGTGCTTTTTTGACATTAATAATAGCCCCAGTTCTAGCCATAGCTTGTACCAAATCTGTTTGGCGACTTAAAAAAGCTGGCAGCTGAATGATATCGGCCACTTCAGCCACTGGCTCGGCTTGGTATGGCTCGTGCACATCAGTAATGATTGGTACATTATATTTTTCTTTGATTTGACCCAACCAGTCGACGCCTTTTTCTAGGCCTGGACCACGGTATGAATTTAGGCTAGAACGGTTGGCTTTATCAAAGCTTGCCTTAAAGACATAGCCAATACCCAAACGATTACAGATATCAATGTAACCCTCGGCAATTTCAAAAGCCAGTTCTTTTGACTCCAAAACGTTCATACCACCAAATAGCACAAAAGGCTTATCATTGGCGATGCTAATATCATTTAACTGAATTTGTGATTGTGCTTTAGTTAATGCAGTCATAAAGGTCTCTTTTTTATTATCCAAAGTTTTTAACCATAAAGGGCGATGCAATATAGTGATTGTAGTACATGCTAGTTCAAATACAAACCTTATGTACAAAACACCAAACTTAGCTTAAGAAACAAAAAAGAGGTTAGGATAGCCCAACCTCTTTTTGTAAAACGGATTATCAATCCTATAACTTGATTATAACTCGTTTATAATTCACTAATAGCCAGTTACTAACTGCTATGAGCTTACTTTTGGTTTTTTATTGCCGCTTCAATAAAGCTTGCGAATAAAGGATGACCTGTTCGTGGTGAACTGGTGAACTCAGGGTGGAATTGTACCCCAATAAACCAAGGATGATCAGCAATCTCTACTGACTCAACCAAATGCTGTTTGGCCGAGTAGCCTGAAATGCTCATACCCGCTGCTTCTAATGGCTCAATATAGCGGTTATTCATCTCATAACGATGACGGTGACGCTCAGTGATAATCTTAGAACCATAGATTTGATGTAGCTTGGAGCCTTCTACCAATTCGGCCTTTTGGCTGCCTAAACGCATGGTACCGCCTAGGTCTGAGTCATCATTGCGAACTTGTAACTCCCCTTTTTCGTCCAACCACTCAGTGATTAGACCGATAATAGGTTCTTCGGCTTGACGGTCAAACTCAGTTGAGTCTGCTCTTAGGCCTAACTTATTGGTCGCATATTCGATAACTGCCAGCTGCATACCCAAGCAAATACCTAAGAAAGGCACATTATTTTCACGGGCATAAGTGATGGCACGCATCTTACCCAGTTTACCACGCTCACCAAATCCACCTGGTACCAAAATAGCGTCAGCTTGCTGTAGTGGCTGCATTAGGCTGTCATCAGTCTCTAACGCTTCAGCATCGACGTAATTAATCTCAACTTTGGTCTTATGAGTAATACCGGCATGCAATAAAGCTTCGTTAATTGATTTATAAGCATCGGGTAGCTCTACGTATTTGCCTACGATAGCTACAGTCACTTTACCCTCAGCATTTAACAGGCGTTCAACCACTTTATCCCAATCTGATAGATCGGCTTCTGGTGCCTCGATACCAAAGCGCTCTAGGATAATATCGTCTAGATCTTGCTCATGTAGAGTACGTGGAATCTGATAGATAGTATCGGCATCTTCACATAAGATAACCGCACGCTCCTCTACATTGGTGAATAGAGCAATCTTACGTCGATTGTCCTCCCCAATGGCATGCTCAGAGCGACAGATCAATACATCTGGCTGTAAGCCGATTGAGCGCAGCTCTTTTACTGAATGCTGAGTAGGCTTGGTCTTGGTTTCCCCAGCACTTGAGATATAAGGCACTAAGGTCAAATGCATAAGCATGGCACGATTGCGGCCTAGCTCAACTTGCATCTGACGGACCGCTTCCATAAACGGTAGTGATTCAATGTCACCTACAGTACCGCCAATTTCGATAATAGCGATATCATGACCTTCACCACTGGCGCGGATACGGTGTTTGATCTCATCAGTGATGTGCGGAATAACTTGTACTGTACCGCCCAAATAATCGCCACGGCGTTCTTTATTCAATACAGTTTGATAGATACGGCCACTGGTAAAGTTGTTGGTTTTACTCATTTTTGAGTGGCGTAAAAAGCGCTCGTAATACCCTAGGTCTAAATCCGTTTCAGCACCATCTTCAGTGACAAATACTTCACCGTGCTGGAAGGGGCTCATGGTACCTGGATCAACGTTGATGTAAGGATCCATTTTGGTCATGGTAACTTTTAGGCCACGCGCTTCTAATACGGCCGCTAAAGAGGCTGCGGTAATACCTTTACCTAGTGAGGACACAACCCCACCGGTCACAAATATAAATTTAGTCATAGTTTTAGTCTTAATGCGACAGTCGCAAGTTGGTAAAAAGAGATTTTACTAAATTTGAGGGTGAATTTACAGGGTTGACTTTATATTAACTTTGAGATTGCAACTAGATAGGTAGGAGATGTCGATACAATCATCAAAAAACCTTCAGATTTGAGCCTGACTATATTAATACACAACATTTGTCAGGGGCATAGTGTAACAGTTTCTTGATGTTTGGACGCATGAAAATAGGTATGGTTTTAACCCTCATTGCTAATTTAAAGTTTTGACCCATAAAAAAACTCATCCCCGAAGGGATGAGCTTTTTGAGAATAAGATTCTAAATTAAATTAGAATTTGTATTCTAGGCCAGCACCAACTGCGAATACTTTACCATCGCCTTTAACACTTGTTAAGTTACCTGCAGTGTCACGAATAACACCAGGAACATTGTCAGCATCGTTTTGACCAATGTAAGCATGAGCAATCATGTTTTTCTGATAGTAGTACTTACCACCCACAACGATTTGATCTGAATCAAAATCTTTAACACCACCTAGGTTAGAGGTGTTGTTGTACTGAGTATAGATAGCCGCTGGCTTAGCAAAGTTAGTTAGACCCATTTCCGCACTGATGATATAACCTTTCTCTTTTTTCTTACCATCATCATAGTCAGCTTCTTGATATAAAGCGCCTAGCGTTACAGGGAAACCTGAGTTGAAAGTAGCTAAGTCTAAAGTAGCAGTACCACGGATCAAGCTACCTTCTTTAAGGTTTACATCATCATCATATGCAACACCAAGAGTATAGCCAGCGCCTTGATCAAACATTAATGAGGCACCCCAACCGCTGTTTTTCTCACCAGCGTAGTTATCATCATTGGCATACATAGCAGCAAACTCTAATGGAATACCATCAAATTTTGGTGCTTTCCATACAACAGAGTTCTTAATACGACCACTGTCTGCCATATTTACAGGACGGATTTTGTTATCACCAAGATCAGTATCACCTAAGTTATCCCAATAACCTTCGTTAACAACTACGTTATTGATGTAGTCAGTAGTTGACTGGTTATGACCAACACGGAACTCACCAAATGTGTTGTTTTTAACACCTAAGAAAGTGTCGCGACTTTTGAAAGTTTGGTCATCATTATCATTATCAACATCAATTTTGTACTCTAATTGATAGATAATATCAGTGTTAGCACTCAATGGCTCTGAACCTTTAAGACCTAAGCGTGAACTTTGAGAGTTAATTTCAACACCATTTTCATCATGATTTATACCTTTATGCTCTTCATCAACGTAATCAGCTGTCATAAAGATTTTACCGTAAACGGTAGGAGCAGCGTTAGCCGCAGATACAGATAGAGCAGCAACAGCTGATGCTAAAAGTAGTTTTTTCATGGGGTAAATCTCCACTATACAATTTTAGTTATGGGCTGCCCTAACAAGCTAACGCCCAGTTTCTTCCATAAAGATCTAAACTTCACTTGTATCTAAAAAAGAGACAAAATTAGTTAGAACTGACTTAAATATGATTATGGCAACATTATGTGACATATGTGTTAAATGAGTAACTAAATTTATCTATTCGCTTACTAATATAACGATACAAGATAAAACTAAGTTAATAGTTCTGTTACATCACTAACCAAACTCATACTTTGAACCTAAGGATATCAACTTTGAAATAATTTGCAACATTTATTTCAGCAATTTTATTGCGGATATTGCTATAGATATCATTTAACTAATTGATACACTTAAAGAAATTAATGCTAAAAAAATTATGTAGCTTCTCTTGATAACTCAGCCAAAATAGAATTTTGGGCTTAAAACAGCTACTAACTGATATTAACAGATACCTGCACCTAACTTATATAGCTACAATTGACCCTTGGCTTTAGTATAAGTCCCTAACCTCAAGGCAATTGATTACAGCGTTTAGCACAGGCAATAAAAAACCCTAAGGCGTATATCACATACGCCAAAGGGAGAATTAGGACGGTTTTGCTAAAACTATATAAAGATCAAAGATAGCTAGCTATAGATTAAGACAAGCTATATACAGCCCTCTTCTCTAGTTAGCTTAGCGCGCTTTTAGCTTTAAGCGGGCAGCATGTAGTAATGGCTCAGTATAACCACTTGGCTGCTCACGACCTTTGAATACTAAGTCACAAGCGGCTTTGAAAGCGATTGAGTTGTCGAAGTTATCAGCCATAGGCATGTAGTTAGGATCGCCTAAGTTTTGCTCATCTACAACTTTGGCCATACGCTTCATAGACTCCATAACCTGCTCTTCAGTTACGATGCCATGATGTAACCAGTTAGCGATGTGCTGACTTGAGATACGTAGCGTTGCGCGGTCTTCCATTAGACCAACGTTATTGATATCAGGTACTTTTGAACAACCCACACCTTGATCTACCCAGCGTACAACATAACCTAAGATACCTTGTGCGTTGTTATCAAGCTCTTGACGCTTCTCTTCGTCACTCCAGTTGGTGTCTTTGGCTAATGGAATGGTCAAGATATCATCTAAGCTAGCACGCTCACGGCTCTTGAATTTCTCTTGAATCTCTTTTACGTTGTTTTGATGGTAATGAATACTGTGCAGGGTTGCGCCTGTTGGTGAAGGTACCCAAGCAGTCGTTGCACCAGCTTGAGGATGATTAGACTTAGTCTCAACCATCTCTTTCATTTCATCAGGCTTTGCCCACATACCTTTACCGATCTGAGCACGGCCAATTAAGCCGGTCTCGATACCGATATCTACGTTCCACTGCTCATAAGCTGGTAACCAAGCTTGTGACTTCATATCACCTTTACGTACGAAAGCACCAGCATTCATACTAGTATGCATCTCATCACCTGTACGGTCTAAGAAACCGGTGTTGATGAAGATCACACGCTCTTTAGCCTGACGGATACACTCTTTTAGGTTTACAGTAGTACGACGTTCTTCATCCATAACACCCATTTTTAGAGTATTACGTGGTAAACCTAGGGCATCTTCAACCGCTGCGAATAATTCGTTAGCGAATTTAACTTCTTCCGGACCATGCATCTTCGGCTTAACGATGTACATTGAGCCTTCACGAGAGTTTGAACGCTCATTCTTACCTTTGATGTCATTGATAGTTAATAGTGGCGTTATCAAGGCGTCCATGATGCCCTCGAAGATCTCTTCTTGACCTTCGCCTAGATCTACCAATATCGCTGGGTTTTGCATTAAGTGACCCACGTTACGGATTAACAATACCGCACGACCTGGTAATACCAGCTTTCCACCGTCTGGCGTGGTGTATTCACGATCTGGATTTAGTTTACGAGTTAACTCTTTGCCACCTTTAGTGAAGGTCTCAGTTAAGTCGCCATTCATTAAACCAAACCAGTTGCGGTAAGCTTCTACTTTTTCTTCAGCATCAACAGCAGCTACTGAGTCTTCACAGTCTTGAATAGCAGTGATCGCTGACTCTAATAACACGTCTTTGATATGAGCTGGGTCAGTTTCGCCCACTGGATGGTTGGCATCAATTTGGATTTCAACGTGTAAGTTATTGTTCTTTAATAAGATACCTTTTGGATTGCTCTCTTCACCCACATAACCCACAAACTGAGCAGTATCGGCTAATGTAGTCGTGTTATCACCTTGAGCAATTTTTAATTCGCCGCCCTCAACGCTAAAGCCAGTAACCTCTGTGTAGCTGCCTTGCGCCAGTGCGAAGTTCTCATCTAAGAAAGCTTTGGCATAAGCCACAACGGCTTCACCACGTTTTGGATTATAGCTACTGCCTTTGTCTTTACCATCAGCGGTATCGATTACGTCAGTACCATATAAAGCATCATAGAAACTACCCCAACGAGCATTGGCTGCGTTTAATGCATAACGGGCGTTACGAACAGGTACTACTAGCTGTGGACCAGGGATACTAGCGATTTCAGGATCAACATTCTCTGTTGAAACTTCAAAGTCATCCCCTTCTGGCAGTAGGTAGCCAATTTCAGTTAAGAATTCTTTGTATTTTGGATAGTCAATTTCGCCATCTTTGGTTGGGTTGTCTAAGTGCCACTGATCGATTTTGGCCTGTAGCTCATCACGCTTGGCTAAAAGCTCTTTGTTGCGTGGGGTGAACTTTTTAACAATCTCTTCAAAGTTAGACCAGTAAGCCTCTGATTCCACACCAACACGGGGTAGCACATCATTTTCAATAAAATTATAAAGTTGGCTATCAATGGCTAAGATGCCTTTTTGAACGCGATTTTCATTGTTATTAACAGAGTTACTCATACCATATGATCCTTTGTTGGTGAATGAATTAATCAGTGTCTTCAGTGTTTCCTGTAAGCCTACCCTATACACAAACAGACTTAGGCTAGTTATTATTAATTTTATTGAAACAAATTAGTACTATATCCATAGCTGAAATACACTCTTATACTGATTAACGACCCACTAGGGGGCCGTCTTTCTTCATACTACTATCATTGAGATAAATAAACAAGAAACCCTCATTTCTTAAATAAATGTTTGGTCTTTACTGCCTTGATAGTCCCCTATAAACCCTTTATTATCAACATATTAGCTAATATTTCTTTAGAGAACTTATCAGTTCTTTGTTATTAATTGACAGTTTATAGCTGTAACAAAAGATGTTTATGGCTGTTAATATCGCCCTATTGAGGTAAGTTTCAGACTCATAAAATCGGCTATTATATTAAAAGCTGGGACCATAACTCAGCCTAATATATTATCCCTAATTTGTTACAATAGTATTTTAACTTCATCTCCCATAACCTGAATGCTATTTAACCTGCATACTATTTAACCTGAATGCTATTTAACCTGAATAAACTTTCAACCTAAATAAAACACAACCTTATTGATTTGCACCTGCTATTTCGCTTGGTCAAATAATAAACGAGCCCTATTATGAGTGACGACCTTCTTAACGACCAAAACAACACCGTGACTGCTCCTGCTAAAACAGACATCTCACACATCCATGAGTTTTTGGGAGCCCCTACCCCAAAAGCTTGGCTTGAGGCTGCCGTCAATGACTTGCCCACTATCATCCAAGATCATGCCAACTGTGAAAAAAAAGCGGCTGGCACCGCGATGAACTTAATATTTCGTTATGAATTCCATCAAGATTTACAGATGAAATTGGCACAGTTAATTCGTGAGGAAATGCTGCACTATGAGCAGGTGGTGGGAATTATGGAAGAGCGCGGTCAAAAATGGCGTCATTTACCCGCCAGCCGCTATGCCAAGGGTATGTTGAAGCACAAGCGCACTTATGAGCCAGCAGCCATGATTGATATTCTGATTATCGGCGCTTTTATTGAGGCTCGATCTTGTGAGCGTTTTGCTGCCCTAAGTGAAGTGGTCGATGATGAGCGTTTAGCAAAATATTACCGCTATCTACTCAAGTCTGAAAGCCGTCATTATGAAGACTATATCACTCTCGCACGCTCACTAGAGCCTAAAAAAGGTTCGAGTGTCGATTTAGAAGCCTTATCAAAAGCCACCAACGGCAGTATCAATACCGATGAGGACACCATGAATGTAGATCAGCGGATTGCTTTTTTCAAAGAAGTAGAAGCAGAATTAATTACTAGTCCAGATAACGAATTACGCTTTCATAGTGGGGTGCCAGCTTAGAAACTATCTTTGTGACTGGCTAATTATACTGGTTAACCAATACTGGATATAATAATTGGTTAATGGCGGGAGTAGACCATAGATAGATAGATAGATAGATAGATAGATAGATAGATAGATAAATAGCCATCTATTTAATGAGCAGCTTAGAAATAATAATAAGGCCTACTATATATAGTAGGCCTTATTATTACGGTTAGAGAAATTACTAATAACTTAGAAACAGCAATTGAAATCTCTCAAATATATAAATAGGTAACTTATCTAAAATAAGCCGCTTACTTAAGATCTTCATTAAGCACACGAGTTTGTGCATTATCTACCGTAGCATAACGATTTGCATCAGTTATTTCTTCGCTTTGTGGGCGCTCAGTACCCCTAGTATTTTCATTCACATTATCATCAAAAGGGGTATTACCCTGTTGATCTCGTCTGTCCGGTTGACGAGCAGGGTTGTCCCCTTCCTTGACATGCTCACTATCGATGTACTCATGTTTAAGAGTTTCAGTACCTTTATTCTCTAGTGTCTCTGAATACTGCTCGGACTTCTTTTCATCCGAAGCTGTTGATTTATTGATAGGCGTCTTTGTTAGGTTTGGGTCTTTAGTTTGCATAATTCTTCCTTAATTTCACACTACTCAAATGAATTTTAACTGATAAATATCAAAGCTAAATACATTAAGTTATAGTGCAGCCAATGGGTTAATGATATAAAAGCGAATTTAAATACGACTAGTTTGAGATAAAACTAAACCTTAAATTTTAATTACAATAAGATCTAATCTTTATCATGTCGACCTAAGTCATAAGCATTTAAATCCCCTACATTCTTACCGGCTGGAGGAAGATTGGTATCATTTTCACGACCTTCATCATAAACATCATCGGTTTCTTGCGACGCTTGTTGTGGTCCATCAATCTCAGGCTTATGCTTTCGGCCTTCATAATTGCCAGGCTCTAGATTACCTTTGTCACTGGTCTCAGTATCGGCACTCTGGTCGATAGAAGGCGCTTGTTTAGGATCAGCCTGTAATCTACGCTCATCTTCTACTTGAGCTTCGTCCTTCAGGCTACGATTATTATTATCAACTACTTTTATGGTTTGATTAATAGACATATTTTTCTCTTTATAATAGTTATAGATTTAGAATATTTATGGAGCTTATTTATATGGAGCTTAGTTTTTATATGGAATTTAGTTAATTATCTTTAGCAAAATTCTATGAAAACTACTCTTTAAATTACTGCTAAAACTTTACCACCTATTTATCTGTACGTAACTCATCGTCAATAAACGGCGTTTCTTCATTTTTTGACAAATTCGCAGAGTCAGTATTTTTAGAATCGGTAGAATTTAGATTTTCCTTAACCTCACTTGGATTAACTTTTTCTACTGCTTGTTCAATGTCAGTTTTATTGTTATCGTTACTCATATTATATTCCTTTTAAATTCAACAGTTTCAATTCTTAAAATCACCTATAAATAGTGATATAAAGAATCTATATTGTTATCACCTTTTATTACTTATGCTTATTATCATATAGGCGGTTAGGGCTAATAAACTACTAGTAACACGTATCATTGTGTTTATTTATGTTGAAAAAAAAGCAACTTTGTTAACCAAAGTTGCTTTTTTAATGTTAGATCAAGCTTTTAATTTGAATTAATACTATCGAGATGGGTGTGTCACGATATCTGAGACATTGTTAATCTTTTGCAGCAGATAATCTTGGGCAATAAACGGTGCTTCACCTGGCTTAGGTTGAACCCGCTGCCAACTGCCATCCCCTTTTAATTCCCAAGCTTGAACATTGTCTTTTAAATAGCTAATTAAGCCATCTTGATAAACCCGCTGAAATAACTTGCGATCCTCGACAGGGAACGCCACCTCAACCCTATGGAATAAGTTTCGGCTCATCCAGTCAGCACTACTGCAGTACAGACGCTCATCACCACCATTATAGAAATAATACACTCGAGTATGCTCTAAGAAGCGTCCCACAATGGAGCGTACAGTAATATTTTCAGACAAACCTTTCACCTGTGGACGGATACAACTCATAGAGCGCAAAATAAGCTCAATCTTCACGCCTGCCTGTGAGGCATCATATAACTTATCAATTAAATGACGCTCGGTTAGAGCGTTACATTTAACAATAATATGGGCTTTTTTGCCGGCTTTGGCGTTGGCGATTTCATCATCGATAAACGACATTAACTGAGTATGTAAGGTAAAAGGCGCATGTAATAGCTTATTGACGTTGGCCGCTTTGCCCATACCGGTAAGCTCTTGGAAAATTTTGTGTACATCTTCTGAGATATCAGGATCTGCGGTAAATAATCCATAGTCGGTATAAGCTTTGGCATTGCCTTCGTGATAGTTCCCCGTACCTAGATGAACATAACGGCGAATCTTATTGTCTTCACGACGTACAATAAGCATTAACTTAGCATGGGTCTTATAGCCGACAATACCATAGACCACAACGGCGCCTGCTTCTTGTAGCATATTGGCCACTTCAATATTTGATGCTTCGTCAAAACGAGCGCGCAGCTCAATAATGGCGGTTACTTCCTTACCATTTCTGGCGGCTGCAGCCAAGGCCTTCACAATTTCAGAGTTTTTACCCGAGCGATACAAGGTTTGTTTGATTGCCAACACTTTAGGATCATTGGCTGCCTGCCAAATAATATTTACTACAGGATTAAAGGATTCAAAAGGATGGTGCACCAACACATCGCCGCGGCGAATGGCGGTGAACATACTCTCGCCTTTATCAAACGACTCACGTCGGAAAGCCTTGGGCACAATATGGGTGAAAGGCTGGAAACGTAACTTAGGAATGTCAAAGTCAAATAGTAAACGGGTTAGGTTCACCGGACCATTAACCCTATATAGCTGACTATCGTGCAAGCCAAATTCATTTAGCAAGTAGTCGCTAATCTCTTTTGGACAATTGGTAGTAACCTCTAAACGCACTTTGTCACCAAAGCGGCGATTATCAAGCTCCCCTTGTAGGGCTTTGGCGATGTCCTCTACATCATCTGACAACTCAAGATCTGCATTTCGAGTCAGACGGAACTGGTGACACCCGGTCACAGTCATACCAGGGAATAGCTTACCTACATGCTCATGTATCACAGCAGACAGCATGATGTGATGCTCTTTACCCCCAGTCAGCTCATCAGGCAGACGAATAACGCGTGGTAGACTACGAGGTGCTGGCACGACGGCTAAGTTAATATCACGACCAAAAGCATCTTTGCCCTCTAGGCTCACCATAAAGTTTAGGCTTTTGTTCACTAGACGCGGAAAAGGATGGGCGGGATCAATGCTAATCGGGGTTAATACCGGCATGACCTGCTCAATAAAATACTGTTTCATCCACTGAGCTTGCTTGGCATTAAGCTCATTACGCTTCAAATAACGAATGTCTTCTTTCGCCAGCGCCGGCAAGATATCTTCATTCAAGATTTTATACTGCTCTTCGATGGCCTTATGAGCCACCTCTGATATTTCTAGCAGCACCTCACTTGGACGCATTTTGTCAGGCTTGTGCGAGATATTGCCATGATTTAACTGCTGCATTAACCCAGCCACACGGATTTCAAAAAACTCGTCCATATTAGAGGAGAAGATAATTAAGAAAAATAAACGCTCTAATAATGGATGACGTGGGTTGGTCGCTTGGGCTAAGACTCTTAGATGAAACTGCAGCCAAGATAGCTCACGGTTGATGTAGCTGTTTGGCGAGTAAGTTCCGTCTTCATAACGCTCCCAGTCTAAAGTGGTTAGTTCAGTCACTGGTTTACTTACCGCCTTATCAGTATCAGTCTCTTGTGGCTTGTCTTTTGCCTCATTTTGTTTATTGGCTGTAGTAGTGGTCATAATGCAACTCGCCTCCTTTCTTAATCTCTGTAATATCTATGGGTTATAGGGCAATTATTCTGTGGTCAATGTGATTTAGCTAAAAAACCACTCTTATCTATACTTTACTACGCAAATCTGACAAAGGCATTAAGGCAATACTGCTTGATGCATACGGCGCATAATGATTCGCTGCTTATTGCGCAGCCGCCTATTACTCATGTTTTTTTCGTAGTATTTAGGATTGGTTAACATACCAATCAGCAAAGCAGATTCATCTCGATTTAGCTTACTAGCAGGCTTATTAAAATAATATTTGGCAGCCTCTTCTATTCCATAGATACCATTACCAAATTCTGCCACGTTCAGATAGGCGGTCAAAATACGCCGCTTATCCCACATAGCTTCAATCATGACTGTAATACTGGCTTCTAGTCCTTTACGAACGTAAGAGCGATGTGAAGTTAAGAATAGGTTTTTTGCCAATTGCTGAGTGATAGTCGACCCGCCAGCGCTCACCTTTCCGCTGCTTTCGTTCTTTTTCATTGCCGCTTCAATCCCATCCATATCGAAGCCGTGATGACTCACAAATCGGGAGTCTTCACTAACAATAGCTGCCTGCTTAGCGGACTTAGCAATGTCGTCATACTCCACCCAAGTTTGGCTCACTTCACCCCCACCCAAACGGTGGGCTACCATGAACATACTGTTATTAATAGGCTGTGTTTTCCACACCAACAATAAGCCTGCGACAGCGAGATAGAACGCTACGGCCAATATCATTAGTGCCCAAAAGATACGCTTAAAAAAAGTAAAGACTGCCGTCATAATTTTTGACTCGGCTAACGGTTAAAATTAAAACAATGATAAACTAACTTAACGCTGACTGGTAGCGCTCTTTTCTGTGGCTTTCTATGTAAGGCTCTCTACTAGGCACTTAGCCAACTAAAGAGCAATAAAGAAAAACTACCAGATAGCTAAATATTAATTAAATTAACCACATAGGATAACATTTTGACTGATATTGCCACTACCCGTCAGCTAATTATGCAACAGGCTAAGCTGCAGCTTGATGCTGATAATGCTGAAAAAACTTGGTTTTTATTAGGCACTGTGGGTTGCCACTTATGTGATGAAGCTGAAAATACGCTTAGGCTATTTTCTAATGTGACAGCAACCACTATCAAAAAAGTCGATATCGCAGACTTTGAAGAACCATTTATGATGCAATTTGCCACCATCATTCCAGTTGTATTGACTCCAACGCAACAAATAAACTATCCCTTCTCTGTCGTTGATCTCATGGCGTACCACCAATAAAAAAATTTTATGATGCATAAATCAATTGTTTACTTGGGCAATAATTACAAATAGAATGCTCACACCTTTTAATACTGTAAGTGATAAAAGGAGTGATTACTCAATATAAAAGTTTAAATCTAAGCAGATTTAGCTAATAAAACCGCATTGAGTGTATAAATCCTACTTCTCCTTCTAGGTTATTAGAAATGTAGGTTCTTAGCTTAGATATAGGTTCTTAGTTTAAGTATGGGTTCTTAGTTTAAATTATTAGCATTTTATTTGGGCCAAATATGTACTTATAGGTTGCTGACACAAGGACTGCAATTCCCAGCATGTACTCCTAAGTTAAACAAGGATATTTTATGTTTACTTTTTTGGCGCTAACGCCTATTTTAACCGTCTTCTTATTATTAGTGGTGCTGCGCCTACCCGCTAAATATGCGATGACTGCCTCTTATTTAGTCACCGCTCTACTGGCATTGTTTGTATGGCATGCCGGTACTGCACAAGTAGCCGCCGCAACCACCAATGGGGTCATAGTTGCCCTAACGATTTTATTCATCGTTTTTTCGGCTATTTTGCTGCTCAATACACTAAAAGAAAGTGGCGCTATGTTGGCTATCCGTCGTGGCTTCATGGATATAACGCCTGATCGACGAATACAGGCCATTATCGTAGCTTGGTTGTTTTGTTCTTTAGTGGAAGGGTCATCAGGTTACGGCACCCCCTCAGCAGTTGGCGCCCCTTTATTATTAGCACTAGGGTTCCCGGCAATGGCAGCGGTTATGGTGGTGCTAATTATCCAGTCCACCCCGGTATCTTTTGGGGCAGTTGGTACCCCTCTATTACTTGGGGTTTGGTCAGGTATCGATAACAAGCAAGATTTGGCTGACTCTATTCAGCCTTTATCTATCGCAGATTATTTATTGCAAATCACCGCTAATGTCGGTCTATTTCACGCCTTAATTGGGGTGTTAATCCCTCTTATTTTAAGTGCTTTTTTGACCCGCTTCTTCGGTGAAAAAAAATCCTTCGTTGAAGGGTTAAAAGTATGGCCATTCGCGCTTTTTGCAGGCATTTGCTTTACTCTTCCCTACTTTTTAGTTGCCAAATATCTAGGTCCTGAATTCCCCTCACTAGTCGGCGGCTTTATTGGCCTGCTGATTATTGTGCCGGCAGCCAAGCGTGGTTTTTTGATGCCCAAAGAGATTTTTGATTTTGGTCCGAGAGAGAGCTGGGACCAAGAGTGGCTGGGCACATTAGCACAAGAAGACTTTGACAACACTGTGGCCCCAAAGTTTTCAGTATTACGAGCCTTCTCTCCTTACGCTATCGTCATTGGTCTATTAATTATCACTCGAGTTATTGAGCCTCTACAGGCATTTTTGACCGGTGACTCTACTACCATTGTCTTTAGCAACTTATACGGCAGTGACATCTCTAGTAAAATACAATTGCTTTATTCACCAGGCACTATTTTGGTCATCACCTCTTTATTGTGCATGGGGATTTATGGCATGAATAAAGGACAGGTCAAACGCAGTTGGTCAAACTCTGCTAGAACTATGATTGCGGCGGCACCTGCTTTATTACTATCTGTGCCTATGGTTCAAGTGTTTATCAACTCTGGCTCAAGTATTGAGGTTGCCACTGAGCTACCGGCTATGCCAATCTTATTAGCACAAAGTGCTAGCGACGCCTTTGCTCAAACCTGGCCTTTGGTTTCACCTTGGATTGGGGCAATGGGTGCATTCATCGCCGGATCAAACACCATTAGTAATATGATGTTCTCCTACTTTCAGTGGTCAACAGCCAGTCAAATTGGACTAAGTACTGACCTTGCCGCTCAAGTTGTGGCTTTACAAGCCATTGGCGGCGCTGCTGGTAATATGATTTCAGTTCATAACGTAGTGGCTGCCTGTGCAGTAGTGGGTCTAGTCAACAAAGAAGGCTATGTCATCCGTAAAACCTTAGTAGCCATGACTTACTATGTGGTCCAAGCAGGATTTTTAGGTATGGCAGTGATCTTTGGTGGTTTAATTTGGTGGCTATTAGCCGTCATATGGCCCATCCTATTCTTAACAGTGATGTCGGTTACCAGTAAGTCAGCCGCTTCTTAAAGCTTAAGTATTTAACTTAAATAATTTTTATAATTTTCATTAGCCCTAGGGCATTGAGCTATGCCCACATCAGATGAGTGTATTACCATGAAAGATTTATCAAAAATCACTGAAATTGAAGATTTACGCAGAATAGCTGAGCGTAAAGTACCTCGTATGTTCTATGATTATGTTGACTCTGGGTCATGGACGCAGACCACTTACCGCAATAATGAGACCGACTTTGATCGTATCAAATTACGTCAACGCGTCTTAGTGGATATGGACAACCGTAATCTTGCCACCACCATGATTGGTGAAGAGGTGAGTATGCCAATAGCCATCGCACCAACCGGCTTTACTGGCATGATGTGGGCTAATGGTGAAATGCATGCAGCCAAAGCAGCCAAAGACTTTGGCATCCCTTTTTCACTATCTACCATGAGTATCAACTCTATCGAAGATGTGGCGGAATACACCAATCATCCTTTCTGGTTTCAGCTGTACGTCATGCGCGATAGAGACTTCATGGCCAATTTAATCCGCCGCGCTAAAGAAGCCAACTGTTCTGCCCTAATCCTAACCGCAGACTTACAGGTACTAGGCCAGCGTCATAAAGACATCAAAAACGGTCTGTCAGCGCCGCCAAAGCCAACACTGGCTAATATCCTAAATCTAATGACCAAGCCTGAATGGTGCTTTAACATGCTAGGCGCCAAACGCCGTACCTTCGGTAACATTGTGGGGCATGCCAAGGGCGTGGGCGATTTGTCCTCTTTATCATCATGGACCGCTGAGCAGTTTGACCCAAGCCTAAGCTGGGATGATGTGGCCCGTATTAAAGACATGTGGGGTGGCAAGCTTATCATCAAAGGCATCATGGAGCCTGAAGATGCGGTATTAGCTGCCCGTAGTGGTGCTGATGCCATGGTAATCTCCAACCACGGTGGTCGTCAGCTAGATGGTGCGCCCTCCTCTATTGCCTGTCTATCCGATATCGTTCAAGCAGTACAAGCTGAAAAAAGCGATATTGAAATCTGGTTAGACAGTGGTATCCGTTCAGGACAAGATGTGCTTAAAGCCATTGCCCTAGGCGCGAAAGGTACCATGATTGGCCGCTCATTCTTATATGGATTGGGTGCCTATGGTGAAGATGGTGTACGCCGTGCCTTAGAGATTCTTTATAATGAGTGCGATATCACCATGGCATTCTGTGGCCATACCAATATTAATAAGGTTACCGATGACATCTTAGTCAAAGGTACTTATGAATATTTAAAGACTTCTATTCCACAAGTAGCCCCTATTCGCTGGTATTAATCAAGCAATATAAGTGCATGAGGCCTTAGGATAAGGGCTTGCTAATTCCTAAGGCTGATTTTGTTATTGCTGAAACTGCTGCTAATGCTAAATAGGTATTTTCGAGCTGTTTTTATCAACGCACTTTTTTAGAGATTTGACATAACAAGGTGAGGGGCATACTGTGCCTTTAGCTATGCTAAAATAGCCGCACCTTATGTTATAAAAAATTATTATGCCTATCTCTACTTTATTCAGCCGTGCTCCCGTCACCGTGTTATTACTCCTAAGCTTTGTGGGATTATTTGTGATCCAAATAGCCTCAGGGGTCGATATTAATGAGCCGAGTTTAGAGTCGCTCCTACAGTGGGGAGCCAACGCACTGCCTTATAGCATAGGCTATGAACCATGGCGCTTAGTAACTAGTGGCTTTTTGCATATAGGCTTAATGCATTTATTATTTAACTGCTTTGCGATGTATTACTTCGGTCAAGTGGCCGAAGTAACCTTTGGCTCAGTTAAGTTCCTACTACTATTCTTGCTCTCTGTTGTGGGCGGAAATCTACTCAATAACTATGTGACTTGGTGGCAAATTTTCCACAATGACGGAGCCCCAGGCATCTCAGCAGGTGCTTCAGGTGGTATTATGGGCATCGGCATGGCGCTATTAATGGTTGAGTTACTAAAGAAAACCTTACTCAACTTCCCCGCGAAAGGCGGTAATCCCCAATTAAAAAGCTTGGCCATCATCATGGGTATCAACCTGATGTATGGCTTTGCTGTCCCTGGTATCGACAATGCAGGACATATTGGTGGAGCAATAACCGGTGCTGTGCTAGCTGTTGGTATCATGCTAGGCTATCGTTATTCGGCTCCCAACAATAAGCCTTCTTTTAAAGCCTTACCTTGGTTAGTTTTTGCTATTATTGCGCTTATATTTTATAAATTATGGCTAGACTTACATCTACAGATAGGGCTATAGTTAATTTAATTTAGCCCCCTTTTTTGCTCCAGCCCCTAATCAAAATAAGAGTATCCCAATGAAAATCTTAACCAGTAAACCTCTGAACACAGCGGCTCTTACCCTATCTTTTGCGGTAGTTACATTAGCTTCAGTCTCCGCTCAAGCTGAGACTACTCCCACTGTATCGACCAGCGAAAATGAAAAGTTAGGGGTACAGTTAGGGGTTAACCTTAGATGGAACAACAGCGCATACGATTTGGATGACAATAACGTCTCTGTATTACCTAGCATATTTTTTGATAATGGCAAATATTATGCCCGTGGCAACCAGATAGGCACCTATTTAGTAAATGACGGCAGCAATGAAGTTTTGGCATTTGTACAGCCCGGTGGTGCAAGTTTTGACCCTGATGATGCTAAAGGTGACTTAGCCCAACTTGACGAAAGAAAATGGTCAGGGTTAGTGGGGGCAAGCTATATGCGCACTACCCCTATCGGCGGTTTCAAAGCACAGATCTCGACTGACGTCACTGGACGTAGCGAAGGCACAGTGGCACGCCTGAGCTATCTGGTGAAACTAACGCCAGGCAAATGGACCATCTATCCTAGTGCTGGACTTGAGTGGGTAGACAGCAACTATAATGAGTATTACTACGGTATCAGCCAAAAAGAAGCCAACAAAACCAGTTTAGACAGCTATAAACCAGACTCAAGTATCAGCCCCTATATTAGTGTCAATGGCACTTATAATATTAATAAAGATTGGGACTTATTCTTAGGTCAATCTGTTAACTTTTTGGCCGATGAGCAGCGCGATAGCCCAATGGTAGATGATCGAGTTGATTATAAGACCACCCTTGGCTTTCTATACCAATTTTAATATTTTGGCTCAAATTAAGAGGAATTTACGTGCAACAAACTCAACAAACTATCAGCAGCGCTCCTGAAAAGTCCTTTGAGGATTTTGATGAGGGCTTGAAGTTTAGCGTCTCAGAGGTTTGGTCCTATGTTACCACCAAAGTAAAGTCTGCTTACGGTAAGGCGGCCAACTCTATCGATGATGAGTTCTCATTGCCGGTTAGCCAAGAACAAGTGAATGCAGCTCTAAAAAAGTTTGTCACAGACAATGTGAAAGCCATTTTAGAGCTGAGAGTCGAACTACACGATGACTGGTTTAGACTGTTTTGTACCATTGATATCAAAGGTATTTATACTGAGGTTGCCAGTAACTTTGAGTTAGTTCATATTCAAGTTGACCGTGATGTACAGCGTTTTGCTTTTGGCCAGTTGACCAATACTGATGTATTAAAGCTACATTGTGACTCTGTCTTTAAGCGCTACGGCATTAAGCTTGTGATTTGGTTTTACCACAGCGTTCTAAAAAAAGATCCTTTAGGTATGATTTTGCACAAGATTAATATCGTCAAGCCAAAAGATAATGTGCTCTATCTCGATATTAACCGCTGGTTAAGACGCAATAAAAAAATCATCGGCATCTTACACAAGGTTCAGGTTAACTATGGCGTTACTGAAGAAGAGCAACTCATTTTGAAAACCAAAGTTAACGTTCGTGACCTTTTGGTTAATTCAAATATTGAGGACATCATCACCCCAAAAGATGATCCTGAACTATTAAAAGGCCCATTTAATCCTATCTCTGATGCTGTCGAGCCTAGCCAAGAACAATAGCGTAATCCTATTATCTTAGTCCTGAATATAACAAAAAAAAGCCCATTAAATAATGGGCATTTTTTAGCAAACAAAGCAGTAATTAAAGAGTAGTCTAATCAGACTTTACCAATAGTTCTCAACCGCAATATTACCCTCACCACGGCGGTTCATTACCAGACCCATCTCTTGTAGAGTATTTTTGGTATCTTCAACCATATCTGGGTTACCGCACAGCATCACATGTGAGTGCTCCTTGGTCAGCTTTTCACCAGCTACTTCTTCTAGCTTACCGCTTATTAATAGCTCTGGTAGGCGCTTATCTAAAGCCCCCTCCACCTCTTCACGAGTTACGATTGGAATAAAGGTAAGTTTTGCAGGAGAAGTTACCAATCCACCAAAGTCTTCTTCCAGCGTTTTTATCAATTCAAGATACGCCAATTCAGCTTCGTTACGCGCACTGTAAGCCAATACGATGTGCTCATAATCTTCCCATGTCTTCAGATCTTGTAACATGGATAAGAAAGGCGCCAAACCAGTACCCGTCGCCAATAACCATAAGTCTTTTGGTAAAGGAGCTTGATAACGCGCTAAGGTCAAGAAGCCAAACGGAATGGTGTTTAATAACAGCTCATCGCCTACTTGTAAGTGCTGTAGCTGTGAGGTGAATGCGCCATCTGGTATGACAATTGAGAAGAACTCTAACGTCTCATCATAAGGAGAAGATACTATTGAATATGCCCGATAAATGTCTTCATCAGGAACATCTTGAGTGTTATTCTCAACGTGATGCTTTAACTGACTGGGATTTACACCCAGACGTACCCATTGACCTGCTGTAAATTTGAAACTGTCAGGACGAGTGACTGTAAAGCTAAATAAGTTGGGGGTCCAAGTCTTCTTGCTCAGTACTTCAACTTTTTGAATGTTATCTGATTTATCAGTCATAATTTCTACTTTTTATAAGTTAATTATTAGTGGTTATAAAAATAAAAATGCTTGTAGAGCATTTCGCCCTACAAGCATAACATATCACGCTATTGAACTCATCTAGAGCAAACTAGACTCTGCTTAACCTAGATTTACCAGATGACTGACTGAGTGGCCCAAGTGATAAACCCATTAGGTAAGACACCTACATATAGCACTATTAAAGTCACTAGAATTACCATTAAGCCGCCAGCTTGAATACCCCAGTCGCCTAATGCATCAAATTCAATAGTCTTAGTAGGACGCTTAAACAGAGTTAACATCACTCGTAAATAGTAGTATAGACCAATAGCACTACCCACAACAATCATAGCCCCTAAGAACCACTCTCTACCGTCAACTGCGGCAACGATAGCGAAGAACTTAGTGATAAAGCCTGCGGTTAATGGGATACCTGCTAAAGACAGTAACATCACCGTCATCACCCCAGTCAATACTGGACGACGCCAGAATAGACCTTGGTAATGATAAAGCTCAGCAGCTTCACCTGCATCTTTATAAGTACTAGACATTAGGGTAATTACCCCAAATAGACCTAGTGACGTTAAAGCATACATCGCCATGTACATATTGGTGATTGAGTAAGCGCCTGGGCCAATACTTACTGCCACTACTAACACATAACCCATATGCGCAATTGACGAATAACCCAATAGACGCTTTAAGTTGGTCTGACGTACGGCCAATAAGTTACCAAATAAGATAGATAAGGTAGCAATCACTACCAATAGCGTATTTACTGTTGGTAATGCCAATACGGCAGCATCTAACATAAATCTAATCGCCAGCGCCATCATCGCAACTTTAGTCACTGAAGCTAGATAAGTGGCTACTGGGGCTGGTGCACCTTGATACACATCTGGTGTCCAAATATGAAATGGAGCTGCAGATAGTTTGAAGGCAATAGCGAAAGTCATCATTGCAGCGCCAACAATCATTAATGGCGACTCAAACACGTTGCCTAGCGCCTGTGCAATCCCTTTAAAATCTAAGGTGCCTGTTGAGGCATAAATAAAGGCCATACCCATTAATAAGGTTGCTGAAGCTGTGGCAGATAGCACTAAGTACTTCAAACCCGACTCTAATGAGCGGTTGCGCATAAAGGCATAAGCCAACATACCGTATAAAGGCACAGATAATAGCTCAAGGCTCATAAAGAAAGAAGCTAAGTTATGGGCCGATACCATTAGCAAGGCACCAACTGTCGATAATAACAGTAATAGATACAACTCTTCTTTATGATCTTTAAAAGTCTTGAAGTACGGATAGGCTAAAGTACAACAGGCCAGTGATGCTAAGAAGATAAACACCATGTTGAACTGAGCAAAAGGGTCAACGATAAACATACCACTGACAACCACTTGCTCAGGAAGCGCAAACCAGCCCATTATCTGAGCGATTAAGGTGATTAAACCCAAGTTTAATCCCACAACCGCTAGCGTGCCTGTTAAGAAGTGAGAACGCTTTAACGCAATGGCAATCATCACTACCAATAACGTCACGGCGACGATAATCACTGGAGCGAAAGGTAACAATACAGGCCAAGCATTTGCTAGAAGATTATTCATTAACGTACCTCCGCTGCGGCAACTGCTGACTGTATTGACTCTACAGCTTCAAAATTAACAACTTCGTGATAAGTATAAGCATTATTAATCCACTGCATCGCATGACTAGAAGTATCTAATACCGTTTGTGGGTATAACCCTAGCCATACCAAACCGATAGCTAATATAAAAAGTAGCGTTAGCTCTCGTTTATTCAAATCATGTAGATTAATAGGCTTATCATGTGACTCTTCGCCTTCGTAGCTATGATTAATCATATGTGTCGTGTTATTGTCATTGACAGCCAAAGTAGCATTAGCAGGCTGTACTGTAGCTTTCTCTTTTACAGGGTTAACACTGTCAGTGGCTACGGATACCGCTGCATACTTAGGCACTGTCTCTTCCCCAAATAAAGCACGGTAAATAATAATTAATGAATATAATCCTGCCCATACCAAGCTGAAAGTAGCGATTACTACAAATACTGGGTATTTTTCAAAAGAGCCTAATAGGATTAAGATTTCACCAATAAAGTTACCGGTACCTGGGATACCTAATAAAGCTGCACAGAAGAACATTAAGAATGCAGGGTAATAGCGGAATTGACCCCACATACCACCCATTAATGGTAACTCACGAGTGTGCATACGCTCATACAACTGACCGGCCATAATGAACAGAGCTGCTGACGATAAACCGTGAGCCAACATCTGTACCATAAGACCTTGCAGGCTGATTAAAGTACCTGCATAGATGGCTAATACCACAAAGCCCATGTGCGAAATACTGGTATATGCCAATAGACGCTTAAGGTCAGTTTGTACAAAGGCCAACCAAGCACCGTAGAAGATACCGATGGCACCTAAAGTAATGGCAATCGGTGCAAACTCTTGTGAAGCTGCTGGGAAGAATGGCAATACAAAGCGGATCAAACCATAAGCGGCGGTTTTAATTAAGATACCTGCTAAGTCAACCGAACCTGCGGTTGGTGCTTGAGCGTGGGCATCTGGTAACCAGCCATGAAATGGCATGATAGGCAGCTTAACCGCAAAACCAATGAAGAAGCACAGCATAATTGGGTATTCCCAGCCGCCCAGCTGTACGCCCAATAAATCATTGTAGTTGAAACTAAAGATACCTGAAGCACGGTAATTCATGATGACCAGTAATAAGATACCAATCAGCATAATGAGACCTGATGCCTGAGTATAGATAAAGAACTTAGTAGCCGCGTACTCTTTGGTTTTGCCATTGGTGGCGTTATGACCCCAGATGGCAATTAGGAAGTAGATTGGAACTAGCATCATCTCCCAGAAGAAGAAGAATAGGAATAAGTCGATGGCTAAGAAAACCCCGATTACCCCGCCTAAGCTCCATAGCAGGTTAAGATGGAAGAAACCTACACGGCGCTGAATCTCGCCCCATGAACAGCCTACCGCCATAATACCTAAGAAAGCTGTTAGCGAAACCATTAACAGTGACATACCATCTAAGGCTAAATGGAAGCTGATACCAAAGGATTCAATCCAAGGCACACTAAATTCAGCAAACCAAGGTAGCTTAGCCGTTGGTGCTAACACTTGCTCGCTCATACCCGCAAATGCACCTTCTCGCCATAAGACTAATGTTAGGCCAAAGGTGATGATCATACCGATCAAGGCAATCCAGCGTGGCAGACGATTATTAATTTTCTCTACTAACCAGCACAGCGTACCCGCGATGAACGGGGTCGCAATCAATGCTGGCAATATCCAAGCTAATTGAAATTCTGTCATCTTAAATCACCGTCGTCATGACTAGTATCAATAACACTGCCATCCCCAATCCAAAGCTTGCGGCATATCCTCGAAGCGAACCTGTCTGAGTCATGGCCATCACTTTGTTACCCGCTGAAGCAATAGCAGGTAGGATGTTCCATGTCTTATCGACAGGATCTGCTTTAAGCATTTTACCAATTAATAAAAATGGTTTTACGAACACTAAATCATATAAAGCATCAAAGCCTAAACCGTTATAACACCAGTAATAGATAGCACCGCCCAAACTTGATGCTTTGAACTTAGCCAACAATTTACCGCTGTTAGCCACGTAGAGTAACAAGGCTAAGATTAGGCCTGAAGCCATAGCGCCCATGGCGATGAATTCTGCTGTGTGTTTGGCATGAGCTTCACCATTTAGCTCTAATAAATGGCCCACGCTTTCTGGTAGCACCCCTTGCAGAGGTGGTGTAATTAATGCACCTACTGCGGTAGATAATACCAGTAACACCACTAGCGGTAACTGATAAGAGATACCTGATAGCTTGTGCGCTTCAGTTTTTTCTTCACCGAAGAAAGTAAACCAAATCATACGGAAGGTATACAGTGAAGTTAAGAACGCACCGAACACTCCCATGTAGAATAGAACTTGATGACCGGTTGCATAACTTTCCCATAAAATGGCTTCTTTTGAGTAGAAACCTACGGTTACCCAAGGAATTGCCGCTAGTGCGCCACCACCAATGATGAAACACCAGAAAACCAATGGGACCTTCTTACGCAGACCGCCCATCTTAAAGATGTTTTGTTCGTGATGCACAGCAGTAATAACCGCACCGGCAGATAAGAATAATAAGGCTTTAAAGAAAGCATGGGTCATTAAATGGAAGACAGCCCCTTGCCAAGCCCCAACACCTAACGCTAAGAACATGTAACCAATTTGGCTCATGGTCGAATACGCTAGGATACGTTTGATATCGGTTTGTGCTAGGGCGCAGAAGCCAGCCACTACTAAGGTAATCGCCCCTACCGCACCTACCCAGTACAATAAAATACCTGGCGTTAATATAAATAGCGGATGCAGGCGGGCAATTAGATAAACCCCAGCAGTTACCATGGTCGCAGCGTGAATTAACGCAGAAACAGGCGTTGGACCTGCCATCGCATCCGCAAGCCAAGTGTGCAGAGGAATTTGTGCAGACTTACCCATTGCGCCACCGACTAGCATCATGGTTGCCAATACTAAAGTAGAGTTATTGGCTTCAAACATTTGCGGTGCTTGGGTAATAATGTCTTGAATATTCAAAGTACCGAATTCACGGAACAATAAGAATAGACCAAAGGCTAAAAACACGTCACCGATACGAGTTACGGTAAAGGCTTTGATTGCTGCACGGCCATTGGCTCTGTTTTGATAGTAGAAACCAATTAGCAAGTACGAACAGATACCTACCCCTTCCCAGCCTAAATAAAGAAGCAGTAAGTTGTCCGCCAATACCAAAAGAATCATGCTGGCGACGAACAAGTTCATATAGCTAAAGAAACGGGCAAAGCCAACATCACCTTTCATATACCATGAGGCAAATAGGTGAATTAGGAAGCCGACACCAGTGATTACCCCTAACATGGTTAAGGCTAAACCATCGAAGCTTAGACCAAAAGCTGGTGCAAAGTCGCCGACTTGTAACCAAGTCCATAATGGGACGTTGATAACAGTACTAGGATCATTGGCCTGTAAATAGCTTACTGAGGCAATCAGAGCACATAAGGCCGAAAGCCCCATGCTACCAACGCCTAAAAACTTGGCCGCGTTTTCTGATAATTTATCACGCATTGCCGCCAATATTAAGAAGCTTATGGCTGGAAAAATAAAGGTTAACGCTAATAAACTCATCTCATTAACCTCTCATCTCATTGGCCGAATCAATGTCTAAATGACCGCGGCGATGGTAGAACTGTAATAAAATGGCTAAGCCTAATGACGCTTCAGCCGCTGCTAAGGTTAATATAAAGATAAACATAATTTGACCATCAGCACTTAACCAATGACTGCCAGCGACGATAAAGGCTAGTCCGGCGGCACTCATCATAATCTCTAAGCTCATTAGCATGAATAAGAAATTACGGCGAACCATAACTCCACATAAGCCAATGGCAAAAATGATCGCTGCCAATATTAGGCCATGCTCCATAGGGATAGGCCCTAAAATAGAGTTTTCTACTACCGCATTGTTTGGGGTACCCTGCACCATTTCGACAGTAGTTACTTGCAGCGACTGAGATGTAGTTGCTGAAGCAATATCTGGATTGGCAGTACTCACAGCCACCCCCTCAAGGGTATGGGCTGTTTCAGAGGTTGCAGTTGCCATTAACTATCCTCCTTATTGTGCAGGTTAGATCTAACGTTAGATTTATTATGAGTATCAATGAAGTCTTTGGCATCAATAGGTTGATAGTCATAAACCTCATCGCTATGACCTCTTGGCGCTGAAAGACGGCTGGTGTGACTCTCATTTTCATCATCCAGCGCTTTTTTACCCAAGTGGTAAGCGGCAACTAGCGCAGCCAATAATAATAAAGCGGCTACTTCTACTAATAGTAGGTATTCAGTAAATAAAGCAATACCCACCTGCTTAGCAGAGACAGTTGTCGCCCCTATTGTGGCGCTCGCTACTGTACCCTCTACCGTAGAAATACCATTGCCCAAGGACAACATATAAACCAAGACTACAGCAATAACAAAAGTTAGTGCAGTTGGTACCGCCCAGACATCTGAGGCCAACCACTTACTTTCACGAGCATCATTCTTAGTTCCTAAGTTCAGCATCATAATAACGAAAACGAACAGTACTAAGATCGCTCCAGCATATACGATAACTTGTAACGCTCCAGCAAAAGGGGCGCCGATAATAAAAAATATACCTGCCAAAGCAAGCAATGTCACAATCATAGAAAGAATGGCATGAACAGGATTAGCGAGCATAATGACTCGTAAGCTGGCAATAATTGCCACCAAGCCTAGGGCGTAGAATCCTACCAATGCAGTATTATCAAACCAGTGTAGCCAACTCATGGCAATAGACTCCTTAAATCGACAGGTTGAGCCTCATTTTGGGCAGCACCTTTTGGTTTGTCTTTAATCGCCATACCGCTAACACGGTAATAGTTATAGTCAGGATATTTACCTGGACCTGAGATTAATAGGTGTTCTTTTTCGTATACTAAGTTTTGGCGTACATATTCACCCAACTCAAAATCTGGAGTTAGCTGAATGGCTGTAGTTGGACAGGCTTCTTCGCACATACCACAAAAGATACAGCGAGAGAAGTTAATACGGAAAAACTCAGGATACCAGCGCCCATCTTCACGCTCAGCTTTTTGTAATGAGATACAAGCCACAGGGCAAGCTACTGCACATAAGTTACACGCCACACAGCGCTCGTCACCATCTGGATCACGGGTCAGGACAATACGGCCCCTAAAGCGTGGTGGCACAGGAACAGGCTGTTCAGGATACAATATCGTATCTCGAGGTCTAAACGCATGACTGTTAACCATCCACATAGAACGCACAATGGTAAACATGCCCACGACTGTATTTTTCAACGTTTTAAACATGTTAACTTCTCTAATTGCTTATCAGTGATGAGGCCGCTAAAGCGTTTTAATCGGCCCATCTAACCCAATAAATAGAAGATTCAAAAACTCAGTATTTTATTATCGAACTAAGTCTTACTTAACTATACTTTCTTAAATTTGCTGTGTTACTTTTTGTGTCTTAATTTACTGAGCAGCGGAAATTAAGATCAATGCTGCGGTAATTAATAAGTTAATTAAAGTCACAGGCAGACACACCTTCCAACCAAAGTTCATCACCTGATCATATCTTGGGCGGATTAATGAACCGCGTGCCAAGACGAACATAGTCATGAAAAATAAAGTCTTAATCATGAACCAAAAGGCAGGAGGTAGAATGGTAAAGCCTAGATTTAATGGCGCATCCCAACCACCGAAGAACAGGCAGGTCATCAATGCCGAAATCAGCACAACGTTGACATACTCACCAATAAAGAACATACCAAATTTCATGCCTGAATATTCGACATGATAACCCTCGGCCAATTCTTGTTCTGCTTCTGGTTGGTCAAAAGGATGACGGTGAGTTACCGCCACACCCGCCACAACGAAGGTTAAGAACCCTAAAAATTGTGGGAAAACATTCCAGTTCCAAAAGCCGCCTGTTTGAGCTACTACAATTTCACGTAGGTTGAAAGAGCCTGTCATGGCCACAACACCCATCAAGGATAAGCCTAAGAACACTTCATAACTGATGGTCTGTGCTGCAGAACGGAGGCCACCCAACAAAGAAAATTTGTTATGTGAAGCCCAACCACCAAACATTACCGCATACACGGCCATACCTGCCATGGCAAAGAAAAATAAGATACCAATATTCCAATCTGCAACCCCTAAAGTTGGTGAAATTGGAATAATAGCAAATGAGGCTAATGCCGTGAACATGGCAATACCTGGGGCTAGGATAAACATGAACTTATCAGCAAACTTCGGTGTCCAATCCTCTTTAAAGAAGATTTTCAACATATCTGCTATAAGCTGTAATGACCCCCAAGGCCCTACTCGGTTTGGTCCATAACGGTCTTGCCATAAGGCCAGCATGCGGCGCTCATAAATAATCATTAATGCAGCGACAATAACCACGACTAGGAAGATAACCAAAGCTTGGCCAACTAAGAATAAAGTATTCCAAGCTTCTACCGACAAGCTTTGACTTAGAAAGCCTGGCACCTCAGGGATGATTCGAATAGATTCCATATTAACCTCCCTGACCCTCTAAATGTGGTTTGTTATTTGTTGCTGTTGACGTTTGTGGTGGATCTATTTTTAGTACGGATGCTGGTAAGTGACCATGTAAAATGGGTACTTGACCGACTGGATAGCCAATACATCCCTCTGCAAGATAAGTTACGATATTTACTGGCAACTCGACACGCTGCCCATCTACAGTGATGGCCAACCAGTCGTTATCACTTACTTGCCAGTGTTCCGCATCCTCAGCCCCAATATAAAATGCAGGCTGCTGCATTTGTTCTGCAACTACTGGACTTCTATGAGCCATCGCAGAGCTGCCATACATATTATGTACTGGAACCAACTTGGCTTGACCTTGGAAAATACTGGTCTTAACAGGCTGAGCCAATTCTGGACGAATATATTCGCGTTTTGCGCGCTTTTTAGTTTCATCCATTAAGTCAAATAGACGAATACCTGGGTCGCCTTGCTTTAGGCTACCCCCCACTTTGTCTTGATATTTATTCCATGCTTGTGGTGAGTTCCAACCTGGAGCTTGAGCAAATGGGATCATCGATCCTGGTGTCTGCGTACCACTATAACCTTCCATCGAAAAGGTTAGACCTGTGTCTAAATCTTTTGGCTGCATAGGCTCATGCACTGAGATATTGGCACGCATCGCAGTACGGCCTGAGTAACGTCTTGGCTCACGTGCAATTTTTAGACCTGAAATACGGAAGTCTGAGTCTGGTGCTGCCTGCTTAATAGCCTCTAGATTAGGATGGGTCTTAACCAATTCATTAATAACATCATCCAACTGAGTCCAATCCAGAGGAAGCTGATTTAGACTGGTTTCAACAGCATGTAACCAGCGCCAGCCCTCTTTAATACAGTTCTTATGATCGTAGTAGCTTGGATCATAGACTTGGAAGAAGCGCTGAGCACGCCCTTCAGCAGAGATCAAAGTACCATCTGCTTCTGCGAAGCTTGCCGCTGGCAACACAATATCAACAAACTTATGCCAATATAAGTTTTGATGATCTAAAGCAATAACTGTCTTGTCGCTTAATAGCTGAGCCAACTTGTCAATATCCAGGGCATCAGTTAGTTGGTTTTCGGCGACAATAACCGCATCAAAGTCAGTTGCTAATAACTCTTCGACCGACTTACCGCCTAATAAGCAAACACCGAAACTGTTGGCATTGGGCACGCTTAAGTATAAGCCCGCTTGCTTGCTGTACTTTTGATTGGCTTGCTTTAATTCTAAAGGCTCTTGGTTTGGCTCACGCTCTAGATCATCAGCAGCTTTTGATTGACCAGCCTGATCGGGCTTAGCATCAAGCTCTTTGTCCTCGCTTGGCTGCTGCTCAGCTTGTTGGGCGCGAACTTTAGCATTGTGAACTTCAATTTGCTCCAGTTCATAAGCTTTAATCTGGTCACGTTTATCGGTTAAAGCTTGTGCAATTTGAGCAGATGCTTCAATAATAGCCGCACTAAACTGACCAGTACCTGAGACAACTAAGGGTTTATCAGCTGTCACCAGATCGATGGCAATTTGCTGAGCCAACTCTTGCATAGCATCGGCTTCGGCTTCAGCCTCTTGTGAGGATGCTTGTTTAATTTGCTCAAGGTCATTATCTAAAGCCTTGATGGCATCGGCTACTGCAAAACCTAAGCTGGCAATGTCTTCGGGCGTTGCCACACAGCTCACTTTACTGATGTCATCTAATTTGGTTTGAACCGTATCTACAATGTAGACTGGGCTTAATTCTTTTTGACCAATACGCTGTACTGGCTCTGCTAACCAAGATTCTGTTTTTAGCGCTTCCGCCATTTTGATTTTTTTGTTTTTTGCTGCTTGGCGAATTGCCAAAGCAATGCGCGGACTGGTTTGGGTAACATCTTCACCCAAAATAAATACCGCGTCATACTCTTCAATCTCAGCCATGGTTGGGTTATAAATGCCTTGAGTAGTTAATATCTCAATACATTTCTCAACCAAGCTTTGTTGGTGGCTGTTTAAACCGGTTGAAAAGTTGTCAAATCCAACCAGTTTTTTTAGCGCAAAGTTGGTCTCTAAGCTGGCTCTTGGCGACCCAATACCGATAACCTTTTTACCAGTTAAACGCTTAACAGTCTCATCTAAAGCATAGTCAACATTAATTTTGACATGTTTGTCATTAATGTGCTCAATAGCTTGAACCGGACGGTCCTCACGATTGACATAACCGTAACTAAAGCGGCCTAGGTCACATAAGAAATAACGGTTTACTTCACCATTATAACGGTTTTCGATACGACGAAGCTCACCATAGCGCTCACCGGCTGAAATGTTACAGCCCGCTGAACAGCCATGACAGATGCTTGGCGCATACTGCATGTCCCATTTACGGTTATAACGTTCTGAATGTGTTTTATCAGTGAACACCCCAGTTGGGCACACTTCGGTTAAGTTACCAGAGAATTCGCTTTCAAGTTGACCGTCTTTATCACGACCAAAATAAACTCGGTTATTTGAGGCATAAACCCCTAAGTCTTCACCGCCAGCGTAGTCTTTGTAATAGCGCACACAGCGATAACACGCAATACAGCGGTTCATCTCATGGGCGATAAAAGGACCCAGCTCTTGGTTATGGTGAGTCCGCTTAGTGAAACGATAACGACGCTTATTGTGACCTGACATATAAGTCATGTCTTGCAGGTGACAATGACCACCCTCTTCACACGTTGGACAATCGTGAGGATGGTTGGTCATTAAAAATTCAACAATAGATTTTCGAAATGCTTTGGCCTCAGCATCATCCACTGAAATGTACATGTCATCGGTAGGAGCTACCATACATGACATGACCAATCGGCCCTTACCTGCTGCTGCGTCTTCTGCATTGTTAAACTGCTTTACCGCGCACTGACGGCATGAGCCGACTGAACCAAGTGCAGGGTGATAGCAGAAATAAGGCACATCGATACCCAATGACAGACATGCCTCTAATAGGTTATCTGCCCCGTTTACCTCGACCTGCTTACCGTCAATATGTATGACCGCCATGCCTGTTTCTACTCCTCTACTTCACATCACTAGGGTTAGAAGTTGGGGTCTTATTCCCGGCTTCTGCGCCTGCTGTTGTATCCGAATTAACGTTAGTACCGGTATCTGCGCCTGAATTAGACGATGCCGCAGGACTGCCGCTTCCCATAGATGACATTACTTTTTTGATTTCCGACTCAGCCCACTCTGAAGTTTCAGCATCTACCTCTACCGCTGGCACCACGATTTTGCTGTCAAATTCATGACGGAAATATTTAAGCGCACTCATTAACGGCTCCATAGCCCCTGGTGCGTGCGCACAGAAAGTCTTACCTAACCACAAATCACGGGTTAAGCCTTCTAGTTTTTCAACATCACCTACTTGACCTTCACCATTATCGATGGCGGTCAATAGCTTCACGCCCCAAGGCAAGCCGTCACGGCAAGGGGTACAGAATCCGCAAGACTCACGTTGGAAGAATATCTCCAAGTTTTTTAGTAATGGCACCATGTCCTGTGACTCATCGACCACCATAATCAGACCAGTACCCATACGGCTACCCGCTTTTTGGATACTATCAAAGTCCATGGGTACATCTAAATGCTCTGTGGTTAAAAAGTCAGTAGATGCCCCACCTGGTAACCAAGCTTTTAGGCGTTTGCCCTGCTTCATGCCACCAGCAAAGTCTTCAATAATTTCACGGGCAGTATAGCCAAATGGCAGCTCCCAAAGACCTGGATCATTGACCAGACCAGAGCAGCCAAAGATTTTAGTTCCTGGTGTGGTACTGTTGCCCTTGGCGTTTGGCAATGCTTGATACCACTCAACACCATTAATCAAAATGGCTGGCATGTTACTTAAGGTCTCGACGTTGTTAACAACAGTAGGACGACCCCAAGCCCCTGAAACTTGTGGGAACGGCGGCTTAGTACGAGGGTTCGCACGGCGGCCTTCAAGACAGTTAATCAGCGCGGTTTCTTCACCACAGATATAACGACCCGCCCCAGTATGCACGTGTAAATTAAAGCTAAATTCTGAGCCTAAGATGTTGTCGCCCAATAAGTTGTTGGCCAAACACTCTTCAATGGCTGCCATTAAACGCTCTGCGGCAACAATATATTCACCGCGAATAAAGATATAACCGTCAGTTGCTCCAATAGCATGAGCGGTGATCAGCATACCTTCGATTAGCTGAAATGGCAGACGCTCCATAAGTAAGCGGTCTTTAAAAGTACCTGGCTCCATTTCATCGGCGTTACAAATTAAATAGCGAGGTCCCCCATCCGGCGGAGTCATGAATGACCACTTTAGACCAGCGTTAAAGCCTGCACCACCACGGCCACGCACGTTGGCCGCTTTAATCATGTCACCCACTTCTTTGGGCGGTTTGTTTAAAGCTGTCTGTAGACCTTCAAAGCCACGTAAAGATTGATAAGTAGCCAAATCCAAGATGGCATCATGATGTGCCAAACGCCAAGTTAATGGCTTAGTCTCAATAGTTGCGGTAGCTTTGTCACCATAAATAGGCACACGCTGGTTGTTTAATTGGCTCGGCGCTTGACCTTGCTTACGACGGGCATACTGTTCAGCAATGCTTAGTCTTGGCGTCTCGGCAGCTAACACTTGTTCATTCTGACTCATGGATAATACTCCAATAACTCGGCAACCTGGTCAGGCGTAACCGGACCAAAAGTATCTTCGTCTATTAACACAGAAGGGCCTTTATCGCAGTTACCTAAACAGCAGATCGGCAGTAACGTAAAACGACCATCCGCTGTAGTTTGACCAAATTCGATACCTAGCTGTGACTTTAGCTCAGCAGCCAGCTCTTCATAACCGGTCAAATAACAGGCAATAGAGTCACATACTAAGATAACATGACGTCCTACTGGTGAACGATAGATACGGTTAAAGAAGGTAGCCACTCCTTCAATATCGGTTACTGGTACATCAAGTAAATTGGCAATAGCATTTACCTGAGCATCATCTACCCAACCATTACGCTTCTGTACCAGCTTTAGCGCATCTAAAGAGGCCGCTCGAGCTTGAGGATAATGATGAATATACTCATTAATTCCCTCAATTTCTTGAGCAGTCAAGATGCTGGCAACATCTACTGTTGGGGTTTTATCGGTCACAATCTTAATCATTGTATTATTTTCTCTTTAACTGCTAGCCAAGTCGACTGTCTGACCTGCTGGCTTGATATATTAGAAAATTGAAAACTATCTGCTATCTTTTATCTGTCCGTATCCGCCATCACAATATCAATTGAGGCTAAATAAATAATCGCGTCTGATACCAAACTACCATTAATTACAGAAGGCATTTGCTGTAAATGTGCGAAAGTTGGAGTACGAATACGGGTACGGTAACTCATGGTCGAGCGGTCTGAGGTAATGTAGTAGCTGTTGATACCCTTAGTCGCTTCTACCATCATCGACGCTTCACCTGCTGGCATTACTGGACCCCAAGATACCGAGATAAAGTGGTTAATCAGGGTCTCAATGTCATTTAGTGTACGGTCTTTTGGTGGCGGTACTGCCAGTGGGTGATCCGCCTTGTAAGGACCTGATGGCATGTTATCCATACACTGTCTGATAATGCGTAGCGACTGACGAATCTCTTCAATCTTCACCATACAGCGGTCATAAGCGTCGCCGTTATAGCCTACTGGGATTTCAAAATCGAAGTTCTCATAACCCATGTAAGGACGTGCTTTACGCAAATCAAAATCAACACCAGTGGCACGTAGACCTGCTCCAGTTACCCCCCAAGCTAAAGCTTGTTTGGCATTATACTGAGCCACATTTTGGGTACGGCCTTTTAATACTGAGTTTTCCATAGCCGCTTTAACATATTCGTCTAAACGCTTTGGCATCCAATCTAAGAACTCACGTACCAAACGCTGCCAACCGCGAGGTAAGTCAGCAGCTGTACCACCAATACGGAACCATGCTGGGTGCATACGATAGCCGGTTACCGCTTCAATGACATCATAAGCTTTTTGACGGTCAGTAAACATATAGAATACTGGGGTCATACCACCCGCATCTTGAATAAAGGTACCAAAGTACAGTAGGTTGTTAGTAATGCGGAAAAACTCACTCATCATCACACGGATAGTTTGAGCGCGCTCTGGCACTGTAATCCCTGCTAATTGCTCTACCGCCATCACATAAGGTAGCTCATTCATTACCCCGCCAAGATAATCGATACGGTCGGTATAAGGAATGTAAGAGTGCCAAGTTTGACGCTCTGCCATTTTCTCGGCGCCACGGTGGTGATAACCGATATCTGGGATACAGTCGATGATTTCTTCCCCATCAAGCTGAAGCACTAAACGGAATGCACCGTGAGCTGAAGGGTGGTTAGGTCCTATGTTTAGAAACATGAAGTCTTCATCACGACCACTACGCTTCATACCCCACTCTTCAGGGATAAAACGTAAGCTCTCTTGCTCAAACTGCTGTTTGGCCGCGTTTAAGAAGTAAGGGGTAAATTCAGTAGCACGGGCGTGATACTCTTTACGTAGTGGGTGACCTTCCCAATATTTAGGCAATAAAATACGAGTTAAGTGCGGATGCCCTTCAAAAACAATACCGAACATATCCCATACTTCACGCTCATACCAGTTGGCATTCGGCCAAATTTTGGTGGCCGTTGGAATATTCAGATCGTCTTCTGACAGTGCTACTTTGACTCGGATATCACTGTTACGCTCAAGCGACATTAAGTGATAAAAGACTGTAAAGTCACTGGCTGGCAACCCATCACGATGCTTACGCAAACGCTCATCCATTGCAGATAAGTCTAATAACATCACATAAGGTTTAGGCAGGGTGCGTAAGAACATTAGGATTTCAAGTAAATCACTTCGTGCAACCCAAATGGTAGGAATGCCATCAAAAGTAAATTGCTCTGTAAATTTACCCGCAAATTTGTGTCCAAGTTCACGCAGCACAGGATGCTGTGTCATATTTGGATTGGCGCTATTATTAGTCGCGTTGCTATTATCCGTTACCATGGTTACCGCTTACCTCAGAGTCATTGCAATTATTGCGAATACGGAAGGGTGAATATTTATAACGGGCTCTGCACCACGGGCACAAAACCCTTGTTAACTGTTTAGTTCTAATTAACTGTCTAGCTCTAACTTTACTGGCTGTCAATAAAGCTAGCTATAAACCAAAATTTGATTAAATCTAGTTTTAAATACTGTCTGGGCTGCGTAAGTTTTTCACCGCAATACGATCGGCTTGTTTGCGATCACGCTCAGGAAGCATTTGTGGCTGATAGATGCCTTTCTCATTTACATAAGCCCCTAATGGACGGCGCTCTTTGGTAATTGACTCTTGTAACAACATCAAGCCTTGAATCAACGCTTCAGGACGAGGTGGACAGCCTGGTACATAGACATCGACTGGGATAATCTTATCCACGCCTTGTACCACTGAATAGATATCGTACATACCGCCTGAGTTGGCACATGATCCCATCGAGATTACCCATTTAGGCTCAAGCATCTGTTCGTATAGACGCTGAATAACTGGGGCCATCTTCACGAAACAAGTCCCGGCCACAATCATCACGTCAGCCTGACGTGGAGAGGCACGAATAACCTCAGCGCCGAAGCGTGATAAGTCATGTACCGCGGTCAAAGTCGTTGCATATTCAACATAACAGCATGACGTACCAAAGTTAAACGGCCAAAGTGAGTGTTTGCGTCCCCAGTTGGCTGAGGCATGCACCATGTCCTCAAGCTTACCCATAAACACGTTGCGGTTTACTTCTTCCTCAATAGGATCAGTAACAGTTTGGCGTGTCTGCGCTGGATAAGTATCGGCATCAGGATTTGCACGGGTTAGCGTATATTTCATGATATAACCCTTAAGAAGACGATTTATTAGAAGATGAAGGAGTAGAAGCGTTACTAAAGTCAACCGTAGTAACATTACCTGTCACGTTGATACGGTCAATATTAGCCAAATGGCGTTTATTGGCTTCAATATCATTAGAGACGTTAACTTGACCAGAAGATTGGGCAGGCACTTTACCTGTTGGGTCGGTATGTAACTCATCAATACCATTAAACTGAGTGATGCTGGCCAAGTCAAAACCTGCAGGAGCTTGAGTCAAGCGCTCTTTTTTACGACGCTTATCTGCTGGCGCCCAATTCATTGCTCCTAATTTAAGTTCATAAATCAGACCAATAAACAAGATACCAATGAATACGGCAGCTGTGGCAAAGCCTATCCAGCCTACCTCTCTAACAGATACCGAATAAGCATATAGATATAAAGCTTCTAAATCGAAAATAACAAAGAAGATGGCCACAAGATAGAATTTTGCAGACATACGAATTCGGGCATTGCCAGCTCCGACAACGCCCGATTCAAATACTTCTTCTTTTTCTGTACCTTGCGAGCGTCCACCTAATAAACGGGGTACTACCAGCATGAATACAACCAAACCAATAGCTGCCAAAATGAAGGCTAATGCTGACCAATTAAAGGCGGAATTCATTTGTATATCTCCCTACTGGCTCGTATCCTACTATAGTCTTAGTGTATTCAGCTCTAAATATATTTATTGAAATAAGAGCAGTTACTTACAGGATACATCGGCTGGTAAAATTAAGATGCTACTATACTTTTTTTATACACTAAATGCCAATTTAATACTGAATGAGAGGGTCATATTTCAAAATAAGTTCCCCCTTTACATACATTGATATTTATGGCTTTTAAAAGCAGCACCATTCAGCAAACGCTTGATTATTAAATATTTTATCGCATATTACAGCTAGTTCTTAAACCCCACTCTCAACACTTTTAGGGGTTGAAAAAAAATGACACCTCACTATCCTTAAAGTTTTCGACCAAGAAGACCAAGGACAATGAGATGCCACTTGACGAATTTATCATTAATATCTATCTGATGGTAGAGCAATATTACAACTTAGTCGTTCAAAAACCGTTAAGAAGAGGCGGATTTGCGCCTAAACTTAGCGATACTGAAATTATATGTATGGAGCTAGTTGGTGAGTTTATGGGCATGGATCAAGACAAACAAATCTGGCAATATTTTAAAAACCAC
>NZ_JMKP01000003.1 GCF_000685805.1 Psychrobacter phenylpyruvicus DSM 7000 = NBRC 102152 | reverse complement strand
AAAATGCCAGTATTAGTAAGGCGATGGATTATTGCCTGAAACGTTGGCAGGCGCTGACTCAGTATCTAGATGATGGCAGGCTGCCGATTGATAATAATTGGGCGGAGAATCAGATGCGTCCGTGGGCACTTGGGCGTAAAAACTGGTTGTTTGCCGGTTCGCTGCGAAGTGGGCAGCGTGCTGCGAATATTATGTCAATCATTCAGTCAGCTCGTTTAAATGGCTTGGATGTGTCTGCTTATTTGACAGACGTGCTAAGACGCCTGCCTACTCAAGAGGATCTGGATGAGTTGTTAGCTCATCGCTGGGTGCCACCGCAATAGGGGGTTGGTCGGATGCTTACATCATACAAACTGATGGCTCAATTCATCAGATTGATAGCAGCTCTATAACAGACTTATTGACCACTAATATAACGGGCACGGCAACTGGTACCGCTAAAGCAGGTGATAGTGTTGCAGTTGAAGTGGCAGGAATTACTTATCAAACCACTTTAAAAACTGATAAGAGCTTCTCTATAGACATTACGACAAATGACCTGATAAATATAAATGCGAGTAATGTTAAAGCAACATTAACGACCAAAGACTTAGCTGAAAATATCATAACGGTAAGCAATGAGACAAATTACTTAGCAGCCCCAACAAATGATGACTCTATGCTTAGTTGGACTGGTAAGTTATCAGACTATCAAGATCTACCCTACTTTATTCAAGTTTTGGACATTGAGACCTATCTATCTACCAATAATACTAACCATAATTTTGGTTATTTAGCGAATCACTATCACGGCAATGAGTCTGGAAGTCACTCTATTAACTATTATTTTGCAACAGCAGCTGAAGGTTCTGTATACAGTACTTCAAGAGGAGAGCTATTAAACCCTATTAACTATACCCAAACCAATAAAATAGCAGTTAATGAGGCTCTTGAAATTTTAGAGAGATATATAGACGTTGATTTTAATTTAGTTGGTAGTATGAGTGATGCAGATATTAGTTACTTTATGGCTGATATCAATGGTGGTGGTAATCTGGATAATAATGTTACTTATACAGCTGGGTATGCTAGTCACGGAGGCAATGTACATTTATCAGCAGAGTTTTATGGTGATAGCTCTAGTAGTTCAGGTTCACTTAATTCATTGGATGGATTTAGTACCATAGCTCATGAAACGATGCATACGATGGGGGCTAAGCACTCTTTCGAAGAGGGCCTAGGATCTTCTAAATTAAGTTCAGATATTGATAGTGCCGGCTTATCTTTAATGTCATATAACGATGATAATGACTTCCATGACCTCTATGATGTCCGTATATATGATCTTGCATATTTACAATATAGGTTTGGTGTAAATCCTGACCAAAGAGCAGGTGATGACATCTACACTTTTAAAACCTTTAATCAAGGTTCAGTTGATGGAGATATCTATATTTGGGATGGATCTGGTACAGATATATTTGATGCCTCTCAAGAACAACAAGGTGTCTATATAAACCTAACACCAGGTTCTAATATCTATAATAATATAGATAATATGAATCAAGAATTTTTTGCAGTACAAGGAGTGCTAGTTGATAGTGCCTTAAGCTACTTTCCTACCGAAATAGATGCAAATGAAAACTATATTATTGTCGAAAAAAAGGACGACTCTAACAATAGCTATAAGGTTTATAATGAAATCGAAACCGTTTATGACTTTACAGAAGGACACTCTTTTATAGGTTATGGAACTCAAATTGAAAACCTAAATGGCTCTGAATTTAACGACACACTTATTGGAAATAAAGCCGATAATGTGATCTATGGTGGTAAAGGTAACGATATATTTGTTATTGATGATATAAATGATACCGTTGTAGAACTAGCTGATGGTGGCATAGATAGTATTTTTACCTCCGTAGATTATGAGCTAGACTCTACCATTGAGAACTTAGTATTAATTGGCAATGCACTTCAAGGCATCGGTAATGAGCTTGATAATATCATTGAAGGTAATAATTTAGATAATACCTTAAATGGTAATAGTGGTAATGATATCTTACTCGGTGGTAGTGGAAATGACATGCTAACGGGTGGCGATGGCTCTGATATCTTCTTGTTTGATGTTATTTTGGATGGGTCGATTAGCGTCATAACTGATTTTAATAGTGGTGATGATGATATCATTCGATTAGATAGCACTATCTTTGATAGCTTAAATCCCAGCGATACAAGTAATATCAGCCAGTATATCGATTATGATGATACGACAGGTGAATTAAGCTATGATAGTGACGGTTCCGGTATCACAGACCCTATTCATTTTGTCACGATATCACAGGGATTAACGTTTGAAGAAAATTGGTTTAGCGTCGTTTAAGCTATAAGGCCTTTACATTACTAAACTAATTTTTTATCTTTAACTGCTTATATTTATCTACCACAAACACCTAAAATACCTACTGCAAGTAACAGACCCACTTAAATTAATTTTTAAGTGGGTTTTATTTCTTGGGGTGATTACCAATAACTATTTCAGCACTTACACCCATTTGCAGCACATCATTTTTAAACTAAATACTCTCTATTCATGCAATTTAATTGATAATGATTATTATTTGTATTAATTTATCATTTTTAAATAGTTAAGCTACTCAATCATCTATCTCACCATTTATTTATGGTTTAGAATTACAAAAATGGAAAAATAATATGAAAAAAATCAGTATTTTAGTAGGCAGCTTACGTCAAGGTTCGTATGCTCGCAAAATTGCTAAAAATGTTATTCCTATGTTCCCTAAAGACTATGATGTACAAATTGTAGAAATTGGTGATTTACCTTTATATAACTTTGATTATGATGATCCGGAAATGTCTGATTTTCCACTACCCCAGGCCTACACCGAGTTTCGTGAAACCATCAAGGCATCAGATGGTGTTTTATTTATCACTCCAGAGAATAACAGAAGTATTCCAGCTTGCTTAAAGAATGCGGTGGATATTGGCTCAAAACCAAACGCGGATGTAGCATGGACAAACAAACCTAATGGTATTATTAGTCATTCAGTCGGTAAAATGGGAGGGTATAGTAGTCAGAAAAACCTGCGTCTAGCCTTATCTTATTTTGATATGCCAAGCGTTGGACAACCAGAGGTATTTTTGGGTAATTCACCCACTTACTTTGATGAAAATGGCAAACTCAATGCCGAAAGAACCATCGACTTTTTGCAAAGTTATATCAATCGCTTTGTTAAGTTGGTAGAAGAAAAAAGCAAAGTTTAATATCAATTCTGCACTTTTATAAGCCATCAAAAAACTGTTCTTTATTTAGCTTATCACCCTTATCTAGACAGATATTATGTCTATCCAGATAATCGTCATAGTCGAGTAGAGAACACCCCTACCCAACTACCAAACGCATAAGCTGAGTACTAACATAACCGCCAATAGTACCCACAGCATAACCTAAGATACCTAAGAATACACCTACAGGCGCTAATGATGGGTGGAAAGCAGTTGCTACAATCGGCGCTGAGGAGGCGCCCCCAGTATTGGCATTAGAGCCCACTGCTAAGAAGAAGAACGGTGCACGAATTAGTCTGGCCACAATAAAGACGATCATTACATGAATACACATCCATAATAAGCCGATTAATAATAATCGCCACTGAGAGACTAGACCGTTTAAGTTAATTTGCATGCCAATGGCAGCGATAAGTATAAAGATAAATACCGTTCCCATTTTTGAGGCACCTATATGATCTAAGCGGCGTACTTTGGTAAAGGAGAAACCCACGCCAATTAAGGTGATGATAACCACCATCCAGAAGAAGGAGCTGGCAAAGCTGTATTGTACTGCCCAGCTATAAGGAGAGAAGAATTCGGCTATTTGTCCCCCAATGAAATGAGCCAAGCCCACCATGGCAAAACACAGACCAAACATAACCATTAAATCGTTTAAGGTTCCGGGTCGAGCATTTTCACGCTCATAACTTTCCACAGCTGCCACTACCTTCTCAATGCTACCGGTATCTGCTCGTAAAAATCTATCGATTTTATCACTGTGTTTGGCCATGACTAACAGTGCCAGTAGCCACAAAGAGGCATTGGTGGTGTCAACCAATATCATCATGCCAAATAAATCATCACTGACCCCAAACAGCTCCTTCATTGCTGCTTGGTTAGCAGCGCCACCGATCCAGCTACCGGCCACTGCAGAGAAGCCACGCCATAAGGTGTCGTCAGTAAACATCTCAGGGGATATCCATTTGGCGATACCCAAACTTATAGGACCACTAATGATAATGGCTATACTGGCTGCAAAAAACATGGCAACAGCTTTCCAGCCTAGCCCCAAAATTTTGGGCACATCCATTGATAAGGTCATTAGCAATAAGCTGGCGGGTAATAAGTACGTGGCGGTAAAACCGTAGATTTGGGTGCCAATGCCGTCAGCAAATACTCCTAAGCTGTTCAAAATTGCTGGAATAAAACAACACAGTACAATACCAGGTAATACGGCATAGAATCTCCGCCAGAACTTGCCAGGCAATCCTTGGGTGTAAAATACCAGTCCGATAATGGCCATGATAATACCAAAGGCTAAAGGAAGGCTATCAATAGCCAAGTTCTGAAAAGGTAAGTTCGATAAATCTGGCATCTGCTGACTCCAGCATGGCTATAGAGTGAATAAACAATGAACTAAAAAGCGGTCAGTATAATAAAGCGTTATATGACCTGCAACACAATACTGCACTTAGGCATTATGAATTGGTTAATTGTAGCTTTATCAACACTTACTGGTACTTATCCAAGATGTTGTGCGTTAAAGATAGTACTTATTATGAATAGTATGTATTCAGACCCGCCTAAGTTATAAAACCGGTACATACAGCAATCAATGGGTCAGATAATTGGCATAAAATAAGTAAAAAATTTGCTAACTGCTTTTTTATTCGGAATAATGGCAGGGTAATCCTTAAGACGGGTAATCATTCAAAATGCTGAATGATTTATCGATCTAAACAGGAATTAAATTGAAAGATCTTCGACTAGCTAAAGGAAAGTATAATGAAAATAGCCGTCAGCGATGGCATCGACTATGCACTTAACTGTAATTATAGACTAACTGAAGTTGAGGCAACTGATTTTACCAATATCGCCGCCATTGTAGTGACTATGGAAGATCTGCCTAAGGTGCATGCAGAAATTGAGGACTTGGGCTTCTCAATTCCTGTTTTTGTGGCTATTAAATATGGGGATAGTGTTCCTGATGAATGGCTACCACATGTTTATGGCGTGTTAGAGCTGGCTGATGATCAAAAATATTACAATGGCCAGTTGGTAAACGCCGCTGCCGCTCATTATATCGAGACTTTAGACCCGCCTTTTTTCCAAGCGCTGCGTGAATATACCGATTATGGTAATGCGGCGTTTGATTGTCCAGGGCATCAAGGTGGTCAATTCTTCCGTCGCCACCCTTCTGGTCGTCGTTTTTTCTTATATTTCGGCGAGAACTTATTTCGCTCTGACTCCTGTAATGCTGATGTGGGCCTAGGCGATCTTCTGATCCATGAAGGTCCTGCTTATCAAGCTCAGGCGCATGCGGCCAAAGTTTTCAATGCGGACAAAACTTACTTTGTGCTAAACGGCACTTCCTCTTCAAATAAGATAGCCATTGGTGCCTTGGTGGCCCATGATGACTTGGTGTTATTTGACCGCAACAACCATAAGTCAGTATATCAAGGGGCGCTATCTATGAGCGGTGGTACCGCGGTCTATTTGGAAACCGAGCGCAATGCTTATGGTTTAATCGGCGGGATCGCATCACACTGCTTTGATGAAGCTGAAATACGTGATCGTATCCGTGAAGTGGCTCCAGAGCGTGCTGATGCCAAGCGTCCGTTCCGTTTGGCAGTCATTCAGCTCGGCACTTACGATGGTACTATTTATAACGCACGTCAAGTGGTCGATAAAATAGGTCATCTATGCGACTATATTTTATTCGATAGTGCTTGGGTCGGTTATGAGCAGTTTATCCCTATGATGCGTGATTGCTCTCCTCTGCTACTTGATCTAACGCCAGATGATCCTGGTATTTTAGTAACTCAGTCAGTGCATAAGCAGCAGGCAGGCTTCTCGCAAGCATCACAAATCCACAAAAAAGACAATCACATCAGTGGGCAGGCACGTTATGTGAATCACAAACGCTTTAACAATGCGTTTATGATGCATGTGTCAACCAGTCCGTTTTACCCGTTGTTTGCCTCACTCGATGTCAATGCCAAGATGCATGAAGGCAAAGCCGGTCAGCGCATGTGGCATGAGTGTATTATTGGAGGTATTGAAGCCCGTAAGATGCTGCTTGATACCTGCAGCTTAATCAAACCTTTTGTGCCGCCAACTATTGATGGTAAGCCTTGGCAGGACTATGATACCGAGCAAATTGCTAATGACATCCGCTTCTTTGAATTCAAAGCTGGCGAGCGCTGGCATGACTTTGAGCAGTATGAAGATAAGCAGTACTTTATTGATCCTTGTAAGCTGTTATTAACCACACCAGGGATTAATATGGAAACCGGTGAATATGAAGAAACTGGTATACCAGCCCCATTACTGGCTCATTATCTGCGTGAAAGTTCAGTGATACCGGAGAAAGCTGACTTAAACTCTATCCTATTCTTATTGACCCCAGCCGAGACATTGGCGAAGTTCCAACACCTTGTGGCACGCATTGTACGCTTTGAGGCTCACATCAAGGCCAATAGCTTGGTTAGTGAAGTATTGCCTTCATTGGCAAAGTCCTATCCTCAGTACCGCAAGCTAGGTATCAAGGAGCTGTGTCAGCGCTTGCATAGTTTTTATGCTAAGCACAAGCTAAACCTATTGCAGCAACAGATGTTTAAAAGACAGTATCGTCCTAAATTTGCGATGCGAGCCTTTGATGCGCATAACGCTTTTGTCCGTAATGATATTGAACTGGTGCCGTTATCGCACATTGAAGGCCGTATTGCGATGGAGGGGGCATTACCCTACCCGCCTGGCGTATACTGTATCGTTCCTGGTGAGGTTTGGGGCGGTGCCGTCTTAGACTACTTCTTAGCCCTTGAAGAAGGCGTAAATTCGCTTCCAGGCTTTGAGCCAGAAGTACAAGGAGTGTACTGGGAGTATGATGCAAATGGCCGTAAGCGTGCTTGGGCCTATGTGCTAAAAGATGAGTCTAAGCCTAGTTTAGAGTCACAGTTTAAGGCCCATGAAGCGCCTAAAGATTCAGACGCTGAGCCAGATAGTGACGTATTTTTAAATAAACAAGAGGCTCTGACTCCCTTCGGTCATATCTAATTGATTTAAATAAAAATATATTGATATAAAGCTTCTTATTTATAGCAAAAGAGCAATCCAATTGGGTTGCTCTTTTTTTATAGCTGGTTATTAATTACATTTTTTTTGAAATAAAAAATTGTTTTTAAATAAATATTTAGCTCTAAATATCAGCTTTAAGCACACCTATATTAAAAATACTCTCAACTATTATATAAGTATAACTATATACTAAGTAATTGGAGAGTAATTATTCATCTTAGCTTTCATATTAAATAGCACTACAAATCACCACAGCAAATAAGTTGAATGCCTTAACTGATACTTATGGTCCTAACTAACATTTATAGTTCTAACTAAATAAAGGATGAAACAGTTGCCAGTCTAGTTATCTAAATTCATGACGTACCAAAATCAAAAGGAAGTTGATATGCTGCCTGACAAAGAATTGAAAATTAAAAATACCAATTCGAGGCTATATAACGAAGACTTAGCCCCTACATTGGAAACAAAACGTAATTGGGGATGGTTTGAGATATTTAATGTATGGTCAAATGATGTACAAAGTCTTTTTGGTTATACCTTAGCCGCTTCATTATTTCTTACTTATGGGCTAAGTGGCTGGTCGGTGATGGCTGCAATTATGTTAGCAGGGGTTATCGTCATGTTTATGGTCAATCTAACGGGCCGACCTGGTGTTAAATATGGCATTCCTTTTCCGGTAGTTATCAGAGCAAGCATGGGCGTTAATGGCGCCAACTTACCTGCAGTAATGCGAGCCATAATTGGTATATTTTGGTATGGGGTACAAACTTACTTTGCCTCAACCGCGGTTGCTATTTTATTAACCCTAATAATGGGTGAATCATCCAGTACCTTCTTGGGATTATCTGCCACTGCCTGGCTAGCATTTTCAATCGTTTGGGTATTCCAATTAATGCTATTTTGGGCAGGTATTGAGCCTATTAAAGTCTTTCTAAATTGGGCAGGACCTTTGGTCTATGTGGTAATGCTGATATTGATGGGGGTTGTTTGGTACACTGCAGGTGCGGACTTAATGCCGGCTATCAGCACCATATTTAGTGAAAATAATGAATATCCGGGCACTAAAGTTGATGCCTTCACTGCTATTGTTGGTACCATGATTGCTTATTTCTCTGCTGTAGTCATTAATTTTGGTGACTTTTCTCGCTTTGTAAAAAGTGAAAAACAAATGAAAATTGGTAATTTGCTAGGATTACCTCTAAATATGGTATTCTTCTCATTTATTGCCCTAGTTATTACAGCCGGTACCTTAGTTTTATATGGTCAGCCGTTAACCAACCCATCAGATATTGTCGCACGTGTTGATGCATTACCCTTAACCATTGTGTCTGCTCTGACCTTTTTTGCAGCTACCGTCGGCATTAATATGGTCGCCAACTTTATCCCTCCGGCTTATGATTTAGCCAATCTTTTTCCAAAGTATATTAGCTTTAGAATAGGGGGTGTTATCACAGCGGTCATTGCCTTCTTTATCGGTGGTTTGTGGTTATCATTCATTAGCAAAGTCGGCATAGTAGGGTTTGTCAACATAATTGGTTCCATCATTGCGCCATTTTTTGGTATTCTAGTGGTGGATTATTACTTGATTAAAAAACAACAATTAGATATCCAGGCCTTATTTGATGCCTCTCCTTCAGGAAGATATTACTATCAGAATGGATGGAACATACGAGGTGTAATTGCCTTTGTATTAGCAGGTATGGTTTCCTTAATAATCTCATTACAACCCTCTTTAACTGCCCTTGAAGGCTTTGGGTTTATAATAGGTGCTTCTCTTGGTGGTCTAGTGTATTGGTTATTAATGCGCAAGCAAGAAGCTGATACCCTTGTTGAAGTCCCTGTAGTCTGAACACTCAATCATCCAAACTAGTTTAGTTGCAAAGTTTTTGGTTATCTCTATAGCAAAAGGTGAGGGCTTAATGAATTAAGCTCTCACCTTTGTTTGTATTTTTTATTGATTTTATAATAACAATATTCACCAATAATAAGCTTGAGAATAAAATTATGACGCTCAGTACTTTTAAGCATATCAATGTTATTGACAATATGAACGACTATCCTCGTGACTTAAAAGGTTATGCTAATAATCCTCCAGATCCAAAATGGCCGGGTGGAGCTAAGATTGCGGTACAGTTTGTATTGAATGTTGAAGAAGGCGCCGAAAATAATGTCATTCATGGCGACGCTCAATCAGAAAAGTTTCTCTCTGACATTTTAGGCACCCCTGCCTTTGATAACCGTCACCAATCCATTGAATCCGCCTTTGAATACGGTAGCCGAGTTGGGGTCTGGAGGGTATTAGATGCTTTTAAAGAATATAACTACCCTATCACCACCTTCGTATGTGCGGCAGCCGCAATGCGTACTCCACACATTATAGATCGTATTATTGATGATAATCATGAGATTGCCAGTCATGGTTTACGCTGGATTAATTATCAAAATATGTACCGTGAAACAGAACGAGAGCATATCCAGCAGGCAACTGAAATATTCAAAAAGATGCTAGGTTATCAGCCTACAGGCTGGTACACCGGGCGTGACAGTCCCAACACCCGTGAATTAGTGGTTGAGAACGGTGGTTATAGTTATGATAGCGACTCTTATGCTGATGAATTGCCTTATTGGCTCAATGTAAAGACTCAGCAAGACACTAAAATCATCAGAAAACCGCACTTAGTCATACCCTACTCTCTTGAAACCAATGACATGCGCTTTGCTTCAAGTCCAGGTTATACCAATTCAGAGCCTTTTTATCAGTATCTAAAAGACAGCTTTGACACCTTGTATGCAGAAGGTGAGATTAAGAATGGTACTCAAGTTCCTAAAATGTTATCAATAGGACTGCATTGTCGAATGATTGGAAGAGCTGGGAGGATAGTCGCTCTAAAAAAATTCTTAAAGTACATTAGTGAAAAGCCTGATGTGTGGGTATGTCGCCGCGACGAGATTGCCAAGCATTGGTATCAAAATCATCCAGTCACTGCTAATAATATTGCAAACTGGATGTAAATAAGCACAAGGTTATGGATCCAAGTTTGGACTAGACCCAAATACTTTAACTCGATAAATTTAGCTCTAATTTAAAAGGCGAAAATCACATGTCATTAACTACTATTGAACCTGGAAAAATAATTCTTGCTGACAATCTACCAGAAACTCTGCCGGAATTTGTAAAACAAACCAACGTCGCAGACCCCCGTCTAGGTGCCAAAGCTTTATTTGCCACAGATGACTTTTTTGCACCAAAAGAGCGTTTATTAAGTCATGAGCCTCCAGTGTTTGTGGTCGGTAAATTTGATGACAATGGCAAATGGATGGATGGATGGGAGACTCGCCGCAGACGCGGATTTGGTCATGACTATTGCATTATACAGTTGGCTCGCCCAACCCGCATCGCTGGTATTGATATAGATACCAGTCATTTTATTGGTAATTACCCACCTTCTGCCAGTATTGAAGCTGTTTATGCTCCTGAACTTATGAGCGAGGATGACACAGTAATTGCTGCGCGCAGCCAACAAGACTGGGATAATATGGCATGGCATAATCTGGTTGGCATGACCCCTTTAAAAGGCAACTCACATGAATTTATAACGATAGATGAATCTAAATCTGCCGTTACCGTGACTCACTTACGTTTGAATATCTATCCAGATGGTGGAATCGCAAGACTCAGAGTTTATGGCCATATCCAAATAGATGGCAATGAGTATACTGATGACACTATAGATATGGTTGCGGCTGTTAATGGCGGGCGAGCTATAGCCTGTAATGATGCTCACTTTGGCGCAGTAGAGAACTTATTATTACCTAATAAAGCGCCCAACATGGGGGAAGGTTGGGAAACCAGACGCCGACGCGAACCCGGCAATGATTGGTGTATAATTGCACTGGGAAGCGCTGGGATTGCTGAGGCTATCGAAATTGATACCAGCCACTTTAAAGGCAACTATCCGGACAAAGTATCGGTACAAGCTGCCTATGCCCCAACTTTAACTGACTCTACATTGGTTACCCAAAGTATGTTTTGGGAGACGTTATTAGAACCTCAAAAGACCATTGCTCATCATGTCCATGTTTTTGATGATCTAAATATTAAACAACCGATAACCCATATAAGGGTCAATATTTATCCTGATGGCGGTATTAGCCGAGTACGCTTGTATGGTAAGTTTTGTAAGAAGTTATAACCGTCATCTATAGGTAAGCTTATGAGTATTACATTGGTTGCTACACCTTTAACTAAAGCAGCATTTGCAGCTTTTGGTACGGTTATTGAGCCTTTTAATGATACTGAAAAAACAGCGCTGAACTGCTACGACATTAATAATGGTTATGCCACTCGCCACCATGCGATAGCTAAGGCTGATATTGAGGGTGGCGAGGTCGGCATGAGTATATTCATTGCCAAACCCAGAAGTATGCCAATCGAATTAAGTGTCATGGAGTATCACCCTCTCGGTACTCAAGCTTTCTTCTCAATGCAAGGTGAGGATTATATTGTTGTCGTTGCAGCTGCTGGCAAGCCTCCTCAATCGGCTGCTGATCTGTCGGTATTTTATGCCAAATCTGACCAAGGTATTCAATACAATACAGGTGTTTGGCACCATCCCCTATTGGCACTAAACAAAACCAGTGCTTTTTTGGTGGTAGATAGAGTTAACGGAGAAGGTAACAATTGTACTGAGATTGATATTAGTGACTGGAAGGTGCAAGTTGTTGTTTGATTATGAGCTACAAATATCTATAATCTTGCAACCAAACCTGATTTACAAATTGAGCTCTAGCCTTACCAAAGTTTGGTAAACGCTTAATCAAATAGCAATATTTATTTTAGAGAATAAAAAGCCTAGAAAATAATGGCCTTAAAATATTATTGTTTTAATAAAAATAAGGCCTGCCATACTTCGGCTGTATTTATTTGGCTGTATTTAAATCCACAAATTGCGAGCGATAAATGAAATTAATATCAAAAATTTCTGGTTTAGGCTTAACAGTAATGTTTTTGTCTTTAACAGGTTGTGCGACACAGCAGGGTCTTGAATCCTCTACTCAAAACAAAGCTTCCACCATCAGTAGCAGTCAAAGTAAAGATAAAGCAGGGTATAAAAATAAAGCAAACCCTACTGCCGTTCAGCCTCAAAAGAAAACTTTTTTCTTTTCGCCTGATGAAATTAAAGACATTAGCTCAGCCTTTAAATCTGGTAGTTGCGATTTGAGTAATTTGAGCCGCCAAAGTCAAAAGTATGGTTTGGAGGATACCTGGGTTAACTTATATGACAGGACCCCAAAGCCATTATCTGAGCTTAACAAGCAAGAAAAGTGCTTTTTGGCACAAAGCAATGAGTTATACGCTTACAGTGATGAGTTCTATGACGAATCGTCAGAAAGCCTAAACGAAACTTGGTATAAGGGCAATATCCCAAGTAATGCTAAAGTGGCGACCATGCGTTATTTGACTCCCGTTGCATTAATTCCTAAGTGCAATCCTGACCTAGGTCGTCCTGTTATCATTGATTATGAAAAAGATGAGCAAGGTAAAGTGGTACGCACCATCTTGGTAAATGAAGACTTTGACTTTAGTTGTGTCAACTAACGGTTATAGTGAGTTTATAAAAATTAACTCGTTTTAAAAAGCAGCCTAAGGGTTGCTTTTTTATGCGCTAAATTAATTAAAAGCAGAGTCAAATTTAAGGTTTACATCGAAGTTCTAGTGTACTAGAATACTGATACAAGCTGTGAGACTTAATAGTTGTCTTTAATGCTAATCTGATTATGTTTAATAAACCAGCTAACAATGACGCCATACCCTATGACTAATAATACTAATGATGCCTATCAAAGCCTAGTACAGCATCTCACCGAGCTAACCGATAGCCAGGAGATAGATGCCATATTAGCAGCCTTACTAACTGATAAAGAGCTACAAGACATTGCCAACCGAGTGCGAATCTTCGATCTATTACAGCAAGGAGTCACTCAGCGCGCTATCTCTCAGCAGCTTGGAGTTGGCATTGCCACAGTATCTCGAGGCGCCAAAGCCTTGCAAAGACAAGAAGAGGCGATTAATAAGTTATTACAAGTACATAGAAGATAAAGATACACTCTTACTTCTTTGACCCTTATGGCCTACCTTTTTAATCCCTAATTTATTTTACCATTGGAATTTATTTATGAGTCAAGAACCTGGTTACCCCTCACCAAAAATGATTGATATCCCCAGCAAGCCTATACGTATTAAGCTAACCGAAGATATTGATTTTTTTGAATTATTTAAGCGCATAGAGTCAGAGTTCGAAACCTGTTATTTGCTTGAGTCTTTAGGGGCTGAAGGCCATATGTCACGTCATCACGCGATTGGCTTCTCACCAGTAATGACCATTGCTGCCACTAATCGCAATACATTATCAATAACAGACAACTTAACTGGAGAGGTCCACAATTATCAGACAGACAATCCTTATCAGTTATTACGAGAGATAACACCTCAGCATGTATTGGCTCGTGATCAAACGGGCGGGCTGGTTGGCTACTTGGGTTATGATAGTGTTAACTTCTTTGAGCCTAGCTTAAATGCCAAATCCAGTGAGCACTTTGAGGCATTCAAATTTGGGGTTTATCTGGATGGCCTTACCTTGGATAAAATGACTGGCGAGATCTTCTATTTTTATTATCCTACTGAGCAACAGCAAAACCGCATCGATAAGGTGAAATCCCTACTGCAGACGGCTGTACCAGAATATACCAATCCGTCAGTAGAGTTTATAGGTGATGGTATGAGTAAGGAGCAGCATGCCCAAGCGGTTATGCGGGTTAAAGAAGACATCATCGCTGGCCGCATATTCCAATGTGAAGTGGGCTTCAAATCCAAGTATAAAATTAGTGGCGATCACATCCCTATTTATCAAAAGTTAAGAGAGGTCAATCCTTCACCGCACATGTACTTTATGAAATTTGGTGCCCAGCGTATTATTGGCGCTTCACCTGAGTTGTTATTTCGTTTACGCCAGGGGGAGATGGAAACCTATCCGCTGGCAGGAACTGCCAAAAGAGGCAAAGATGAGGTAGAAGACCGTCAATTGGCTCGTGCCCTACTTAATGATGCCAAAGAAATCGCTGAGCACAATATGCTCGTTGATTTGCACAGAAATGATATTGGCCGTGTCGCCCGTTTTGGTACCGTAAAAGTAAGAAATTTGATGGACATCAAACGCTACTCTCATGTACAGCACATCTCATCTGAGATTGTGGGTGTTTTGCACCCTGATGAGGATATGTTTAGCGCTTTGGCAAGTAACTTCCCTGCAGGCACGTTATCTGGTGCGCCGAAGATTGAAGCCATCAAGATTATCAATGAGCTTGAGCCAGATGGTCGCGGTGCTTATGGCGGTGCTTTGGGCTCATTTAACTTTAATGGTGACTGTATCTTTGCTATCCCAATTCGCAGTCTATTTATCAATGGCGAAGAGGCTTATGCCCAAACTTGTGGCGGCAATGTCTATGATTCAAACCCTGAAGATGAGTATCTGGAGATTCAGCGTAAACTATCGGCTATGAAAGTGGTGTTAGATAGCTTTATTAATGCTTAGCCATTAATACTTAGTCACTGCAAATCATCCTCTATCACAACAATATTCAAGGTCTGTCATGAACGTTTTAATTATAGATAACTACGATTCTTTTACCTTTAACTTATATCAATACGTGGGAGAAATCCTACAAACTAAACTTAGTCAACAGTATAGCAACAGTAAGGTCACTGTTAAACGCAACGACGAAATTACCCTAGAGCAAGTTAAGCAACAAGGCTATGATCGCATCATCATCTCGCCTGGCCCGGGATCTCCGGATGATCCAGCTTATTTTGGGGTGTGTGCAGAGGTGATTAGGGAGCTGGGTCCGACGACACCATTATTAGGCGTATGCCTAGGCATGCAAGGCATTGCTCATGTATTTGGTGGTGATGTGGTGCGTGCTGGCGTGCCAATGCATGGCAAGACCTCCCCGATTCGTCATGATGAGCAAGGCGTGTATCAAGGCCTGCCTCAAAATATTGAAATTATGCGTTATCACTCATTAATGGTAAAAGCAGACACCTTACCGCAGTGTCTCACCGTAACTTCTGTGGTAGCCAATGAAGCTTATGCTGATCAAGATTTAATGGTGAGTGTTAACAATGGTGAGGAGATCATGGGCATTCGTCACACTCAGTATCCTATTCAGGGAGTGCAGTTCCACCCTGAATCATTTGCCACCGAAGGTGCTAAACGCCTGCTATCAAACTTCTTATTACAGGTATAACACCGATTAAGGTAGTCAAAAAAGCCCAGTTAATGCAAATAACTGGGTTTTTTAATTAATACAGCTCCTAAGATCATGTTTGATAGATCATAAAAAGATAAGTGTTTACCAAATTTTATTATTATAACCACCAACTTTTAGTTATAATTATCCAGTAAATTTGTATAGATAAATTAATAAAATAAAGTAAGGTATATACCCCTAATGATCAGTTTATTTGATATGTTCAAAATTGGCATTGGCCCCTCAAGCTCACACACTATGGGGCCTATGGTTGCTGCTGGCAAATTTATAGATGAATTGCAGCAGCAATACACCCTAGCTGATATTGAACGTATTCAAATTGATCTCTATGGCTCGTTGGCTTCTACCGGAAAAGGCCATGCTACTGATACCGCTTGTATCTTAGGTCTATTAGGATTTAAAGCAGATAAAATTGATACCAATAAAGTTGATGAATATCTTGCCCCTGTGCTAAACAAAAAGTTATTGAATTTCGCCGGTGATAAGCTTATCTCTTTTAACTATGACACAGATATTGTTTGGCATCCGCAGACCACCTTGCCTCATCACCCAAATGGATTGAGCTTTAGTGCTTATAGTAACGGTAGTATCGTTATTACCAAAAACTATTATTCTATTGGTGGCGGCTTTGTGGCTACTGAAGATGAATACAGCTCAGAAGACACTGAGACAAGTAATAATGAAGCAGATAGCGTCGCTATTACTAGCGATAGCAATGTGCCCTATCCTTTTCGTAATGGTAATGAGCTATTGGCCCAATGCCAACGACATAACTTGAGCATCAGTGACGTGATGATGGCCAATGAGCTGTCTTTGCGAGATGAGACGACAATAAATCAATATTTAGACGAAGTTTGGGAAGTGATGCAGCAATGTGTGAAAAATGGCTGCAAAGGAGAAGGTGTCTTACCTGGCGGATTAAAGGTAAAACGCCGTGCCAAAGACATGTATCGTCAGCTGTTAGATGAGCTACAAAGTCCAAAAAAGAGCAGCGATAAGTTGATGGCCATGGACTGGGTAGATTTATTTGCTTTAGCAGTCAATGAAGAGAATGCCAATGGCGGGCGTGTGGTGACTGCGCCTACTAATGGAGCGGCTGGCATTATCCCTGCTGTACTACACTACTACCGTGATTTTGTACCTCACTACCGTCAACAAGGAGTTCGTGAGTTCCTACTAACTGCGGCTGCTATTGGCACCATAATCAAGCAGAACGCTTCAATATCTGGAGCTGAAGTAGGTTGTCAGGGAGAGGTTGGCTCGGCTTGCTCAATGGCAGCCGCCGGCTTGGCACACGTTATGGGTCTTAGTCCTGCCCAGTGTACCAATGCCGCAGAGATTGGTATTGAACACAATTTAGGACTGACTTGTGACCCGATCGGCGGTCTGGTCCAAGTGCCCTGTATTGAGCGTAATGCAATGGGTGCGGTAAAGGCTATTAATGCCGCTCGATTGGCAAGCCGCGGCGATGGCGAGCATCATGTTTCTCTTGATAAAGCCATCGCTACTATGAAAGCTACTGGCGCGGATATGATGGATAAATATAAAGAGACCGCCATGGGCGGGCTAGCCGTCCATGCTTATAATCCTGAACAGTATGCTGAGGGTAGCCGCATTGAGGTGGTTGAAATCGGTGTGGGCTATCCACAATGTTAAATTAACTACTCGTTATAAATCTGCCTGAGCGCATTTTCAAAATCCTGTTGAGACATAGCCCCCGGTATCGCATAAGTATCATTAATCACAAAGTAAGGCACACCACGTACTCCTAGTCGCATGGCCTCATCTTGATCAGCAATCACTTCTTCTCTAAATTGATCGCTATCAAGCAAAGCTGTTACATCCTTATCTAATCCAATATTTTTAGCAATAGCAGTGAGCACCTCGCGATTTGCTAGCTCTTTTTGGTCAATGAAATAAGCTTTATAAATGGCTTTCTTCAATTTATCGGCAAGTTCTGGCACATTCTGCTGTGCATACTTGGTCAAGCGATGCGCATCCATAGTGTTGGTAAACAAAGTATCGGCATAGTCAAAGCCTATACCCTCTTCTGTTGCTAGCTGTGAGATTTTTTGTAGTTGTTCGCCGGCTTGCTCGTGGCTAATGCCGTATTTTTTGGCAAAGCGCTCTTGAGTTGGACCACTAGACGTAAGTGGCGCATTAGGATCTAGTTGAAAGGCTTTTAATTCAATTTCGACGCTATCGGTTAGCTCATTTTGTGACTGCAATTTGGCAATAGCTTTGTCTAACCTGACCTCACCGATATAACAATAAGGGCAAGCAAAATCCGACCAATAGGTAATTTTCATCTTCATTCTCCACTCTTTTTTTTAATACTAATACAGCATAGCACAGTGTAAAGACTATCAAATTAGTGCGCTACCCGCTTTATTAAAGCTCAAGCATAAAGTCTTAAGCATAAAAAAGACCAACCCTAATCAGGGCTGGTCTCTTTTTAACTAATTAGCTTTTTGAGCTATTAATTAGCCATTGTTGCTACGACGAGCTGGACGACCTTCGCTTGAACGAGCCGCTCCACTACGACGTTGCCCTGCTGGCTTAGCAGCGACTGCGCCTGGCTTGCCACCGCCGCCGAAGCGACGACCTGAAGGTTTACCACCTGGACGACCTGCGCCGTTACCACGTCTTTCGCCACCAGCATTGTCATTAGACTTGCCACGGTAGCCTCCGCCACCATTAGCACCACGACGGTTGCCCGCACCTGGACCACCACGGCGATTACCACCACGACCACGTTTGGCTGCTGCGCCTACGTGCATGTCTTTGGTGTTTTTCTTAGGTTCCATACCCTCGATTTCTTCCACTGACATAGTGCGCTTCAAATAACGGTTGATGGCATCAAGTTGTGGACGGTCATCAATGCTACAAATATTGATAGCAATACCGGTACGGCCGGCACGACCACTACGACCGATGCGATGCACGTAATCTTCAGTTTGACGTGGAAGGTCATAGTTAAATACGTGAGTGATACCACTTACGTCAATACCACGAGCAGCTACGTCAGTCGCTACTAAGATAGTGATTTTGCCCGCTTTCACATCATTGATGATACGAGTACGCTTGGCTTGTGGTAAGTCACCATGCAAGAAGCTGGCTTTGTGACCTTGTTCTTTTAGACTCTTTGCTAGAGTTTCACAGCTACGCTTAGTGGCCGCAAAGATAATGGCTTGATTGACATCTTTTTGAGTTAATAGGTTGTCTAAAATACGGTTTTTGTGATTGAAGTCATCAGCATAATATACTGACTCATCGATGTGCTTGGTTTCAGCTTTGATCGCAATGCGTTCAGGGTTGTTGGTGAAGCTAGCAGCGATTTTGCCGACTGGGCCATCCCAAGTTGCTGAACACATAATAGTTTGGCGGCTCTTAGGCGCAGCTTGCATTACTTTTTCGATATCATCAGCGAAGCCCATGTCTAACATACGATCTGCTTCATCAAGAATTAGGATGTCTAATTCAGATAAATCAATGCGACCTGAGTTCATATGGTCAATGAAACGACCTGGGGTAGCGATAATAACCTGTACACCTTTGTTAAGGGCACGAATCTGACCACCGTAAGGAGCACCGCCCACTAAAGGTACGCTAAAGATATTGCGAGTTTTTGAGCTGTATTGACGAACGCTATCACTTACTTGGTTAGCAAGTTCACGTGTTGGGGTCAAAATTACCGTATGCACAACTTTATTAGTTGCTTTGTCACGAATAATTTTATCAAGCATTGGTAGTACGAATGCAGCAGTTTTACCACTACCCGTTTGCGCAGACAATAATAAATCACGACCGGCTAATGCTGGTGGGATTGATTGTGCTTGAATAGGGGTTGGGTGCTCATAGCCACTTGAAGTTAGCGCAGAAAGAAGTTCTGGAGCCAAATCAAGGTCAACAAAAGTAATCTGATCTTCAGTTTCTACATTGGTGTTTGGGTGGGTCTTGTCGTTTAAATCTTGGGTAGTTACGATACCGTCTACTTCGTTTGCGGCATTGTCTAAAAGAGCGTCTAAATTTGACATAAATGTGTGTCCATTAAGTTACTGCCACTATTAATTCGGCCAATGCTGAGGGCCAGTAGCGAACAGTTAAAGTTTTGTAGGTACAACACAGATAAGCGTAAATTAAGAAGTACATCCGATGTACAAGTTAAGAACGTATTTTGATGGTTGTTACCGGTGAATCGTTAGCGTCAATATCTTCTAATGTTAATAGTTTATTAGAGAGGTTATTGCAAAGGCTAACAGCAAAATCATCGGCAACAATTATAAAAGGTGTCTTCTCCAGACGACAATTGCGGGCGATGTTATCAATCAGCAAGCGCGTAGTATAGCACAACCAATTTAAATAGGTAGATTATTTAAAAATTAATTAAACCACCTACCTATCTTATTGATAAAATAGCTATTTAATCTAGTTGATAGGTTTTAGCTCTAATTCTACCGCCCTTTTCACTGCTGGTCTGGCAGCAATTTGTTTTGCCCAACGTTGTACGTTGCTGTAGCTTGAAGCGTCTAAGAATTCTGCTCCATTTTCATAAAGTTGGTCCAGTACAAGCTGACCGTACCAAGCCCAAATGATCATATCAGCAATAGTGTATCGCTCTTCCCCATCGCCAATCATATACTCTGAGTTGGCCAAGTGTTTATCTAACACATCCAGCTGACGCTTGGTTTCCATAGTAAATCGGTCAATAGGATATTGCATCGGGTAAGGGGCATAGCTAAAGAAATGACCAAAGCCGCCGCCGACATAAGGGGCACTACCCATCTGCCACATTACCCAGCTTAAGCAAACCGCTCGTTTATGAGCATTGTCGGTAGCTAGAGGAATAAACTTAGCAAACTTCTCAGCTAAGTACATCATAATCGCCCCTGACTCAAAGATATGCACAGGGCCCTCTTCATCTGAGTAATCCACTAAAGCAGGAATCTTAGAGTTAGGGTTAATGGTCACAAATTCTGAGCCAAACTGATCACCTTCCATAATATCTATTTTGAAGGCATCGTATTTTGCACCCTCAACCCCCAGCTCAGCTAATTCCTCTAGCAGGATGTTAATCTTCACACCATTAGGGGTATTTAATGAGTATAACTGTAGCGGATTATCGCCTTTGGGTAGTTTTTGTTTATGACGAGCACCAGCGGTAGGTTTATTAGTACCAGCAAACTTACCACCATTACCCTCTACCGGCTGCCAAACTTTTGGTGGAGTGTAATCGTTGTTATTAGGGGTGTCGTTATTGATAGTATCTTGTGTCATAGCAATTCCATTGGTTTATTTAATAATTAGGTCGTCTTTATTAAGCGATATTTATTAGTTTTTATCTTAGTTAATTAATTCAAGTTCATTAATATTAATTAATTTAGTGACCATTATATAGGCTTAGCTAAGCCAGTTGAGTATCAGTCTATTAACAAAGGGTGTGAATGAGTAAGCCTATTTATTATGTGGGCGCATCAGGTTATGAGTGGATATAGATTATCGGCATAAGAGTTGCTATCCTGACAAATTATCAATCTATAAAACCATGATAAAAGCAGTTATTAGCCAACCTGCATTATGCAAAATAGGTCTATATCTCTTTGAGAATCCATCTCTGCACAACATTATGATTAGGGACAATCTTTTATGAGCAGCTTTGACTTTACAACCAAAAAACAAACCTATCCTGTCAAAACCCATGTCAATAGACCCAGTGACAGTCAAAAAAACAACCTTAATATTACCTTGGTACTAATGACTGCCATTGGGGTGCCACATAGGAAGTATGGCACGCTTATTAATGGGCTAACCCAAAAAGGCTTTAGCGTAGTAAGTGCAGACTATCCCTGCTGTGGAGAAAACTTACCACCTATTAAGCGTGGTATAGATTATGGTTATAGAGACTTAGTAACAGACTTTGTGCCGAAACTGATTGACGCTGCCAAGCAAGCCACCCCTGATAACAAAATAATTTTATTTGGTCATAGCCTTGGGGCCCATATTGCAACTCTATACTCTGCCACAACTGACTTTCCGATGATTGGAGTTGCGACAGGTAATATTCATTATAAGAACTGGAAAGGTTTAGGGCAACTCAACATATTAGCCGCCATTGCAGCGTTTGAATTGCTTATTCGAGTTTATGGCTATTTACCAGGCTATAAGATTGGGTTTGGTCATAAAGAAGCCAAAACCTTGATGAAAGACTGGCTGCACATTGCCAAAACAGGTCGCTATGACTTTATGAAACAGTCATTAAATACAGGTCTGGGACATGGCTTGTTTATTAACATTGTTGGCGATGATTATGCCCCTTACCAATCCACCAAAGGACTATCTGACTTGTGCAGCGTATCACGGTTAAATAAAGTAGAAATTGATCCTACATTGAAAGGTAATCCACATAGTATTTGGCTAAAGTCACCCGATGCGATCATAGAAGAGGTGTATAAAAACCTAGATTTTTTTGATTAATATGTTTGGTTTATCAATTTGGCTAACTAAGCTTAACAGCAATTGGCTTACTAACCTTAACACTAAATAGTATTAACCCTAAATAGTAACTGCCATCTTCATGATATTATAGATGGCAGTTTTTTATTACTTACGCTTTTTTATTACTTACGTTTTAATGACGTTCTCATTAATCATAGCTTATTTAGTTACACCATTTAATCACACCTAAGTCTTTAGGTTCATATATGCCTGATAATCAAAAAAAATCTAATAATCGCGCTGCGGACACCCCCTCGCCTGTGCTAGATATTCAGCCCAAAGTTAAGCTTTCGCCATTACAATTAAAATTTTTACCTTATGTATTGGCAGTAGCTTTGTTTATGCAAATTTTGGATGCCACGATCCTAAATACTGCCCTACCTGAAATGGCTTTAGCATTAGGAGAATCACCTCTAAAAATGCAGTGGGCGGTAATCAGCTATGCGCTGACCCTAGCTATTTTTATTCCGATAAGTGGGTTTTTAGCAGACAAATATGGAACTCGAAAAGTCTTTTTAAGTGCAGTCGTTTTATTTAGTATTGGCTCTATATTCTGTGCCATATCGCCAAACTTAGATGTATTAGTCGCCTCTCGAGTAATACAAGGTATTGGCGGGGCGATGATGACTCCGGTAGCCCGCTTAATCTTAGTTAAATCTTATCCGCGCAATCAGTTACTGACCGTCATGAACTTCGCTGTTATTCCAGCGTTAATTGCTCCGCTGCTTGGCCCCCTGGTTGGTGGTTATTTGGTGCAATATGCCAGTTGGCATTGGATTTTTTTGATTAATATCCCTATGGGTGTGTTAGGCCTTATCATTGGCTATAAGCTGATACCTGATATTAGAGAAGTGGCGGGCAGGTTAGACTGGTTAGGGTTTGCTCTTTTTGCCATAGCGGCTGGTCTACTGACCTTGGCAGTTGAGTTCCTGTCTCAGCCCGGTGAAGCGATTTCTGGCATTACCATGTCAGCCATCGCTTTAAGTTTGCTCTATATCTATGTGCGCCATGCCCGTAAAGCGAGCAATCCAATATTTCCCTTAAGCTTATTTAATGTGCGTACCTTTAAAATTGGTATTACTGGTAATCTATTTACCCGTCTTGGCATCAGTGCTGTCCCCTATTTATTGCCCTTATTATTTCAGGTAGCATTTAAATATACCCCCTCGCAGGCAGGCTGGTTATTAACCCCAATTGCAGTAGGTGCGATGGGGATCAAGCCTTTGGTGAGTAAAATTATTCAGCGCTTTAGCTACCGTAAAGTGTTGGTTGCCAATACCACCTTTTTGGGAATTTTGATTATCCTATTGGCTCAATTAGACGCTTCGGTACCTTGGTATTACATTGCCCCACTGTTAGTGATTATGGGGGCTTGCAACTCTATTCAATTTAGTGCCATGAACACCATTACTATTGGTGATCTTGAGGGACCACAAACTAGTAGTGGCAATAGCTTAATGGCCGTAAACCAACAGTTGGCCATAAGTTTTGGTATTGCCTTTGGTGCTGCGATACTGACGGTCTTTAGTGATAGACTTAACTTTGAGATTGTGAGCGCCTTTAACGCCACTTATTATGTGCTCGGTATAATTACTATTGTATCGGGGTTGTCATTTTTACGGTTGAAACCAGAAGATGGTCGAGGTCTCTATTAAGCTCCGCTTTTGTTATATTAAAAAAAGTTATTCAAAATGTCCTATAATGGGGCAAGGGGTACTCCCTGGTACAGTCTATATCTGCAGTAAAGGTAATACTCTTATAAAAAACCCCCTGCATAAGTTATGCATAGCTTTAAGTAATGACTGAACATCAAGGTATAAAAAAATGTTGAATTTATCGCAACATTAGAGTATTTTTTTATTGTAACATCCATGTAACTAATCTGATAAGGACAGGGCCTATGAGCATGCAAGACGTCATTGAACGCATTGAAGAACGCTATCCACATCAACCTGAGTTTATTCAAGCAGTAAAAGAGGTAGCGAGCACTATTGACGTTGTATATGATCGCGATCCACGCTTCGCAAAGCATAAAGTATTTGAGCGTCTAACTGAGCCCGACCGTATTATTAGCTTTCGAATCAACTGGGAAGATGATGAAGGCAATATTCAAATCAACCGTGGTTGGCGTGTCCAGTTCAGCAATGCCTTAGGTCCCTACAAGGGCGGCATTCGCTTCCATCCTACTGTAAATGAGTCTATCTTAAAGTTCTTAGGTTTCGAACAAATCTTCAAAAACGCCCTAACGGGTTTACCTATGGGCGGTGCTAAAGGTGGTTCAGACTTTAACCCTGAGGGCAAATCAGATAGCGAGATCCGTCGTTTTTGCTATGCATTTATGCGTGAGCTTTATCGTTATATTGGCCAAGATATGGATGTCCCAGCCGGTGATATCGGAGTAAGTGGCAGAGAAGTCAGCTACATGTTCGCGATGTATAAGAACTTAACCAATCAATACACTGGGGTGTTAACCGGTAAAGGTGTTGGCTTCGGTGGTAGTTTATGTCGCTCAGAAGCGACGGGTTATGGTGCGGTTTATTTTTTACAAAATATGCTAAAAGCCAATAACGATAAAATGGAAGGCAAAACTGTCTTGGTATCTGGTGCGGGCAACGTGGCAGTACATGCGGCAGAAAAAGCTATTGCCTTGGGCGCTAAAGTCATTACTTTGTCAGACTCAAAAGGTACTTTATATGATGAGTATGGCTTTAACCAAGAAAAGCTGGATTGGGTAAAAGAGCAAAAAGCCAATCGTCAGCCTTTATTTGAGTACCACAGAAAATTTGGTGGTAGCGGTGTTTGGTTGCCTGGTCAAAAACCTTGGCAGTTTGACGGAGATATTGCTATCCCATGCGCTACCCAGAATGAAGTAACTGCAGAGGATGCAGAAGCCATGTATGATCATGGAATTCGCTACGTAGTTGAAGGCGCTAATATGCCACTGGATGCTGGTGCTATTGATTTTGTGCGCGAAAACAAAATGCGTTATGCTCCAGGTAAAGCAGCCAACGCTGGTGGTGTGGCAGTATCTGGTCTTGAGATGTCACAAAACTCAGTGCGCCAGTATCGTACTTTTGAAGATGTGGATAAGCAGCTGCAAATCATCATGAAAAACATCCATGATGATGCTGCACAAGCTTCTGAAGAGTATGGCTTCAATAAAGATGGCTGTATCGACTACATGTCAGGCGCTAACATTGCAGGTTATAAGCGTGTCGCTAATGCTTTAGTGGCTTATGGCATTTTAAACTAAGCAATTAGCTATGTGCTCTTAGTGCGCAAACAAAAGGGTGAACTAAATTAGTTCACCCTTTTTTATTGGTTTTTATTGAACGTTATTGGTTTATTGAGCATCATCGGTCTTTTAAGCGTTATTGATTTATTAAAGGTTATTTAGTTGACTACTGCTCACTTGATGATAGATAGAATCTCTAACGGCAACTCTATCGTCTCCAATATAACCTTCAGCGGTATGACCCCTACTTCAGCCTGAGTTTTGACTCTTTTACGAGTCACTGAATATATTTTGGCAGCTATGCCTTGATCCAATCTAACTTGACTATCAATATTGCTCAAAGGAGCATACATGCCCCCTAGTAATTGCAACTGACAATTTTTATAAGAACTGTCGCTCGATAAATTATCTGAGCAAATATGATCTAACACGCTACGTTGTTGTGGATTTAAGCTAGTATTATTGCTCTGAGTTACTGCATAACTAAAGCTGAAGCTAATATTGGCACTATTATCAGGATAGCGATAAATTGAAATAGGTTGGTCAATGGCGAGATCTGCGGCAGGTAGCTGTAATATCAACTCTAGAGCGTCATTACCTGTCGAAATAAGATAGGAGTAATTATCGCCTACCAATATAGTGCCCTTTTGTCTGACTCCATTTTGGGCTGGATAACCAATATGACGAATTACCTCTGAAATCGCAGCTGTTTTTTGAGTTTGCAAAAGTTTTCCGCTACCTGCCACAACGCTTTTTGTATCGCCAGATTGATAAGTGGATTGATAAATACGCTCACTGCATCCCAATAAGCTCGGAAGAGTTATGGCAATTATTGCACTAATGGCTACTCTGTTAAAAACCGTCGGTGCTAGAGTTTGGATTCGCGACAACATTTGATTCATATCCCAATTAAGCTTAAGGTTAAGTTTGAACCTTAAAAGGCTCAGAGAATTGTAGAATAACGAAGCCTACAATCGATAAGATGATCGCAATTTCATAGCGACCCGTAGCGACCGAAATTCCTATGGCTGCAGTATTCCATAAACTGGCAGCAGTAGCAGTACCCCTAGCCCCCTCTTCACTTTTGAAAATAGCGCCACCACCAATAAAGCCCATACCAGTAATAATGGCATACATTATCCTAGCTTCAGCATCGCCCTCGTATATGTCCATACCAACCAACATAAAAGCGCAGGATGCTATGGTCACTAATGGAAAGGTCCTTAGACCCGCCCCGCTTTCTTTCATCTCTCGATTCAAAGCGATGGGCAGTGACAGCATAAAAGCTATAAACAGCTTAAATAAATGGTAGCCCATCAATTGAAAGTTAATATCTATATCTAGCATGCTCTGCTCCCTATTCTTAGTATCATTAACATCCTTATTGAATAAAATGATAACGGAAATCAGAGTAAAAAACCGTTTATAGTCGGTTAATCTTTATCAGAGTTGGCATAGGTTTTGCTATTTGAGCTTAGTAATTAATTGAGATTTAATAGATTCATTGAGTTTAATGACTGGTAAGAACTTTTGGATTTATTTGCTTAGGCTATTTTATATATTATGTACTCGTATTGACCTTACAAACTTCATTTATATAACTCTACATCTGCTTTTGATTCACCCGCTTCATCAGCTCTTCTGCGCTCTCAACCCTTTCTGAGTATCGGTCTACCAAATAGTCAGCTTGGTCGCGGGTAAGCAAGGTAAAGCGCACCAACTCTTCCATCACATCGACAATACGTAAGTAATACCCTGACGGCTTCATACGCTTGCTGACACTACCATCAGCGTTCTCTACATCCTCAAACTCCAAGAATGCTTTTGGCACTGAAGACTGGTTCGGGATAGTGATCATCCGCATCCAGCGCCCTAATACCCGCAACTGATTCACCGTATTAAACGACTGCGAGCCCCCGCACACTTGCATTACTGCCAGCGTCTTACCTTGCGTAGGACGTACTGCGCCAAGTGACAACGGTATCCAATCAATTTGCGACTTCATAATGCCGGTCATTGCGCCATGACGCTCAGGAGAACACCAAACCATACCCTCACTCCACTGCACCAACTCACGCAGTTTAACAACCTTGGGATGAGTTACCTCTGCACTATCAGGTAGAGGCAATCCAGTTGGATCAAATATCTTAGCTTCAGCGCCCATAGCGTTCAGAATGCGTGCGCATTCCTCTACCACCAGACGACTGTACGATACCTCTCGTAAAGAGCCATATAACAATACAAACTTCGGTTTATGCGTCGACAGCTGACGTTTAAAGTCCTCTATATGCGGTACTTGGAATTGATTTGGATCAATATTGGGTAGGTTGCTAAGATCGGCTTGTGTTGAATTTGTCATAGTACTTTTATTTCAAATTGGTTAATTAATTATGTTGTGAGGTTTTAATCTGTTGTTTTATTTGCTTAGGCTATTTTATTAAGTCTAATAGTGCTTGTTTGCGCTCTACTTCGGGCAACTCTGCTAGCTGTAATAACTGTGCCACTCTCAGCTCAATAGTAGCAATGGCTTGCTCAAAGTTGGCTTTGGTATGCTCTTCATCCTCGGTACTCTTTGAGGGATCAACCAGACCCCAATGCAGCTTGGTTAAACCTGGTAAACTGCCTAGCCAAATTGGGCAAGTCTCGCCTGCTGCATTGTCACAGACGGTGATTAATAGATCCGGTGTAAAGTCGGCCATATAGTCACTATCATCCCAACTATTGCTGGTTAGCCCTTGTGTCGAATACCCAGCTTCTGTTAGATACTTAAGGGTTAACGGGTGCACCTCGCCTGCCGGAAAGCTACCTGCGCTTTTGGCAATCAGCTTAGGCTCACCACCTGTTTCATTATCATTTGCTATGCCCTGTTTGGATGCATATTGATTGGTAATGGCTTCGGACAACACACTGCGACAACGGTTATGGGTACAAATATAAAGGATTTTTAAAGGTTTCATGATTTAGAGTACTTTTATGGATTAAGTTTAGTGGATGGCTTTAAGTTGTGGGATCAGCTACAAGCGTTTTTATTTGCTTAGGCTATTTTATAAAAGTGAGGTTTTATCAATACCTATTGCTCATTGATATTTCACTAATTTCGCACAGGCTTACTGAGAATAACTTACAAATAATAGCTAGCTGATAATAGGTAGCCATAGTGCCAACGTCGTTAAGGTTGCCAACAATACAGGCACAGTTAGGATAATGCCTACCTTAAAGTAATAGCCCCAAGTGACAACCACTTCTTTACTTGCCAGCACATGCAACCATAACAAAGTCGCTAAAGATCCGATTGGGGTAATCTTCGGTCCCAAGTCCGAGCCTATCACGTTGGCATAAACCATCGCTTGGGTAATAGTATCCGGCTGAGTACTATCGGCTATCGCTAACGATTGAATCAGCACTGTGGGCATATTATTCATCACTGAAGACAGTCCTGCAGACATAAAGCCAGTGCCAATAGTAGCGGCCCACAGCCCCTGCTCGCCCAAGGCATTTAGGGCCACTGTTAAGTAAGCGGTTAGCCCTTCATTCTTAAGCCCATACACCACCAAGTACATGCCTAGTGAAAATATCACCACTTGCCAAGGGGCTTCTTTTAGCACTGTAGGCACAGACAACTTATGGTTGATTAAGGCAGTAATCAGCAAGGTAGCCGCCCCTACCCCAGCAATAGCACTGATAGGAATCCCCATCGGCTCTAATACAAAAAACCCTAGCAATAAAGCCGCCAATACTAGCCAGCCCATATAAAAAGTTGCTGGGTCTTTGATAGCGCTAACCGGATCAGGCAAACTGGCCACATCATAATGCTGAGGGATATCACGCCGATAGAATAGATATAACACTACCAAAGAACTGATAACAGAGACGATATTCACTGGCATCATCACTTGTGCATAACGGTCAAAGGTTATGTTAAAGAAGTCGGCCGATACAATATTTACTAAGTTTGAGACCACTAAAGGCAGACTCGCAGTATCGGCAATAAACCCCGCGGCCATAATAAATGCCAAAGTGGTCGCTGCTGACACCCTCATTTTTACCAACATCGCTATCACAATAGGCGTTAGGATTAATGCAGCCCCATCATTAGCAAACAGAGCAGCTACCACAGCACCTAGTAGCACAATAAGCACAAACAGCTTATGAGCACTGCCGCCACCGAAACGTGCTACATGTAACGCTATCCATTCAAAGAATCCAGCCTGATCGAGCAATAAGCTAATAATGATAATGGCAATGAAAGCAAAAGTAGCGTTCCAAACTATGTCCCAAACCACAGGGATATCATGTAGAGATATAACGCCGGTGAGAAGAGCCACCAGCGCACCTATACTGGCACTAATACCGATTCCTAGTCCTTTTGGTTGCCAAATAACAAACACTAGGGTAATGATAAATATTAATGCAGCGACAAGCATGGAACCTCTCTCGTTTAGAGTTAATGTGCTAATATGATTAAGGAATTGGTTCAAGTTATTATATTATATTCGGATAAACGAATATAGACCTAGTTACACAATATTTGAATTTATGTAATTTAAATTCATTTGAACTTTGTAAAAAACACCGAGATAAAACATGCAGCCCGTCACTTTCTTCAAGGCTTTGTCTGACCCAACGCGACTGAAATTGATATTAGAAATAAGCGCTCATGACGCTATTTGCGTTTGTGATTTGATAGAAAAATTACAACAACCGCAGCCTACCATATCGCGTCATTTAAGCCACCTACGTAAAGCTGGCCTAGTGACCAGTGAACGCAAAGGAACCTGGATGTGGTATGCCTTAGCCCCTGATCTGCCACAGTGGTGTATCGAAACCATTCGCCACATTGATCCAGAAGATATTTAGCACCAGCCAAATAAGCAACCAAATCACTATTGATAATTAATTTTTTAAAATCTATATTGATAGGCAGGTAAAAAGTACAAGATATACAAACAATAGGGAAATTATTATGCCTAATTCAGATTTCGCTGCCACAAATAACTCTAATAACCTTAAAACTGACCAAACCATTTTAGCCTGTATCGATGGCTCAAATGTGACAAAGTCTGTTTGTGATTATGCTGCTTGGTATGCCAATGAGTTAAACCTATCCGTAAGTCTATTACACGTTATCGATGTTCCTAAGTCCTACCGTCACGACTTAAGTGGTGCTATAGGTATGGACAGTCGTCACAGTTTATTGCAAGAGCTTACCTCACTTGATGAGCAAACAGCACGCATCGCCAACCAACATGGTGAAGCCTTATTGCAAGATGCCAAAGCACACATTTTAATCTCCTACCCTCAAGCGAATGTCTATAGTCATCTACGCCGTAGTAAGCTGTTACCCGCTATTGAGCATCATGCCAATGAAAGCCGGATTATCGTTTTGGGTCGCCGCGGTAAAGACCATCAAAATGATTACGTTAATATTGGTAGCCAAATTGAAAGCGTGGTGCGTGCTGTCAATCGTCCCATCTTAGTTTGTTCAGATGGATTTATTACTCCAGAATCCTTTATGGTGGCCTTTGATGGCAGCGAAACCTCAAAAAAAGCGGTAGATATTATTTGTAAAAATGAAATCGCCAAAAACTTAGTCGGCCATATTGTTATGGTAGGTCACCAAGACACCATTAATGAAAACGAGCTGTATAAAGCACAAAAGAAAATGAGTGATGCCGGCTTTAATATTACTGCGCACCTTATTGACAGCACTAAGATGGACTATCCTGATGTGGTTAGTGCTTTAACCGCATTCCGTAATGACCATAACATCAGTATGTTTATTATCGGCGCTTATGGTCATTCTAAGTGGCGTCGCTTCTTTGTGGGCAGTACCACCACTAAGCTATTGACCAAGACCACATCCCCTGTAATATTACTGCGTTAAGAGCCAATGTTAAAAGCCACTAAAACCAAAAAAACCTGAGACATGTCTCAGGTTTTTTTAATATTACTAAGCATTAATTAATAAGCCTTAGCAGTTATACCAAGTCCAAGAAGTCTGCCACAAACTCACTGGAAGGATTGGCAATCAACTCTTCTGGGCTGCCAATCTGCTCTACTGAACCATGATTCATAACCACAATCTCATCAGACACATCACGGGCCTCTTCTTGGTCGTGAGTTACCATAATACTGGTCACTCCAAGCTCATGGTGAATGTTCTTCAGCCAAGTACGCAGCTCTTTACGCACCTTAGCATCTAACGCCCCAAATGGCTCATCCAATAATAATAGCTTCGGTTCAACGGCTAAAGCACGAGCCAGAGCAATACGCTGACGTTGACCGCCTGAAAGTTGGTGTGGATATGCATTGGCCAATGTTGGTAGCTGTACCAGCTCTAATAGATAGTCCACTCGTTTTTTTATATCGGTATTGCTTGGGCGACGATCCTTTGGCAATAGCTTTAAACCAAAAGCGATATTCTCAGCAATGGTTTTATGACGAAACAAAGCATAGTGCTGAAACATAAAGCCAATTTGACGCTTTTGTACTGGAGTATCGGTCACATCCACCCCATCAAATAATATTCGGCCACTATCAGCATATTCAAGACCGGCGATAATACGCAATAAAGTGGTCTTACCACAGCCTGAAGGACCCAGTAATGTGGTCAGCTTACCGGTCGGCACAGTTAATGAAATGTCTTCTAAGGCTACGAAGTTACCAAAGCTTTTATGGACGTTTTGAATATCGATGCTCATGTTTATACTCTTTATTTTTTGATAAAGCTTAAAGTTTAATATAGGACTTATAGCTTAATAGGGTCAAATCAAATATATAGTGCTAGATACGCAGCTTACGAATTGCTATTACTAGAGACGGTAACTGCTTTGGGTTTGGTTGCCTTTACTACAAGCTTCGGCGCTGCAATAGCCTCGCGATTGATGCCTTTGGCGTATTTACGTGCCTGCATCTTACTCATGATTTGCTGTACCACTAGGGTTAATAATGCCAAGCCTGCCAATAAGCTCGATAACGCAAAAGCGGCGGTAAAGTTATATTCGTTATAAGCAATCTCAACTAATAAAGGCATGGTGTTGGTTTCACCGCGGATATGCCCTGAGACCACACTAACTGCACCAAATTCACCCATAGCACGGGCATTGGTCAGGATAATGCCGTAAAGCAGTGCCCATTTAATATTGGGTAGAGTCACATGCCAGAAAACCTGCCAGCCTGAAGCCCCCAAGGTTAACGCCGCTTGCTCCTCACTATCGCCCTGAGACTGCATTAAAGGGATTAATTCACGAGCAATAAAGGGAAAGGTAACAAATAAAGTAGCTAGCACAATACCGGGTACCGCAAAGATAACTTGGATGCCCATTGACTCAAGCCAGCCGCCAACGGTTGAGTTAAGACCAAATAACAGCACAAACATTAGACCGGCAACCACAGGCGACACTGAAAACGGCAAATCCAATAAGGTAGTCACCAGCTGCTTACCTTTAAACTGATAACGGGTTACTAGCCATGCGATCGCTAACCCCATGATAATGTTGATTGGTAATACAATGGCCGCTGTCAGCAAAGTTAGCTTGATAGCCGACACAGCTTCAGGCTCGACCAAAGCAGCAACATATAATTCCCAACCTCCTTTAAAAGCTTCATAGAATACCGCCATTAAGGGAATGACCAACATCACAACCATAAATATCGACGCGACACCAATAAACAAGGCGCGCACCCAAGGCGCATCACGTGTAGCGGCATTGTCCTGATAGTTGTAATCATTAGAGATTTGCATAATGCGGTCCTGATTTTAATATTCTAATTGTTCAATAGGCTGGGTTTAGCTTGGTACTACAAAACTGAGTCGGCCTACTTAGCCCCAACACGGCGCGATAAACGCCACTGCAGTAAGTTAATAGACAATAAGATCACAAAAGAGATCATCAGCATAAATAACGCCACTGCAGAAGCCCCTTGGATATCAAACTGCTCAAGCTTACTGATAATAATCAGCGGTAAAATCTCCGACTGCATCGGAATATTACCAGCAATAAAGATCACCGAACCATACTCCCCAGTGGCACGAGCGAACATCATGCCCGCCCCCATCAATAGTGCTGGGAACAGCTCAGGCAAGATTACGGTACGAAAGGTAGTCAAACGATTGGCACCAAGTACCGCAGCCGCCTCTTCATATTCCACCGACAGCTCTTCTAATACCGGCTGTACAGCACGAACAATAAAAGGGAAGCTCACTACCACCAGCGCCAACCAAATACCAATCGGTGTAAAAGCTACCTGAATACCAATCTTGTCAAAGAACTGACCAATCAAGCCATTTGGGGCATACAAGGTAGCCAATGAGATACCAGTAACCGCTGTGGGCAGGGCAAAAGGCAAATCTACCAAAGCATTGATCAAAGATTTCCCAAAGAAGTCATAGCGTACTAATACCCAAGCAACTAAGGTGCCAAAAACCATGTTGGTTAACATCGCATAAAACGACATCTTCAAGGACAAGATAATGGCCGCCTTAACTTGGGCTTGGCTAATGGCCTCTATAAATCCAGTCCAACCCATTTGGGTGGTGGTATACGCCATCATCGCAAAGGGTAAGATAACCAACAGCGATAAGCTGAGAACGGTAATCCCCATAGATAATCCAAAGCCAGGTAGCACATTACGTTGACGCAGCTTGGTTAACCAAGAGCGTTGGCGTACGGGAGTCGCTGTCGATGTGGTCTGCTGGGTCATGGATATCTCACTGCTTTTATTAAAGTTTGCTACTGCTAGAGCCAAAATACGGCGGTTTTATTGATGCTCATCATGCTAACAGGGGTTAGTTAGTAAGTTTAATGATGAATAAGGCTATCGTAGTGAATAAAAGGAATATAGCTCAGCTAGTTAGCCTATTTAACGGGTTACGACTTAACTTTTAACCTGATTTATAGCCAGTTGATCAAATACACCCCCTTCTTTGAAGAACTTATTCATAATCTCATCCCAGCTGCCAAAGACCTCATTGGCACGGAACGTATCAAGGGGTGGCAGCTTATCGCTATTGGCCGCCAAGATACTGGGGTTACTTGGTCGCAAGTAGTTGTTAGCAGCCACTTGCTGCGCCTCATCGCTCCACAAGTACTGTAGATATTCGGTGGCCGCCTCAGTGGTGCCTTTTTTGTCAGTCACTGCATTGACTACTGCCACAGGGTTTTCAGACTGAATGGTGTAACTTGGGTATACAATCTGCACCTGACCTTTACCAAACTTAGTCGCGGATAGATTGGCTTCGTTTTCAAAAGTGATTAGCACATCACCGATGTTACGCTGAACGAAGGTCGTGGTCGCAGCACGGCCGCCGTTTTCATAAACCTTCACATTGTTAAGCAGCTGCTTTATATAGGCTTGGGTTTTTGCTTCGTCGTTATTGAACTGATGCAAGCCATAACCATAAGCGCCTAAGAAGCTATAACGGCCACTGCCAGATGCTTTGGGATTGGCAATGACAATATCCACCCCAGGCTTAGCCAAATCATCCCAGTCTTTAATCTGCTTAGGGTTGCCTTCTCTAACCAAAAACACTGTGGTACTGGTAAAAGGCACTGCATTATTGGCAAAAGCTTGGCTCCAATCATCCGCAACTAAGCCCTTGTCTTGTAGCAGCTCAATGTCAGAGCCTTGGTTCATGGTTGCCACGTCGGCTTGAAGCCCGTTGGCCACGGATAGCGCCTGCTTACTGGAGCCCCCATGCGACTGACTTAAGCTTATGTTGCTGCCTGGGTGCGCCGCTTTATAATGCTTCACAAAAAGCGGGTTGTATTCTTTATAAAAATCGCGAGAGATGTCATAAGACACGTTAAGCAGTTGCACATTTTTATTCTCAATAGTGGTGACGCTGCCATCTGCATTGGTCACTGTGCTTTGCTGCTTTTGATTACCACAGGCGCTTAAAGCTAATGTTAAAGTGGCTAGGCCAACTAAGGTGCCCCACTGCCTTAAGGAGGCTGGCAAGTGAGCAGAAGCCAAATATGATTTATTGCGGTATATGCGATTGGAGTGTTTGCTATTAGCCATGAGTTATTTTTCCTAATACAAGCCAGATAAGTGTTTGTCGACTTAAGTATGCTCATGCTAACAGTCGCCCCTTATTGTATTTAGTGATTAATAAATCTATCTTAATGAGATATAGGAATATAGAAACTGTTGAGTCTTGGCTGCAGTAAAGTCATTAAAAGCATGGAAATTTAAACAAAAAAAAGCAGTGCCCCAAGGCAAGTTATCTTAAGAGGGATAACCGCCTGAGCGCACTGCAGGGTATTAATCAAAGCTCACTGTTAGGTGTTAAGTAAAGACAAGCTTTGACCAATTTGGTACAACAAGGTTTTTTGTTAAGGTCTGCCCTTATTTAGGAGCATTAATAGCTAACTGATCAAACACACCACCATCGCTAAAGAAAGTATCCATGATCTCATCCCACGTGCCAAAGACATCGTTAGGACGGAAAGTATCTACTGGTGGTAGCTTATCCCTGTTGGCCTCTAATACTGACTGTACGCTTGGACGTAGGTATAGATCTGCGGCCAACTGCTGCGCCTCATCACTCCACAGATATTTTAGGTATTCAGTTGCAGCTTCAGTGGTGCCTTTTTTATCAGTCACAGCATTGACTACTGCCACAGGGCTTTCTGATTTAATAGAATAATTAGGATAAACGATATCTACTTGGCCTTTACCAAACTGAGTGGTGGCTAAGTTTGATTCGTTTTCAAAAGTGATTAACACATCACCAATATTACGCTGAACAAAGGTCGTGGTCGCAGCTCGGCCACCATTTTCATAGACTTTTACGTTCTTTAATAAATCTTTGACATAGGCTTTGGTCTTGTCTTCATCTTTATTAAAAGTATGCAGCCCATAACCATAGGCGCCTAAGAACGCATAACGACCATTACCGGTTACCTTTGGATTGGCCATCACAATCTCAATGCCTGGCTTGGTTAAGTCGTCCCAATCTTTGATATTTTTTGGGTTATCCTTACGCACTAAGAAGACAATGGTACTGGTAAAAGGTACTGAGTAATCCGGGAATGCTTCGGTCCAATTGTCTGCAACTAAGCCTTTTTTCTGTAGTAGCTCAATGTCAGAGCCTTGGTTCATGGTCGCCACATCAGCTTGAAGCCCATTGGCCACTGATAGCGCCTGCTTACTTGAGCCACCATGTGACTGGTTGATACTGATATTAGCCCCTGGATGCAGCTCTTTATAATGCTTGACAAACAATGGGTTGTATTCTTTATAGAAGTCACGAGCCACATCATAAGAGACGTTTAACAGCTCAATATCTTGGCCTTCGGTACTGGCCGTTGCACCGTCAGTGCTGTCTGTTGCTGTGTCGTTTTTTTGATTATTACAGGCGGTTAAACCTAAAGCTAAAGTCGCCACTGTAGTGATAGAGGCCAACTTGGCTGCCTTAGTAAAAGGAGTTTCGCCGAATTTAAGGGTTATCGCCATGAGTTATATCCTTGAGAAGCGTTATTGGGTGTTTCATATTTTTTGATTAGTTAATATTGTCTATGCTAACAGCCTCGGTATATGATGTTTAATAACCATTAAGGCTATCTATGTGAATAATTGGAATATAAAAACAATAAGCAAAAGCAATTTTCAAAATAAGTGAATTTGTGGCATAATCAGCATATTTTTCTGTGTTAAATCTTGTAATAATTGTTTTTATCCGCATAATATTGATAAGCACTTGTGTTAATGAACAGTGATTGGAATTTATTTGTAGCAAGGAAGTTACAAATCGCAATTAAGCTATGTATAGCATTCAAGGCGGTATATTTATGAACTCAATTCTGACCCCAATGGCAGTTATCAAAGTGTTAATGCTAAGTGCTTTATGCACCAGCTCTTTAACCTCTTGTTATGTACAGCCAAACTCGCAAGTGGGCCTACCAGACCAGCCAAAACCCACTCAGCTACAGTCTGCAGCCAGCCCGGTTCTGCCAATGGGTCGTTATGTCAAAGTGGATAGCCCAGCCGCCACCCAACTGATCGTTGAAGTGACCAAAACGGGTATGGCAATGCCTGCCAAAGAAATCAAAATAAACTTAAGCAACCAATCTACCGATACCAAAGCCGACCAAACTTCTTGCCGCTACCAAGGTCTGGCCACTCTTATGGGTCAAGATGCGTTGCATGGCATGGTTTATACCGCTCCTATTAGCAATATTACCACGCATACCGATGGCACTAATCTTAATATTAAGCATGATAAAGGGCTGATATTTTTCCGATTTAAAGACAATATCTTGAGCGTAGACAGCAATAACCCTGAAGCGCTTAGCGTATTATGTCAGGGCAATAACACTCTAAAAGGTGACTATACTAAAAGCGGCAATTACACCAAGCTTAATTAGTTCACAGCTACCCAGCCGTTAAATTGACTTACTTTAACCAGCCTTTTGCTAGAGATACATTGAATAGCAAGATATTGAAAACAGAAGATAATCGTATTCGATAGAGGTATTAGCAAGATGCCTTTTGACTTACCAGGACTTAAGACACCTACCCTCAACCTTACCCTCGCTTTAATGACAGCGGCCATACTGATAGTGGGCTGCGAGGGCAATGGCGATACCCCAATCTCAACCCACTCATCTGCGTTAACCTACAATAATAGTGCCACTACCGCTATAGACAGCTCAGAGATTTTAAATAGCACAGACCGACCAGCTCTAGACGGCAAAGCTATAAACAGTGCAAATATAGATGGCTCAAATATAGATAGCATAGAACACAGGACACAGCCTGCTGATTCCGAATGCCCAATTCTCGGCAATGTGATTGTTGCCAAGAGTGTGCGCGTTATTGACGGCGACACTATTGAGATTATTCCAACTAAAGGTGCGTCTGAGCGTATTCGACTGTTGGGTATTGATGCGCCTGAGTCCAATCAAACGCATGGAGCTTATAGCACCCAAACCTTGCAGCAGTGCGTCAGTCAAGGACAAGTCAGCGTAGAATGGTTTGAACAAGATCGCTATCAACGTTTGCTTGGTAAGGTGCGAGCCAATGGCGTTGACTGCAACCTAAATCAGATTAAACAAGGAGCTGCTTGGCATTATAAGCAGTATCAAAACAGTCAGCCTGAGCGTGACCGCTTTACTTATGCCAACGCCGAGGTTAATGCCCGCCAGCAAGCGCTTGGACTTTGGGCCAATGCCTTAGTAACTGCCCCTTGGGATTATCGACGGGGTAAACAGGGTACTTATCAATTTGATAATACCCTATATCCAGTCGAGGGCAGCAACTGTACTATGAACGGACGACGTACTGCTGAGCACAGTAGCTTATCTAATACTCCGACCAACCCCAATCAAAACCCTAACCGAAGTACTAGTCAGCCAAGTGCCTTACTCTCAGCACCAGTAGTACCCTCTAGCAACGCAGCAAGTTCTTTAGATTGTGGCTCTATGATAAAAAAGACCTGCTCACAAATGAGCTCTTGCGAGGAAGCTAAGTGGCAATTGGCTTGTGGCAATACCCGCTTAGACGGTGACAAAGATGGGGTGCCTTGTGAGAGTATCTGTCCTGGCGGTTAATGCCCATCGATTAATCAATTAAGACCAAACAATAAAAAACCCAGTGCGATTATCACACTGGGTTTTTGTATTTTATTGCCGAACAACCACTTAGCTGGCTATTGGCTTATGTGGCAAGCTTATTATTTAGCACACTTATTGTAGTACTGACGGATGAAGTTATCTACTTGCTTATCTTTATCCGCTGCTGACTTAGCTTGTGGCACTTTGTACGCTTCAGCGATGATGTTCTTCGCTAAGGTTTGGTAAGCTTCGTTATCGCTACTGGTCTTCTTGGTAACTTGAGCTTTAGAAACACCATTTTGTCTATCATCCATGATGTTACCGGCCAAGCTGGCAATATCAACGCAAACTTCATTAAGATCCTCATTTGCAGCTTGTGCGCCCACAGAAGGAAGCATCATGGTCGCTGCCAATGCTGCTGCGGCTAAAGTTTTGTGTTTCATATTGGTCATTGTTAACTTGGCCATCACGTAAAATCCTTAAATTTTAATATTTAATTGTTTGGTTAAATAACTTAATTGGTTAATACAACTAAGTTATTCACCCTATTGCGTTTATTGCTCCCAGTATATGGATATTTCATTGCTACAATCATAACTATTCGTATCAATAAGGTTGCTGTAGCAAAAAAAGCTAATAGCAACAAACGCCCAAAAACCAGAAAACCTCTTAACCTAAGTAAGAGGTTTTTTAAAGTTTTGTTTGCAATAACTGCTTTGTATAGCTACCTATATCAGTTACGACAAGCCACTTTTTTAGCAGACTTGTTGATGCAAATATCTTGGTCATTTATGGTAGCCACTTCTGCAACACCGTCACGGAATATAAAGTAGTTGGCTCCCATATAGTTTACGCTGTAACGCTGAACGTTTTTATCTGAATACTGGAATGGGATAACGGTTTTATTGGCGCCATTGATGAAGCCCCACTTGCCATTTTTTAGCACGCCAGCTAGACCTTCGCTAAAAGGTCTAATCTCATCATAGATAAAAGGTATCGCGACTTTACCACTCTTAGTGATATAGCCCCATTTTTTGCCATCATACATGCCAGCCAGTCCTTGCTGGAATCCATAATAACCGCCGAAGTGACCATTGGTACCTTGAAACTTAGGAGGAATCACTTCTTTACCGTTTTTATCGATAAAACCATATTTACCGGATTGCGACTGCACCAGTGCCATGCCTTCGTTTACGCCATCGATAAAGCTGTATTTACTGTTAAAAGGCAGGATTACCTTGTTTGAGGTATCAATGATGCCATATTTACCATTTTTGGCGACGACGATACGGCCTTCAGAAGCGTCATTTGACCAAGTTTCATCATACTTGTCATCGGGGTCAATCAGGTTATCATAGATGGTCGGTACTACGAGTTTGCCTTGGGTGTTGAGATAGCCCACCTTGTCATTTTTCATGACCGCTAATACCCCATCACTGACAGTCCAGCTTACAGAATCATAGCCTTTTAAACTAGCAACAACCTTCCCTTGCTTATTTAACAAGGCTTGATAATTATAGTTTTTATCCTTAGCAATGAAATAGTTGCCATCTTCGGTACAATCAACTTCTGCGTAGCTAGACTTAGGTGGTTTACAGTCGTCCTCATAAGCTTGAGCAGATATAGAAAATAACGCACTTCCAATCATCGCTCCTAGTGGGATAAGTTTGGTAGTAAATGAAGCTAAGGTAGGCTTAATATACACGTCAAATTCCTTCTAAGTATGTGTAGATAAAAGTTGGGAGGTTAATTTCCCTATTGTTAGACTGTTTTTTTGCCTTTTTATTAAACAAATTATTGTTATTTTAGTCAATTACAAATTTAAGTTTTGCTTCATTTTATTTTGTAGTTCGTTTTAAATTTTAATTGTGGTTTTGACGACGTATATTGTCGTATGACAGGCTATTGCGATAGACTAATTCCGGTGGGTCGCTTATTATATTAATAGACTAAGTCTCCTGTATCCTTTTTGCTATAAATCATCATTATAGGAACCTTATTGATAAAAAAGGTAATATTATTATCGCTCAGATTACTGGTGGCTCCTATGACATTTGCTGCTTCTAAATTGGATGAGGCGCTACTAGATGAGGCGCTACTATAGGTTGGACTTATTAATAAAAATTATGAATTTACACATAAAGAGCTAATTACTGAGTTTTTTTGCGTGGTCAATAATGATTACTCGCAATCGCTACCCATGGACATCAAGATGAATGCCGACAACTGTCTTAATGCCATTATCAATTAAATTAAACCCAATATTCCCTAACCACCTATTCTTAAAATAATCCAAAGGATCTAACAAACATGCTGGACCTAAAAAATGCTTCTGCCAGTAACCCTGAACCTATTAAACAAAGTGAGATTAACAAAGCGGTATGGAATGCTTGTGATACCTTCCGCGGCGTTATCAGTGCCGATACTTACAAAGACTTTATCTTAACCATGCTGTTTTTGAAGTATTTATCGGATGTGTATAGAGATGAATACAACACGCTTATGGCGGAATACGGCGATGCGGACTTGGTAAAGGAGCTGATGAACAATCAACGCTTTGTGTTACCTAAAGGAGCAAGCTTCTGGGATCTATATGAGCAACGTCACCAACCGGGCAATGGTCAGCGTATCGATGAAGCGTTACATGCTATTGAAGAAGCCAATGGCAATAAGCTAAAAAACGTATTCCAAGACATAAGCTTTAACACTGACCGCTTGGGCAATGAGAAAAAGAAAAACGAGTTATTGCGTCATTTGCTGGAAGACTTCGGTAAGGATGTTATGAACCTTAGCCCTTCACGTGTGGGTAGCTTAGATGTTATCGGTAATGCCTACGAATTTCTAATTAAGCATTTCGCTGCTGACTCTGGTGCCAGTGCTGGCGAGTTCTATACGCCGCCTGAGGTATCGACTCTATTAGCGACAATACTTGAGCCTGTTGAAGGTGATTCCATCTGTGATCCAGCTTGCGGTTCGGGTTCACTATTAATTAAATGTGGCGCTATGGTTCGTAAGTCTACTGGCTCCAAAAACTATGAGCTGTTTGGACAAGAGGCCATTGGCTCTACGTGGGCATTGGCAAAGATGAACATGTTTTTGCATGGGGAAGACAACCACCGTATTGAGTGGGGCGATACGCTGCGTCATCCGTTATTGTTAGATGACAAAGGTAATCTACTTCAGTTCGATGTGGTGACTGCCAACCCGCCCTTCTCCCTGAGCAAATGGGGCTATGAAGACGCTGCCGATGATCCGCATGGTCGTTTCCACCGAGGTCTACCACCTAAGACCAAAGGCGACTATGCTTTTATTACCCATATGATCGAGACTTTGAAAAATGATACCGGTCGTATGGGTGTGGTGGTGCCTCATGGGGTACTGTTCCGTGGTTCTAGCGAGGGTAAAATCCGTCAACAGATGATTGAAGAGAACTTACTTGATGCGGTAATCGGTTTACCTGAGAAGCTGTTCTTTGGTACGGGTATCCCTGCGGCAATCTTAGTTTTTAAGAAGAATAAAGCGGATAAATCAGTGCTGTTTATTGATGCCAGCCGTGAGTATGAGTCAGGTTCGAACCAAAACAAATTAACTGAAGCAAATTTAGAGAAAATTGTCGAGACTTATCAAAACCGCGAGTTTGTTGATAAATACGCTTATGTTGCCAGCTTTGATGAAATAGCGGAAAACGACTTTAATTTAAACATTCCTCGTTATGTTGATACCTTTGAGCCAGAAGCTGAAATTGATTTAGAAGCAGTGCGGCAAGAGCGTTTGGCACTTAAAGCTGAAATGGCTGAACTTGAAACTCAAATGGAAGGCTTTTTGAAGGAGTTGGGTTATGGTGCCTAATGACTGGCAGATTAAACGTTTTGAAGAAGTTGCTTATGTTGGCAATGGACAAGTTGATCCTAGAGAAGAACCTTATCTTTCTATGTTACATATAGGACCAGAAAATATTGCATCAAACTCAGGACAGTTAAGTGGAACAAAAAAATGTTCAGACTTAAATCTAGTGTCTGGTAAATATGAGTTTGATAAAAACGCTATTGTTTACTCTAAAATTCGACCCAACTTGAATAAAATATGTAGGCCTGATTTTAGCGGGGTATGTAGTGCAGATATGTATCCAATTTGGGCTAAAGCAGATTTAAATATAGACTATCTATTTTACTATATGTTGGGTGAGAGCTTTTATAAAACGGCCGTTTCCATGTCAATGCGCACAGGAATGCCTAAAATCAATAGAACTGATTTAGATGCTATAAATATAAATATACCTCCACTACCCGAACAACAAAAAATAGCCGAAATCCTAACCACTTGGGATAAAGCGATTAATACCACTGAGCGTTTGATTGAAAACAGAAAACAGCAGAAAAAGGCGTTGATGCAACAGTTGCTTACCGGTCAAAAGCGTTTGCTTAATGATTCGGGTCAGCGTTTTTCTGGGGATTGGGAGGAAGTACAGTTAAAAACAGTCCTTGATTTGATGAAGAGCGGTTTATCTAGAAAGCTTGAAAATAATAATATAGGTATAGCTGTAATTCGATCCAATAATATGGGTCCAAAGTATACGACCGATACTGAGCTTAAGTACTGGTATCTTGAAGATCCTCAAGGAGCTAATGTTTCAAACTATATTTTAGATAATGGAGATTTATTGGTTAATTTTATAAATAGTCTAAGTCAAATAGGAAAAGCATGTATTTATAAGAAAATTAATAATACAGAAGCAATATATACTACTAATATTCTTAGGATTAAACCAAATTTGAGTAGAATAGACCCTGTTTATCTGTACTTGGTGACTCAGACCTCTAAATATGATTCGTATATAACTTCAATTACAAAACCTGCAGTTAATCAGGCAAGCTTTACTACAAAGGACTTCGGAAACTACCTATTTGATTTACCGAGTCTTAAAGAACAACAAAAAATCGCCGCGGTATTAACCAATGCTGACAGAGAGATAGAAGTGCTTGAGCAGCAATTGGCTGATTTACAGCAGGAGAAAAAGGCTTTGATGCAGCAGCTTTTGACTGGTAAGAAAAGAGTTAAGGTGGCTGGATAGGGTCATTAACTCAAGGCAAACAGATGGATAAAAAAACCACAATAAGCAACGATACTACTTCATCCAATCCTGTCGATGTTGAAGTAAAACCATTGGTGTGGTTTCGTCACAGTCCCACTATAGGTATCTTCTTATGCTTGCTGTTCATTTTATCTATCGTGGGATTGTATTATGATATCAGGTCGATAGCTTTTGTTATTGTCGTTATCGTCATGACATTCTTTCACTGGATGGATGTTAAAAAGCATTTCCAAGCAGATTCAAACCCCGGATTGGTGATCAGTACTCAACCAACTTTGGTTGCGGTTAGTACAGATTTAACCAAGGGGGTTGGCTCATATCCTGCTATAAAAATTATAAAGTGCTCTAAACTTAAAGGCGTTCACGTAGGTGATATGTTACCTACCGTCGCATCGTACCAAAATTACGAAGAACTCGACTTTCCATTTTGGCCAAACTTTAATCCTATTCCTGTGCGCTATGCCACCGACGATAAAAACACCATAAATAAAGCAATGCAAAGCTACTCAAAATCGCAACTACAAAACTTAAGGCAATACATTAAGCAGATTGAACCACCCTATGAAGAAGGCTTGTATCTTATTCATACCGAAGATAGTGATTGGAATGAATCAGATTACTAACTAGCGTTTATATAACCCACAGCTAAGGCATACCAGTAACAAAATACATCTGCAGCATTAATTAGAATTATTGAGTTAAATGAGTAGGCTCTTACGGGTAAGAAACGGGTTAAGGCGGATTAATAGGTAGGGTGCGTCCCACGCACCGATAAATATAACAATCTTGATGGTGCGCAAGGCGCACCCTACATCAATGTTAAACATAAAAGTAAGGATTAAAATATCGTCGAATCATTAATTAGCTTTCTAATTGCTTTAACATTAGTTGCTTGATATTTTATAAGAAGGACTTATTGAATCTGAGTTAGATTATTACTTATTCCTGCCGAGGTAATTCATAATATCAAAATGTATAGGTTAATATAGCTAGGGTGTTTGAAGAGCTCTAAACTGACCAACAGTGTCACCGCCTATCTTAAAATCCTGATATATATTGATATCAAAAAATGATATTGACTCAATCTCGCTGACAGGAATCAACATTGAAGCCGTATCAGCACATTCTGGATTGTAACAGATACCTTTAGGTATTCTTTCAACAATACCATGTTTTAGATAAACCTCTAAATAATTACAGTCTAAGTGCATATGTAGGTTTTCTTTAGCACGATATCCACTTAACATGGGTAGAATAATCAAGGTTTCGTCAGGTCCACTCGTAAAGTCTTCTTTAAGTAAGACCCCAACATATACTTTGCCTGAACTAAGAGATATTTTAAGATAAGAAGCGTTTTCAAGCGCTGTTATTATGATGTTCATCATGCCATCTAATTTTTTTAAAGCACTTAAATCCGGTGTAGCGTCTAATAGGTTTAAACGTATTTCATTAACGATAAGAGACGTTATCAAAACTATAAGACTGAAGATTAATTTTATGTAATTGTTATTGATAAGCGTGGTTATATGAGACTCAAACAAACTTAAATTAAGTATGTTCAACGATAGCAGGCTACCTATAAATAAAAGAATAATATATATAAGTGCTAATACTGAGATAGCTATGCCGACTGAAATTGCACCATCAGCACCTAGCATGACATAAGAAACCCAACCAGCACTTCGCTTCAGTTTATAATTCTTTTCATCAACTTCTGAATTAATTCTATAACCAAGTAAGAGTATTAAAAGAATGACCAGAATGGCCACTATTAATTGTCTTCATAGGCAGGTAATAATGAATGCATTTTTGCTTGCATGGATATTTGGCTTTCTATTTTGGCTCTTACTTCTGGGTTATCGTAGTTAGATCTAACATTACCATGCTCATCAATTAATAGTTTGCCATTACGACTTAACTTAACTTTAGGTTTATTAATTCCAAACGCTTTTTCTATTAAGTTACGTTCTCTTGAACTATTCATATCCCTCTCCTTTTATAAATATATTCTACAATAGTATTTATATACTTCTGCCATTACACTACTTTTTGGTTAAACAAGCAATATTAATTTTGTGGACCAATGTAGACTACTTAAATTAATTATTAAAATATTTTAACTAAAATCTTATAATTTACTCGTAACTAGCATCTAAAGCTTTGTCTTAGGTAAGGTCTAGCCTTAATTGAAATGGATATAATTAGTAATTTATTTAAAAAAAATATTATAGACCTTCTTGACTAAATATATTGACTCCACATTAATAATTAACTAAACTGGATTTAACATAACCGCCACGCTTAGTGCCCTTAGGGTAACGCGCAACCTTGGCGGTTTTTCTTTGTCTGAAATATAAAGCTCTTTAACAAATAAATATTATTAAAGAGCTTAGGTTAGAAGCGAGTTATAATGAATTAAGTTTTTAATATTTAAAAAAACGATTTAAATAATTAATACCTTTAAAGAGGGTCACATGTTAAAGAAAGCATTAGTTTTATTTTCTGTTTTACCTTTAACTGCTATGGCGGCACCTGTAGTAGAAGGCACTTATGTTAGCGGCACCAATAAAAGAGTACATTTGAGCAGTTTTAATTACGAAGGCTCTAAACATTATGAGCTATTTCTTGCCAATCTTATTGGTGATTCAAGTTTTGTTATAGCCAGTAAAGCCAAGCCTATCCAAGACAATCAAGCCGTTGTGTTTTCTGTACCAGAAAGTGGTTACTTGGACTACCAACCCAATTTAGGATGCCAAGTTGAAGTTTCTTTTACGCCTAATGAAATTCAATTAAAAAGCTTAAATAATTGTACTTCCGTTGAGAAAGCTTTTAATGGCTCTTACGTTTATTCCAAACAATCCAGTGTTGTTCCAAAGAAATATCAAGGTTCTTGGGGTGAGTGTGAATATCCTAAGACAGGTCGCAGCCAAGCTTTTCTAAGTGATAATGAAGGTTCTTCTAATGGAACTCAGAGCTTTAAAGTTATTAAAGTAACGCCCTACTCTTCTAACTTACTAAGCGTTACCGGGGCTTTCAATTACGAATCTGATCCTGTTGTCCATACTGTAGAGTATAAATACTTACCAAATAAGGACGTGCAAACAAAAGCTGATTGGAACGACTCTTTTACTACTTATAAGAAATGTCGCGATTAGATTATTCTGGCTACAAAATAACCGCCACGCTTAGTGCCCTTAGGGTAACGCGCAACCTTGGCGGTTATTCTTTGACTAAAACTTCAAACTAAGTTCTTAATGAATATTTAAAAACATTCATGAGTAAGACAACTGATCTATCAAATAGTTAACTTCTACCAAGTACAACTAGCAAACCTGCCAATAGAAATGCCATAACATACTGACCAATAAAATGAACAATGGACCATACTATTAAAAAAAATAAAACTCCAAAAAAACTATGCGGCTCCACTAAGTTATAACTAATTGTACCTGTAATAAAGAACAAAATTATGTTCATTACAACAGCTAAGCATCCCATAGTTGAATCATCTTGCATTTCAACCTCCTTAAATATTAGTAATTAATAAATTCTATTTGTTGTTATATCTATCGTTCTCATAGAATATAGATGAAATACTCCCTTCATATTCAACTTATCACTATGAGTAATTTAGTATTAAATACTATAAGAGTTAATAGTATATTTAATTATAATTTAACTAATATTAGTTTGACAGATGGATAAATATAGCTTGGCTATCTATTGATTAAATACCCTGTTAGATTACAATTAAATTAATAACTATAAGTAATTACCCACCTCACTTAAGATAAATATTGAAACGAGCCGTATATGGATATCAACCCAACCGTTAATTTTAGAGAAGAGTTTAGTGCCAAAATACCTGCTTTAACATTATTAATGACATTGGGTTATACCTATCTCACGCCAGCACAGTGTTTGGCTCTGCGCGACCCAAAAGGTAACCTACAAGCTTATTCAACGACCAAAAGCACCAATCAAGTGATGCTACTGCCGGTACTGCGTGAGTTCTTAGCAAAGCAAACCTTTCCCTTTGAAGGCAAGCAGCATCATTTATCTGACGCCAGCATTGATAAGATTATCGGACAACTTAATCCCGCCCTAAATCAAGGACTAAACACAGCCAACGAAATAATCTATGACGCCCTACTCTATGGCGTTGGGGTAACCGAATTTATCGATGGCAGAAAGACCTCACCCACTATTCAGCTTATTGACTGGCATAATATTGACAATAACCAGTACCATGTCACCGAAGAAATGGTAATACAGAATGCTGAGGCCACAGGTAATGTCATACCTGATATTGTCTGCTTCGTAAACGGCCTGCCTTTAGTTGTTATTGAAGCCAAACGACCAGACTCCAATAATCCTCACCAATCTACCAACGCCCAAGCCATTTCCCAACATATTCGCAATCAAGGTCAAAAGTACATTCCCCATTTGTACGCGTATAGTCAGCTATTATTAGCCATCAATGGTTATGAGGGCTTATATGGCACTTGTGGCACTCCTGATAAGTTTTGGGCTAAGTGGAAGGAGGAAGAGATTAATGAACTTGAGTTTCAATGCCTCAAAAACAGCCGTTTAGATTCCTCTCAGATTGACACCCTATTCAGTCAACGTAGACCCAATGATAAGGAGCAATACTTATCGCTTATTAACTCAGGGGAGTTGGCGGTCACTGACCAAGACCGACTTATTATTAGCTTGTTACGCCCTGATAGACTGCTGGATATGACCCGCTTCTTTACTTTATTTGACAGTCGTGCCGGCAAGATTATCGCTCGCTATCAGCAAGTATTTGGTATCAAAGCCTTAGTAAAGCGCATTAGTCAATTTGACAAAGATGGTAGCCGCGAAGGTGGGGTTATCTGGCATACCACCGGCAGTGGTAAATCCTTTACCATGGTGTTCTTGTCCAAAGCGCTAATTTGGCTTGATGAATTGGCAAAATGCCGAGTGTTTGTGGTCACAGACCGTATTGATCTTGAGAACCAAATTGCTCGCACTTTTATCTCAGCTGGAGCACTCAGTGATAAAGACAAGGCAAAAGCCAAAGCTTTATCAGGTCGTGATTTGGCTAAAAAAGTAGGACAAGGCAACGAACGTATTATCTTCTCTATCATCAACAAGTTTGGGGCAGCAGCTCAATATCCTGAATTTTATAACCCCAGTAAAAATATTATCGTCTTGGTCGATGAGGGTCACCGCAGCCAAAACGGTGCCAACAATATTATGATGCAAAAGGCATTACCCCATGCGGCCTTTATTGCCTTCACTGGTACGCCACTGCTGAAAGACGATAAGACCGAAAATAAATTTGGTAAGATTATTCACTCTTATACCATGCAGCAAGCAGTGGCGGATAAGACCGTTACCCCTTTATTGTATGAAGAGCGTATTCCAGAGCTAAATACCAACGATGCAGCCATCGATAAATGGTTTGATCGTATCACCCAAGAGCTGACCACTGAACAAAAGGCAGACCTTAAGCGCAAATTTGCCAAAAAAGGACAGCTTTACCAAGTCGAAGGCCGTATTGAACTGATTGCCCATGATATCTCAGACCATTTCCAAAACTTTAAGCAGCAAGGACTAAAAGGTCAGCTGGCATGCGATTCCAAAGCTTCAGCCATTCGCTATAAGCAAGCCTTGGACAGCATAGGTAAAGTGACCTCTGTGGTCGCCATGTCGCCGCCTGACACTAGGGAGGGTCATGCTGAGGTCGATGTAGAGAGTAAAGATATCGTCCAAAACTGGTGGCTAAATAATGTCGCCCCCAAATACGGTATGGACGATGTGCAATATACCAAAGATATCATCGAAGCCTTTAGCACCGACCATGGTCCAGATATTTTGATCGTAGTAGACAAGCTACTTACCGGCTTTGATGAACCCAAAAACACCGTACTTTATATCGATAAACCTCTCAAAAGCCACAACCTTATCCAAGCCATTGCTCGGGTTAACCGGCTACACAACAAGAAGCAATTTGGCTATTTGATTGATTATCGAGGGATACTAAAAGAGTTAGACACCACCATTGAGGACTATCAAAACTTAGCTGAACGCACCCAAGGCGGATTTGATATTGATGACCTGAAAGGTATGTATAGCTCAATGGAGACCGAGTACAAGAAGCTACCCATGCTACATAAGAAGCTTTGGGCTATGTTTGACGGTGTGCCTAATAAACAAGATGGTCATGCCCTACGTCAATCCTTATCGCCTAAAATGCAACAGCGAGACGGTGTCGTGGTGGATACCAACCTTAAACGACGAGATGACTTTTATTCGGCATTAACTGAATTTTCTAACACCATGAAAGTGGCACTACAATCGGCATCTTATTTTGATGACAGCTTCTTCGATAACAAGCGTGATCGGTATAAAAAGGACCTAAAAGCCTTCGTTGAGCTACGCAAACAAGTCCGTGAAGATGCCAATGAGACCATCAACTTTGATGAGTACGAGGATGATATTCGCAACCTTCTCAATAAGCACATTGCCGGTATTGAGGTCAAAGAGCCTGAGGGCGCTTATCTGGTCGGTAATATGGGGAAAGACATTAAGCCTGAGCAGCTAAGTGATGATGAGGCGCGCAACCAGACCGATAAGATTACCAGCCGAGTGACTAGGATGATTGAAGTCGACTTAGCAGATGATCCTTATGCCCAAGAGCACTTCTCAAAGTTATTAAAGCAAGCCATTGAAGAAGCTAAGGCCATGTTTGATGCGCCTGTTAAACAGTACATGATGTTTGCCGACTTTGAGCAAGATGTCAAAGCCCGTAAGGTGCCTGATGTACCCAATAGTTTTGTTGACCAGTCAGGAACGCATAATAAGCATGCTCAGGCTTATTTTGGTCTATTCAAACATTTATTTGGTAGTAATTATCTGCAAGAAAATGATTTAAATGAGGAAGTACTAGTCGACTATGCCTTCAAGATAGACGACTTAGTAAATACTGCTGTCACAGAGAATTCATTAAACCCCTCACAAATGGAGAATGACATCAACTTAGGCATGCTGAAGCTATTATTCCGGGAGATTGGGATAGACAATACCAAAAAACTGGCAAAAGAAGTGATTAATATTGCACGCCTTGGTTTGTCACGAGGCAAATAATGAAAGACAGCTGTTACAACGCCAAGCTACATTACGGACAACAGGTTATTGATTATCAGGTAGTGCGTAAGCCCAATAGCCGTAAATTACGTATTAAAGTACATCCGGATCAGCGGGTGGTAGTCACTGCGCCTATTGAAGCTACAGAAGCATTTATTCAAGCCTCAGTTGTTAAAAAATCTAGCTGGATATGGCAACACCTGCAAGACTTTTCCAATCAGAAAAGCAATGTGCTGCCTAAACGTTATGTCAGCGGTGAAACTCAATTTTACTTGGGTCGCAGATATGTGCTAAAAGTAAGAATTGACCCGGAGCAAGCTGAAAGCGTCAAACTGTATCGTGGTAAGCTCAATGTTAGTCTAGTTCAAGAGCCTTCAAACCGAGCCACCAAAGTTAAGAAGCTATTAGATAACTGGTATCAGCAAAAGGCCAAAGTGGTGTTTCATGAGCGCTTACTGGCGATGCTACCTAAGGCCGACTGGGTAGAAGGTACGCCATCATTTAAATTACTGTCTATGCAAAAACAATGGGGAAGCTGCTCCACTCAAGGTAATCTAGTACTGAATCCGCACTTGGTTAAAGCGCCTAAGGAATGTATTGATTACGTGATATTGCATGAGTTGTGTCATATTGCGGAGCACAACCACAGTGATAAATTTTGGCGACTACTGACTCAAGTGATGCCAAACTGGAAAGAAGTTAAATCACAGTTGGATGGCATGGCTGAGCTATATCTAAATGAATAATAATCAAACAAAAAAAGACGCTAAATAACTTAGCGTCTTTTTTGATCATTCGGTTTTATCATTCAGCCGTCTCAACCACAGGCTGACGCTTGCCGGCCTCAAGTACCGGCAAGTTAGCCTCAGTCGGTACATAGATAATCTGATCAATTTTGCCCTCGCGTAGCGCCTCACCGAAAGCACCAATGAACTCTTGCTCACGGTATTCAGGATATTCCTTGGCGGTTTTACCAATGATTCTAATTGCTTCAGCTCTTAATTGTGCCGACTCTAATTCTGCTCGAGCCTGTTCAATTTGTATCATCTTCGACTGGGTAGCTTCAGCCAAAGCCGCTTTACCCCGCATCTCTTGTGACCAGACTTTATAAAAGGGATAGCCGGCCATTATTACAACTATCAATATCACAGCGGTGATTATCCCCATGATGGTGAGCTTAACTGCAGATTCTGAATTCATACTTTTGTCCTTGTCTTGTGGGTGCGTTGCAAATCTAGCCTATAAAAGGGGGCCCATAGTAGCCACAACATTGATCCAAATACGGTAATAAATCGGCCATTTCCTCACCTCAGAGCGGGTGACCTCGACTGAATCAGCAATATAAGAATTCTGACGGATAATAATTTCTTCGGTCAATGCTTTGTCATAGAAAATGACGTTGTTTTCGTAGTTTAAGTCGAAACTACGCAAATCTAAGTTGGTCGAACCGACCAAGCTAATCTGATCGTCAATGGTCAATGTTTTGGCATGTAGTAGACCAGGTTTATATTCATAAATCTTCACCCCCGCCTCAAGCAGTTGCCAATAGTAGCTATGACTGGTGGCGGCAACGATAAAAGAATCGTTTTTTTGTGGGAAAATGATGGTTACATCGACGCCTCGATAAGCAGTGGCACAGATCATATTAATCAAGGTAAAATCTGGCACAAAGTACGGGGTCGAGATAACCAATGACCGTTTGGCATGCCCCATCAACGTACTCAAAAACTGCGGTGTGGTACCCTGACGCTGGGTAGGTCCATCAGCGAATACTTGTGCAGGATAACCGTCTGCTTGTGACTCTAGTATGAACGGAAAGCTATCAAACGGGGTATCAGGATTTTCCATAAGCCAGTCACTGGCAAACAGCATTTGGTTTTGGGCCACGATAGGACCTTGCACCCTTAGCATGATATCGACCCAAGGGGCGTACTTTGGCTTCACCCGAAATTCAGGATCAGCGCTGTTGCGGCTGCCCACATAACCAATTTTGCCATCAATAATAGTAATCTTACGGTGATTGCGTAAATCAATGCGGCTAAACATCAATATCTTAAAGATGTTGTCGATGGGTAGCGCCACACTCACCTCTACTCCCGATTGCTTCATCCGCTCCCATAGGGGCGATCTCAGCAGTTTGCGAGAGCCCATACCATCCACCATAGCTCGGCACTGCACTCCGCGTTTGGCAGCGCGCATTAACGCCTCAGCAATAGCAGTTCCCATCCCATCGTCCAACCATATATAGTACATGACGTGGATGTGATCGGTAGCAGCATCGAAGTCTGCTATCATTCGCTCTTCCGTGGTCTTAGGGTCTGGCATAAGCTCTGCTTTATTGCCCAAAGTGGTGTGAAAGCCATTTACTGAAGCTGAATAAGCAAAGGCTGGCTGGTACTCTTGATCAATGACCTTAGTCATGGTGTCTTTATTGCCCAGTACTGCCGGAAAGTTGCTGTTTAGCTGCTGAGTAATCTTGTTATAACGGTGCTCAAAGTTAAAGCCTAAATGTACCTCGCCGAACATCCAATACACCACTACCCCGCCGTATGGCAGTATGAATAGCACGACCAACCACGCCAATCGTGCTTGCGCGGTTAAATCGTGACGGGAAAGCACCCGAAGCGATACCGCAAGCCAAGTGAGTAAATGAAGCGCAAAGAGCAAATCTAGTAGCATTAACTATCATCCTTGATTATTTAACAGGATCATTTTATGAGTATACCTAAGCCTAAATAATATTTTAGTTTCAGAATGTTGCCTTGACTCAGCTTTTAACTGCCTGCATTTAACTAAATAGCTTTTAACAGACTATTATTTAACTGACCATAAAAAAACCAGCCTGAGCTGGTTTTACTACAACGGTATAAGATAAAAGCAATGTCAATAAATTTAGTCGGCCATTAATTTTAAAAACTGCGGGTTGGTCACGTTAATTTGTAAATAGTTTTGGTTCTGTGCCACTTTGCCAATGACACAAAAGCGGCTACCCACATAGTTATCAATTTTACCGTAGCGATTTTCAAACCAACGGTAGTCTTTATTCCATATCAAAGCAGTTAACGACTGATTTGGATACTTTCTATCAAAATTCATATAGTGACGGTTGGGCAAATGATTAATCTCAGCCAGCGTGCCACAAGCCATTACCGACTTACCCACATATAAATTCGCTTTACTGGCCTCAATCCTAGGATCAGCTGCAGTCGCTAAGCTACTTAGTAATAGAGCACTGCTTATGGCTGCTACCTTATTCCACATATAAAACTCGCTGTCGTTTATTTCGGTACTGAGATTTATTATAGTACTTAGTACGCTAATCAATGGCTAAAAACAATTTAATATTATACTTTTATTGATTATAACTTTCAGAGTAGTTATGTTCGATAATTGTTTACTAAATCTAGATTGATAATAGCATGATAAAAAGCAACATAAATTAAAAAAGCCAGCATGAGCTGGCTTTTGAAGACCTAATAACTTGACCTCTTATTGCGCAGAAGCCCCTACTAAGTGCACTTCAGCACGCTCTTCTTTGGCGATACCTGCATAGTATTCACGTAAAATCTGTAATACTTCTGGGCGACTGAAGTTCTCAGGTACTTCTTGATCCTCTGACAACGCTTTGCGTAGCTTAGTACCTGAAACTTTTACGTGTTGATCTGCATCATGCGGGCAAGTCTTGGTTGAAGCCATTGCCTGACAGCCATTACACCAGAAGGTCCAGTCTATCTTCAACGGCTGAGTTAACATAGCATCCTTGTCAATCTCATCGAAGATAGCTTGCGCATCAAATGGACCATAATAATCACCCACACCGGCATGATCTCGGCCGACAATCAGATGGCTACAGCCATAGTTTTGACGGAATAACGCATGCAATAATGCTTCACGAGGACCGGCATAACGCATATCTAGCGGATAACCGGCCTGGATTACGGTGTCTTTTTTGAAGTAGTTATCAATTAAAGTTTTGATCGCTTCTTGACGCACTTCGGCAGGGATATCACCTGGCTTCAACGCACCCAATAACGAATGAATCATTACTCCATCACAGATTTCGATAGCAATCTTCGCTAAATATTCGTGTGAACGGTGCATCGGGTTACGGGTCTGGAACGCAGCCACTGTTTGCCAGTTTTTTTCTTCAAATAAGGCACGAGTCTCAGCAGGTGTCTTGTAAATCTCAGGATATAACGTTGGGAACTCACCTTGGCTGAATACTTTAACGCTACCGGCAACGTTAACTTCTCCCTGCTCCATGACTTGTTTTACACCAGGATGCTCTTCATCAGTAGTGGTAAATACTTGCTGACATTCATGAGCCTTATCAATGGTATAGGTTTCTTCAACAGTGATCACCCCCATAATCTCGCCATCTTCAGCGACCAATGCCACCTCATCACCCGGTGCTAAGGTATCGGCCTGCTCTTTGCTGGTCGATAAGGTGATGGGAATGGGCCAGAATAACCCTTTATTATCACCGGTTTTCAGGGTCATCTCATCGACCACACCTTGCCAATCCGCTTGATTCATAAAGCCATCAAGTGGAGTAAAGCCGCCAATACCTAGCATAATTAAATCGCCACGCTCGCGTGAGCTTAGGGTAATTTGTGGTAAATCTTTGGCATTTGCTAAGGCTTGAGTTAACTCCTCACCTTCCAGTAATAAAGGCTTAAGCTCTTCGCTACCATGTGGCGGTACAATGCTGGTCTTGCCAAGGCGTTTTACAATCTTTTGCTCAGTCATATTTAAATCCAGTTGTTTTGATTCCAGTTGGTTGAATATCTAGTTAGTTGAATATACAGCTAGGTGGATGCGAAAAATTAGGTCGAAATCAAACCCTTACATCCCTTTGTAAATGTGATGACTGTAGACTAACGAAATTTACTTATTCTTATCTATGCTGTGTTTGGATATAGATATGACAGATATGAATTTATAAAAAACTTGGGGCATGGTTAGTATAGCTACATGATTTTTTGTTACCTAAGGGCATATTAACTATGTATAAGTACACTCATGCCGACCAAGCCATGGTTGACGAGCGGGTCGAGCAGTTTCGCGATCAGACCCGCCGCTTCTTAGCTGGAGAGCTACCTGAAGAGCAATATTTGCCGCTGCGCCTACAAAACGGCCTGTATATTCAGCGCCATGCGCCTATGCTACGTATCGCTGTGCCTTATGGATTATTGGCAAGCTATCAAGTGCGTAAGCTGGCTGAAATTACCCGCAAATATGACCGCGGTTTTGGTCACTTCACTACCCGTACCAACCTACAGTTAAACTGGCCTAAACTTGAAGAAGTGCCTGATATCCTAGCAGAACTGGCCTCAGTTCAGATGCATGCCATCCAAACCTCAGGTAACTGTATCCGTAATACCACTACCGACCCATATGCTGGTGTTAATGCCAATGAGATTGAAGACCCCCGCCCTTATTGTGAAATTATCCGGCAGTGGTCAACTTTCCACCCTGAGTTTGCCTTCTTACCTCGTAAATTCAAAATTGCAGTGATAGGCAGTCCTGAAGACCGTGCAGCTACTCAAGTGCATGATATTGGCCTGCATCTGCTAAAAAATGACGAAGGTGAAATTGGCTTTGAAGTCATCGTTGGCGGTGGTCTTGGCCGTACACCGATCATTGGTAAAACCATTCGTGAATTTCTACCACGTCAGCACCTACTAAGCTATCTAGATGCCATCTTGCGTGTCTATAACTTGCATGGTCGCCGAGATAACAAATACAAAGCGCGCATCAAGATCTTAGTTGAGAGCATGGGGGCTAGAGAGTTTACTAAGCTGGTCGAAAAAGAGTGGGAAACGTTCACCAAAGATGGCGAACTAACCTTGACCGAAGATAATTTTGAGACTGCAAAAAGCTATTTCCCAGAGTTTGATTACGAAACAATTGATGAGCTAGCCAGCAAATCTCAGTTAAGCAAACAGTTTGAAAATAAAGCTTTCGCTGATTGGTATGCACGCAATACTGTGCCACACAAAGTGGCCGGCTACCGGGCAGTTGTGGTCTCCTTAAAGGCTGGTTTGGTCGATGGCAAATACGTGCCTGCCGGTGACGTGACTCATGAGCAATTAGATCGCCTAGCTGACCTAGCTGATCAGTACAGCTTCGGTGAAATTCGTGGAACCCATCAACAAAACTTAGTTTTCGCCGATGTAAAACAAACTGATTTGTATGCCTTATGGGAAGCCTTAACTGAAATCAATCTGGCTCGTCCAAACATCGGTACCTTAACCGATATGATCGTCTGCCCAGGCTTTGACTTATGTGCGCTAGCTAATGCCACCACTTTTAACATCGCTGAGCAAATTGAAAAGCACTTCGATGACATAGACTATCTGTATGATCTGGGCGACATTCAACTCAATATGTCTGGCTGTATGAATGCCTGTGCGCACCACCATGTGGGTGATATCGGTATCTTAGGTGTCGATAAAAAAGGCGAACACTGGTATCAAATCAGCTTGGGTGGTAGCTCAAAATCAGATACTCGTTTGGGCAATATCTTAGGCCGCTCAGTGGCCACAGAGGAAGTAGCGCCAACCCTACAAAAGGTATTGGACGTCTATACCCAGCAGCGTCATGTCGAAGGTGATACCCCAGAGCCGTTCGCTGACTTCGTACAACGTGTGGGCATCAAACCATTTAAGGAGGCCGTATATGGGTAATCACAGCATTTTAGACGCTCAAGCGAAGGACATTACCGCTGAGGACAGCTGGTACGCCCTATTTACCTCTGAATTACCAGATGGTATTGCCTCAAAGACTATCCGTTTAAGCGAGCTACTACATAAGTCAGAGCGCTTAGATGTCATCTTACCACTGGCTGATATTTTATCACCGCAAGGCTTATTGTCTGAGGTATTGGCTTTAATTGCCAATTACACCAGTCGAGTGGGGTTATGGGCTGACACCAGCATCTCAACTGAGCAATTAGATGAGCTTTTGGCGGCTTGCCAAGACAGCGATCGCCCTTTATTAAATGCTTTAGATCTTATCGTGCTATATCAACCTGGATTTGCTGATGGTCGTAGCTTTAGCCAAGCACGTCACTTACGTCAAAAAGGCTTTACGGGCGAAATTCGCATCACTGGTCACTTTGGCCGAGATCAGATTGTGTATCTACAGCGCGCTGGTGTTGATAGCTTTGTGATTGCTACCGAAGATCTAACAGATGATATTCAAGCTGCTTTCTCGGTGCTGCCCTCCTCTTATGATGGCAACGTGGCCAGTCAATTACCAATGTTTAGAAAACAAGCATAGTGGTTTAGATAAACAAACTTAATTATTCAATTTTTAGAACCTTTGTGTTTTAGATTATTTTCATCAAACTTTTAAGGAATAAAGCATGACAATCGAAATCAATATCGATCAAGCCAACCAAGAGCTTCACGGCAAAACCCCTGAGCAAATCGTTGAGTGGGCATTGGCCAAAGCCGAAAACCCAATCATCACTACTAACTTCCGCCCATATGAGTCAGCTATTTTGCATTTAGTGGCCAAGCAAAAGCCGGACATCACAGTATTGTGGGTAGACTCAGGATATAACACCCGTGCCACTTATGACTTCGCTAATAAGCTTATCAAAGACTTAAATCTAAACGTAGTGACTTATATTCCTAAGCAAACCAGCGCTCATCGTGACGCAACCATGAATGGCATCCCAAGTGTTAATAACCCACTACACGAAGAGTTCACAGAACAGGTTAAACTTGAGCCATTTAGACGTGCGCTTAGCGAGTTAAAGCCAGACGTATGGTTTAACGCTATCCGTAAAGATCAGACTGAATTTCGTCAAGGTCTTGATGTACTAAGCCAGTCAAAAGACGGTGTGTTGAAAGTAGCGCCTTTGTTCTACAAAAACGATAAAGATTTAGACGCTTATTTAGAAGAAAACAACCTACCTAACGAGTTTGATTACTTCGACCCTACTAAAGTGGAAGAAAACCGTGAGTGCGGTCTGCATACTCAGCTGTAAGTTTTATTAATTAATTATTAGCTTTTAAGCTTCAATAACTTTAAAATAAAAAACACCGCCTAGCTTTTATTAGGCGGTGTTTTTTTGGTTTAGTTGATTTTATTAATCAAGACTATTTCTGCCTATTACCTTCTACCCCGTTTAGGCGCAGGCCCAAACAAGTCAGCTTGACCATATTTACGGGTATACTCTCGCATAAAAGCTCTTACCGCTTGCGAAGCTGTCGTGTCTTGATTGGCACACGCATGCTTGAATGAACTTAATAGGTTTTCTTCCACTTTGGCGGTAAATAATTTATCTTTGCCCATATTTTATTACCTTACACTTCTAATTCGCGTTTTTTGTTTAACACTTTGTTGTTTTGTTAGTCTCTTTTTTGCTAAAGCCATATATACCAATAGATTAAGGCATAACCAAACCTTCGTATATAGTTGATATATACCTATTATATATCATGTATATACCTACCTCAAATCCCTTTATCTATATAGGATAGCGAGAACTAAAATAAAGCTTAACTGAGATTAGAATAGCCATTATCCGACGTTTTATACAGCTTAAAACCAAATAGCTAGCCAATTGCTACCTCATAACTGTCAAGCAACTATTAAACAATTGTTAAACAAGCATCAAATAAAAATAAAGCCTTTATGAAAAATAAGAATTAAGTAATATCAATTACTTTGATGTTTGTTATATGCGATTACGACATAATGACAGCATATTTTAATGGTAATTTATGAGTTATGAACACCTTTCCCTTATTTTTTAAACTAGACAACCAGCCCGTACTCATTGTCGGTGGTGGTGAAGTGGCACAGCGTAAGGCAGATTTACTATCGCGTGCTGGTGCGCATATTACTGTTTTAGCACCACAAATTAGTGAAGAAATAGAACAGCTACTAGCAGATGACAAACACAATTTAATAGCTGAACAATATGATAAAAAATATTTAACGGGTATACGTATCGTTATTGCCGGTACTGATGATGAAGCGTTAAACCATCAAGTCCATGCTGATTGCCAAGCGCAGAATATTCCTGTCAATGTGGTCGATACCCCGCCACTATGTGACTTTATCTTCCCTGCTATTGTCGATAGAAACCCAATTATTATTGGCATCTCCTCCAATGGCAAAGCACCGGTGCTTGCTCGTCTAACCCGTGCTCGTTTAGAGACTTTAATCCCACAAGGTTATGGCAAACTGGCCAAGCTGGCTGGTGATATGCGGAATGAGGTTAAGTCAAAAATACCTACCTTAACTGGCAGACGTCAATTTTGGGAAAAAGCGTTCGAAGGGAAAGTTAGCCAACTAATGTTTGCTGGACGTGAAGCCGATGCCGAACAAACATTAAAACAAGACCTAGAATCCACGTATAGGCGATTAGTAAACCTAAAAGCCAATGATGGCTCTGATACTGATTTAGACAACCAGACCAATATTGGTGAAGTGTATATTGTTGGTGCCGGTCCTGGTGACCCTGAGCTATTAACCTTTAAGGCCTTACGCTTGATGCAACAGGCTGACATTGTGTACCACGATGCTCTAGTGTCTGATGCGGTGCTTGATCTGTGTCGCCGTGATGCTGATAAAGTATTCGTCGGTAAAAAACGCAGTAACCATGCCGTAGCGCAACAAGGTATTAACCAAATGATGATCGACGCTGCCAAGTCCGGTAAGCGTGTGGTGCGCCTTAAAGGTGGTGATCCTTTTGTGTTCGGTCGTGGCGGTGAAGAGATACAGGCGCTACGTGCTGCTGGTATTCCGTATCAAGTGGTTCCTGGCATTACTGCCGCTGGTGCCGCCTCTTGTTATACTGGCATTCCATTAACCCACCGTGACCATGCTCAATCGGTACGCTTTGTGACTGGATTTTTGAAGTCAGGTGAGCCCAATACCGGCTTTGCTGCTTTGACCAATCCTGAGGAAACGGTGGTGTTCTATATGGGACTGCATTCAATTGAGCGATTGACCAAGGGTCTGATGGATGCGGGACGAGATCCTAATACGCCGATTGCGATCATCTCTCAGGCCAGTTTACCGACGCAGCAAGTCATGACTGGTACTTTAGCAGACATAGTAGCCAAACATGAGGCAAATCCGCTACCGACCCCTGCTTTATTAATTGTCGGTGCAGTGGCTCAGTTGCATGATGAGCTGGCCTGGTTTGGCGATCATATTGTGGATACTGACCAACAGGCGCATGCGCTGAACATGGTTTAAGGTTTTGGAATCAACCTCTGTAATTTAAGCCAAAGGGTTTTATCTATCATAGATAAACCCCTTTTTTATTGCTACTTTATAGGATGAATACCCTTTTGAAACTGGATTCAAAATGACCGGAATAGAGTTAAGCCTACCTTTGAAACATGCCCGATTTGTCTTACAAGCCATTGACTTTAGGCTTGAAACTTGGAAGAAAGCTGTAGAATCTGGTGAGTTAGATGAAGATGAAATTTCTGATATAAACAACGATAGTATGTTACTTCAAGGTGTGCGAGATGAGCTTGAAACGAAGTTAGCCACACATCCGGCTCATGTTTCAAAACAACCGTCACTTAGTCGATGAATTTATGCTTATGAGCTGCCAGTCAATTAGATTTAAGCATACATGACAGTCTATTTTAGGTGGCTCTACCTTAGCTTACGATCCTTACTTTAAATCAATAAGTACAAAAAAGATTTACTTATGATTTTTATATGATTCATAGTATCTACACTAGATTAATATGACATTTAGGGCAAAGCTATGATTTATACCAATATACTGATGAAAGAATTTTTAGATATTAACGAAAGTGAAATACGAGAAGGTACATTAGATAAGGAGTTAGAGCTTATCTTAAAAGAAGGATTTTTACCGATAGGTGACTGCATTTTTTTAGAAAAAATATTCCCTTCAAGCTATGCTCGCTGTTCAATTGAAAAACATGAGATTGAAAGACAGTTTACTGATTTTTCGGGATATGAAGTTTCGACTAATAGGTTTCTTATAGAAGATTTTACAGACCAAGACCCGTTCATCCAGTCCCTCATATTTTCTAACAAATTCAAGAAAAAATGGCTTATAGATTTCCCTTTAGAGAGCGTTAATATAATAATAGGTTTTCAAGATGATGAGATTGGGAAGTTTGCAACTTTCACTTTTCACAAGAGTAGGAACGGTGAAGTAGTGCATGATATCAATAGCCTTGAATTATATACTCAGCCTATATACGTTGAAGTTATATCTGGCAAATCGACGCCTAAATAGAGCAGCCCCGCTTTTGAAGAACTGTCATTAAAAGTAAGTATGTGGTTTATCGTTCTATAGAGACTATTCCACCAGCTCAACGTCAAGCCATGCAAGTGCTTCACTTTCCTGATCATCGGTAAAGGTCTGCATATCCATTTTTGGGAATAATGGGTTTACTGTTTCAACGAGTTTATTCATCCAGTTAGGTGCCCCAACGATAGCGTAACGCTCTACCTTTTTCATAGCATTGATTTTCATGGATAACAAACCGCCACTATGCATTACAATAGAGGGCTCAAAACCACTATAGTTTTTCATTCTAGCAAGTAGTCTTACGCTATCCTGACCCTCAAGAAATGCTTCAACTCTCTGTATGATGTTCGGTATTTCACTTGCAGACAACACACCGTCTACTTCAAAAGCAAGTACATTGTCTTTATTGGTAGCTAAGAAACGAATAGCACTGCTCTTTGCTACAGACAGCTCAGACTTCTCGGCCGCCCAACTTAGGGCGGCATCTGATTCACTTGAGGGAAATACTTTCATTTCTATCATAGGAAATAGTCGATCAGCAAGAGAGATAGCAGCTTTTGGCCATTCTTTATCCGATACAAAAGCACATCTATTAACCTGTTTTATATGCCTAAATAGTTCCATGTCCGCTTTAGTCCCCTCTACTATCGAGTTTGCGGTCATGTCAGTCAGCTTTGTAACGTCGATGTAGAGACCAATTTGATCATGCTCTTGTAGTTTTTTTTCAAGAATTTTGCGATATTCTTGCAATCCTTCGCCGGTTAAAGTGCCTTCGAGTGCTAGGGCGATCACATGATCTGGTGCCGTTATTTGGTTTAACATAATAACATCCTTATTTTAGTTAACTTTCAGATTTAGCAAGGCTTAGCAAACAGTAGTTCTTCTTTAGCTGTCAAAGGTTCATAGCTTTGCACCTAAACGCTCAAGTGAGCGAATGCTTGTATTGAATAGAGGACTACTCGTGTTCATTGACTTTTTGCTCTGTTTGGATAAAAAAACGGGCGTATTTGATAGCTATAAAGCTATTGATAGCCCAGTACGTTTACCACAAACACCAAAGTGAAGTGACCTCCGCACTACGCGCAACAAATAATGGATCGCTCTCATCTTGGCTTTTGCCATGCGTTGGATCAGTATCCAGACGATATTTGACTTTCAAGCCAGCTTCTTCAATCCAGCCTATTAAATCCTCACGAGTACGTAGCTGTAAATGCTCGGCTAAGTCTGACAGTATTAACCAAACCTCTCCTGACTCTGTCAAATGCTGCTTTGCTCCCATTAAAAAGCCACGAAGCATGGCACTGTTGGCATCATATACCGCATACTCTAACGGCGAGCTGGGTTTGGCAGGTAACCACGGCGGATTACAAACAATTAGGTCGGCTAGTGGCGCCTGTTTTGGGTATAAATCTATTTGCTGTAACTCTACCGCCGATAGTCGCAAACGCTCAAGGTTGTCATCGGCACAGTCTAGTGCCCGAGGGTTTAAATCAGTAGCAATGATTTGTTTGACTCCACGCTGAGCCAAAATAATAGACAGCAACCCAGTTCCGGTTCCAATGTCATAAGCGACATCATGTACCTCTGGTAATGGCGCGTCGAGTAACAGTTGTACATATTCTTGACGGGTAGGCGCAAACACCCCGTAATGAGGGTGAATAGATATATCTAAAGCTTTAACTGGCACCCCTTTTTTACGCCATTGTGCGGCTCCTAGTGCTCCTTGTAGATCGCGAAAGGACATAACACAAGACTCATCCAGCTCACCAAAAGCAGCCTCACATGCCTGACTTACCTCAGGAGCTCGGCGTAGATTAAGCTGATAATTGGCATCGAATTGAAGTAGCAGACGTCCTAGTAAACGCGATCGCTGAGATTGAGCTAGGCGATTTTGATGAAATAGTTGAGGCAGGTCTTCAGACTCTGGATTTAGGCTTGAACTATGATTATCTTTACAAGCTTTAGCTGCTTTTTTCGCCGCCTTTTCAAGTTTACGCTGTTCAGCCTGGTCGATACGACGTTGCAGTGCTTGGATTAATTGCTTGGCATTATGGAAGTCGCCTCGCCATAGCATTGAAGTTCCGGCATTGGCCAAACGAAAGGCTTCATCGGCTGTGGTGGTATCATCGACTATAACGATACGCTTGGGTGGCGCATGATTACTTTGCGATAACCAGCGGGCTTTGTGCTCGCTACCGTCCTCTTCCCACTGCAAATATTGACTTGATTTTATAAACACAGGCTTACCTTTAAATTTCAACATATTTAATAATATTTCACTTAGGCATCATACACTAAATACGCTGCGACCTCCCAATAACCCAGTTTTATTATTCAATTCTATCTCTTTATTATTCGCCTCTGTATAACGATACGTCTGGTTATTTGAGCAGTCATAAACCTGCTTAAAATTATTTGTGGTATGATAATTCAGTGTCTAGTTCTGCTATTCAATAAGCAGTTTTTTCAACCCAAATTGTGTAGTACTTGTCTATATGTCGAATTCTAGCAAACACCCTACTATTAAGCCTTTAACCGTACTGCATACCTCCGACTGGCATCTAGGCCGTCGGCTGTATGGACAAATGCGCTACGATGAATTTGAGGCTTTTTTAAAGTGGTTAGAGACTACGATCAGCCACTATGACGTAGATGTGCTTATCGTTGCAGGTGATATATTCGATACCATGACGCCAAGCAATCGTGCACAATCGCTGTACTATGAATTTCTGGGTAGAGTCTCTCACTCCAATTGTCAACATATCGTCATAGTCTCAGGCAATCACGACTCCCCTACTTTTTTGGATGCGCCAAGCAATGTTCTTAAGTTCCTAAATGTGCATGTTATAGGTACAGCGTGTGAAAACCTAGAAGATGAAGTGTTGACCTTAAGCGACAATGAAGGCAATCCGTATTGTATTGTCACAGCGGTACCTTATCTTCGTGACCGAGATGTGCGTAGTAGTAGCGCTGGCGAGTCTAGCGAAGACAAAGACAGCAAAGTGGTAGCTGGTATTAAGACGCATTATGATAGCGTTGCTGATATTGCCAAAACCAAACAAAACGAGATTAGAAAACAACTAAAGCGCCACATACCCATTATCGCCACTGGTCATTTATTTGCCTCGGGTGGGCGTACTACGGATGATGATGGCGTACGCAATTTATACGTTGGCTCATTGGGTAAAATATCTGCCGATATGTTTGCTGACCACTTTGATTATGTCGCCCTAGGTCATCTGCACGTACCGCAACGGGTCGGAGGCTGTGAGCATATCCGCTATAGTGGTTCACCAATTGCAATGGGTTTTGGTGAAGCTAGTCAGCAAAAACAGGTATTGTTGGTCGAGTTTGGAGACTCGATTAACGAATCAACAAATGCATCCAGTGATAAAACCTTCACTGATACCCCTTCTCTATCTGCCTCTACTAATAAAACATCGGATATAACCTCTCAATTATCGTTTGAAGACAAGGTCAATCCAAATCATCAACCACAACCTGATCTTTTCATGGACGATTTATTTGCTGATATAACTGATGAACCTGTTGAAGATGATGTAAATAACAATAAACCGAACCAGTTAGCCAATATAGATAGTGATAATAGTGACGAAATCTTATCTAATACTATAACGCCAACTACGGTTTATCACGATTTAAGTAAACAGATGCGAGTTGTATCTGTTCCTGTACCGACGTTTCAAAAGTTAATGCAAATTAAGGGAGATATGTCACATATCCAACAGTCGATTAAGGCACTACCTAAGGATGAAAGCGTATGGCTAGAAGTTATTTATAATGGTAATGAGATTGTTAGTCACTTAAATGAAGATATTCAAGCGTTAATTGAAGATACTGATTTAAAGGCATTAAAGGTAAAAAACACCAATAATTATAATAAGGTGCTGTCTTCCTCAAGCAGTACCGAGACATTACAAGACTTAAATGTGATGGAAGTATTTGAGCGCTGTATGAGTGTGCATAAAGTTGCAGATTCGCAAAAAGAGGAGCTCCGCGAGGCTTATCAGCAGGTTCTGCATGAAGCGAGTCATGAGGATGTTAATTCTGGAGAGGTTTAGTTTTAGCGATATTAATAGTTTAAATAGGATTTTTTAGGATAATAATTTTAAAAGATTACAAAAAAGTCGAATCCATATACATAAATATTAAAAGTATAAATTCAAAATAAATTCAGTACGTCCTAGTATTTTATATCAATACTGATATAATCTATTTATTAGTAAAAGGGATTTTATGAAAGATATTGAGTTTCTGGGTACTTCATTAGATGAAGTCCGTTCATTTCCTGAGAACATAAAGCAAGATACAGGCTATCAACTTCATAAAGTACAAATAGGCGATATGCCAGATGATTTTAAACCCATGCGTAGTATAGGCAGTGGTGTCATCGAAATTCGACTCAAAGATGCTAATGGTATTTATCGAGTCATCTATACTGCTAAATTCGCTGATGTTATCTATGTTTTACACGCCTTTACTAAGAAAACTCAAAAGACACCCCAATCAGATATTATGCTTGCTAAAACAAGGCTAAAAGAACTTATAAAGGAATTACAAGATGACTAGATATACTTCTGTATTTGATGCTATAAGTGATACGCCAGTTCAAAGCGCTAACTTAAAGATGCGAGCTGAGTTGATGCACCATCTTACTGATATGATCAAGCATATGTCAGGTACTCAAAGTGAAATTGCTAAACATTGTGGTATTACCCAACCTCGGCTGAATGATTTATTGCAAGGAAAAATTAGCAAATTTAGTTTAGATGCACTCGTTAATATTAACGCTAACCTAGGTGTTGAGATTAGTTTGGATTTTAGTCAAGGGAAGCCACAAAATGAATTGGTAGATGCGGATTAAAATTTATTGATATTTGTAGACTGTAGACGAGTTAATCAATCTCCGACTCTATCTAGTTTAGCTGAGTAATATATGGAAATAATTAGCACACCAATTCTAATTTCAAATTTTAAACCTTTCAGATTAATATCACGTAACGAGTCTGATAAGTGGGAGCCTAGCCTAGAACAGATAAATCAATCATCATATGATTATGTAAAATTTCATAGAGCCAGCAAATTTTTCAATGCACATTTACCAAAACCAATGCCAGCCTGCTTTGGATTTGATGGTAGTTTAATATTACCGTTTATCGAAGAGTTTAAAAATGACAATTTGGTAGTCGAAGAAGTTAACCGAATTCTAGCATCAGTTCTACTCGGTGGTATTTATGTGGAATCAGTGTCACCCCTAGATATTTCTCAAGGTATGATGAACCTAACAGGTTATTACCGTCATTCTCGAACTTTTAGTAGCACTTCCGAATTTCACCGCGCCATAGGCGAATGTGATGCAGGTTCATTAGCTTCTATTAAACTACTCGAACCTGAAATCATCCAAGCAGATAAAATGATTTCAGCATACAACTATGGACATAAGATATTATCTAAATTACCTATACTTTCGCCTTCTCTTTTTATTAGTGCGTTTACATATCATAGAAGATATCAATTACGTGAAGCTCTTGCTCACGCTTGGATTAGTGCAGAGCAAATACTAGAACTTATTTGGACTAAGACAGTAGTTCAGAAATCAAAATCTATAAACATACCTAAACGTCGTAAATTCCTTGAATCTCAACAATGGAATTCTGCACATAAAATCGAAATACTTTATCAACAAGATTTCATACAAGAAGAACTTTACATACTATTGAGTGATGCAAGGACTGCAAGAAATAACTTCATCCATAAGGGGCAAACTCCTACTTATGAGCAGTCTTACTCATCGTTAATGTCATTAATTATCCTTGTAGAAGTTGCTTCAACAGTAAATCAAGTAGATTTTAATCGTTCTAATTTACAGCAACTCTTATCTAGTAATAAAAACCAATGTATCCCACAAACTTATATTTCTAGGAAAAGAACAAGAGAAGAGTTAAATGTAAAGTATTGGCGGGAATTAAAAGTCCTTCCAGGAGACAAGAACTGGCAGGGCGATTACGAATCATACCCCGATATAACACTAATAAAAATTGAGAAAGATTGATTTAGAATGATAATATTTCTGCGCTCTATTGAGGGTTTTTGGCATTGTAGCCAGTGTAGTGTAGCACCCTACCGACTACCCTAGCCTTAGTGGACTAGTTATATTAGATCACTTTTCAATGATAAGCTAACGTTGCATCAAAGGAGCGGTTTAGCCTCGATTGCAGTAGATATACTTGCTTGACTACACAGAAAATCATAGATTTTCTCTTGCGTCGGGTCAAAGCAGTGCTTTGCTTTAACCCTCCTCAGGTATCATAGCTAGAGGCGTTATCGCTGAGTCAGGAACGGCTATGGTTTATAGTCACCGCTCTAGTGGTCAAGTAAGATAGCAATAAAAAGCGAAATTAGCTCCAAATCATCATTAATTCCATTTTTACCTATTCACCTCCTAATAGCTTAAGAAAATACCATGCGCCTAATCGAACTACGACTTAAAAACCTCAACTCTCTGAAAGGTGAATGGCATATCGATTTTAGCGATAAAGCCTTTGTAAATGAGGGTATTTTTGCCATTACAGGACAGACAGGTGCGGGTAAAACCACGATTTTGGACGCGATTTGTTTGGCGCTTTATGGTGAGACGCCTCGTATTAATAGCATTAGTAAAAGTAGCAACGAGGTGATGACACGGCAAACCGCTGAATGCTTTGCCGAGGTAGTGATTGAGTTAAACGGAGCACAGTACCGATGTCGTTGGGGGCAGCGCCGAGCGTATGGCAAGCCTGATGGTAATTTACAAGACGCAACACATGAGTTGAGTCGGGTGAATCTTGAAGACCCTGATAAGGGTGATGAGATTTTAGAGGAAAAGCTGTCTCGCACAAAGCAAAAAATCATTGAACTAACGTCGATGGACTTTCAACAGTTTACCCGTTCAATTTTGCTCGCCCAGGGTAGTTTTTCTGCGTTTTTAAAAGCCAAAGCAGATGAACGTGCTGATATATTGGAGAAAATTACCGGTACGCAAATTTACGCTGATATTTCCAAAAATGTGTATGAAAAGTACCGCACTCATAAAGAAGAGTTAGAGCGCCTGCAAGCGGTTTCTGATAGTTTATCGCTGTTAGATGAGGAAACCGAAACCGCGTATCGCAAAAATATTGACACATTAAATACTGAGCTTACCACTAAAAAAACCAAGCAGGATAGTTTAGAGTCACAAATTAAATGGCTACAGGATGTCGCAGATTTAAAGCATAAATTGTCGCAATATACGCAAGAGGTTGACGATGCCGAGCGAGCTAAGCTGGGTTTTAAGTCAGATGCTGAGCGTTTGGATATGGCGAATAAAGCGCTTGAAATTAGCAATGATTACAATAAATTGCTAACCATTCGTAGACAGCTTACTGAATATACGACGAATAAAGAAGATAGCGCCAAACAATTGCTAGAGGTTGAGACAAAATTCAATCAAAGTCAGCAAGATTTAAAAACAGCCGAGTTAGCTGAGCATAAAGCGGTGAGTGAGTATAATAAAGCGCAACCGCTGATTCGTGAGACTCGCCAGTTAGATGGGCAGATTTTACAGCATCAGGAGCGTTTTCACGATCAACATCGTCGTCGTGATTCGCTTAATGCAAATATGACTAAGTTAAATGAGTCACTAAAATCTTCTAAAGACGAGCAGACGCAATTGCAGGAAAGGCTTGTTAAAACTAAGCAGTTTTTAGACACACGCTCGCATCATGAAGCACTGCCTAGTGATATTGAATCATTACATCAGCTTGGTAGACAGCTCAAAACGGTGTTGCACAATATTGCACATAAAGATGCGCAGAGGCAAGTTGCTAAAGCTAGTTTGGGTCAATTGACCGATAAGTTATCAAAACTTGAAAGTGGTCAAAACCAAGTTAGCGATGATATTGAGCGTAATAAGCAACAACTTGCAACGCTTAAACAACGTCAGCACAATCTAATGCAAGGGCAAACCCTACAATCCTTACGCCATCAGCACAATGAAATTGAGCAAAGCAGTCAACAGCTTAATGACATTAAGGTGCATCTCGAACAAGTGAGTCAGCTTGCATTGCAAGCTAAAGAAACACAAGCATTGCTACCTGATAGACAGCGAAATATCGATGTAATTCAGCAAAATCTTGCGGCTAACGAGGATAAGTTAAATCGCCTAAATACCGAGCTAGAAGATAAGAAAGTAAATTTAGAACTATCGCAACAAGTCGCTAAACTTGAGGATTTTATTCATTTATTGCAGGATGATGAGCCATGTCCATTGTGCGGCTCTCTTGAACATCCTTATGATGGCAACCACCCTTTGCTGAATAATAAGTCACAACCTGATCAAAACAAACCGACGCCTATAGAACTACTTAAAAACCGTATCAATGAATTATCGTCCGAGTATAAGAATGTTGAGAGGCTTATCTCTGAAGATAAAATTAAATTAGCGACCTCTAAACATGAGGTAGTAAACTATCAAAAGCAGCTTAATGAGCAACTAAGCAAATTAGCAGAGTTAGTAAGTCGCTATGAGTCATTAATAACTACTTTTACGCAAAATGTACTCAACCTTCCCCCTACCCTTATCGACATCATTGATAAACAATCGCTTTCAAAAAAGCTGAAAGCGTCAATTGCAGAGTTTGGTAGTAGTCTAAATAAATTGCAGGTCAACCATCCACAGAGTGACTCTTTAGAGCATAACCAGATAGATAGTGGCAATTTACAACAAGTCATCATCACTGCTGATGACTTGAGTTCATTGATTCAAAATACGCGACAGGACTTAGCATCGCAAAAGCAAACGTTAAATACGTTACTTGATGAAAACGACAAGCTAACTCATGAAATTAGTCAAAGTGAAAATAGCATCAAAGCATTGCAGGACAACTCCCAATCAACGATACAACAAATTAATGCGCTTAATACAGACATAAAATTAATAGAGCAACAAATTAAAAATGATAAGGACTATATAGAATCGAATTATGCAGAAATTAATGAGTCAATAACCCTCATTCGAAAATTGGTTAATCCATATAAACAAGACGATAACGATAAATGGTCTACCCTTGATACGACATTGACCAAACTAAGCAATGCTATAAGCAATAAACACGTTTTAATTGAGAGCGACTGTGAGTCGTATTTGGAGACCTTACGTGATCATTGTCGATGGATGCGTCAATTACAACAAGATTATAACCGTCAAAAAGAGCTTAGCCAGTCGCTTAGTAGTGAGATTGGTAACGTTGAGACACGAATCAATGGATTAATAAATCAGCTGGATGACGTACAAAAAGAGTTTAATGATTTAAATCTAGTTATTAATGATGTAAAGACCACCTTAGACACTTTACAGAACAAAAGACAGACTCTTTATCAAGATAAAGATATGGATGCTGAAGATAAACGATTGCAACAAGCAGTTAATTCAGCAAAAGAAAACTTAGCGCAGGCTCGTGAGCGCTATAATCGCTATCAATTACAAATTAAACAACTGAATGAGCATATTGATAAATTAAAAACAGCGATCTCAAAGGCTAACGATGACCTTAACAACCAACAAGTATTATTCGACACCTTATTAAAAGACAACCAGTTTGATAATGAGCATAGCTATAAAGATGCCATGCTTGAACGTGAAGCTCGTGAGGCTTTAGCAACTCAAAAGCAAAACATTGATAATAATTTACAGATTGCTTGCTATAGGCTTGCGGAGACAAAGCAACAGTTAGAAAACAAACTAGCGACGCCCTTAGTTAATTTAAATAATGAAAACGATAGTAACGTCAATATTAATACTGATATTGATTCTGCTAGTGCTATAAATCAAGCTGACTTTGATGCGCATACAATCTCATTAACTAATCAGTTAACGATACTTAAAAGTGAGATATCAGAATTAGACAGACAGATTGGTGCGCTACAACAACAGCTTAAAACCAATGAGAAGAATAAAATAGCGCTAGAAGAACAACTTGAAAAAATTAAAAAACAGCAACATACTTACAATATCTGGAATAATCTACGTGAACTGATTGGTTCGGCAGATGGCAAAAAATTCCGAACCTTCGCACAAGGGTTAACTTTCCAAATCATGGTTAGTAATGCCAATATTCAGTTAGAAAAAATGAGTGACCGCTACTTACTCACTCGTGATGAAGGCAGTCCACTTGAGCTTAATGTCATCGATAATTATCAAGGCGGTGAAGTTCGTAGTACTAAAAATCTATCCGGTGGTGAAGGCTTCATTATCAGCCTCGCTTTGGCACTTGGGTTATCAAATATGGCAAGTCAAAATATGAGTGTGGACTCGTTATTTTTAGACGAAGGCTTCGGTACCCTTGATGAGGATTCACTCGATATCGCACTTGATACACTGACCAATCTGCAATCAGAAGGTAAACTAATTGGCGTCATCTCGCACGTTCAGAGTTTAAAAGAGCGAATATTGACCCAAATTAAGGTTGAGAAAGTATCGGGTGGTCACAGCCAGCTTAGTGGGCCTGGTTGCCAACAGCTTTAAGCTTTTGGGGTAGCTACACCCGGCTACTACCCCAAAACGTTCAGATAAAATAGCTTAGATAAAGAGCTAAATTCTATATCGAATTAGCAGCATCATAGGCAGTTTTTATCGCCTGCGAGATATCCGCTACTTTTACACAGTCTCCCACCTCAATAACCTCAATGCCTTGTGCCAATAAGTCACTGCTATCAAAGACTTGTGGACGTGCCCCACTAGCAACTACCACATAATCCGCAACAAAGGGAATTATATTGCCTTGCTGATCCTCACAAGAAATATTTAATTCATACGCTGATTGCTGACCTTTTTGTGCCTCTTGCTCTTGAGCCTCCTGAAAATGGTTTGGCTCAATGCGAGTCACTTTAAGACCTGGATGCTGAGTAACCCCATAACGACGGTAGGTTTCTAGCACACTCGGCAATACTGTAATACCGATGCCCGCCCCTACTTTATCACTCATCTCAATGATTGCCACTTGGCATCCTTGCACAGCAAGGTATTCGGCTGTCTCACAACCGACGATGCCACCACCGATGATAACCACACGCCCTGCAACTTGCTGCTCACCTGCCAGCACTTTCCAAGCATCACAAACCTGAGAATCGTCTATACCAACAATAGGTGGCATAAAGCTATTGGCTCCTGTAGCAACAATCACAGTGTCTGGCGATAAAGCGAGAATACTATCCGTATCAGCCTCACGACCTTGCTGAATCTGTACGCCAGCTTGATGACAAGCTTGGGTTAAATCTTCAATACTACGACCAATTTCAGCTTTACGTGGTGGTACTGAAGCAATATTAAGCTGCCCGCCCAGATAGTTTTGTTTTTCGAAGAGCGTCACTTCATGACCTTTGACAGCAGCTACCCGAGCTGCTTCTAATCCAGCAGGACCACCGCCAATCACCACTACTTTTTTTGGCTGCTCAGCTGGGGTGATAGATCGAACCGCCTCGAAGCCATTTTCGGCATTGACCACACAAGCAATAAACGAGCGATTAAGCACAGTATCAACACAGCCTTCATTACAGCCTATACAGCGGATGATGTCTTGCGGACGTCCAGCAGCAGTTTTATTCACCCAGTCCGGATCAGCGAGTAAGGCGCGGCCTATACCTATCATATCCACTTTGCCCTCATTAAGTAGTTCCTCAGACATAGCAGGGTCTATAATACGCCCAGAAGTACTGACTGGGATTGAAACCACCTGCTTCACTGACGCGGTGATATCGGCAAAGAAGCAATAAGGCTGCACTCCCATCGGTGGAATGGTATCCGCCATATTACCAGTATGGTTTGCCTGAGCCACATGCAGCATATCTACGCCAGCCTGCTCAAGCCACTGAGCAAATATCGGTGCCTCATCAATGCTGACTCCGCCCTTGCCACGCTCAGGGGTAATCACTGGTAGCTTGTATTCAATGACCATCTCAGGCACAGCAGCCTTCATAGCTTTCACTAGCATCAAAGCAAATCTAGTGCGGTTTTCTAGAGAGCCCCCAAACTCATCGCTACGGGTATTCATTATCGGACTACACAATGCTCCGACCAATCTGTCTCCATGAATACTAACCACATCGACGCCCGCGCGCTGAGCGCGTTGAGCACAGGCACACATCTTATCAATAATCTGCATTAGCGCTTGTTGGGTTACCTCATTAACAAAGTGATCCATATCATGGTTAAGTTGCGAGCGCAGTTCAACCATTTTGCCCGCATCAAATAAGGCATTTAGAACGTCACTGTCATATTCTGGGTGAAATATCTGCACCCCAAGCTTGGCGCCATAAGCATGAACATTGTCAGCCAATTGTCTAAAGCTATCAATTTGACTGTCCTCATAAAGCTTCGGAGTCACTGCAAAGCTGCGAATAGGTGCCACATCACCTAACACGATATAACCAACACCACCCTTAGCTAGCCGGGTATAAAAAGCACGGCTTTGTTCACTGATGGTGCCATCTCTGTCTTCGTATCCTGTAGTCAAAGGTGGAAATAAGACGCGGTTTTTAAAGACCTGACCGCCAATTGTAATGGGTTGTAATAGGTTCATGGTGCTCTCTAAATATGTCGCTAGCTTGTATATGGCTGGCTAGATAGGTCGTAATATGGTTTTGTTAAACTATATCTGTTTCGTTTATTAACAAAGGTATTTATTTATAAAGGATTGTAAGCCATGGTGAGTATATAGTCGTTAGCAAACAACCATAAACCTACGAACTTAATGGCTGTGGTAACATTAGCATATACTAAAAGAACCACTATGGACCCATTATGAGTTATCACAATATGCCTATTTCCCATTCAGACCCTGTTGATCTTTTTCAACATACCCCGAATGACACCAAGTCACACTTGCTAGCTACTGGCTATCAGCTACTGGCACAAAAGGGCTTTACCGCTGTGGGTATCAAAAAAATACTGGATACTGCTGGCGTACCCAAAGGTTCTTTTTACCATTATTTTGCTTCCAAAGAAGCGTTTGGCGAAGCCATTATTCAAAGTTACTTTGAACATTATAAGCACCGCTTACAGGCTATCTCAGCACAAGATATCAGTGCGCAACAAAAGCTATCTCATTACTTTCAGTATTGGTACAACACCCAACAAAACGAATGTGACCACGAAAAATGCTTAGTGGTAAAACTTAGCGGCGAAGTATCCGACATCTCAGACCCAATGCGAGAAGCTTTAGAAGAGGGCTCACAGCAAACTATCCAGTGGATAAGTGAGCAGGTAAAAGCAGGCTGGGCTGAAGGCTCTATCCCTATTGCCAAAAATATTTCTGCAGAGAGTATCGCCAAGCGTTGGTACTATGCCTGGCTTGGAGCCAGCTTGATTGCAAAAACCAGTCGCTGCAACACAGCTCTTAATGAGGTGTGGCAAATGACGGCCTCAGAGATTGGGCTTGAAAAGATCCGTTAATAAAAACTGCACACAGTTGCTAATCAGTTATGTTGTTTTGTAAAGCTACTAGACGACTGGTCTAATAAATCTGTATGATTCTTAGCAAGATATTCATATTTATAATTTATATTGCCTATTATCTATTTCAGTTTTAAACAATTAACTAGTAACTTAAGGACAACCATGAAGAATTTCCAATATTACAACCCTGTACGCATTGTCTTTGGGGAAGGTCAAATTAGACAATTGGCTGACTTAGTACCTGCCAATGCTCGTGTGTTAATTACTTATGGTGGTGGCTCTGCAAAGCGTACCGGAACGCTTGATGAAGTTAAAACCGCGTTAAATAGCAATGGCAATCGTGAAATTTTTGAATTTGGTGGTATTGAACCCAACCCTGAGTTCACTACTTTATTAAAAGCAGCTGACATGGCAAATGTACAAAACATCGATTTTATTTTAGCTGTGGGTGGTGGTTCGGTAATTGATGGCAGTAAATTTGTGGCGCTAGTTTCACACTTAAAAGAAGAAGACGGCACAGTATCTCGCGATAAAGCATGGGACGCCTTAACCAGCTCTTGTAAAGATATTGACTCAGCTGTTGACCTAGGCACGGTACTTACTATCCCTGCTACCGGATCTGAGATGAATGCTGGTGGTGTCATTAACTATAGTGAGCGTCATGCTAAGCTATCCTTTGGTAACCCCTTAGCTTATCCGAAGTTCTCTATCCTTGATCCAATCAAGACTTTAACACTTCCTGAGCGTCAAGTAATGAACGGCATTGCCGATGCCTTTGTTCATGTCATGGAGCAGTATTTAACCTATCCTGTCAATGCCAAAGTACAAGATGCTTTTGCCGAGAGCCTATTAAGAATCCTTATTACTGAAGGCAAAGCTGTAAAGCAAAATCCTGAAGACCTAGAAGTGCGTAAAAACATCATGTGGACAGCAACTATGGCACTTAATGGTCTGATTGGTACTGGCGTGCCACAAGACTGGACCACTCACATGATTGGTCATGAGCTAACCTCTTTACATGGTATTGATCACGCTCGCACCTTAACCATTGTGTTGCCATCATTGATGCGTGAGTTGAAAGACAGTAAAAAAGAAAAACTATTACAGTATGCGCGCAATGTGTGGGATATCAATAACGATAATAATCAATTTACCGATGATGATGTAATTGAAACTGCTATTGCTTATACCGAAGACTTCTTTAAGGCGCTAGAGCTGCCTATCAACTTTGCCGATGCAGACTTAGATGAAAGCGCTATTGAGCCTATTATTAAGCAGCTTGAAGCACATGGCATGACCGAGCTTGGTGAGCATAAAGCCAATGATTTACAAGTTTCACGCCGTATTTTACAACGTGCTGCTAAAGCTTAATCGTGGTCTAAACTGCTATATATCTAACTTATTGCTTTAACTCTTAATTTACAAATAAGTAAGGTTATAAATTAGGTACAAAAGCACGACATAGGCACAGCTTCCCTGCTCTAGAATTGGTACTGCATAAGCTGCTGTATGTTTTATTCCTTTAATAAAAAGGAATTGCTTAAAACTTTTTAATAATAAAAACACTGAATAAACCCAATAACAATAAGGATAACTCCATGAGTTTTACTAACATTCAATCAGATACTTTAAACCGTCAAGTTAAATTGGCTAGCCGTCCACACGGTAAACCGGTTAATGATAACTTTGAATTAGCCACGACTGAAATCCCAACCCCTGCTGATAATGAGATGCTACTGCGCACCTTATACCTATCACTTGACCCCTATATGCGTGGTCGTATGAGCGATGCTGAAAGCTATGCTGATCCCCTTGAAGTAGGTGACGTTATGCTAGGCGCTACTGTCTCACAGGTAGTCAACTCTAATGTTGATGGCTTTAGTGAAGGTGATATCGTAGTTGCATATAGTGGCTGGCAAGACTATAGCGTCAGTAACGGCGAAGGGGTTTATAAGCTTACTAAAGACATGAGCAACCCATCATACGGCTTAGGGGTACTTGGCATGCCTGGATTTACAGGCTATATGGGCTTGACGGATATCGGTAAGCCAAAAGCTGATGAAACTCTAGTAGTAGGCGCAGCAACCGGCCCAGTCGGCGCTACCGTCGGTCAAGTCGCTAAGCTGCATGGTCTGAAAGTTATTGGTGTCGCTGGCGGCGAAGACAAATGCAAATTTGCAGTAGAAGAGCTTGGCTTTGATCAATGTCTTAATCACCGTGCCGATGACTTCGAACAGCAGTTAGCAGCAGCATGTGCAGATGGTATTGATATTTATTATGAAAACGTAGGTGGCCGTGTATTCGATGCAGTATTACCACTACTGAACGCCCATGCCCGTATCCCAGTATGTGGTCTTGCGGCCCATTATAACCAAACTGAACTGCCAGAAGGCAAAGACCGCTTAAGCTTACTGATGAGTAATATCTTAAGAAAACGCTTAACTGTCAAAGGCTTTATTATCTTTGAAGAGTATGGTGACCACTTCCCAGAGTTCTTACAAACTATGGGCAAATGGGTATCAGAGGGCAAAATAAAAACCAAAGAGCATATTGTTGATGGCTTACAAAACGCTCCAGAAGGTTTTGTCGACATGCTATACGGTAACAACTTTGGTAAAACAGTGGTCAAAGTTGCTGATCCTAAATAGCTTTTGACCCTATATAGCTGTTAGGCAGGAAATTAACAAAATAATAAATTTATAATAAATAATGGATTTTCTATGAAAATACTAATGGTATTAACCTCACACGATAAGTTAGCCGAAACCGGTAAGAAGACAGGCTTTTGGTTAGAAGAATTTGCAGCGCCATACTACGCATTTAAAGATGCCGGTGCCGAGATTACTTTGGCCTCGCCAGCAGGCGGTCAACCTCCTCTAGATCCTAGTAGCGATACCCCTGATGCTCAGACCGAATATACCGATCGCTTCAAACAAGATAGCGCGGCTCAAGAGCATTTAGCCAGCACTCATAAACTGGCTGAAATCAATAGTGAGGACTATGATGCAGTGTTCTATCCGGGTGGTCATGGCCCATTATGGGATTTGGCCGTGGACAAAAAGTCAATTTCGTTAATTGAAGACTTTGTAAAATCTGACAAGCCAGTGGCCTTTGTTTGTCACGCTCCTGCTGCTTTAAAAAACGTCAAAGTAAATGGTGAATACCTTGTTAAAGACAAAAAAGTAACCGGCTTTAGTAATACCGAAGAAGCGGCGGTTGGTCTAACGGACGTAGTGCCTTTCTTATTAGAAGATGCACTGAAAGAAAATGGCGGCCTTTATGAAAAAGGTGCAGATTGGCAATCTTATGTGGTTGAAGATGGTCTACTGATTACTGGCCAGAACCCAGCCTCATCTGAAGAGACAGCCCAGCGTTTAATCAAACGTTTACAGGCATAAGACAACAAGCTTCAAAATAAATCGTTTATCTTAGATAAAAAAACAGTGCCAAAAGGCACTGTTTTTTTATGCTAAAAATTTTAATGACTAGCTAAGAACAACTGACAAAATTGCCTTTAGTATCAATACACATTTGAGCACCATTAGGCGCATTACCCACCCAGGCTTTACCTCCGGTAAACACAAATGGCTGTGCGCCTTTGTAGGTGACTCCTCTGCCTCGGCGAAGCTTTGATTCTTCGAAATTAAAAGGAATAACCAGCTCGCCAGCTAAGTTAACAAAGCCCCATTTATTATCCATTTTTACCCCTGCAAGACCTTCAGAGAAAGGCATAGCTTGCTGGAATAAGAATTTAATCATTGGCACTCCGCTATAATTCACATAGCCCCATTTACCGTCACGCTGTTCTGGTTGCCAAACTTCGGTATTACTGAAACTTGGACTAGGCGCTGGTGTTTGAGTGATGCTTGGACTTTGAATCACTGTAGTGGTGTTTATCACAGGTTTGGCAGTTGAAGCAGTCTGTGTGGTATTGCGACTAGAAACAGTCTGAGCAGGATTTACAGTGGGCCTTCCATTAATATCTACCCACTGAGTACCGCTTCGGGTTGTGATGGTTGCTAAGTTACCATTAAAGTCACTGATACTTTGATAGTTGGGTGAAAAAGGAACAATCACTCGGTTTCTGGTGTCAATCACCCCAAAGTTGCCCGCCTTTTTTACCACGATACGGTTATTGCTCACCGCACGCGACCAACCCTTAGTTTGCCTATCGCCAGAAATGGTATCGTAGACTGCTGGAATAACTTCGCGACCAGAAGTATTGATATAGCCTACTCGGCCCATTCTCTGAACCGGAATAAGCCCCTCTTTTAGTTTACTGACATCGATACCGTTGTACCGCGATAAATCAGCAACTCGCCTGCCTCTTTTATCCAGTAAAGCTACCGGCTGACCGGAGTCTTTTAGAGCTAAAAAATAATCACTACTGGCAGTACAAAAAACATTGGAGTAGTAGCTTTTAGGAACCTGACAAGCATAGGCAGGCACACTTATAGCGCCTAATGCAGCACAAAGCGAGAAGGCTTTAATCAAATGCGACTGTGAATTACGAGTTTTATTTAAGGTCATGTCTCTAATAATAAATAAAATAATGTGTTTATTGAAAAATAACAGAATTCAAATAGATATACCATGTTTGCAATAAAATATTGCAAACGAGTAGTATTAAGGAAACTCTATTTCGACTATCTTTCTTGCTTCTATACGTTTTAGTTAAAGGCTCTCTAGTTAAATAGTATTCTCTAGTTAAAAAGTACTCTCTAGTTAAAAAGTACTCTCTAGTTAAAAAGTGCTCTCTAGTAAAACCAATAGATTAAGCAGCCTAGTTATCTAGCTCTAAGTTAGAGCAACCTTACTTCGACAAAAACTTCTGTTCAAGCCAGCGGTTCATAAACACATTATCGGGATCATAGTGCTCACGTATCTCCAAAAAACGTGCCATTTGTGGATACAGCTCATACAGCTCATCTTTACTAAGCTTATTGACCTTGCCCCAATGCGGGCGACCTTGCCACTTTTGCATATAGTCATAAAGCCAGTTAAATAAAGGCTCACAGTCCATACCTTTGTATACGTGAAATGAGAGTACCGCACAATCTTCACCCTGTGTTGGGCTAAGCATCCCGGTCTCACCCTTATGAGTACGCACCTCAATGGGAAAATGTGATAATTTATTATCTTCCAATAAAATATCGTTTATCTCGGTAATACAGGCCTCAAAATCTGACAGTTTAATAAAGTATTCTGACTCATTAAACTTAACCCCGCGCGGCGTTGGAAACACTTCAAAGCTATACCCTTCACGGTGGGTATTAGGGATAGAATTGGCTGAGATCTCACTTACCTTTTTAGTCAGCTTAGGATTCATTCTGGCCAACTCAGAGAGCAAATAAAATGCCCCATTGAGCTTAACTATACTGTCAAAATGATCTTTTATCTTCTGAGCACGGCGCATTGGCTTGGGGGGAATCAAAGACAGAGTCTTTTGTTGCAGCTTATTGGTGCCTGGAAATAAAAACCACTCCATGTGGCGATGAGCACGTGCTAGGTCATGAAAATTTGCCAGCCCTTGTTCAAACCCTATACGCTCATTGGATTCTCGTAAACCATATAAATCCACCACTTTTAGCGTCAGTTTGGTAAATACCCCAAGCATACCTAAGCTAACGTGTAGCGCATTACCTAAGTCATCAGTTTCTGCATCGCCTCGCTGATGACTGTGTAGCTCGCCCTTGCCATCTATCCACTCCCAAGCCACAACTTGATTGGCTACCGAACCTAGATCAATACCTGTACCGTGAGTAGCGGTACTGACCGCACCAGCAATAGTCTGCGCTTGCACATCCCCCATATTCTCAAGTGCCAAGCCATGCTCAGCCAAAGCAGGACCGATTTCATATAAATAAGTGCCAGCGTGCAACGTAGCCAATTTATTGACTTTATCCACCGAGATTAAACCGCGCATATTATGCAAGGTTACAGCGATCTCTTCAGGTCTGGCACAGTCACTAAAAGAATGTGCCGCTCCAGTAACCCGAACTCGCTTCTTGTCAGCACGGGCTTGTACGATAACTTGTTGTAGCTCCTCCACTGAATTAACCGAAAGTTTTTGTTCCGGCTCTGAGGTGACATAGCCAACCCAGTTTTGCCACTTATTATTTGTCTGCCAGTGTTTTAATGAAAACATCGTCCTTGTCCTCGATAAGTTGTCATGACTTGCGCAGTTCCATCTGCTATTAGCGGTGCATTATCACGATAACACACCAATTCATTAAAATGCTCAGCCAGCTCGCCAGCTTTGGCATGGCGACACCACACTGCCTCACCAATTCTTGGTATATTGCCCTGTTTGAGAACCTCATTATCCACCGCAAATGGGGTCTGTACTTCCCCAAACCCTTCATCAGGCAGTAAGGACAATCCTTTGGGGTAATGCACCACTGGTGCTTTATCAGCACTCACTGCGCCAGAAGCGATAAAGCCGCCCCCTTGGCAAGTAATCACTCTTTTTTCAGGTTGGCGTGTCACCGGTAGTACAAATCCTGCAGCCGGCATGAAGGGCTGCATGCTCTCCATATAATCAAAATATGCTGGCTTATAATAAGCTGAGCCCACCGTAATCTCGGTCACTTCTGGCTGGCTTGCGGTGAAGTCCATACTACCACTACCTCCGCCATTGACCAGCTTGAGCTGATACCACTGCTCAGTAATCCAGCGCACTATGCTTGCTCGGCGGCGACTAACTTGCTTTTTTGAGCCATTTTTTAACATTTTAATGGCAGGCGTGAGCAATGACTTACCTGGGATATGCTCTGCCAATCCAGCAATCTGAGCCTCATAACCCATTACCGCATCTAGCTTTATATGCGATAGGCCACCCGCCTTCTCCATTAGCTTTTTGACATCACTTTTGCGCATCAATGCCGAGCGCTTAGTGCCAAAGTACAGCTTCGGCAGGGGCATCGACATATTAATATCTAAGCACACCTCAATTTTTTGACCATGCCGCTTACCTATCTCATCAAGCAGACGTAAGTGCTCAATGCGATCGGCCATCCAAATCATGGTAGCGCCTTGCTGTGTATACTGTAATGTCTCAGCTATGCTTTGGGCGTCTAAAGCGGGATAAGCACATAAGATATTATCAAAGCCATTTTGTAGTAAATACACAGACTCGGCAGCACTGTAAGACATGAGGCCGATAAAGTGAGGGGTCTTTTTTTGGATATAGCGTAGAACATCGATAGAACGAATTGACTTGGTCGCGATGCGCAACTTAACCGCTTGGGTCTTCTGATTAACCAGCTCAATATTATGATCGAGCGCATCCATATCTAACCAAGCACTCACCTTAGACGGTGCAGGCAGTTGGGCAAAATCCATTTTTACTATCCTTACAACAAGTTAAAAACTATCAAAGTAGGTTTTTTATAAGTGCAGCTTTTATGAGTACGGCTATTATAAATGCCGATGCTTTATAGCATCCTTCTTATCCTAACAGATTATTTTAATCTTAAAAATAAAAAAGCAGCAAGACAAACTAAATTCTGTCTTGCTGCTATTGTCACATATTACCGGCTTAATTCAGCACAAAGCTTGTTAATCTAATGTAGCTCTTCAAAGTGCCCTTGTATATAGGCCTGCCCTTCGACATCCAAACACTCAGCCAATGTGCGACTCCATTTTGGCTGACGGTCTTTATCTACCAATAACGCACGCACCCCTTCACTAAAGTCAGGATAATTAACGCAGTGCAGAGCTACATTAGTCTCCAGCGCCATAACTTCCGTCAATGACAAGTTATGGGCGCGCTGATACATCTCATAAGTAATCGCTTTAGTCACCGGACAACCATAACGATAGTTTGCGACCGCAGCTTTGCACCAATCACTATCAGCAAGGTCTGGGCAGAAGTTTTTGATATTTTCATCTGATTGTAAAATGTCGTCTATTTTATCCAATCCACCGCAGTTCATAAGCCTTTGAATAGACTGCATAAATTTAGCAATATTACTTGGCGCAAATTCAATATTTGCAGCAGATTGTGCACTAAAGTCACTTAGCGCTTTGGTGGTTATTTGATGTAATTTACTGCTTAGGCTATTTAGGGTGGGTTGACCTAAAGCCTCACTCCAATCAGCCTCACATAAGCTTTGTAGCATGGCATCAAAATCTTGGCTGCTCATTTTGAAATCTGCCAAGTTACATAGTAGAGCATCGTTAGCATTGGCATCAGCACCTGTTAGTCCCATAAATAGACCTGTCTTAGCAGGGAATCGCTGTAAAAACCAACTGCCAGTTGCATCTGGGAATAAGCCAATATTCACTTCTGGCATAGCAGCACGAGTAGTCTCCGTGACAATACGATGGCTACTGCTGCTTAGTATGCCCATGCCACCGCCCATTACAATACCACTACCCCAGATGACAGTTGGTTTATGATATTCATGCATTTGGGTATCTAAATGATACTCACTGGCGAAGAAGTCAACTGCTTCTGGCGGGGCTATGCCCTCTCCGTCCCACTCTTGACGTGCTTGATACAACTGACGAATATCACCACCGGCACACAAAGCACGCTCGCCAGCACCGTGAATTACTACCGCTACAAGATTATCGATCTGTTCCCACTCGGTCAGCTTTGCACTAATTAGCTTACACATATTGGTGGTCAGTGCGTTTAAAGACTTTTCACGGTTTAAGGTAACCAAGCCTATTAATAGACCTTGGTTGATTTTTATTTCTTCAAACAATACCTCTGTACTGTCAGCTGCCGGTATGCCCTCGGCAACTAAACTTGTTTTATTCAATTGCATATAAATGTTTGCCCTAATTTGAATAGCTTTCTTAGTTTTTGTGTTTTATGCTAAAAAATATAAGATAAATAAAAGGATGTCCCTTATTTTAAATATAGGATTGTAAATATAGTCCAAGATAGTCAGGTCATCCCAATGGTATATCCTTACCGAATCTGATAACTGCCCATTATCAGATCCGTTTTAATTAGGAGCCTATACTATCATATTGTTTTTTATACAAAAAGCCGCAGCACTCAATACTACTGAAGCAGCCACACCTTTGACAAATAAAACATTTTACAATTTAAAGAAGTAATTAGTTTCTATAAGCACAAAAAACGCTACTATATTTTTATAAATCTACTTGAGCTTATCAAATCTAGTGACAACCGCCCTTTTTGTGCGAGAGCTTAAAGATTCACCGTTCGATGTTTGTCTGCCAGCATTCTATTGCCAATGTTCACCACACCCTAAGGAAATATTATTAAAACCAGTTGGTCCACGTCACAATCAAAGCGTAATTTCTCAATGTTATTGCCGATGAGTTTACTTGCATTAGTAGTCTCTACCTCACCTGCTTGCGGCGGTAGTGACTTGGATGAAGCTTCTAGCACTTCAAACCTACCTGCTACTTCTGAATCCGCTCCAGCCACAGTTTTTACAACGCCAAATATGCCCGCCACGCCAAATGTGCCACCAATATCTAGTAGCCATGCGTTTTATGATAGCAACTCAGCACTTGATAATTTACAGCTCGATGACAGTACGCGTCAGCATATCTATGTTGCGACAACGGGTAGTGATAACGCATCAGGTAGTGCCAGCTCACCTATCCTGACTCTACAAAGAGCCACAGAACTGGCAACTGCTGGTACGACAGTACACATTGCCGCAGGTAGTTATAAAGGGCCTGTGTATATTAAAAATTCTGGTACACTGGCTAAGCCGATTATCTTTGAGCCAATGCAAGCCGCCAAAGTTATCATTACCGGCACGCCAAGCGTGGCTGATGAGCATCTATTCCATATCGAAAACCAAGCTTATCTGATCATTCGCGGCTTAGAGTTTACTGAATTTTGGACCAATAACGAGCAGATTACGCCCACTGCCATCTATATTACTGGCAGTAGTCATAACCTCCTAATCGAGAACAATTATATTCATGATCTAGGAACGCGTGTAAATAATGACAAGGGTAATGCGCATGGCATTGCGGTTTACGGTACGCAGCCTATTAAAGACATTCAAATTAATAATAATCGAGTAGAAAACCTCGCTTTAGGTCGTAGTGAAGCGGTAGTCATAAATGGCGATGTCAGTAACTTTGAAGTAAACCACAACCAAGTCAATAATAACAATAATATTGGTATCGACATCATTGGTTTTGAAGGAACAGCAGAGACCGATAACGACTATGCTAGACGGGGTGATATCATCGGCAATACGGTCACACACAATAGTATCAGTGGCAATCCCGGCTACAAAGGCGACGACCCTTCAGCGGGTGGTATTTATGTCGATGGGGGTAAGCAGGTATTTATTCACAGCAATACCGTGACTAACAATGATATTGGTATCGAAGTCGCCAGTGAAAACTTCCAAAAGCTGACAGAAGAGGTCTGGGTAGAGAGCAATACGGTCATCAACAGCACCTATGCTGGTCTTGCAGTGGGTGGCTATGATCAGCAACGCGGCGGCGTCAGACAAATTACCCTTGTTAATAATACGGTCGCCAATAATGACCTTGGTAACCAGCAAGGCGGACAGCTACTACTGCAATTTAATATTCAAAAGTTAACTATTAAGAACAACACATTTACCAGCTCTCCATCAGGCTATATGATCGTTGCCAATCCGCTTGATCGCGGTGAAGTTATCTTCCAAAATAACCGTTATCTGCCTCACAACAGCAATTCGTCCTTAATATGGCTACTAGGCAATAAAGAGTTTAACAGTAGTAGGGCTTTTGAGAACTGTGCAGTATTGCAACGATGCAAATAGCGATCAGCTTTGTACTTTATATAAAGAAGCGGGTTCAACTCCCGCCATCACTACCGAACATAATCTCATAGCTATATAAGATTGGTGATAGTGCAAATCAACTTATCCATAATAGTACGAAAAAAAGCCTGCAAATAGACTGCAGGCTTTAATTGATATGTTAGGTGAAGCCATTGCTGTAAACATTCTTAAAAAATAGCCAATACTATTACTATTTAAAATAGGTTTAAATTAAATACTTTTTCCGCAAGTAACAGTTCTATTTTGTCTATCGAAATCTAAGGAAACGTATTCATACCCTTTGACCAAATATCCACTCGCATCGTTTTTAGTAACATTAGCATCATCGCCTGTCGGCACTTTAAAGGCTGAGCGTAACTTCACAAATGCATCATTACCAAAATATAGTTTACTAGAAAAATCGTTGTAGCCTCTATGTGTCTCTATTTTTTGCAAAGGATGTCCAAAGACAACGGCATTTTTTAATCTGACTGTCGTTGTAGCGTTTGGATCATCTCCTCTTGGTTCACTTACTCTTTGAACATCAGCAATGACACCTTTTTGCTCTTGAACAAGTCTTTCTATATCCACTAAGTCACAACCCTCTAACATTGGTCTTATATAGCCACCTACTTCTATAGCATTAGCCTGTGTATTAGCTGTCGTTTGGGGTGCTGGTACTAATATTGCTCTAGTGACATCGTTTACTACATCTCCTAATCTATATTTACCATCTTGACTAGGGGCACATCCTGAAAGCAATGCGAGACCGACAGTAGCAGCGATTATATTTCTATAATTTTTTTCCATGGAAACTCCCATTTTTTAGACTGATTGAAAAAATATGTATAAAAATCAAACAACAATTAAAAGATTACACTACTTAGTATAGACAAACAATAATAACTAGCTATTCACGAAAAGATGTATCCCTTTTTAATTTTTGTAAAAATATTCCCACGCATCTGGTAAAGGCTGAAACCCCGAAAGCTACAAGCGGTTAAAGCTATTGCCATTAAAATAGTTATAATCTGTTTCATATTATTTGATCTCTTACAGTTGATATACCAGTTGCTTTAATACAGATTGCCCACTCCTTAAACAAAATAGCCGCCACAAAATCATGTGACGGCTATTAAGTCTATATTACATTCAAATATTAATACTACTGCCATATAAAAAAGAAATTAAACGCCAGTCTGATTGGCATACAGCTCACGCATCACTTTTTTATCATGTTTGCCCACTGAAGTTTTTGGCAGGACATCGACAATCATGTGGTTCTCAGGGATGCCATACTTAGGAATCAGCCCTTTTTCAGCCGCTTGTTCTACTAATGCAATAATATCTTTTGGATTGGTATCTTCAGCACCTGGTTTTAATACGATAGCAGCAAGCGGACGTTCGCCCCACTTCTCATCTTGAATTCCAATCACTGCTACGTCATCTACTGCAGGATGTAGCGATAAAATCGTCTCAATCTCTAATGATGAGATCCACTCACCGCCGGTTTTAATAACGTCTTTTAAACGGTCTGTTATTTGCAACCAGCCATCCGCTTTAATCGAAGCAATATCTTGGGTGTGCATATAGCCACCTTCCCATAGCTCGTCGCCAGCATCTGCGTTTTTGAAATAGCTTTGGGTCAACCACGGTGCTCTTAGCACCAGCTCACCGGTCTCTTTTCCATCATGAGCTACTGCCTTACCCTCACCATCCCATAGCTGCTGCTCAACCAACATTACAGGCTTACCACTTAAGCAGCGACGCTTCACATCGTCCTCAAAGCTAAGCTCACCCTCATCGCTACTAAATTCGGTAATACTGATAAGTGGTGCAGTTTCTGACATGCCATATCCAGTATATACCTCGATTCCACTTGATAGTGCTGTCGCAGCCAAACCTTCGGTTAAGCGTGAGCCACCGATGATCATTTTTAGACCATTAAACTTCTTACCTTCTGCCTCTGCTTGCTTCAATAGCATCTGCAGGATAGTCGGCACACAATGGGTGATACTGACTTTTTCTGTTTCGATTAATTTCAGAAGTAAGTCTGGAGCATAACGGCCGGGATAAACTTGTTTTAGACCTAACATGGTGGCGGTATAAGGGAAGCCCCAAGCCATGACATGGAACATAGGTGTCATTGGCATATAGACATCACCAAGAACCACGCCTTGCTTTTGAGGTAAAGTACCTAAAGACGCGGCTTCAACAAGGGTGTGTAGTACCAATTGACGATGACTAAAGAACACCCCTTTCGGATTGCCGGTAGTGCCTGAAGTGTAGAAAGTTACAGCAATGGTATTTTCGTCGAAATCTTCAAACTCAAACTCATCACTGGCAGCTGCTAATAGCTCTTCATATTCGCCCAGCACCATTGATTTTCTTTCAGGCAGCACATCTTCACAGGTTACACCATTATCATCAAGCCAAATGATGTGTTCAATTGAAGAGTTTTCAAATTGATAGTCTTTTACCATCGGTGCAAATTCAGAATTTAACAACAGTACTTTTGGTTTGGCATGATTTATGGTGTACAGGATTTTTTCTGGAGACAGTCGCACATTTACCGTTTGTAAGACATATTGCGACATAGGAATGGAGAAATACGATTCAAGGAATCTAGGAGTATCCCAGTCCATCACGGCAACAACATCACCTTTATCAAGATTTAACCCATCCAGCACATTAGCAAGTTTAGCAATGCGTCCAAATAGTTGCTCATAGGTCATACGCTGTTTGTCTGCAAAGACCACTTCTTGCTTTGTAGCAGTCATTTTAGAGCGGTTAAGTAATTGCTTGATGGTTAAAGGATAGCTATAGGCTTGTTTGGCAGAAGGGTAAAGATTACTCATGATATAGTCCGTTATTTCATAAATTAGAGTGGAATATTTGTATTATCACTATATATCCACTAGGTCTGTATAACCGTTAGAAGTAGTGTTTAACAATAACTGTAAGATAATAAGTACAGTTAAACAGATCAATGAGTTGTCAATTATAGTGATAGTAGCCAGTTATAAGCTGATAATTAGAATCGTAATAATGACAATACTGTCCAGATCCATGTGACAGTAATTCATCATAGTCAATTAATTTAACGATGTAAACATAAAATTCAGTACAACGAAAATTAGTGTAAAAAAACGATAAGATATTGATTAGCTATACAATAAAAAAGAGTGAGCACAGATTATTTGTTAAATATTCTGCACTCACTCTTCAATTTTCAATCTAACAGAGACTAAACTTCAGTTTGACCCGCAAATAATTCACGGATTAATTTTTTGTCATGCTTACCTACAGAAGTCTTCGGTAATTCATCAACAAATTTGAAGTATTCAGGTACGCCATATTTAGGAATAAACCCTTTATCTGCAGCTTGTTCTGCCAACGCTTTAATATCTTCTATCGTTGTGTCTTGGCATTCAGGCTTAAGAATGATGGCAGCCAGTGGGCGCTCTCCCCATTTTTCATCACGAACCCCAATAACGGCCACATCCGCTACCGAAGGATGCAGCGATAAGATCGTTTCAATCTCCAAGGAAGAAATCCACTCGCCACCTGACTTAATCACATCTTTTAGACGGTCTGTGATTTTCATAACGCCAGTTTCATCCATGTTGGCAATATCTTGGGTGTGCATATAGCCGCCTTCCCACAACTCATTACCCGCATCAGGATTTTTGAAGTAGCTTTGAGTCAACCAAGGGGCACGTAGTACCAATTCACCAGTTTGCTTACCATCATGTGGTAATGACTTATTGTCACCATCCCAAAGTTGCACATCTACCATAAAAATAGGCTTACCGGTGTAGCTACGACGCTTAGCTTCTTCCTCTAATGTCATCTCTGGATCGTCTGCTCTAAACTCAGTCAAACCGATAAGTGGTGCGGTCTCCGACATACCATAGCCGCTGTACACCTCGATACCAGCACTAAGCGCTTGTTTTGCCAAACCTTCAGTTAGACGCGAACCGCCAATAACCATTTTAAGCCCTTCAAACTTATACCCTTCGGCCTCAGCCTGCTTCAATAGCATCTGCAAAATGGTCGGCACACAGTGAGTGATCGACACTTTTTCTTCTTTAATAAGTTTGATCAGTACATCGGGGGCATAACGACCCGGATAAACCTGTTTTAAGCCTAACATCGTAGCGGTATAAGGCAGACCCCATGCCATTACATGGAACATAGGTGTCATTGGCATATACACATCGCCCAATACCAGTCCCTGCTTCTGTGGTTGCACCCCTAAAATAGCGGTTTCGGCTAAAGTATGAAGTACCAATTGACGGTGGCTAAAGAATACCCCTTTTGGATTGCCAGTCGTACCAGAGGTATAGAAGGTTACGGCAATGGTATTTTCGTCAAAATCTTTAAACTCAAACTCATCACTTGCAGCTGCTAATAGCTCTTCATACTCACCCAATACGCGTGATTGGTTATTACCAAATACCCCATCACTGCTCATACCGGCATCATCCATCCAAATGATGTGCTCAATCGATGAGTTCTCAAACTGGTAGTCTTTTACCATAGGTGCAAATTCAGAGTTTAACAACAGCACTTTAGGTTTGGCATGGTTGATGGTATACAATACTTTTTCTGGAGAGAGTCTAATATTTACGGTCTGTAGTACGTATTGAGACATAGGTACTGCATAATAGGCTTCCAAAAAGCGATGCGTATCCCAATCCATAACAGCAATAACATCCCCTTTTTGCAAATTCAAACCATCAAGGACGTTAGCCAATTTGGCTACACGCTTAAACGCATCAGCGTAAGTCATCCGCACTTTATCTGCATAAATAATCTCTTCATGCATTGAAGTGGCTTTTGTACGGTTTAATAATTGCTTAATAGTTAAAGGGAAGTTATAAGCTTGAGGGGCGGAGATGTAGTGATTGGTCATTGAATAGTCCATTATTTGAGTTATTGACATGGGCTGGTAAACTTAGACAGTCTAAGCTTGGTATCAGTTTTAAACGGCAATAATCATAATCAACTCAAACAGATATGTAAAGAAAAGTATTATATTGTTTACTTTAATAGTTAAGCTAGCTTCATTGCAGGTTGTATTTAACAGGCTATTGTTTTTGGCACAAATATGCTTAAATACCGCCTTTTTAAAAGCCTCGCTTAAGTGCTATGCTATGGTAGCGCTATTTGTAATCTCCTCTTAACCCTACACTGTAAAGTATAAACTTTAAATTTAAGACTGATAATTATGCCTAAGCCAGATTTGTCTCGCCTTGATACTTTATCCCCACAAGATAGTGACTTTGATATTGATAACTTCAATGCAGACGACTTCAATGACTCCATTGACGATGAGCTTGAGAATACTGTTCTGAGATTAAGTGACTACTTAGCCGCTGTTGAATTGGTTATTAAAGAGACCTTTCGTCACAGTGTCTGGGTAAAAGCTGAGATTCGCAATCTGTCTAGCAAAGGCGGTCATTACTATTTTGAATTGGCTGAAAAGGACGATGACGGTAAAGTCATTGCTAGCTGCCGCGGCAACCTTTGGCGCTTTAAAGCGGCTCGGGTGCTAGCCAAGTTTGAACGCGCCACTGGCATGAAGCTGGAGCGTGATGTGACTGTACTGCTAAATGTCACCGCAAGCTTCCACCCTTTATACGGCTTTTCTTTAGCCATCAATGACATTGATCCGAGTTATACTTTAGGCGATTTGGCGCGTCAATATGCAGCCATGCTAGAGCGCTTAAGTGGTGAGGGTTTGCTTAACTTAAACAAACAAATCCCTGCCCCCTTTGATATCGAGCATGTGTTAGTTATTGCTCCAGAAAAAGCGGCTGGACTCGGTGACTTCCGAGCTGATGCGGATAAACTACAGCGCACCAACGCTTGTCATTTTCACTATTATCACGCCACTTTCCAAGGCAATCATGCACCAAAAGAGATTCGTCATGCCATTACCAAAGGCATGCTCACTTTTAGAAAACAGTATGAGCGTGATCCAGATTTAATGGTCATTATTCGTGGTGGTGGTGCTGTTGGGGATTTAGCTTATTTAAATGATTATGAGTTGGCGGCTTTGATCGCAGAACAACCTGTCCCAGTTTGGGTAGGTATAGGTCATGAACGCGACTCGGTAATTTTAGACGAGGTAGCACATACCAGTTTTGATACCCCCTCAAAAGTTATTGCCGGTATTGTGAACCACCTTGCCAGCCTAATGCAGCGTACTCAAGGTTATGCCGATGCGATTCAGCGGCTCAGTCAACAACAACTGACTCAGGCGGCTATGTCCACTGAGCGTCAATTCTCAGCCATCCAAAGCTTGAGCCAGCATAACTTGCAGCATTGGCAACATCTAACCGATCGTCATTTTAATAGCATAAAACAACATGCTAAATTTGAATTGCGCGAAGTAACGCTAACCACCGAAAGTAACATGCAACGCATTCGTCAAATGAGTTACAACCATTTATCAAGGGCTACTGACGCCATTGACTCACTACATCACAGTACCAAAGCCAACAGTCAAAAGCTGATAAATGATGTAGCAAAACAAGTGCGTTATTATCAACAAGTGGTTTTGATTCAAAACCCTGCCCGCCTACTTGATCAAGGGTATGCTTTTGTTCAAAACTCAAACGATAAATATCTAAACTCGGTCAAAAGCATTGAAAAAGGCGACTTCATTAAAGTTGCCATGAGCGATGGTGAGCTAAACGCAGTGGTCTATAATGTGACCCCTCATTCTCAAACTAACTCTGACTCTGAACAAAGCTAACTCTAAGCCCTGATTTTTTTGATTTTATTCCCTTAACTTTTAATTTTCACAATTATTTTGATTTATCATAAGGATTGCATTATGGCCACACGTACCCGCAAAAAAACAGCGCCAAAAACCTTTAAAGCCGCCTACCAAATTCTAAAGACCAATGCCGAGGAGCTACAAAACTCAAATGAGCCTGACATTGATAATCTGATGGATACCGTTGAGCAATCCATCGCGGCTTATAAAGTATGTCAAGCTCGTATTGAAGCGGTACAACAAGCACTTGATGCCGCTTTTGATGAAGATGCTGATAGCGAAGATGAAGAAGTAGCCGCGCAAGACACTACTAATGAACAAGACTCAGAAGCAGCCTCATCTGAGTCGTGAATATTCTAATCGCACCCGACTCATTTAAAGAAAGCCTTGAAGCTATCGACGTCTGCAGTGCTATTAAACAAGGCTTCAGCCAAGTCTTTCCAGAGGCCAGCTATACTTTACTACCTCTCGCTGATGGCGGTGAAGGCACCTCTGCCGTTTTATCTTATGTTTTACACGGCCAGTGGCAACAGCTTCAAGTACACGACCCCTTGATGCGTCCAATAACTGCGAAATACTTTCTCACAGTTGATGGTATCGCTGTCATTGAAATTGCTGAGGCTTGTGGCCTGCACTTACTGGCCAAGGAGGAGCGTAATCCACTACTTGCTAGTAGCTTCGGCGTGGGTGAAATGATGGTCGATGCAATTCAGCAGGGAGCAACAAACATCCTAATTGGTTTAGGCGGTAGCGCGACCAATGATGCTGGGGCCGGCATGCTTCAAGCATTGGGGGTTAAATTACAAGACGCTACCGGCACTGTATTAAAGCCAGGAGGCGGTAACCTTAATCAGCTACATAGCATTAAGCATCAAGCTTTGCAGAGTCTATTGTCTGGCGTCACAATTAGCGTAGCCTGCGATGTAACCAGCCCGCTTTGTGGGCCTACCGGTGCCAGTCATGTCTTTGGCCCACAAAAAGGGGCAACTGTAGAAGAGGTACTCAGTCTTGATAAAGCACTGGCTCACTTTGCTACTGTGACCCATACTTATATTAGCGGTGATGATTGTAGCCATATTGAGGGCGCCGGTGCGGCAGGTGGTTTAGGCTTCGCATTAATGGCCTATTGCCAAGCTGAATTAAAGTCAGGATTTGATACCATTGCTAAGATGGTAGAGCTAGACAGACACTTAGCCAAAGCCGACTTGGTCATTACCGGCGAAGGTAAACTTGATGCTCAGACGGCTATGGGCAAGGTTGCCAGCGGTGTGGCATTACGCACTAAAGCCATTAACCCAGAGCTACCTGTGATCGCTATATGTGGAAGTGTAGACTATCAGCACACTTCTCTTGATTCCCTGCCAAAAACAGACCAAGCAGTACAGCAGCTATCCCCTCAAGACTCCCCTTTTGATGCGGTATTTGCCAGTATTCATCAGTTAGACAGCATGCAAGTTGTATTAAAAAATGCCTATCCTAATGTCAGGTATACTGCCCTCCAAGTGGCATCTACTCTCTCATTAGGACGGCAGTTATTCTATACAAAATTACATACAAAATGATTGGCACCTATTATTATTCAGTCTAAAACCTGTTGTTTGATATCAAAAATATTTAGCATAAAAAGTATTTAGCATAAAAAACATTTAGCACCAAAGTCATTCAACACCACACAACAGCTTAGCTAATTAATCCGTTACTTTAGCCCGTTAAGCGGCGGGTAATCAAATGTTTAACGGGTGGCAATCTATTACTGACATGTAAGATACCTTCTCGCATCAAGCGAGCATGTGGTTTGTCATTGGTAAACAGCTTAACAATCGCATTAGTACCATGATAAATAACACGGGTGTCTTTTTGATGGCGTAAGTTATATTCTCTTAATAGACGATCACTACTTATATCACGACCTAGATAATACGATCTTTTGATTAGTTTGCTCAAGATGTGCTGGCTTTGTAATCCAAGATTAAACCCTTGGGCAGTGACTGGGTGCATACCACAAGCAGCATCACCAATCAGAGCACAGCGCTTAGTATAGAAGCGATGTGCGTGCACCCCTGCTAAAGGATACTCAACCACTTCACTTACCAGAGTCATCTTGCCAAATCGGTTATTGAGTTGTTGACGAATATGTTCTGCAAGTTCAACGTCTGTCATATCGCGAAGCTGCTGCGACTTGCGACTATCGATTGTCACCACACAGTTAGTCACATGATCACTTAGCGGCAATAATGCCAATGTTGAGCCGTATAAGAAGCATTCCATAGCAGTATGGTCATTTGCCAGTTCATGCTCTAAGCGAAATACCATCACCGTGCGTCCAAAGTCAAATGTATCACTCGCTATGCCCATTTGACGACGTATGGTTGAAAAACGACTGTCTGCTGCTACTAGCAGTTTGGCAGTTAAAGTTTCACCGTTATCTAAGACGACCGTTGCCTTTTCGCTATCACTATAAGCTGTTTGTACTTTATGATTTAATTTCCAAGTGATATTTGGTTGATTGGCTACGCTGTCATAAGCGGCTCGGCGAATGTGGTAATTTGAAACAAAAAATCCCAAAGTATCAATGGCTTGCTTCTTACTATTTTGTTTAGGTGTTGGAAAATGTAAGGCATAGTCGAAGCCACCGTTAACAACCTTAGCCTGCCTTAAAGGATAGATTTCATCATCAGCAAATAGCTGCCAAACCCCAATATCTTGTAATATCTTTTTTGAGGGGTGAGTTAAGGCTATTTCCCGACCATCAAAAGGTGGGTGAGCCAGTTCATCTGAAGAATGGGGATCTATAACAGTAATCTTTAAATTAGTTGCAGCAAGACTACGGCAAAAACACAGTCCTGCAGGACCTGCACCAACGACAATAACATCACTATGTTGCGTCATAACCACCTCTTTTAAGAGCAGTATTAGAAGTCTTATTGTAACAATATTAATAATGAAAAGACATCATAAACAAGAATAACTCTCATCTTAAGCTAGCTATCACTTTTAAATATTATGCTTATACCAAAACTAAAGATTAACCAATCTGCAAAAGTCAGCACCAATATGACCAACCGTAAGCTTAGTGGGTTTGACAGTACTAGGATGTTTTGAACTCATTTCAAAGTTATTTTATAGAACAGATATCACTTATGAGCGCCACCTGAACTATATCCAGTACGGCCATTACTACCATTATTATTACTTCCACCGCCCACACCGCCTGGGATAATGATAATACCACCACCGCCTCTTGTAGCAGACTCCTCATCGGGATTAGGACCAGTAGGTGAAGGCTTTGAGGCCACACCCATCATAAAGCTTACAATTAACGCCAGTACAATAATCACCACAGAGATACCCTGGGTACCTGCCGAATGATAATTAAAAGGCCCAGTTTCAACCTCAGCACTTACATAGTCTTTTTCAGCTTCACTGGCTCTAAAGTAGATAATGTAAATTAAGATAGCGCCAATGATGCCAACAATAATTGATCCGCCTGCCAGTAGCCATACCGCAATCTGCAAAATAGCGTGCCAGGTGAGCATTTTTTTTAGGCTACCCTCTTCACTAAAGCCACTTCGCTCATGAGTATTCTCAGGCTGAAGGTAGCTACCAAACCACTGCTCAAGCTTGTGATAAGGCAAAGGTATGGCATGGGTATAGGTAATCTCACGCTCAGTCTGCTCAGAGGTAATAACCTCATCACCAGAGGTATAGTCGATTAACAGATCGCTATCATCGGTTTTAACTTGCCAGTTAAAAGCCCCCATCGCAAAGGTCACACGATTGCGATAGCCCGAATCCACTTGACGCCACTGCCTATCATCATAGTGCAACTGACCTCGTTCAGAGACTGGCATCTCACTTAATACTCTCGCTACAAACCATCCTCTAGACTCCTCAGATAGCCATAAGAAGCCGTCGGTTAAGCTGTATAGCAGATACTCTGTCCAAGAAGCGAACTCTCCCACCTCTTGTAAGCGCATGATACCGATAACCACATAATCATGATAACCTTGCGCCGCAGCATCTCGCTGCGTCTCGGTTAAAGCAAATTCACTTACCCCAACAATGTCTTCTGCTGCAATACGGGCTTTTGCCCCTAATGGTAAGCTACTGTCAAAGTGCTGCATTGTCGAATGCATGGCAACTAGCTTAGCGGTGCTGCCCGTCAGCTTGCTTTCGCTATGACACGCAGGACACACCAAGTACTCAGTAGCGCCTGCTACATAAGGCATTGGGCTACCACAGTTGGGGCACTCAATTTTGCTAATCTTAACGCTATTGCCTGAGGCTTTATCTGACACCTTGCTTTGTGAGTCGCTTTGCCCCATAGCACCGGCTTGATTGACAGTCACTTGTTCATTAAGCTGCCTATCCTCTTTCAGCAGCTGAAAGTTCAGTGCAGCAAATTCAATGGCCTCACCTTTATGCACCACAGGCGACTGACTGCTACCCGACTGGGCGTAGTCTAAGCTGATCAACTTACGCTTGTAACGGGCATCAATAACCCAAGTTTGCCAACCTTCACCTACGATAAAGGGCAACTCACCCTCGCCAGCGATAGCATAAGCTTCGCGCCTATCACTGACCTGATAATTAATCCCTTCAAAGCTAATGCTATCATTAATAGCTAAGTTATCATAGGCCGGAAGATTGCTTTTCTCGCCCTCTCCTAAGGTTAAAGTGTATAGACCTAAAGCTTCGGACAGCCAACCAATTCTGCCATCAGCGAACTGCAGATACCACTCGTTCCATACGCCTTGACCGTATTGCAGCTGCACCCGACCAATCACCGCAAAATCAGTACCGTCAATACTACCGACACTGCCAATTTGAATCGGTGAATAGTCCTCAATGGTCAGCGACTGTTTACCTTGGGCCTTTAGTGCCTCACCATCACGCAGCACTGTGGTCTGACAGTATTCACACACTGCCATCACTGAGCCTGGCGAAGCAAACTCTACCGGCGCACCACAAGACGGACAAGCGGCCGTAAACGTCAATACATTGAAGTTACTAGGCAGCTTGGGCGCCGGCGGATTGTCTTTATAAGACTGGTTGGATTTATCAATCATTTAGACAGCTGAGTTAGAATCTTAGTTTTTGTTTCGTCATAATCTTCTTGACTAATCAGACCTTGATCAAGTAGTGCTTTTAATTGACTAAGCTTAGCCGCAAAGTCTACTGGAGCCGCTTCGGGGGCTGCAGCTGGTTGAGAGTTTTGTTGAAGCTGAGCTTTTGGTGCCATGGCCTCACTCATTACCTGCCCCATGTTCATACCCACACCAAGGCCAGCACCGATACCTGCCACACCCCCTTCATTCTTAGCCGCATGCTCAATGGCTTCTGCTGCCTGATAACGGGTATAAGCATCCATATCGCCAATCATGCCCATTGAAATACGCTTGTCTAAAGTTTTTTGCAGCTCTTCAGGCAATGACACGCTTTCAACCACAAAGGACTCAACCGATAAGCCATACTTAGCAAAATCTGGTTGTAACTCTTTTTTGATCTCATCGGCCATTAGACCTTGGTTGGCTGCCAAATCAATAAAAGGCACTTGGCTTTGGCCCAGACCTGATGCCAAATCTGAAACGATTAGATTACGCAGCTGCGGTTCAATTTGGTCAGCGCGGTAGCTGTCATTCATCCCAGTAATGGTCTGATAAAACTGCGTCACATCATTGATTTTGTATGAATACATACCAAAGGCACGTAGGCGAACCATACCAAAATCTGCGTCACGTACAGTTACTGGCTGAGTGGTGCCCCATTTACGACCTTGCTGCAAACGGGTGCTAAAAAATAACACGTCCGACTTAAAGGGAGAGTCAAAACCCATACGCCAGTTTCTTAAGTTGGTCATTACCGGCAAGGTTTCAGTAGTCAGCTCATAACGGCCGGCAGTAAAGATATCTGCAATTTGACCTTCATTAATAAAGACCGCCACTTGACCATCACGTACAGTTAAAGAGGCCCCATTTTGGATTTCATTATCCGCCATAGGAAACTTCCACATCAGTACATCATCGTCTTGCCAATCCCACTCAATGGCATCAATAAATTGCTTTTTAATAAAACTTCTAAGGCCCATGATCTTTATCCTTTATTTTGATTTATATGTGTATTTAAAATTGTATGTATGTTCTATGCTTAATTTATGGTCTTTATTTACGATATAACTATGACAAGATACCGGTGTTAATAATACCGAGTACCAAGCCACTTACACCCAGTAATCCACCGACTGCCATATTATTCAGCCTAATATGCTCTGGCACATTGCCAATTACTTTTACCATGACAAAATAGCCAGTAATTTGTACCAACATCGCCACCACACTCCAGATGACAAAGGGCAAGAAGCCGGTGTTATAGATAGCACTTGCAGCAAGGGGTAGTGAAAAGCCGATAATGGTACCACCAAAGCTCAGGGCGGCCGCACCTGAACCTTTACGGATCAGCGCAATCTCATCATAAGGAGTAATGGCCATATAAATAATAGCGAATAAAACCAGCATCACCACACTGCCACCGAAGTAGAAAGCGTAGTAAACCAGCTCCGTTTGCAAACTATCAAAATTTTGCATGTGTTATGTCCTAAGCTTTGACTTATAAAGGGTTAGATAACTTACAGCTTAACACTGCCGTTTAAACTTAAGCAACTGTGTATTCAAAGTTTATTTCGAGACCAAAACCCTCTATAACATGATAGAGTAATTTTAATTATTTAGTGTTGAGAGTTGTTGGGAATCTGATGCTGACGAGACACAGTGTTAACGTGATGTTGACTTGGTTTAAACAACTGCAAACAAGCATTAAATAGTGCATCGGCTTTTGCACTATTTTCATGGGCTACGTTGCACACATATACATCCAATGTCACCGTCTGATATTCGCCCCAAGTGTGCAAACACAAATGGGATTCGGCAAGCAGTAGAGTTAAGGTCACACCACTGGTTTGAGTTTGGCTTGACTGCTGTAAGTTAACCTCACTTTTACTGAGTCCAATCCCCTGCTCCCCTTCCTCACCCACATGCTGTTCAAACTCATGTACCGCATGTCCTACCAAAGTTAGCCCCGCCTGCTCTACCGCTTCGGTCAATAGCCCAAGTAAAGGCTGTGAGCTGGTTAATAATTGGGGGTCGCACTGACACTGCCAAAACTCTGCCAAGATGTGCTTACCAGTCATAGGGTTATCCTGTGAACTTGACTGTCGATTGGTTGCAGTGACATTAGGGCTGTTTTTATTGCTTAGGCTATTTTTCATTGACTCACTTAATTTGATTTTAGGGCGTTGATTTTAATACGGTTATCGACCCAGATTACTATTGCTAATAAATACTAAGGACCAATTGCTAATAAATACTAAGGACCAATTGCTAATAAATACTAAGGACCAATTGCTAATAAATACTAAGGACCAATTGCTAATAAATACCACCAAGCCTTACTTACTAGCATTAGGTGTTGCGGCGTTATAGCAGCATTTATTTTATTTACTTTATTGCTGTTCTACTTTATTTCTATACTGACTTTATTCGGTATAAGCTCATTACTAAACAAGCTATTCATCAGACCAGTCTTGTACATAGTAATGCACCAGTATTTGCTTATCTAAAGTGTTTGGCTCCACCTCAACCGGCTGCATATCTGGCGGGAATGTAAACATTTCACGACTGACTGAAGGAGTCAAAAACTTCATAGGTAAATCATATTGTGTGGGCGGCGTAAAGAAGGCATTCGGACTACCCACTATAAACCCCCACTCCCCAAATGAGGGCACGTATGCGTGATATGGCGTGGTCTTAAACCCAGAAACCTGCAACGTTTTATCAATTGACCAAAAAGATTTGGGCGCATAATAAGGCGAAGTAGCTTGTACTACCATCAGTCCCTCTGCGGTTAAATGGTCTTTCACCATATGGTACATAGGTTCAGAATATAGCTTGGCTAAGCTGTAATGTGATGGATCAGGTAAGTCAATAATAATGGCATCAAAGACCTCATCATTTCCCTCGAGCCACTTATAGGCATCAGCATTTATCACACTCACCTTGGCATTATTTAGCGAATCATCATTAAGCTTTTTAAATCTGGGCGACTCCGCAAAGAACTGCGTCATCTCCGGATCTAAGTCGACCAAAGTAATATGATCCACAGTCTTATACTTTAAGACCTCACGAGCCGCCATCCCATCTCCGCCGCCTAAGATAAGTATATTTAAATCTGGCTTAGTAGCTCGAGTGCTATCGCTAAGCTTCTGCATAATTGGATGCACTAAAGCCTCATGATAGCGGTATTCATCTCGGGTAGAAAACTGTAAGTTACCATTTAAGAATAGCTGCAGATGACCACTTTTTTCAGTGACAATTAAACGCTGATACGGGGAGTTTGTAGCAAAAACGACTGGTGCTTTAAATAACTTTTGTTCTGATAATCCCACCAAGCGATCAGCAAAAATTAAACCGGTCAACAACAACACCATCGCTACCAAAATACGCACAATCAGCCGACTTCTTATCTTGGCATGGTTTGCACGTTGCTGCTTCTGTTCATCAGCATTCAAACCTTGATTGTCAATTAACGCGACTTTAGGATAGAAATGCCAAGCGGTCCAGCCTGCTACCAATACGTTCAATATCCCAAACAGCACCGCTGAACGGGCCAAACCAAGCATCGGTGCCAACACTAAAGGAAATAATAGTGAAACCGCCAAAGCCCCCAGATAATCAAAGGTCAATACACGGCTAACCAGCTCATGGAAAGCCTGCTTTTGTGAGTTAAAAATGCGCATTACCAGTGGGATTTCCATACCCACTAAGGTACCGATACACACCACTAGCGCATACAAAATGGTCTTGAAGGTTGGTAACCAAGCGAAGGCCAAAAACAGCCCAATAGCAGATAACCCACCGACCAGTCCTACCAATACCTCAATCTCAATAAAGCGTTGTAACACCTTATCCTCAGGCACGTACTTCGACAGATGCGAGCCAATACCCATTGCAAATAAATAGGTACCGATAATGGTAGAAAATTGCAGTACTGAGTCACCCAGCACATAACTTGCCAGCGCTCCAGCGATAAGCTCATAAGCTAGGCCACAAGAAGCAACAATAAAGACCGACAACACTAAAAGTGAGTCGGTTTGCAAACGTTTAAAGGACAAATTCATAAATCAGATTCTTGTATTTCTTATATCGCGGGTCATTGGCATTGCACAGATGAGCTGTTTTTTTACTTAACAGGTTTTAATGCTACTTGGTCCACAAAGACACCGTATCCTGACTGCGCCATTTTATCGACTGGGATAAACTGCAATGCGCCGCCATTAATACAGTAGCGCAGACCCGTTTTGTCTTTTGGTCCATCATTGAATACATGCCCTAAATGCGAGTCGGCCACTCGAGAGCGTACCTCAGTACGCACCATATTGTAGGCAGTATCTTTGTGCTCAGTAATCACCTCTGGCGCAATAGGTTGCCAGAAGCTGGGCCAACCACAGCCTGAGTCATACTTATGGGTCGATAAAAACAAGGGCTCACCACTGACCACATCGACATAGATACCAGGTGCAAATAAGTGATCATACTCATGACTAAAGGCACGCTCGGTACCTGCCTTTTGGGTAATGTTATACTGCGCTTTGGTTAAGGTGTTTTTTAAGGCATTTTTATCAAAATTAGCATAACGCTTTGGGTTCAGCGCCTCTGCTACGGTAGTGGCAGGTGCTAGCTTAGGTGCTTTGGCTGTGGGTGCTAACTTATCATCCGCCATGCTTAAATCAATATGGCAGTAGCCATTAGGATTTTTGGCCAGATAATCTTGGTGATACTCCTCCGCTAAGGAGAAGTTTTTTAGCGGTTGATGCTCGACCACAATAGGCTTAGTGTATTTGGACTCAATAGACTGTAGCGCCTTATTAATCACTTCTTTATCAGCTGCATCGGTATAGTAGATACCGGTACGATACTGGACACCACGGTCATTGCCTTGTTTGTTTAAACTGGTTGGATCGATAACGCGCAGATAGTACTTTAAAACAGTTTCTAAATCTATTTTATCGGTGTCATACACTACCTTAACTGTTTCGGCATGACCAGATCCAGCTATCACTTGCTCATAACTTGGGTCAGTCAGGCTTGGATTGCCATTGGCATAGCCAGATATAGCATCCACCACCCCATCGACACGCTCCATATAGGCCTCTAATCCCCAGAAGCAGCCCCCTGCCAAATATATAGTCTTGGTATTAATAGGTGCACCATCAGAATTGTAGTAGACCCCATTTTTATTATTAGGGCTATCGGCTTTGGCATTCGCTGTGCTAGCCGCGCCTGTTTGAGTGGGTTTAGCGCTGCTATTTTTTAGCGCTGCAAAGTCATTACCTGCGTTTTGGGCCAAAGCATAGGCCTGCTCTTCACTCAAATTACCTTTAATCAGACGTACTAAGTTACCCTGCTTATCAAAGATAGCCCAACTGGGATAGACCTGTACCCCCAACTGTTTGATTAAGCTACCCGAGCTGTCCATTAATACAGGCAGCTTAGGATAATCTGCCTGTACCCCTGCATACCACTGAGTGAAGTCTGTCGTCTCTTTTTCATTGAGATGCCCAGGACTGGCCACCGTCAGTACATTTAATCCTGCAAAAGCCGCATCTTTTCGCCACGTTTCAGTTTCTTCAAGCGTCCCTAAGCACAAGGGACACCAACTTGCCCAAAATTTTACCAAAGTTGGTTTATTAGTATCCAACACCGCAGCGCCATTCTGCCCCAAGCCTTCAGTTAGCTGAGGCAACTCCTTTAATTGATTCAACACATCGCTTGGCAGCATATCTCGGCTGTCAGTAATACCACTGTTTGAGGACTCCGCTGTGGGCTTAGCATTATTATCTTGAGCCACTTTGCCACAGGCAGGCAACAAGCTGCCGCTAGCTACAATAAAGCCCGTCAATAGCACAAGGCGCTTTAATTGTGGCCGCTTGTGAACGGATATGTGAGTTGCTGAGTGTGACATGGGTGCAGTACCTTTTTATTTACTTAGGCTATTTCGCTTAAGCGATTTATATTCATAACCTTCAGGCTATATCTCTATAATGGCGACTGTTGGTTATTATTGCAAAGGAGGATTTGTGATAAGTATAAATTTAGATAGGTTTTAATAGTTCTATTTGTTGAACGAATTAGGTGTAGATATCTATTAGACTTGGGTTATTTTTCTTCTGTGTTAATCACACAACCCTTCACTGGCATACTGCGGCAAAATAACCACTTCTACTTGATACCCTGCAACCTTGTTTTCGGTTGCCATTAGATTTCGTGCAATACGTAATTTATATTTACCATCCTCCGGAAGACAGCCTTGGTACACGATGCCCCCCTTACCTCCGATTTGCTGCTTGGATGGCATATATAATACGCCGACGTTGGCCGTCTCAGGTGTACCTGCTTTTGGTAGCAAATTAATCACAGCATATTGACCTTTTTCAGCCTTAAACTGATACCAAGTATCTTGCCTGCCGGATAAAATCTGACCAGTTGCACTACCCACCACACTGCCCTGATTAAACTTAATCGATTTAATCTCTTTCGCTACGCCTACTGAACTAAACGTCACTAGCGCCGTGATAGTGATAAGGTTAAAAAAGGTTTTATAAGATATTTTCATGGTAATTAACCTCTTTTATTCTTCGAAAATTTCGATTTTTTCAAAACTTATATTATTTAAACTTATATTATTTAAATGACACCCTACCCTTTAGTCACCATAAAGCGCTCAACATAAGCATCAGCAGGATTGTCCTGTAATTGCTGCGGAGTACCTGTTTGGACCAAACGTCCGCCGTTTAAGATACTAATACGGCTGCCAAGCTTGATCGCCTCGTCAATATCATGGGTAATAAACACAATGGTTTTATTCAGCTTGTGCTGTAACTCAAGTAACTGGTCCTGTAATTGACCTCGGATTAACGGATCAAGTGCCGAGAAGGCCTCATCCATCAAAATGATGGGCGTATCCACAGCCAAGGCTCGTGCTAGTCCAACTCGCTGCTGCATACCCCCTGATAACTCGTCAGGATAGCTACTCTCTATACCCTCAAGTCCCACCTCAGACAGCCAATGCCGTGCTATCTCATGACGCTCGGACTTAGGCATTTTTCGTACTCGAAGTCCATAAGCCACATTTTGGATTACAGTCATGTGCGGCACCAGACCAAAGTGTTGAAACACCATACTGACGTTGTTTTGGCGAAACTTCTGAAGTGGCTTATCACTTAGACTTAAAACATTAATAACTTTGGATTGATCGGACAATCGCTCGGCACTATCTAGATAATCGGGCGTACCTGCGCTGTGCTGAGTATCAATCCAAATTTTGCCTTGAGTGGGATCAATTAATCGGTTGATATGACGGATTAAGGTTGACTTACCGGAACCTGATAACCCCATAATACAGTGTAGTTCGCCCACCTCAACACTTAAATTTATATCATATAGCCCCACCGAATAGCCGGTCTGCTCTCGCACCTCAGCACTACTCATGCCCTGCTCCAATAGCTTAAGCACTTTGGCAGCTTCACTGGTACTGGCATCAAAAACTTTACTGACGTTCTCTAATCGTATGTGACTCATGGGATCATCTTTTGCTAAATAGGTAAAATAAAAAAAGAGCTTAGTAGGGTTTTCAAAGTGGTTTAGGGTGCCTGTTTATAATTGTGGTTTGAGTGTTTTAGCTCATCACGCGCCCGTCGCCCCTGACCAAATGCCTGAGTAATACGGTCAATAACAATCGCCATAATTACAATAGCTGTCCCTGCCTGCAAGCCCTGACCGATATTTAGGGTCTGAATGGATTGTAGTACATCTTCGCCAAGCCCTGGCGCACCAATCATTGAAGCCAATACCACCATAGACAACGACATCATTACCGCTTGGTTAATACCAGCCATGATACTTGGCAGCGCTTGCGGCAGCTTAATCCAAATTAGCAACTGCTTGTGATTACTGCCAAAAGAGCGGCCCGCCTCTACCATCTCATGCGGCACTTGCTTGATACCAAGCATAGTCAGACGAATCAGCGGCGGCAAAGCATAAATAACGGTGGCAAATAACGCTGGCACTTTACCAATACCAAATAGCATCAGCACTGGAATTAGATAAACGAAACTTGGCATGGTCTGCATCACATCTAGCACTGGTGTCACCACCCGACGCAAGCGGTTACTGCCGGCCATTAAGATGCCCATAGGAATACCAATCAGCATAGTCACAATCACCGAGACAATCAGCAATGCCAAGGTCTGTACTAAGGCTGCCCACAATCCAAAGGCACCGATTAAAAATAGCCCAATAGCACAAGTGGCCGCAAACCAAATCTTACGAGTTGCTAGCCAGCCAAGTAGCGCTACCAAGCCAATAATCAGCCAAGGCGGCGTAATATGCATTAGCCTTTCTATCGGTAACAGTAGATAGGTTAAGGTGAGGTGACTAATGGAGCGAAACACTTCACCGAAATTTTGGACTACGTAGCTAAGTGAGTTATTTAGTTGGTTTTCAAATGACCATTCTGGGAACCAGCTAAAGTCGGCAAGGGTGTTGCTATTGAGGTTAGCTTGTCCTGAATTATTGGCCAAAGAACCATCAGCGCCCTCTAAGGACACATTAAGCGCATTGGCTAAATTTTGCGCTGCTTCAGGCGTTAGCCACTGCTGCCAAAGCTGCGGGTTTTGTTGTAAAAACAGTTTAGCTTGCTCTTCCCCACTGCGCTTGCTCTCACTCATCTGCAAGATAGCACCGTTAAGAATATCGGGGGTAAACTGCACTTTTTTAAAGGCCGTAACCAGCTCGGGATGACTGTCTAGAAAAGGGGTAGAGACTGCGACACCTAGATTCGATACCGGAAAACCTGAAACACACTTGGTCTGACTTCCGGCATCAAGCAGCTCATCCCAACACTGCTCATCGTGCTTGGGAAAAGGAATCTCGGCAAAGTCATATTTGGCCATAAGACCGGTGGGCTGCCAGTAATAAAACAACAGCGGTTTACGCTGCTCAAAGGCAGATGATATCGCCGCATCCAGTGCTGCACCAGTACCAGGGTGGACATTATTGAATTTAACCCCTTCACTATTTGGGGTGGTTAAACCGGTATTTTGGAGCAAATGAGTATTAAATACCTCACAGGTCCAGCCAGTAGGACAGTTCAAAAACCTCGCATTCGAAGGATTTTCAGGATCGGTAAATAAATGGGCATATTTGGGTAAATCCCGATAGCTCTTAAGCTCAGGATTGTCCTCAAGTACATATTTGGGCACATACCAACCTTGGGTAGCACCGCCCTGTAAGGTATCGCCTATGACGGCTGCTTTATTTGCTGCAATCGCCTCTTCCATAATCGGCGAACGTCCAATCCACTGCTCCCCAATGACTTGTATGTCATCTTGCGCCAATGCAGTTTCTAAGGCAGGCCCAGTTCCTGGCACCAACTCAGTTTCGCAGCCATAGCCCTGCTCTGCAATAGTTTGCAGCACTGAGGAGATAAATTGACCACTCTCCCAAGTCAAAGAACCAAACTTCACTGGCTTGCTATCGCCCGCCCCACAAGCTGCTATAGCCGGTGACGACAATAGGGAGAAACACAACAGTAGCAGGCCCAATAAAGAGTAGTGTTTGATACAGTGATGTTGACGTGAGTTAGATGGGCGCAAAGCAATACCTATTTTTTATTATTGTGGTAAAAATGTCTAAATGATTCGAAAATCACATATATCGGTTATACCGTAATTTAATAAAAATTACCAATACAGAGTGTAGCTTTTAAAGTAAAGGCCCCTCTAAAATTTTAGAAGGGCCTTTATTAATAGGATTACTGATTTACAAAACCAGTTAGTAAGTTATTGACTTAGTAGCTGACTATTTTATTAAAAACTTCAGTCCTTTTCTAAATAGCTCACTATAAGGCGGTAACATGAGACTCATCGCATTAAGTTTCGATTGCACAAACACTGGTTTCATATGACTTAAACGCTCAAAACCTGTTTTTCCATGATAAGCACCCATACCTGAATGGCCCACGCCCCCAAAAGGCAGCTCATGTTGGGCCACATGCATAATGACTTCATTGACCGCTACCCCGCCTGAAACGGTGTAATTGCGCACGTAGTCAATATCCTCATTATTTTCACCAAAGATATATAGCGCTAAGGGGCGCGGACGACTGTTGACGAATTCGACTGCGTCACGCAAACCATTAACATGTACTAAAGGTAAGACCGGTGCAAAAAGCTCGTTTTGCATTACCTCACTCTCTGGATCTGGATTAAGCACAATCACCGGAGGCATTAAACGAGTTTCTGCATTGGCCGTCACATTGGTCAATGGAACAACCTGCTCAGTAGGCAATTGTTCTAAATAACCTTGGACTCGCTTAAACTGACTGTCGTTAATAATGCGGGTATAGTCTTCATTATTGGCAATACTCGGATAGTGCTTTTCTACCCACTGCTTCGCTAATTTGACAAACTTACTGTGCAGTGAAGAATTAATCAATACATAATCAGGCGCAATACAGGTCTGACCAGCATTTAGTGTCTTGCCCATCATCACTCGATTTACGGCATTTTCTAAATTCACTTCATCTAATATAACAACCGGAGACTTTCCGCCTAGCTCTAAAGTCACAGGCGTCAAGTTAGGAGCAGCGACAGCCATCACTTTTTTGCCCACATTGGTTGAGCCCGTATAAAGCAGATGATCAAAAGGCAAGGCACTAAATGCCTCAGCTATATCTACCTCACCAACAACAACAGACACCACATCAGATGAAAAATGACGAGAAACCGCTTCGGCAAAAGCTTCAGCAAATAGTGGCGCCGATTCACTCATTTTAATCATAATGCGGTTGCCAGCAGTCAACGCATCTATCATAGGGCCTACTGCCAAAAACAGAGGATAGTTCCAAGGAACCATAATACCCACCACCCCTAAAGGTTGCGGCTGAATCTCATTATGGGCAGGGCGATAGAGGGTTGAGATAGGCACACGGCGGGTCTTCATCCAAGACTTGCCATGCTTCTTGGCATGAGCAATCCCTTGGAAACTTGGAAATAGTTCTGCGAAGTTAGTCTCGTCTTTACTTCGATTACCGAAGTCTTGACTAATTGCGTCAGCGAAAATCTGCTTACTTTCAGCCAACATATCCTCAAGACTTTCAAGTAAAGCTTCTCTATCCGTCCATGAATTGATAGGACGTTTACGGCTCAGTTTGTGCATATAGTCAAACTGCGAGGTTAACTGCTCTTTTGTGGTAATAATACTTTGACTCATTCAAACATCCTTATGATTGTGTCATTATTAATTGTTATGTAACTCACTAGGCCGATATACTATTTTATAAACATAGCACTTTTATAAACATAGCATTTTTATATCTTAGGCGATAGCAACTCTGTAGCTTATAACATAGTAGTTTTACATCACAGAATTACAACCTATATCGACATATCTGTTAAATATTCAGCCCAACTTGTAAGTCTGTATAAAAATAGCACAATTAATTGTTGATGGTGCTATTAATTATTTAGTTTCGCTCGTTGGTAAAGCTCGTAAAAACCCTTTTTGCAAGCTTAGCGCAAGCCTATCAACTATGCATTAGACCTAATATTGCTGTCTTTGATTATAAGAAACTTACCCCAAACCTTGCCTTTTTTAGTTATCATAGGGTGTTTAAAACTTTCACTGCTGTTGATGGTGAATTTATTTATAACAATCTGTCTCTTAAAACTAAAAATTAGTTGATTATGGCTGTTTTAAAATGAATAACAATACTAGCCCAAACCCTACTCCAAATAATGCTCCAATCATTCGAACTCTATTAAATGCCGACTATAATGGCACTCATGATGCCATGCTAAACACTACTTTGTCGCGTATTGAGAGTAAGAAACAAGGTATCACAACCCCAGATGAGCTATGGGTAGTTGAGCATAATGATGTTTATACCTTGGGTCAGGCAGGCAAAGAGGAGCACATTTTACAACGGGTAGATACACCGATTATTCACACCGACCGCGGCGGACAAGTGACCTGGCATGGCAAGGGACAACTGGTATTATATTGGCTAATTGATTTGAACGAGGCCAATTGGTCAGTCCGTGATATGGTATCCCATGCTGAACAAAGTATCGAAGATGTGTTAAACAGCTGCTTGGCTCAGGACTCACAACATCAATTTTATGCCAAATCTCGGCGTGATGCCCCTGGGGTGTATATCTACAATAACGACGATTTAATGTTAGGTAAGATAGCCTCCCTAGGCTTTAAGATTAAGCATGGTTTTAGTTATCATGGCATTGCCTTAAACCTGACTTGTGACTTGGCAGTATTTAATGCCATTAATCCGTGTGGCTATGCAGGAATGAAAATGTTAAAACTAGAAGACTTTGTAGACTTAGCTGCGACACCAGAAACGCCAATCAGTGATTTAGCTGTAACCAAACAGTTGCTGTCAAACATCCAAAAGCGTCTTGCAGGCGATATCCCGCTACACCCTATCAACAAATAATAAAGCAATTCATCACGAGAGTTAAATTATGACCACAGACACAAGCTTTGGGACAGCAACATCTTCTCCTGAGCATACTGACCTCAATATTACGGCAAGCCTAGAGTCTGTGCCTACTAACGATGAAACCCATCAGACTTCTGCGACCGACAGCTTGCTAACCAACCCTAATACCTTAATACTAAATGAGCTATTAAGTGATAAAGAGACACCTTGGCAGGTTCATAATTGCAAAATTATAGACAAGTCAGTAACTCAAGAACAGCTATTGCCGTTTATTTATCATCATGATGCCCTATCTGATGAGCTAAAGCAGTTGCACCCTTTAACCGGCAATCTGTTAAAGCAATTTCAAACACCCATGTCAGCACGACAGGCGGCTGAGCTGCTGGGTATAGATGCTGCCTTAGTCCCTACTCCTTGGATGGTAAAAATAACAGGTACTTTGGTTATGTTTTGCGAGCGGCTACAGATTGCACTGAGGCTAAAATTCACCAATACTGCCAAAGACTATGATCCTGTCTATACTGCGACCGCTGACAAGGCAATAGAAGCTTCGATGCAAGACTGGCATTTTTATGGCGATATTTTTGTGCTCAATAAAGGCAGCAAACCGCTGATCATGACGGTTGATCCTGAATGGATAGAAATTCCACAGTTGCCAGAATATCAACTATTACCTGGGGAGTATGGTTTGGCTACTTTGGCCTTATTAGAAGAAAACAAGTCCCATATTGCTAATTTGCAAGAGGCTATTAGCCAAAGACTGGTATAGTAATTTAGCCAAATGAATCATAATATTAGGTTATAGATAGACAATCTTATTTGCTTTAACCAAAATCGGATTAATAGGTTACAATAGCCGATAGTAAATGAACCTCTAAAGATAAAAAGGATGTTGTATGCAATACCGCTCTAAGACTTCAACTTCAGGCCGTAATATGGCAGGCGCTCGTGCTTTATGGCGTGCCACGGGTATGACTGATGGTGATTTTGACAAACCTATTATTGCCATTGCCAACTCATTTACTCAGTTTGTGCCAGGTCATGTCCATCTAAAAGATATGGGACAATTGGTAGCAAGAGAGATTGAAAGAGTCGGCGGTGTTGCCAAAGAATTCAATACCATTGCTGTCGATGACGGTATTGCGATGGGTCATAGCGGCATGCTGTACTCTTTGCCTAGCCGCGACTTAATTGCAGACTCAGTAGAGTACATGGTAAATGCTCACTGTGCAGACGCTTTAGTGTGTATCTCCAACTGTGACAAAATTACTCCAGGTATGTTAATGGCAGCTATGCGCCTAAATATCCCAGTGATCTTTGTTTCAGGCGGCCCAATGGAGGCAGGTAAAGTATTGGCCGAAGACTTAGCGCCAAGCCACAATCTAGATGCTCCAGTAAATGAAGATGGCAAAAAAATCCGTAAGCTTGACTTAGTAGACGCTATGATTGACGCCGCTGACGATAATGTTAGCGATGCTGATGTGTTAGAAATTGAGCGCTCAGCTTGCCCAACTTGTGGCTCATGTTCGGGTATGTTCACTGCCAACTCGATGAACTGCTTGACCGAAGCTTTGGGTTTATCACTTCCAGGTAACGGCTCCTTACTGGCTACTCATGCCAAACGTGAAGCCTTGTTCCTTGAGGCCGGTCGCCGCATTGTCGATCTAGCCAAACGTCGCTATGAGCAAGATGATGAGTCGGTATTGCCACGCTCTATCGCTACCAAAGCCGCTTTCGAAAACGCCATGAGCTTAGATATCGCTATGGGCGGCTCAACCAATACCATCTTGCATTTATTAGCAGCAGCACACGAAGCGGAAGTTGACTTTAAGATGGCAGATATCGACCAGTTAAGTCGCCGTGTGCCGTGCTTGTCAAAAGTTGCTCCTGCTACCCAAAAATACCACATGGAAGATGTGCATCGTGCCGGCGGAGTATTGGCCATCTTGGCTGAGCTAAACCGCGCTGGGCTATTAACCACAGACATTCCAACTGTACATAGCAGTACCCTGCAAGAAGCTTTAGAGATGTGGGATGTGATGAATACGGATCATCCTAACCATGAAGCAGCTCGTGACCTTTATATCGCAGCACCAGGTGGTGTGCGTACCACTCAAGCATTCTCCCAAAACAAAGCTTGGTCAAACCTTGATCTAAACCGTGAATCTGGCTGTATTCGTTCTGTCGAAAACGCTTACTCTACCGATGGCGGTCTAGCAGTGTTGTTTGGTAATATTGCTGAGCGTGGCTGTGTGGTAAAAACTGCCGGTGTAGATGAAAGCATTTTAACTTTTACCGGTCGTGCCCGTGTATTTGAATCACAAGATGAAGCGGTCGATGCTATCTTGGCAGATAAAGTAGTAGCCGGTGATATCGTTATCATTCGCTATGAGGGACCAAAAGGTGGTCCGGGTATGCAAGAGATGCTATACCCCACTTCTTACTTGAAGTCGAAAGGTTTGGGTAAAGAATGTGCGTTACTAACCGATGGTCGCTTCTCTGGTGGTACCTCTGGTCTATCAATCGGTCATGCCAGCCCAGAAGCGGCTGAAGGTGGTGCTATTGGCCTAGTTGAGGAAGGTGATACTATCCACATTGATATCCCGAACCGTAGTATCAATCTTGAAATCTCTGATAGCGATCTTGCTAAACGCAGAGAAGAAATGGAAGCTCGTGGCAGTAAAGCTTGGAAGCCGGTTAACCGTGAACGTTATGTGAGCCAAGCTCTACGCGCTTATGCTGCCATGACTACCAGTGCTGACACCGGTGCTATCCGTGATGTGAGCCAAGTTGAGCGTTAAACTGTAAAACATGGTCATTGTAAAAAAGTCAGCTTCGGCTGGCTTTTTTAATGCGTAAAATAAAGCTGGCAGTGCCCCTACTGTTTTGAAGTGACTTATAAAAATTACTTCATTTAAAAAAAGCCGTTTCAAGATTTCGAATTTACCAAACTACTAAGCTTATTTGTTTCCATTAACTAAAGAATAACGGTTTTTGTTGGTTATTGCTTCATTATGACTGCCCTTAATATTTTATAATTTATTTATCTGCCGCTGAGATTTCTGGTCTGGCTCACCCCAAACATAAGGGTCGGTTTGCTGTTTTATGCAGATAAATTGAGGTAGATAAAATTACTACCTTCCACCTTCTAAAGTAATTGGGTCATTATGATAGAAAACTACAACCACTTTTTATTAGTTTGCGGCATTGCTTTTTTGATGGGAGGGCTTGCTCCTTATTTTTTAAAACGTTTGCCCCTGTCTTTACCCATGTTACAGGTTATATTTGGCTTGATTATGGGTTACTTTTGGACCAGCTTTCCTTTTTTAAGTCCTATTGATAATGGCACGTTTGTCGAAAAACTTTGTGAACTGGTAGTTTTGGTGTCGTTAGTTGGTGCAGGTATTAAACTTGATACCCCTCTTAAATACCAAAGATGGCGACCTACTATACGTTTGTTACTGATAACCATGCCTTTATGTATCGTGGCTATGGCCGCATTGGGTCATTATATATTTAGTTTAAGTCTAGGCGCAGCGCTACTACTTGGAGCGGTATTAGCACCGACCGACCCTGTACTGGCCGCTAGTGTTCAAGTGGGTCCCCCTAATGGTGATGGAGAAGACTTACCTCGTTTTACGCTAACCTCAGAAGCGGGTCTTAATGACGGTCTTGCCTTCCCTTTTGTTTACCTTGCTATCAAAATTGCAGAGCAATTCACTACCACCGACAAGGTAACCGAAAGTCTACTATTTGATTGGTTTACTATGGATGTGGTTTGGCGAATTGCAGCAGGTCTAGCTATTGGTATAGCCGTCGGAAAATTTATTGGCCGTATTGTTTTTTCCAATAGAACTAAAGAGACAGTAATGTCACAAGGCTACCTAGTCATCGCCATTACTCTTCTCGCTTATGGATTGGCCGAGTTTATTCATGGCTATGGCTTTATTGCAGTGTTTGTGGCGGCATTTGCTTTTAGACGTACCCAACATGGCCATGATTACCATGAGGAATTGCATGACTTTGCCGAGCAATCAGAAGGTTTATTGATGTCATTAGTGTTGGTTATCTTTGGAATGGCACTGGGTCAAGGACTTAGTTCTGGGGTAGAGCTAACTTGGCAAGTTTATGCAGCGAGCCTAATTATATTGCTATTAGTACGCCCCCTTGCAGGCTGGATAGGCTTAACAGGCTTGAGCTTACCTCATAAACAACGTTTCGCTATTGCGAGCTTAGGCATACGGGGCATAGGTACTTTTTACTATTTGGCTTATGCGCTAAATAAGGGCGTTTTTGATCCTACTGAAGCCAACGATTTATGGGTTATTTGTTCCATCGTAGTGATTGGCTCAATCTTTATCCATGGCGTAACTGCGCCCATGTTGATGAAGCTGTCTACTGGAACAAAGTAACTTAAAGCTGTCAGTGAGTAAAATAATCAACTAGCTTTGTTTATCAAGCCATTGCAAAATGGTTTCGGTAATCGCAAACTGGCGAATATCGGTACTCATGACCACATCATAATTATGGACGTAGGCCACAGCAAGCTCCCGCTTAACATCACACCAAGCCACTGAACCATTGTAGCCCATGTGACCAAAGGCACAGCTTAGCTCCTCATCATTAAAGCAGCGGCTAAAGACTCTATGATAACCCAGACGCCACTGCATACTGTGCGGATTAGCGGCTGGCATAATGGCATCTGCACCTTTGACATGAATCTGTGACATTTGCTGAAATACTTGCTCAGATATAAACTGTTTACCCTGCCAGCGCCCTTTATTGGCAAGCATGGCATACATCTTAGCCAGCGCATCAGCTGAAGCCACATTATTTGCTGCGGGTATCTTTGCCATCAGTGCATCAGCAGTATAATAATTAAAACCCGAGCGGCCAGCAGGCACTAAAGCATACTTAAAGTCTTGCATTTGGATGCTACTCATATCAAAATATAAATTGGCAATATCCAAGGTATTTAATATTGGCTTATCAACATCTTGCTGCTCATAAGCACTCTGCCAACACGGATAAGCCATCAGATTTTGATAAACTTGTAAAGTCTGCTCACTATCAGAGCGCAGCTTAGGCTTAGCACTTCTTTTTTTAGGGGCAGAGGAATCTGACTGTGAGTCGTCTGTTAATCCGATAAAGCTCTCGAAGTCCTCAAAGTTCTTAGCCAAAGTAGCCACATTAGCCAGCTTTTGCTGAGGGACTCCAAAGTAGAGGCTACCTTCTATACCCAGCGGTTGTGCCAAATATTCATCGATAACTTCATTCAGCGTTTGCTTGGTTACTTTTTCTATCAGACCTCCCAATACCCAGCCAGAAACTAGAGCACTATAAGCACTTGTCGCCTGCTCATTGGCTGGAATCCTAGGACTCATCGCCTCAACCCGATTTAACATCTGTGTCCAATCCAGCATATCCTCTGCTGTATCGGTTATGGCTTGAATATTAAATAGCCCGGATTGATGAGTAAGCACTTGGCTCAAAGTGATGTCCTGCTTACCATTTGCTGCAAACTCTGGCCAGTACTTTGCCAATGGTTGGTCATAGTCCAGTAGGTTATGAGATACAAGGATATGAATCAGCGTTACCAACACCCCTTTTCCGGTAGAAAAGTTGAGCGACAAAGTATCTTTGCTCCATGGAATTTGGGGTACGGCGTAGCCAACATTGGCCTGTGCAATCAACTCTCCCTTATGATAAACCACCACAGATCCGCCCGCCGGCGCGTCCTCTAGCTGTAAATTTTTCATCAATTGGGTTAATTGAGCTTGCAGATTATCCATAAATTAACTCTAAAACTAAATTTTAAGAAATGAGATGAGCAGACTATAAAAGGCCTACTTTGAGCGTCTATTTGGCAAATGACAGTCTATTGTTAAAGGCAGCCAGTCATTAAAAGCAACCTGTTATTAAAGACAGTCAGTTAAAGACCATCAATTATTAACAAGGGCAAATATTAGCGAGGCACCAATAAACGCATGCGAACTTCCTCTTCCAGACTACCTAAACCATGCTCCTTACCACGCTGCATAGCAGTATCCATCTTACGACCGCGCAGCCACCCAGCACGCAAGGCTATACAAGCGCCTACTCTATTGCCTGAACCACAATGAAGTAAAGTTTTTTTGCCATGATGCGCTCGTAACGCTTTATCAAACTCCAACAGATTGATTTGCTTTAGATCATCAGCCCCTGCAATAGGCAAGTGAGTATAATGAATACCAGCCGCTTCTACCGCAGACTTTTCATCAAAGCTCAGCTCAGACTCAGGCTGTAGATTGATGATGTGCTCTATACCCGCCTCAGCAATTTTAGTAATCTTTTCTGGAGACAGTTTACCCGTTACTACAGTATTAGCATCCGGGAACTTAGCATTGTCTAATACTTGCTCTAGCGAAGCTTGTAATGACAGTGGTTCTTGTTGTTGGTTTTCAGTACTTTCTGCTGTTGCTGCAACCTCATTGGCCATATTTTTTCCCTTAAAAACGTAATAAATTCAGCCAAAACAATAAGCCTTGGCTGAATCCTAATAAATATAACAATGATAATTTATCTTGCTACTGTTTTAAAGCTTACAGTTTTTTGATAGTACCTGCCAGATGCGGTTTATCGTTTTTGGCACTATATAGATCAAATTCAACAGTGCCAGACTGTTGCAGCTTGTTCAAATTATCACCAATTAACTCAACTTCTGATGGTAGAAGGATCGGTAATTTGAAAGCCACATCCACAGTATACGCCTCTGGTAAGTCCATTAAACTTAAACACTTGGCTTTTGACCACATGCCATGAGCAATGGCTTTGGGGAAACCAAAGGCTTTAGCAGTTACAGCATGAATATGAATTAGGTTAAAGTCACCTGAGATTTTGGCATAACGGCGTCCAATATCCTCTGGAACTGCAAAGATACTGTGCAAGTCATCTTTAGCAGCAGCAGGTTTTTGGTTAACTGTTTTTGGCTTACTGTTTTTATCGCCTGAGTTCTCAGTTTTTTGACGAGATAAGTAAGTCGATGTGCCTTCCCATACCAACTCTTCGTCGCTATAAACTTCGGTAACAAAGTCAAACTGTTTGCCTTTGTCATGATCACGTAGGTTGGCAAAGCTAACTCGCATAGACACCACTTCTGAATCAGCGATACGACGATGCTGGGTAACTGAGTTGGCCACGTGTACCAGACCTAACATAGCAAAAGGGAAAGCCTCATCTACCATCATATTCATTTGTAAAGACTGAGACAACACCGCAAAATAGGTGGGTGGAATTTGACCGTTATCAGCAAAACCACAAATACGGCGATAATTTTGCAAGTTAGTCTTATTAACTTTTAGCTCATTTACTGAATAGGTGGCTTCAGGTAATACATTTTTCTTAGCTTTTTTATTGCCGCCAACGACAGGTAACAATGATTTGATAACTTTTGGATAGGTTTGGCTAGCTTCAGGTAAGCTCTTAAATTCACGAATGGTCATAATTAATCCTTATTATTAATGTATAGGTAATAGCAAATTATTATAAAAAGAGCCATCGTAATGATGGCCCTTTAGCGCAAATATCAAAGATAGCCAAGGGTTTATACTCAGCTAGCAGTTGATATCCTATATAGCTTAATAAAGCGGATTAAGCGCCTAATAAGCTTTGACCACAAACTCGAACGATATTACCGTTAACCCCACCTGAAGCTGGAGTCGCCAACCAAGCAGTTGCTTCAGCAACGTCAATTGGTAGCCCGCCTTGGCTCATAGAGTTCATACGGCGACCTGCTTCACGAATGGTTAATGGGATAGCCGCAGTCATTTGCGTCTCGATGAAGCCAGGAGCAACGGCGTTAATAGTTATGCCTTTGCCATCTTCTTTTAGCTTCTTAGCAGTGGCCTGAACCAGACCGATAACCCCAGCTTTAGAAGTTGCATAGTTGGTTTGACCTAGGTTACCAGCGATACCTGAGATTGAAGACACACAAACAATGCGGGCATCTTCATTTAACACATCATTCTCAAACAGGTAGTCGTTGATGGCAGCGATACTTTGTAAGTTAATATCGATAACCATATTCCACTGGTTTTCATCCATCTTAGCTAGGGTCTTATCACGAGTTACACCCGCATTATGTACGATACCATCTAAGCCATTGCGTTTGGCAGCGGCTTCAGCAATTTTCTCACCTGCATCTTCAGCTGTGATATCTAGAGCAAGCGTAGAGCCTCCGATTTCACCAGCTACTTTTTGTAGGTCTGCTTGCTGCTGTGGAATATCTAAGCAAATCACGTGAGCGCCGTCACGAGCCAATACTCGCGCCATTGATTCACCAATACCACGGCTAGCACCGGTCACTAGAACTGTTTTACCGGCAAAAGGTTTCGACCAATCAAGCTCTTGTACTTTGCCTTCACCAATACGAACCACTTGACCTGAAACGTAAGCTGAGCGAGCAGAGATGAAGAAACGTAAGGTAGATTCGATATTCGCTTCAGCCCCTTTACTAACATAGAGTAGCTGCGAGGTAATACCGTTTTTAAACTCTTTACCGACAGACTTAACAAAACCTTCAAGGGCTCTTTGCGCCAAAGCTTCGCCAATAGACTCACACTCTTCTGGTGGACGACCGATAATGATTACTCGGCCAGACTTCTCAACCTGACGAGCTACTGGGTGGAAGAAGTCATACATTTGCTTTAGGTCTGGGGCAAAAGCAATGTTACTGGCATCAAAGATAAGCACTTTATACTTATCACTATTATTTTCACTGCCTTTGGCTTCAACACCAGCACCAGTTAAGGTAGCTTTGTTAGCATCATCAGCAGCTACATACACCTCGGCATGAAGCTTATTTAATACCGTAGCGACAGCTTCACTGACACTATTATCTTCACCGGCAGCAGAACCAAATAGTACGCTACCACGAACGACTTTCTCGCCCGCCTCAAAACGATCTAACTTAGTTGGTAGAGGTAAACCTAGGTTTTTAGCCACTTTTTTACCTAGTGGCGACTGAACAAACTCTCCATAGCGATCTGACATAAAATCTCCTAGTTATATTAATGATTGGTTATTAGTTATAAAAAAAACGCGAAGATAACTGCGTAGCTTTACACAACACAGCCAATTCACTTGGCCAATTTTATAAACATGAAAACACATGTTTAAGGGCTTAATTCAGCAAAAAATAGTTGGGATATATTTTAAATCACCCTATATTTTCAATCTTAATGAGACTTATTACATAAAAAAATACGACTATTGAGTTCATGCTCCAAAGCTTACAACTGCTTATTTCAAAAAATTCTACCAGAATTCGGACGCATTTTTTTGTTAAAAAACCTCACTTTAAGGCTCTCTCAGCAACACTTGCTTCACACTGTTAACCACTTACTATCATTATACAACGATATAAGATTGCCAATTATTGGTGATGTGATAAAATTAAACCTAATGTTATGATTAGCCGTTGCAACCATAACATTATATTATTATAGAACAACATTCGCCACAATGCTTTAGTAACAATGTTAAAATTGTCTCTATGAACTCAGTTAATGTTTTCTTATGGTCTAAGTACTAACATGGCATAACTGAATAATTAATCATAAATAAGCGGCTTTTATTAAGTCTTAAGATATAAGGATATTAAATGAGTAAGTCAGATTCTAACAACAAGCAAGCAGATACCAACTCCGCAGTAACCTCCACTGTGGTGAGTAAAGCAGGTCAATCTTTATTAGATGAAAATACTGCCAGCACTGACGATACGAAACAAACGAAGTCGTCCGTTGACTTCTCTGATCTACAAAATGAAGTGAGTACTTCTCAGAAATCAGAAGAAGATGCAGTGATTAGTAAAGATAGAGCGGCCAAACAAAGAATTATCGAAGAAGCCAAAGCCCAAGCTGCAGAAGAAAAAGAATTAGAAGAACTAGAAGCTGATGACTCACAAATCAATCAGTCTACAGAGAGCACAAAAGATTCTAAACCACAAAACTCGGAAGAAGACAGCCAAGAGCAAACAAAAGATAAATCTGCGGCCAAGAAAAAATCTACTAAGCAAGAAAAGAAATCAGCTAAAAAGGACGATAATAAACCGTCTAAATCTGATGAGTCTACAAAAGATTCTAATAACAAACCCACTGACAATAAGGAAAAATTAATGTCTGATGCTTCAAAAACCTCAGCCCTTCCCCGCCGTGTAGCCATTTTAGGTGGTAACCGTATTCCATTTGCTCGCTCAAACGGTGCTTACTCTGATGCCAGCAACATTGATATGTTAAGTGCCGCTCTTAACGGTCTAGTTGAGCGTTATGAACTTCAAGGCGAACGTGTTGGTGAAGTGGTTGCTGGTGCTGTTCTAAAATTAAGCCGTGACTTAAACCTAACACGTGAGTCTGCTCTAAACACAGCTCTTGACCCACAAACCCCTGCTTATGATGTTTCTCAAGCTTGTGGTACTGGTCTTCAAGCAACTTTTGCAGCCAGCAACAAAATTGCTTTAGGTATTATCGACTCTGCCATTACTGGTGGTGTAGATACTACTTCTGACGCTCCTATCGCTGTAGGTGATGGTCTGCGTAAAGCACTAATCAAACTGGGTGCTGCTAAGACTAACAAACAACGCTTAGCTGCTTTAACTAGCATCAACCCTAAAGAGCTTATTGATGCACCTCAAAATGGTGAGCCTCGCACTGGCTTATCAATGGGTGAGCATCAAGCCATTACTGCTTTAGAGTGGAACATCTCTCGTGAAGATCAAGATGAGTTAGCAGTGAACAGTCATCACAACCTAGCCCGTGCTTATGATGAAGGTTTCTTTGACGACCTAATCACTCCTTATAAAGGTCTGACTCGTGATAACAACTTACGTCCAGACTCTTCATTAGAAAAACTTGCTTCCTTGAAGCCTGTGTTCGGTAAGCGTAACGCTAACCCAACTATGACGGCAGCTAACTCTACCCCACTAACTGATGGTGCTTCTTGTGTACTACTAGGTACTGATGAATGGGCCGAAGCTCATGGTCTAAAACCATTGGCTTACATTGTGCACCAAGAAACTGCTGCTGTAGACTTCGTAGGTAAAAGTGGTCCTAAAGAAGGCCTATTAATGGCGCCTGCTTACGCGGTACCTCGTATGCTTGAGCGTGCAGGCTTAACCCTTCAAGATTTCGATTTCTATGAAATCCACGAAGCTTTTGCCTCACAAGTACTATCAACCCTAGCCGCTTGGGAAGATGAAACTTTCTGTAAAGAGCGTTTAGGTCTAGATAAAGCTCTAGGTTCAATCGATCGTAGCAAGCTGAACGTTAATGGCTCATCATTAGCTGCAGGCCACCCATTTGCGGCAACAGGCGGTCGTATCCTAGCCACTGCTGCGAAACTACTGGATCAAAAAGGCTCGGGCCGTGCTCTAATTTCTATCTGTGCTGCAGGTGGTCAGGGCGTAACTTGTATCCTTGAAAAATAAGCTTTTTTTAGTAACTTAATCATTAGTAACTAAACAAATAGCTTAGATAAAAAAAGAGTCCAAATTAATTTGGACTCTTTTTTTGTGGTTACTATGACAATAAGGGCTGGCTTAGTTGTACTATTCGTTGGTTTTTATTTCTATTTTGAATTGCGCTGTTGGTTCTGTATTAAAGAGCTGCTATGCCTGATAACAATCTATCGTAGGCCATTTTTGGTTGTACATTTTGATAACTAGATAATTTGATATCTTCGATTAGGCTCATCAGCTGTTGAATACTGTCCAAACTAAGGCTATTAATAGAAGCGTATTCTGCCAATTCTAAATCAGTTTGTAAGGGCTTCAACCCCAAGCTTTGACGACTAAAATCCATCAGCATAAATTCCGACAGCTTGATAAAGTCATCTATTGCTAAGTTTTGTTGCCAATAATCACTAGCGGCTATGCTACTGCGCTTACCCACCCTTAATGCTAGCCAAACCTTAATCCACGTATCTCGAAATTTATACCACTCACTACCTAGCATATCTATCGCCGCTAAAGGAGCTCCATTAGACAGCTTTAATGCCTGTTCAACTTGCGTAGCTAATTGGCTTTCAGTTTCATAGTCGATGACTTTATTGCTTTTTATATAATCGCTAATATAAGCCGTTACTTTATCCAACTGAATATGATCTATCGCTACTTGCTGCACCCGGCTTTTAATCGTCGGTAATAGCTTCGTTGGCCAATCAGTAACTAATAATAAATGAATGCCATCCCGTGGCTCTTCTAAAGTTTTTAACAAAGCGTTTGCTGCAGCCACTGTCATCATATCGGCATTGTCGATAACACAAACTCTGCGACCACTGCTGCCCTGACTGATAAAGGGCTGTAGTTCACGAATATCATCTACTTTAATAGAGGTTTTGGCAGGCTCTGAGGCGACTGAACTGTTTTTTTTCTGTGAGCTTTTAGAAGTGCCTTTTGATTTTTTGGTCGGCTCTTTGACTTCACTGTCTTGACTGACCGGCAAGCTTGATAAGGGCAATACTTGTAAATCAGGATGAGTCCCTGACTGTAACCATTGACAGCTCTGGCAATGACCACAAGCACCCTGCTGATTAGGACTGTCTACAGTTTGCATTCTATTATCACATAACAGCCAAGCCACAAAGCGCCAGACAAAGGCCCTTTTGCCTATGCCCTGCATACCTGCAAACAGCAATCCGTGTGGCAAACGCTCATAACGTGATAGAAGATGATCCCAAGCAGACTGTTGCCAAGGCAATAAAGGGGCGAAATAAACACTTTCATCGGAGTTAAGTTGCTGTTTCATAATTCACTCTCTTGCCCTATATTTGCCTTTGGATTAACTCAGCTTGAGATAAAAAAGTAATAAAAATAATTACTGTAACTCACTGATAGGCAGTGCATTTAATCGATCTAAATCTTGCTGCATATCCACCCCGGGTGGCAGCTGCACACTGGCTTCAGCTATGGCGATTTTTTCACCATTTTCTAATACTCGCAGTTGCTCAAGACTTTCCAAATTCTCCAAAACACCTGGCGCCCATTGCACAAAGTTTTGTAATAGCTTCACTTTATAAGCATAGATGCCTAAGTGCCTATAAGCATTATTAGGCACCTCAAGCTGAGGCATTTCATTAGCGCCGTTTGCTTCTGCTTGCTCGTTGTTTTGGGCCATAGCTAAAGCATGATTTCTATCGCAAGGTATGGGAGCACGGCTGAAATACAAAGCGTTTTGTAAATTATCGGTTACTACTTTGACCACTGAGGGGCGCATAAACTCTTGGTAATCTAAAATAGGCTCGTATAACGTGGCCATCACACATTCAGGCTTATGCAGCAATAAATCTTTGACTTGCTGCAATAGTGCTGGTGGTACCAAAGGCTCATCGCCCTGCATATTAACCACGATATCCTCAGCATCCCAGCCCTTAATTTTAGCGACCTCACTCAATCTGTCGGTACCTGACGCATGACTAGCATCGGTCATTACCACATCATAGCCTGCGTCACGGCAGACCTCAGCAATCCTATCATCATCGGTAGCAATACATAAGTCATCTGCAAACGTGGCTTGGCTCGCCTTTTGTGCTACCCATAAGATCATTGGTTTGCCATGTATCAGCAGTAGAGGCTTACCTGGTAACCGCGTACTCTTAAATCGTGCCGGGATAACAATATGAACCTTAGGCTCTGAAGCTTTGATATCAGTTGAGTTCATCGGACTTCTCTCTACTTATAGATGATGATTTATTTAGATAATGATTTAATAATAACTATTTGCAAATTAAGCAGCTTAATCTTAACTATGAATGCCGAGTGCATTTAGCTGTTTGCTCAAAGTTAAATAACTGTTTGGGCTAAGCACTGCATTTACTGGCAACACCCAAATAGATAAGCTTTGTAGCTGTGGACTGGCATTGACCAGAGGGGCTATCTTCACCGCATCTTTTGAGGTAATGATAATAGGTTTGTCGGCTAACGGCAGTAAGTCCTCTACCCCAAAGCTATGATGATCAGGCTTAGGTCTTGGCTCTACTTGGTATCCTAAGTCTGTTAAAGTATTAAAAAAACGCTGTGGATAGCCTATACCACTCACTGCATAAACACTATTGATATTACTCAGACTTGGCTGGCCCTCGATTAGCGGCTGCAAAGAGGCTGGTTGCAGGTGCATGCTAAGTCTGTCTTCGCTGTTTTCAGTTCGGGTTTTAGAGCATTCAGTACGCTCGTGATAAATAACTGTGGTTCCCTGTAAGCGACTTATCGGCTCTCTTAAAAACCCTGCGGGCAATAGCTGCTTATTCCCGAAACCTCTGGCGCTGTCTACAACCACCCACTCAATATCTCGCTGCATCTTGTAGTGCTGTAGACCATCATCGGCTATGATCAACTGAGTGTCTGGTTGCTGCTTTAATAAAAGCTCTATCGCTTGTTGACGGTTGGGGCAGACTGCAACTGCTGCCCCAGTTTCACGCACAATCAAACAAGGTTCATCACCCACTTCTTCAGGCTTGCTGTGTGAGGTGACAATCTGTGGCATCAACGACTCATCACCGCCATAACCCCTACTGATGACACCTACTTTAACTCCTTGATGTTGTAAGTAAGTCACCAGCTCGATAATCAGTGGGGTTTTGCCACTGCCTCCGACTGTGATATTACCCACCACCATAACGGGGACAGGAGCTTGGTAGCTAGACAGAATCCCTTTTTGATATAGCTTACGCCTGATACCAGTAATGGCCCCATATAAACCACTAACCGGCAATAATAACCATAACCACCACGCTTCTTTTTGCCAAGCATCAACTATAGCAAGCTCTAAGTTAAAAGGCGTGCTATCGTCATTATCGCTATTGTTGATTTTACGGTGGCTTACCATAGTCAATCATCAACCATCAGTTACTAAGAGTTATCAATAACCCTTTATTAAACAAAGAGCGGGACTAAACAAAGGATAAAGTCAAACAAAAAACTTGATTTAACTAAATAAGTGGCTCATCTAACCATTTATTATTCATTACTTTATTATTCATCATTGTCCAGCTGACTTTCTGTAAAGTCTCTATCATACATATGAGCATAACGGCCTGATAGTGACATCAACTCTTCATGGGTTCCAGTTTCAACAATCCTACCTTTATCCATAACCACAATTTTATCAGCTGATTCAATGGTAGTAAGGCGGTGTGCAATCACCAAAGTGGTGCGATCTTTCATCACGTTTTCTAAGGCTTGTTGGATATAGTACTCAGACTCATTGTCGAGGGCACTGGTCGCCTCATCCAATATCAATATTGGCGCATCTTTTAATAATGCACGAGCGATAGACAGTCTTTGGCGTTGTCCCCCTGATAACTGAAGTCCTTCTGAGCCAATGTCACTATCGTAGCCCTGAGGCAGCTGCATAATAAAGTCATGGGCATAGGCAGCTTTAGCCGCTGAGATCAGCTGCTCTTCACTCTTCACTGCTAAATCGCCATACGCAATGTTATGACGGACACTGTCATTGAACAACACTACCTGCTGGTTAACCATACCAATCTGAGAGCGCAGTGAGCTTAAAGCAATATTTTCAATAGGCATGCCGTCGATATATATGTTACCAGTATTTGGCTCTAAGGTACGGGTTAACAAATTAACCAAGGTGGTTTTACCAGCGCCACTTTTACCCACAAACGCTACGGTCTCACCCGACCCAATAGTTAGGCTAAAGTCCTCTAAAGCTTTGGTGCCATCTGGATAACACATGGAGACATTATCAAAGACTATCTCACCTTTAACGCGTTCGATATGCGTTCCTAGATCTTGCTCTTCTTCCTCATCAAGTAACGCAAAAATAGAGGCACCGGCAGCAATCCCTCTTTGTAGCTTCTCGTTAATATCAGTCAAAGTTCTTACCGGCTTACTTAATAAGCCTGCAGCAGTCAGATAAGCAATAAATTCCCCTGCGGTGGTATTAGCTATCACCTCTGGTCTTAGCGCCAACCAAATCACCACGGAGAATGCCAATGCCATTAGCAGCTGTACTGCTGGCGTATTAATGCTATTGGTGACAACAATCTTCATACCTTGTTTTAGGTTATCAACCGAAGCTTTTTCAAAACGTGCCTGTTCATAGCTCTGCCCGCCATAATTTTTGACAACCTGATAACCGCCAATCACCTCATTAGTAATGTGGCTCACATCACCCATCGACTTCTGAATGCCTTTTGACAGTTTTAAATAGCGTTTTGAAGCCTTTTGAATCAACCATAAAATGGGCGGTAACACTAAGAATAAAATCAATGTCAAACGCCAGTTGGTATACAGCAGATATCCCATCAAAGCGACAACTGTCATACCGTCACGTATTAAAGTTTTCAGTGAATCGGTACTAGCGGCTGTGACTTGTTCTACATCAAAAATAAGCTTTGAAGAAATGGTGCCCGCAGGATTGGCTAAGAAAAAAGCGTTGGGCAAGCGCAGTAGCTTATCGAACACTTCAACTCGTAGCTTATAGACCAGGTTCCTTGAAATTAGCGCTGAGAAATAGTTCCCTAAAAAAGAACCCACACCCCGAATAAAAAACAACAGGATAATCAAAAAAGGAAACAGATTAAGCTGAGACTGAGTGCCATCATTAATTGCATCAGTAATGAATTGAATCAGTTTGGCGATACCAATTTCAGTCGCTGAATTAATACCAAAGCCAATAATAGTAAGGGCAATAGCCCACCAGTACGGCTTGATATATTGCATCAACCTTAGGTAGGTCTGGGTTCCTGAAGGACTTTGTAATTTAAGCTTAGGTTGTAATAAGTTTGATTCCTGGTCATTGCGACCTTTGGAAGAGGTGGACGATGCATCTTTAGGTGATGGTTTTGTCATCATATGCCTTTTTTATAAAGTTCATTTTAAGCTAACTATAGAGCAGTCTGTGGCTGGTACCGTCGTCTGTGCTATACACAATTAAGGTATAAACACCATATAAAGTATCCGTACAATAATTCGATGGATTACAACTTTATATTAATACCACAAAGCCTCTTAATGGACCCCGAGACTATTGTCTATATATTAATCTTGGGAAGTGTAGAGAATATGTCCAATACGTTAGATTATGATTTAAAGTGCTTTAATAAAGCCTCTAGTTCTTCGTGGCTATGAAAGAAAATCTCCATGCTGCCTTTACCACCCTTCTTTTGCTTTAGCTTCACAGTAGCGCCTAGATAGTCAGACAACTGTTGATTCAGCTTCTCAATCTCTGCATCTGCATTTTGCGAGGCGGGCTTACTAGGCTTTTCTGGATTAAGAATAGACTTAACCAGTTTCTCAGCATCACGCACAGTCATAGAAGCTTCAATGATCTTCTCAGCAATAATAGGCTGTTGCTCAGAGGATAATGATAACAATGCACGAGCATGACCCATATCTAGATGGCCTTCACTCAAATGAGTTTTTACCTCTTCATGCAAATGATTAAGGCGTAGCAAGTTTGAGACAGTGGTTCTGGCTTTACCAACTACCTCAGCAATCATGGCATGACTCATACCAAATTCAGTATGGAAGCGCTGTAATGCAGCAGCTTGCTCAATTACCGACAAGTCTTCGCGTTGAATATTTTCAATTAGTGCCAGCGCAATAGCCAACTCATCGGATAAAGCCCGTTCGATAGCAGGAATGGTGTCCTGACCTGCTAATTTAGCTGCTCGCCAGCGACGCTCACCAGCAATAATTTCGTGAGTAATGCTATCTGACAACTTTTCTTCATTCGCCAATAAAGGTCGAATAACAATAGGCTGCATGACCCCATGCTGCTTAATAGAGGATGCCAACTCAGCCAAAGCCGTCTCACTCATATCACGTCTAGGCTGATATTTACCAGCTTGCAAACGTTCAACATCCATCTGTACCAAGGTCATCTCTTCATCAAGAGCATCATTGGCAGGCTTATTGATAGTAATTTCGGCTTTACTTACCGCAGCTTTTTTTCGGGTAGCTGTTTTTTTAGTCGCAGTTTGTTTTTGTATCGGCTCAGTTTGAACAGGCGAGTCTTTAGCCTCGCGATCAACTTGTAAGTCATCACGTAAAGCGGCAGCTGTGATTGCTTTTTCTTTTTTGATAGACCCGAGTAGAGCATCTAACCCTCGGTTTGCAGCTAATCCACGCTTTTTTGCCATGTTGGTTATCCTCTACACCTGCTTACCTGAACTATTAAGTGGTTTTATAGTTGCTGAATCAAGCCCCTACTTTAACCTCTTAAACTCTAAAAGCTATAAAAAATAAAAATTACAAAAAATGATTACGCCCTTTGAGGGAGCCTCATTTTAATGAATTGTGTGTCGCTTGCAAGCGCAAACACCATTTAATGCCACTAATAACTAATTATTAAGTTGGATTTACGCTGCTTGCTTGTCATTAACCGCTTAGTTAGCGAATAAACAGACTAAAGCTAGTCTGTTTGTTGAGACAGCTGGCGACTTTGTTTGATGATTTCTGTGGCCAGTTTACGATAGGCTTGAGCCCCTTTTGAGCTTTTCTCATAATCCAGTACCGGCATACCATGCGCAGGTGCTTCAGCCAAACGCACGTTTCTTGGAATAACGGTTTTGAACATCAAATCACCGAAGTGTGATTCAAGCTCTGCTGAGACATCATTAGCTAAAGTATTACGAGAGTCAAATAGAGTTCTTAACACGCCGCGTATGTGTAGCTCAGGGTTAAGCTCTTTTAATCTGTCAATAGTTTGGGACAAATCTGCCAAGCCTTCAAGGGCATAATACTCACATTGCATAGGAATAATAACGCCTTGCGTCGCTACCATAGCATTAATGGTCAGCAAATTAAGACTTGGCGCGCAGTCAATGATCACATAGTCATAATCGCCAATATTTTGCATGGCGTTACTTAATAGCAGATGACTGTCACTTTTGCCCATTAAAGTGATATCAATACCAGACAGATCACGATTGGCACCCACCACATCAAATCCTGCAGGACTGCGGTAGATAGCATCCTTTAAATCTATACCATCTAATAAAACATCAGCTATAGTCAATTCTAATGCCAATTTTTCAAGCCCAGTGCCTGATGTGGCGTTACCTTGTGGATCTAAGTCAATAAGCAATACTTTTTTGCGTCGACCTGCAAGGCTTGCGGCCAAGTTCACTGCTGTTGTGGTTTTACCCACACCGCCTTTCTGATTTGCTATTGCCAGAATTTCCATAGGGTTACTCTTCTACCTCAATAAAGCAGGTTGATTTAAATAGTTATTATAATATTAATTGGATAATTGGTTAACTTAGCCTCTTACTGTCTGTCATCTAAAATCAGACTATTGGTTTTCTAGACGCTTTTTTTAACCAATTCAGTTAAATGCCGAGTTTCATGCAAATGAGGTACGTCCAAAGCAATATGCTCTATCTGCCACTCATCAATCAAAGCATTCATATCTTCTGGCTCAGGAATTAATCCCTTCATGGCTTGTAGCCAGCCCCCTTGCGCCAATCTTGGTTCAGCAGCTTCTACAAAGTCAGTTAAACTGGCGAAAGCTCTAGAGGTGATGACGGCAAATTTTTCATGCTCTTGCGGTAAAAAATTTTCAATTCGGCTAGCCACAGGCGTAACGTTAGTTAATTTAAGCTCAGACACCGATTGACGAATAAAACGAATCTTTTTTTGGTTGCTATCAAGCACCGTCACTTCACGGTCTGGCTCACAAATAGCAATAACCACTCCAGGTAAACCTGCTCCCGTTCCAATATCTAAAAGCTTACCAGATTTTAGATGCGGTATTATGGCTAAGCAGTCAATAATATGCTTGATCAAAGCTTCTCTTGGCTGTTTAATTGCAGTTAGATTATAAGCTTTGTTCCAGAACAATAGCTTGTCTAAATACAGCATCAACTTCCCGCGCTGTTCGGCACTAATTTCTAGCTTTAACTGTTCAATTGAATCAAGCAAAAGTTTATCAAGCTCTTGATATTGATTAGATATCACTTGAAACTCAGTGGTGTTCATCATTTTATCGCTACCATACTGTACTATAATACAGCCAATTTATGGGTTTATCTCAAGCCAAAGGGTTTAGCGTGGCATTATAACACGTTCGTAATTTTTTTAGATGTTATCCCATGTCTATCATGCGATATACTCAATATTATTTTTAATGTTAATTTTCTATTTGATCTGAGCCGACTATGTCTTTTTCTAGCAATGCTACGAATCCTAAAAACAAAGCTCCTAAGAGCCCCCATAAGACCCAAACTGGCTCACATTCGACCAGTTCAGACTTAAACTCTAGTTTTAAGGAGCCGTATGTTAATGCAAATACAAAAAAACTCAACACCTCGAACCAGACAATGACTCACTTAACCAAACAACAGCGAACTGCCTTAGCCACTAAAACAGTAACCCAAATTAAGCACAACTGCAAAGTAGATTCGGTCAAATTAAAAAAACACAGTGACCCTAGCGTCCTGCCCGCCTCTACCAAATTAGCGGCCCGCTTAAATTGTGGCTTCGGTCAACAGCGCTCTATCTCCGCCTTAAATACCGCCTTTGATATCACCGCTGGAGGCTATAACGTCTTTGCAGTGGGTGCCAATGGTCTGGGCAAAAGAACCTTTATTACTCAATACCTGTGTAATAAAGGTCATAAACAAACACTTTTAAAAGATTGGATTTACGGTTATAACTTTAACTGTCCCAACTCTCCGTTAGCTATTGCCTTAGAGCCCGGCACTGCACCTAAACTGTCGGCGGAGTTGGTCGAAATTTGGCATCATTTAACCGCAGCTTTGATGCTTTTAGATAACAACGGCGCTGATCAAACCCGTAAAGATAATAAAAAAAGTGATTTAGCTCAAAATTATTTAGCTCAAAAAGCTAACAATACTGCTGCAGAAGTTATTGCACCTTATTTTGTGAAATTAGTGGATGCTTATAGTAGCAATGCTAAGTTGGTAGGCTATTTACAGCTGTTACAACAAGACCTAATTATCAATGCTCAGCTTATCCTACAAGCCAAAGACCCACGCTTTGTTCCTGCACACAATCAGCAAATACCGGACAGATATAACATTAACATCATTAGCTCAGTAGGCCCTAAATCACACTCAGAGTATGCCTTAAAACAAAACCAGACCCAAACGCCAGACGGTGCTCCTATTGTCTTTGAACCTAATCCCTGCCACAGTAACCTACTAGGTAAAATCAATCAAACCTTGCAAACAGGCTGTACCATCAGCAATCATATGATGATTCAGCCAGGGGCATTACACAGAGCCAATGGTGGCTTTTTGATCATAGAAGCCTCACACATCAGCGAGTACCCTGAAGCTTGGCATGGGTTGAAGTTGGCACTGAGAACTGCCGAGCTAAGCCCTATCGAAGTCAGTCACAATACTACTCTAGGGGACAACCTACTCACCCCTGAGCCTATCCCATTAGAGAACAAGATTATTTTGCTCGGTGAGTCTGATTTATACGATCAATATGCAGAGCAAGACGGGGAGTTTTTATCCTTATTTAAAATTCGAGCCGACTTCCATGAGGAGGTGGTTCGCTCAATTGATAATGAGCTAGAAATGGTCGCCAAAATGGCTGACATTATTGCCAAATATAAGATTAAACATTTCGATAGCTCGGCCCAAGCGGCAGTACTAGAGTTTTTGAGCTTATTGTCTGAAGATCAAAACAAACTAAGTTTGCATAGCGATAGTCTAATTCAAGTCATGTTAGAGGCAGACCGCTTGGCAACGAAAGATCAGGCTGAGCTGGTCACCTACCTTCAGGTAAAGCAAGCCATCAACGATATAAGCTTTCGCTCAAGCTATCTAAAAGAGTTGTACCTGCAAGAGATTACCGATGGTCAACAGCTGATTAGTACCACAGGCAGTGCCATCGGTCAAATTAATGCGTTAACCATCATTGATTATGCAGACAGTGAATTTGGTATGCCCGCTTTATTAACCGCTGTGGTGCAGCATAGCGTAGGCTCAGGTGATATCTTAGATATTGAAAGAGATGTGGAGCTTGGAGGAAGCCTACACGCCAAAGGCATGCTGATTATGAACAGCTATTTACGCGCCTTGTTTAGCCCCTACCACCCCTTAAACTTCACCGCGTCCTTGGCCTTTGAACAAAGTTATGCTCATATTGATGGCGACAGTGCCACTTTAGCAGAAGCCTGTGCTCTATTATCCGCTTTAGCAGAGGTCCCTATCTCTCAAGCCCTAGGTATTACTGGCTCTATGAACCAATTGGGCCGAGTCCAAGCCGTGGGTGGAATTAATGCCAAAGTAGCTGGTTTTTTTGATGCCTGCTCACACCAAGGGCTAACTGGGGAGCAAGGCGTCATCCTACCTTACGCCAATATCTCTCAACTTATGCTTCGTGATGATATTATAGAAGCCGTTAAAGCAAAGAAATTCCATATCTATGGGGTCAAAAGCTTAAGTGAAGCGCTCACTATCTTGGCGGACATGCCCGTTGATACTATCAATAAAAAAGGCCGCTATCGCAAAGCCAGCTTATTTGGCAAAATCATAAAAAATCTAAAAAAATGGGAAGAACAATTAAATCCCCCGGAGGAGCCAGATGACCTAGAGCAGACTGAGCAATCTGCTGTAAAAGAGACAAAAAACAGCCGACATAATGAATAATTGAGCTAAAACTTACCAGGCTATCGTATCCGTCATGAAATTATGCTATTTTTTAGCTCTGCTATACTCACAATTATTTAATAATCAAAAAACAGTTATTTAATAATCAAAAAAATTATTTATTAATTAAAAGACTGTTACTTGATAATCATAAGCTAGTTATTTAATAATCAAAACAATACGATGACTGATATGACCAAAAGTAAGGATACCTCTCAAAGCCGGCGCAGCGCCAATACTAGTACGGCAACCACAGCCCGTCAGTGGGAGCTGCTTAATTTGTTGGAGCGTGGCAGCTGGCGGGGCACCCATCATCTGCATGAACAATTAAGTTTGGCTAATTTTGATGTGAGTCTGCGCACGGTACAGCGTGACTTAAACGCCTTATCAAAGCGCTTTCCTATCGAAAAAAACAATGCCAACCCCCAAGGTTGGCGCTGGAAAGAAGACGCGCCGGTTCAAAGCTTACCCCACATGAACTTATCGCAAGCAGTCGCCTTCAATATGGTCGAGGCTAACTTGGCTCAACTGCTTCCCCCTACTATTTTAGACGAGTTGTTTCCTTGGTTTGATTTGGCAAGACGACAATTAAAAGACAGCAAAATCACTCACAACTGGTTAGACCGGGTGCGCATCGAGCCTGCAACACAGCCTCTGATTGCCCCTGAAATTTGCCGAGAATGTAAAGACTCTATTTATCAAGCCATATTTTATGAGCGCCAGATTACTGCATGCTATACCCGCCGCAATAAGGATAACCCTGGTGAATACGTTCTTAACCCTATTGCCATTGTCCAGCGCGGTGTGGTCATCTACCTACTGGCAACCAAGGTCGATGATGAGCAGCAAACCATTCGCACTTTTGCCCTACATCGCTTTACAGAAGTGACCGTTGAGGAAGAGACCAAAGCTGTTATTCCTGACAACTTCGATTTGACCTCTTATTTAGATTCTGGTGGCATGGGTTTTGCCCATTACCTGTTCAAAGATTTGCCCAATCATGGTAAGAATACCAAGATAACATTGGTATTTAATGGTAAAGCGGGCACTAGTCTAACAGAGAGCCGACTTAGTGAAGATCAAATTGTCACAGATGATGCAGAGCAGAATACTCAAACCATTACTGCTACAGTGAACTTAACCTCACAATTGGTATGGTGGCTACGCGGCTTTGGCAAAAAGCTGATCTCCATTGAGCCTGAAATCTTAGAAAGAGCAGTTAAGCAAGATGAGACAGGGATGTAGTGGGCTGCCGCCGTAAGTTATTGTCAGCTAAAGTAAAGTGCTATAATTAGCTTCATTGAAAGACATTATTTATTAAGCATAATTTTTATTAATACGATTATTCTCACTTAGGAGTTTCTTTTGGCCTCTACAACTCAAAGCCCTACCCAAACTGTAGACTCAGGCTCAACCCCCCAAGCCTCTACCCCCTTGCCGGTCACACATCTGTTGAGTGAGTTGCCTATCCAAGGAAGCACCCTATTATATGGCCTAAATTTTAAATACACCGAAGTGATAAAAAAGGGGTTTATTAACCGCTTAAAAAAGAACAAAACCACCTTAGATATTGATTTATCTTGTGTGCTTTTTGATAAGCAATTGCAGGTTATCGATAAGGTATGGTTCAAACAACTGCGTGACAGCTCAGAAGCCATTCGCCACCAAGGCGATAGCTTAGATGGCAAAGACCGAGGCTCTGCTGCTGAAATTGATAGAAACGTAGATGTTGAAACCATCGAGTTAAGACTGGCACGCTTACCTGAGACAGTGTCCCATATTGCCTTAGTCATATCCTCTTATAACGGCTACCCCCTTCGTCAAATTGAACGAGGCAATATATACCTAAGTGACGATGAAGGTAACGAGATATACTCAACCGACTTAACTTTAATAGCCCATGACAGTGCAGCTATCTGTGTTGCTATTTTAAGCCGTGAATTAGGAGAGTGGCGTTATACCCAAAAAGATTTGGCTTTATCTAGCCATGAAATGGGCAAAATGATAGAACAAATCCAACGTGATCTGAGCCGAATCTATGGCTAGTTTTCTATGTTAAAGTTAATATTTTGTTAAAACCAAAATTCGTTTAAACAAAGATTTATGGTAAAAAAAGAGCTGAACATATTCAGCTCTTTTTTTGATTAATACTATGACATCGACTATAGATGCTCACCACAATGCGGGCAATAGTTTTTCTTATCGAACTCAGCCAGCTTTTGTTGATATTCTTTTTCGCGTAGTAACTGCATGATAACCTCTTCAGCTTGATCTTTATTAAGCCCTAGCTCGCGTCTAATCTTATCAATCTTGTATCTATCCCTTATTAAGTTCATGTCATCATCATCAAGTAACAACTCCCGGAATCTTTGTTCTAATATTTCACGGCGCTGCTCAAGCTCTGATGCCAAACCTGAGGCCAAAATACCTGCTGGTAACGCTGCCAAACCCACCCCTAGTATGGTGATGACTGCCCCTAAGAACTTGCCAATATTGGTTACTGGAATAACATCCCCATAACCCACGGTGGTTAAAGTCACTACCGCCCACCACATAGATTTAGGGATTGATTCAAAGACTTCAGGCTGGGCTTGGTTTTCTACTACATAAATGCCACTAGAGGCAGTCACAATCATAATAATCAAGATAAAGACTACCGCTTTAAATGACTCCTTCTCTTTATTAAGTACCACCAACAAAATGCGCATTGCAGCAAAATAACGGGTTAACTTTAACAGTCTAAATAGTCTTAAAACACGCAGGAAACGCAAATCGACGGTGACAAAATAATTTAAAAAAGCCGGCGCAATAGAGATTAGGTCGATAATAGCCCCTGGACTTTTTATCCATATTAATCGTCTCTTCCAGTGAGGTATCTCTGGGTGCTGCTCTTTGTCCTTTTCGACAATAACCCATACTCTAAGCAAATACTCGATAGTAAAAACGACAATAGAGAAGTATTCAAAGACTTTGAAATACTGCTGATTCGGAAAGTACCACGCATCTACTGACTCAGCAATAACGGCTGACACGTTTAATAAAATCAATACTATCAAAAATTTATCAAACATTTTACTAAAGCTAGTTTGGTAAGATTCATTTTCAATAATGTCGTAAACTCGATTGCGGAGTTGCTGATATAATTGATTTTTTATCATATGCGGCTTAGGTTGGTTGTTTTAAAGAAGGGTTAAAACAGGTATTCTCACTGGATTAAGTTAATGGTGCTTAAAGAATCAGCTGTCCTGCGGGTTGCAAATATTATAGAGGACAGTGACGTAATAGCAATATAATTACTTTATTTGAAAATCAAAAAGGCCTTTGATTGAAACCAATCAAAGGCCTTGGCTTATTGAGAGAACGTTATTATTACAGCAAGATACGTCTAGGATCTGCAAGCAGCTTAGCAACATAGCGGGTAAAGACAGCCGCATCTGCGCCATTGATCACTCTATGATCATAAGATAAAGACAGTGGCAACATCAGACGTGGTTCAAACGTTTGTTTGTCTGCATTCCAGCGTGGCTGCATGGTTGCCTCAGATATTCCTAAAATACCAACTTGAGGCCAGTTGACCAGAGGCGTAAAGTAAGTACCTCCCAAGTTACCTTGACTTGAAATGGTAAAGCTTGCGCCTTGCAGCTCTTTAGCAGTTAATTTCTTATCGCGAGCTTTGGCTGCCAGCTCCCCAATTTCAATGGCAATCTGCTTGATACCCTTGGTTTGGGCATCTTTAATTACCGGTACAATCAGTCCATCGTCTGTGGCAACAGCAATACCCATGTTCACAGTTTTACGAATATGAATCTGTGTATTGTCATCACTCAGGTGACTGTTGAATTTAGGATGCTGCATTAAGGCATACGCCGTTGCTTTAACAATGAAAGCTAAGATTGTAAGGCCAATACCTTGTGCTTTAAACTCCCCTTTTAGCTCACCGCGTAATTTCTCAGTTTCTGTAATGTCTGATAAATCAAACTGAGTCACTTGTGGCAGATAAGTGTTGTAATTTAGCTGCGGGATAGACACTTTTTGTAGGCGACTTAGCTCTTGTGTCTCAATCTCACCCCAAATATCGGCCTTACTCATATCTGGTAGATTCGGAAGACCTGAGGCAATAGCATTTGCCTGCGCATCCGAAGTATTAGCACCATTAGACTGCATATGAGCTTTGACATAATCAAAGATATCTTCTTTTAATATCCGATTATTAAGCGCTGTGCCTTCTACCTCAGTGATATCTACTCCCAACTGCCGTGCCAATTTACGCACTGCTGGACCTGCATAGACATCGGTCAACTTAGCATTGACTTGCTGCTCACTAAGCTTATTAGCTTGAGCCGGTTTATTAGCTTGAGCCGACTTAGGCTGTGATGTAGTGACAGAAGAGTTATCATTACTGCTAGCCTGCTTGGCGACAGACTGTTGATCTGTTGACTGCTCTTTATCCTTTTTGGGAGCAGCTTGGCTCTTTTTAGCACCAGAAGATTTAATGACAATGAAGTCTTGACCGTTTGCTACGCTATCCCCTGCTGCAATTAGTATTTCTTCAACTATACCTGCTACAGGCGAAGGCACTTCAACAGAGGCTTTGTCAGATTCGACTAGCAATAAAGACTGATCCGCTTCAACTGTATCACCAACACTTACCATAATTTCGGCAATTTCAGCCTCCTCCACCCCCAAATCAGGCAAAGGATAAGTCTTGGATTCAGCTGCAGACTCCTCACTAGCCTGCTCTTTTTTAGAGGCTTCAGTGGCTGGTTGTTGCTCAGCTTCTTGGCTAGCATCATCTTGGCTTGCATCATCAGCAGGTTGTGCCTCATTATTTTCAGCACTCTCATTGGTCGATGACTGTGCTTCTTGCTTATCATCTGATGCAGAGTCTGCTTCAAGCTCAATAAGCACCGTACCTTCAGTTACCGTATCGCCAACCGATACCATAATCTTGCTGACTGTACCGCTACCCGAGCTTGGAACTTCCACCGCAGCTTTATCCGACTCTAGCAACACAATATTGTCATTCTCAGTAATTTTATCACCGACAGAGACCATAATCTCACTAACTTCGGCGCTTTCTACTCCCAAATCAGGGGCTTTAATTTCCATATCTGTTCTCCAGAATTCTTGTAATTAGCGACGTTCGTATTAAAGTTGATGGTTGCAGGAGCAATAAAAAATTATTCCTCAATATCTTCATCATTTAATAGCTTGGCATCGGCTTGATCCTCTGCCCGTCCTTCGCTACTAATTTCTTCATCCTCTTCATCGACTAACTCTGGTACTGGATTTGGATTGACATTATCCGGTGCTGGAGCATCTGGGAAATGATCGTACTGAGGCTGTGGCTGCCACGCAGGGGGTTGATCCACATCAATACCTAAGCTGGTGATGGCATCTTTCACTAAGCGCATCTCCACTTCACCTTCATCCGCCAAACGTTTTAATGTAGCAACAACAATATGTTCAGCATTGACATGGAAGAAGTTACGCAGCTGGGCACGGCTATCAGAGCGGCCATAACCATCGGTACCCAACGTTGAGTAAGGGCGGTTGTCTGGCAACCAAGCACGGATTTGCTCCGAGTAATTGCGCATGTAATCTGTTGCAGCTATCACCACACCATCGTGTTTGGCAAGCTGCTCAGTAACCCAGGGCACCTTCTCTTCTTCCATGGGGTGCAAGCGGTTGTAATCATCACAAGCCATACCTTCACGAGTTAGCTCATTAAAACTGGTGACACTCCAGACGTTAGCGCTTACATTAAACTCTTCAAATAGGATCTTCGCAGCTTTTTGAACTTCACGTAAGATAGTACCTGAGCCTAATAGCTGAACATGAGCGGTGGCATGCAGATGACTATTATCTTCTAACAAGTACATACCGCGTTTAATGCCTTCTTCCACGCCCTCTGGCATGGCAGGCTGCTCATAGTTCTCATTCATTAAGGTAATGTAGTAATAAACACGCTCACCTTCACCATACATACGACGTAGGCCGTCATGTATGATAACTGCTAACTCATAGCCGTAGCAGGGATCATAACTGACACAGTTTGGTACGGTGCCAAATAAGATGTGCGAGTGGCCATCTTGGTGCTGCAAGCCTTCACCATTAAGCGTGGTGCGTCCTGCAGTACCGCCCAATAAGAAACCTTGCGCCTGACAATCCCCTGCGGCCCAAGCTAAGTCGCCGACACGCTGGAAGCCGAACATTGAATAATAAATATACAGTGGAATCATAGGTAACGCGTTGACTGAGTAACTGGTCGCTAGCGCAATCCAAGCACTCATAGCACCCGCTTCGTTAATACCCTCTTCCAACATATGCCCATCTTTGGCTTCTTTATAACCCATTAAAGCTTCATTATCTTCAGGGATGTATTTTTGCCCTGCTGAAGAATAAATGCCCAACTGACGGAACATACCTTCTAGGCCGAAAGTACGGGCTTCATCAGGCACGATAGGCACCACGCGTTCTTGGATGTCTTTGTCTTTTAGCATGGCTGATAATAAGCGAACAAAGACCATAGTTGTCGACTGCTCTTTACCATTACTGCCTTTTAACACCCGATCAAAGATCGATAAATCAGGAATATTTAGCGGAATATGTCCACTACGGCGGTTAGGTAAGTGACCTCCTAATGATTCACGACGACCTCGCAAGTACTTCATTTCTGGAGAGTTCTCGTCCGGACGATAGAACGGGAGCTCATCTAACTCTTCGTCGGTGAATGGCAAGTCAAAGCGATCACGGAAATAAACCAAGCCTTCTTTACTTAGTTTCTTAATTTGGTGAGCTTTGTTAACTGCTTGGGCCTGGGTAGAAAGACCGTAACCTTTTACCGTTTTAACCAATACTACCGTAGGCTGGCCTTTGGTCTTCATCGCTTCACTAAAGGCGGCATAAACTTTGATAGGATCATGTCCTCCGCGGTTTAAGTGACGAATATCTTCATCGCTAAGCTGCTCTGCCATCTCCGCAAGCTCAGGATATTTACCAAAGAACTCTTTACGAGTGAAAGCACCATCACGGGCTTCATAAAGTTGGTACTCGCCATCAACTGTCTCTTCCATGCGTTTTTTTAGGGCGCCAGAATGATCTTTATCTAGTAAGGCGTCCCACTTACCTCCCCAGATTACCTTAATCACTCGCCAGCCTGCACCACGGAATACAGACTCCAGCTCTTGGATAATCTTACCATTACCCCTTACTGGACCATCTAGACGCTGTAAATTACAGTTAATTACCCAAATCAGGTTATCTAACTTTTCACGTCCCGCCAGTGAAATAGCCCCTAAACTTTCTGGCTCATCTGTCTCACCATCGCCTAAGAAGGCCCAAATCTTACGATCTTCGTCTTCTAGTAAGCCACGGTTAATTAAATACTTATGCACATGAGCATGATAAATTGACATAATCGGTCCCAGACCCATAGAAACAGTCGGGAACTGCCAGTAGTCTGGCATTAAGTAAGGATGCGGATAGCTTGATAGGCCTTTACCACCTACTTCACGGCGGAAGTTCTGTAGTTGCTCTTTGGTTAAGCGTCCCTCTAAAAAAGATCTCGCGTAGATACCTGGTGCTGAGTGACCTTGATAATAAATCATGTCGCCACCGAAGTGATCGCTAGCTGCTCGGAAGAAATGGTTAAACCCAGTTTCGTATAGGGTAGCACTCGACGCAAACGTTGCTAAATGCCCCCCCAAATCATCTTCATTTTGGTTAGCACGCATCACCATAGCTAAAGCGTTATAACGTACCAAAGCACGAATTTTACGCTCAATACCCAAATCCCCTGGGTAGATTGGTTCATCTTCTACCGGAATCGTATTTAAGTAGGCAGTGTCTAGACGGTTAAAGGGCAAGCCTTCTTGTACCGCCATGTTGTATAAAGCTTTAAGCAAAAATTGAGCTCGGTCTTTATCACTATGCTTAATCACCGACTCAAAGGCATCAAGCCACTCTTGAGTTTCAGTATGATCAGCATCATTATAGTATTTCATAACTAATCCCTAATTAATTTCCTTATAAGTTCTAGTAAACACTTGTATCACCCATTAGTATAAACATATTTCGGAAGCTTACCTATCCCTAAAATTAAATGGATTTTGTAATTGTATTTATTTAATAAATAATGATTATAGATTTAGAGGATAACTGTTAGTTAGATTAAAACAAGTTTATAACTCTGTTTAATAAGTGTGCTATGACGTTGAATACATCTCGCTTTAACTGAACAATTGTAATAAAATTATAGATAAGGCATTAACTCTTTTCTATTCTAGCTTATTACTTGAGTAAGCAATTGGGTGGCTATTTCACCTAGCTTTAGCACTTTTATTTTTTAACACTATTCCCTTATCGACGCTCAGAAAATAAACCTGAGATTATCGCCTAGATATTTAAATTAAAGTTATTTTTAAATTAAAGTTATTTATAGTTATGAACGGTTGAAGTTGATATAACTATAACAACTAAAGCATAAGAGACTGTCTAGCTTTCTAAGCTAGCAGGTATCATAAAGGAGTTCATCTTGACCGCAGTTATTTCAGGACCCACGTTTTATAGTAAGCCGCATCGTTTTTGGCAGCCTATATTATCCAAGTCTTTTTTGAAGTACAGTAATGTCTATCTTGCTGCTGTCTTATCTAGCATTTTACTGGCGATGACAGCAACTACCGCCCAAGCTAATGACGCTCTAAAAATGAGCCTCAGTGCCAGCAAAGTTGTAACTAACAGTCAGGGCGAACGGATATATATCCCAGTAAATACGGCCAAAATTGGTACCTTAATCCAATACAAAGCCACCTATAGTAATACCTTAAATACCTCTATTCAGAATGCTACGTTAACCCTGCCTATCCCAACCAATACGGAGTTTACCGGTGAAGCCTACCCTCCTAGTGCTCAAGCTTCTCTGGATTATTACAACTATCATGACTTACCCTTAATGCGTATGGTTGATGGGAAGTTGGTAGAAGTGCCTTACTCTGAATACAAATCTCTACGCTGGGACATCAAATATATCCCACCACGCAAGTCAGTGAGTGTGGCTTTTAACACCATTGTGCATTAATTAATGGCTAGCTCAGCTATCTTCTGCACTTAAAACCTACGAATTTTAAAAGCCAAAAAAAGGGCTTATAAACAGAGAGTAAATATCCCTCAATTTATAAGCCCTATTTATAAACCTTTCGCTCTATGTATAACGCCTTATAGTTTATAAGGCTAACTAGCCTACCAATTGCTCATCATCCAATGTGGCTTGTGAACTATCTACATCCAAACGATGCTCAAGCTTTAAGTAATCCTCAGACTGCATTTCAAGCAAACGGGAGCGGGTGCGCTCAATTTCAAACGCTAGCTTCTCACCTTGATACAACTCCAAAATAGATTGCTCTGCTCTAATTAATAGCTTCACACGGCGGTCATAAAACTCATCTACTAAGTAAATGAAACGACGGGTAGGATCGCGCAGCACATCAGTGAGTTCAGGAACGTTATCCACTAATACTGTACTAAAGTTATTAGAGATCTCAATAAAATCATTGGCAGATCTTGGCTCCATACACAGCTGTCTGAAATCACAATACAGGACTGTCTTGGTGCGAGCATTAATCTTAATTTCACGGCCATTAATGATAATCGGCTCTTTTGATATCTTTTGATTATTGGCCAATGACACAAAGCGGTTAGCCAACCAGTGACTATTTTCTTTAGTTAATGGGTATTTATACAGCTCCGCTTGCTGTAATAAGCGTAAACGGTAATCAATGCCTGAGTCAATATTCATCACAGTAGTGTGCTTCTCTAGCTCGGTGACCGCTGGCATGAAGCGATCTCGATGCAGTCCATCTTTATATAAACCCGATGGCTCAATATTTGAGGTGGCAACCAAGGTGATGCCACGCTTAAACAGCATAGTAAATAAATCACCCAAAATCATAGCATCAGAGACGTTCGATACAAAGAACTCATCGAAGCAAATCAATATGGCCTCATCGTGAATGATATCGGCTACTTTCTCTAAAGGATCACTACTGCCTTGTAGTTTATTAAGCTCTTTGTGAACCCGCTGCATGAAATGATGGAAATGCATCCGCATTTTGCGCTGCAGTGGCACAGACTCAAAGAACATATCCATCATCCAGGTCTTGCCTCGACCTACGCCGCCCCACATGTACAGCCCCTTTGGCGGAACAGGTTGCGATTTAAACAGGCCAAAAAGACCTTTTTTCTCTTTAGAGTTCTCAATCAGCTGATGATAGACACCATCAAGATAGGTCATCGCCTTTTCCTGAATGGGATCATAATTAAACTCATCAGTAGCTATCGCAGCTTGGTACCTTTGTAATGGGGTCATATTCATATTTTAACTATCACTCTTATCTCATCAGGAATTAAAAAACTTATTTTAGCCATACTCATACTCTGTCATCTTGCTGGCAAGTGTATGACTTATACTATACTGCGTGTTGCTCTAATAAGGATTTGACATCAGTTAGGCGACCATGAAAGAAGTGGCCTGCACCTTCAAGTACATAACTGGTGATTTGTTTGTCCTCAGCAAATTTTTTCATTAACTCAGGCTTAATCACTGTATCAGCATCACCATAAATTTGAATGGTTTTTTGGGTTGGCAACATAACATTAGAGGCATCATTATTTTCAACAGAAGGGGCCATTAATACCACTTTTACTAGCTCCATCTCAGTCAATCCCCAAATATGAGGCGTTACTAATAACTGCTCAGCAACCCTCGCAGTGATATAGCCTCCAAAGGAGAACCCTCCTAGCCAAAGCTGATTTGCAGAGGTTTTATCGCTAATCCATTGCAACACTGCCATAGCATCTTCAATTTCACCTACCGCATAGTCGTGTTCACCGGTAGATTTACCCGCCCCTCGAAAGTTAAAACGCACCACATGCATGCCCTGATCACGAGCAAAGTTAAACATAGTGGTCACTACTTTATTTTTCATAGTACCATCATATAAGGGATTCGGATGACATAATAAAGCCACTTTTTTGGTATTAGGGTCTTTAGGGTCCTCATTCTGCCATAGCGCTTCTACCTCAAGTTTACCTGCAGGTCCTTCAATCAAAAACTCTTCAGTTTTGGTTTTCATAGTCAAAATCTTTATCTTTTATATAATGTTTATTAGTTATTGCCAAAATAATGGCGAGTGTCATAAATCTTAAGTGAGCACATGATAGCAAAAACTGCCTTGTAAGTGGGTAAGGCTGTGTTAATGTATTAAACTATCAATATACTAAGTTCAGCTGCTCTTTACTCGGTATCTTGCAGTTGTAATATAGAAGCAATAAGCTCTACACTAAACAATGAACGCTCAATAATTGCGAAAGTATACTCTCTTATACTACCATGACGATTATGTCGCTTATTTTTTGATAGTCTTTATTTTGATAGTCTTTATTTTGATAGCTCTTACGTAGGACACTGCATTCATCTTTTTTACTGATAATTCTTTACTGATATTTCCTTTTAAATATATTGAGGCATCTTATGACCACACTAGCTTGGCAAAAAATGACAAAACTTACCACTTTAGGCTTCCTTACTTCAGCTGTAATTGGCTTAAGCGCTTGTCAATCCACACCCACTGCCCCTGTCATTCAGCGTGCAGACTCTACCTTTGAAACCACAGGTATTGGCAAAACCAAAGTTCAAGCTCAAGAGAACGCTTTGGCCAGCGCCAAAAAAACTTGTGGCATGCATCAGGCAATCATTGTCAAAGATGAGCTAAAATATAACGGTATGTTTGACCAAAAAACAGGGCGCATGATTGACCAAGCAAGCGAAATTGCTGGCGCAGTGCTAGGGACAGGTAAACCTAACTTATCCCGTGACGACGACTATGAGTATAATATCAGCTTCCGTTGTCAGTAAGCTGTCTATCAAGCCTTAGTTTTATCTATTAAAAAAAGGTTCTTATTAATAAGAACCTTTTTTTATCATTTTAGGACGAGACATAGTTCTGTACAAAGCCTATGACTAAAAACTAACGCCTTGGATCAAAGGCATCTCTTAGCGCTTCGCCAACGAATATCAATAATGACAATACTATGGTTAAGCTAAAAAAGGCAGATAAGGCCAACCAAGGAGCATCGAGATTGTCTTTACCTTGGTTCATCAATTCCCCTAGTGAGGGAGAACCTGGTGGTAATCCATAGCCCAAGAAATCCAGTGAAGTTAAAGCCACAATATTGGCAGTTAATATAAAAGGCAGCTGAGACAAACTTGAAGCCAAAGCGTTTGGAAGAATATGACGCAGTATAATTTGGCTGTCAGAGGCTCCTAAATTGCGGGCCGCTCTCACATAATCAAAATTGCGAGCTCTTAAAAACTCTGCACGAACCAAGCCTACCAAGCTCATCCAACCAAACAACAGCATTAAAGCAAATAACACCCAAACACTAGGATTAAATAAGCTGACCAAAATTATGATCATAAACAGCTGAGGTAATCCTGCCCACACCTCCATAAAGCGTTGGCCTATCAAATCCGGCCATCCGCCATAATAGCCTTGCACTGCACCAACGATAATCCCTATCAATGATCCAGCCAGGGTTAACGCCAAGCCAAATATTAAAGAGATCCGCATTCCATAGAGAATACGAGCCAGCACATCCCTACCGGTATCATCAGTGCCTAACCAGTTATTAGCATTAGGCGGTGCAGGATAAGGCTGCTCCAACTCAACACTGGCAGTCTGATCTGCGAACTCAATAAGCGGCATTATCATAAAGCCTTTTTGCTCAATCAGCTGTTTTACTGCTGGGTCTTTATAATCCGCTTCTGTCTCAAATACCCCGCCAAACGTTGTTTCTGGATAAGCTTTAACCACTGGAAAATATAAGTTGTCCTCATATTTAACCAATAGAGGCTTATCGTTGGCGACGAAATCAGCTCCCAGACACACTAAAGAGAGGATAGAAAATAACAGTAGCGCGATTACTCCTAATCTATTTTGTTTAAAGCGGTTAAATCTTGCTTGCCATATTGGATTAAGCAAAGGCTTATCTTTACTCATCTTAGCGCCCCTCGAAGTCAATACGTGGGTCAATGAGATGATAACTTATGTCACTAATAAGCTGTAATAACAGGCCTACCAAGGTGAAGATAAATAAGGTTCCAAATATCACTGGGTAATCGCGCTGGACAATGGCCTCAAAGCCAAGTAAGCCTAGGCCATCAAGCTTGAATATAATCTCGATTAAGAAATTTCCGGTAAAAAATATACTGACAATAGCGGCAGGAATACCCGCAATAACAATGAGCATCGCATTTCGAAAGACATGGCCATACAGCACTTGGCGGTTGGTTAAACCTTTGGCCCGTGCAGTCAACACATACTGTTTCGACAACTCTTCAATAAAACTAAATTTTGTCAGATAAGTTAGTGCTGCAAAGCCGCCAATGGTACTTGCCGTCAGCGGTAATGCCAAATGCCAAAAATAATCTTTTATTTTGGCCAAAGGAGTTAATTGATCGAAGTTCTCTGAAACCAGTCCCTGCAGTGGAAAAATCTGCCAAAAACTACCCCCTGCAAACAGCACTAACAAAATAACACCAAACACAAATATGGGAATGGCATGACCAATCGCCAACATAACCGCAGTCAATTTATCAATGCCTGAGCCATGATGCATGGCCTTATAGATACCCAAAGGTATGGCTATAAGATAGATAAGCAAAGTACTCCAAAGACCTAGAGAAATAGAAACAGGTAGCTTTTCTGCAATTAGCTCAGTAACGGGCTTGCCCTTAAAAAATGATGTACCAAAATCAAGTACAGCATAGTTTTTTAGCATAATCCAAAAGCGTTCAGGGGCCGGCTTATCGAAGCCATATTGTGCTTTAATGGCCTCAACCATCTCCGCAGACAGTCCTCGAGAGCCTCTATAGCCCCCTTCTGACAGGACGCTGCCCCCTCCCATTGCAGCCCCAGTGGTTTCTCCCTTATTTTTAGCCAGCTCAATTTGTGCTATTTGCTGCTCAACTGGGCCCCCTGGCGCTGCCTGAACCAATATAAAGTTGGTCAAAAGAATGAGAAATAATGTGGGTATGATAAGCAATAAACGTTTGAAAATATAACGACCCATGAGCCTATCCTTATTTATTACTGCTTATCATGAAAAATACCAATCCGTTGAGTTAGAAGCTAGCTTATTGAGTTAGAAGTTATCTTTTAGGGCTCTTAATGCACTAAACACAGTGAATGGCTTGGTATCAGCCAGCTGCATTTGTCTTTGTACTCCCTCAACTACCGTCAACTCTTCGCTACGCAAGAATACGTTGACCTGTCTTTCATGCTCTAAAGTCACAGGTAATGATGGTTTACCCTGCTCATTAAGAGCTTCAACTTGCTGTAAGGTTTGTTGCATGACTTGGTTATCAGGCTCAATAGATAAACCAAATCTTAAGTTTGAAGCAGTGTATTCATGGGCTGGATAAAATAAGGTATCTTTAGGCAATTTATTTAATCGCTTAAAGCTTTCGTACAATTGTTCAATAGTACCGGTAAAGACCCGACCACAGCCCGCACTAAACAAGGTATCACCACAGAATACTTGCTTCACCTCCTCATGGGTTAAGACATAAGCCAAATGTGAGGCGGTATGCCCAGGCACTGACCATACTTGGGCGGTATAACCCCAAGCACTGACTGAGCTGCCTTCTTTGACAACCTGGTCTGGGCTCACACCATGATCAGAGCCTGCCACCACATGGGTCATAGGGTACATTTCACGTAGCTCTGCTATACCACCAATATGATCATCGTGATGATGAGTAACCCAAATGGCAGTCAACTCAAGTTGGTATTGCTGTAAATATTCAGCAACAGGAGCTGCTTGGCCTGGATCAATGACAATGGCCTGTTTATTCTTATCGTTTACTAGCGCCCATATATAGTTGTCGGTAAAGGCGGCTATAGGCGTAATAATTAAGCTCATGAAACTTCCTATTATTTAAAGTGTATTTATTCTTTAATATAACTAAGTGGCATTTTCTTATCTAAAAAATATCTTAGCTGATACTTTAAATTATCGTTTTAGATATTTATTAATAATCGACTCGGCAGATTGATCTACCCACCAGTAGTCAATGCCTATAGCATTGTCTGGCAACGTTTTATGGTGACGATATTTGTCCCAATAAGCCACTCGGGTATTGGTAGTCCCATACATCGGAACCATATAATATCCAGCCCGCAATAAGCGATCTAACACCTTAGTATAAAGCACAATTTCTTCTCTATTTTCAGCCTTAATAAGCTTATCTATTACTGTATCAATGGCTTCATTTTTTATGCCACTGTAATTTTGATTACCTTGTTCATCAGCTGCAGCGCTGCCCCACATATAGCTTTGTTCAGAGCCAGGTGAGGTACTTTGGGGAAAGCCGGACACTATCATGTCATAGTCAAATCGTCTCAATCGCTCCAAATACTGAGAGTTATCGACTTGGCGAATCGAGACTATAAAGCCTAACTTCTTTAAGTTTCTCACGTAAGGCAGAAGTACCCGGCTCATTTTATCGTCAGTAATCAAAATCTCAAACTTAGCCGGCTTGCCATTGGCTTGATACAGCTTCATATCTTGGTAATAAAAACCAGCTTGTAGCAACTTTTGTCTGGCATTTAGTAAGGCTTGTCGATGGTAGCCTTTACCATCAGACTTAGCAAGTTGCCACTTGGCCATAGTGGCTTGTCTTTGAATGGACTCAAGCTTTGGCAGTAAAGGTTTTAATACCTCATACTCTGCTGCATCTGGTGTTCCGGTAGCCGCCAGCTCTGAGCCATGAAAGTAGCTCTCTAAACGCTCGTACTGATCATAGAACAAAGTCTTGTTCATCAGCTCAAAATCAAAAGCATCGGTCACCGCTTGTCGCACCCGTATATCAGAAAAGATATCTTTGCGAAGGTTCATAACCAGCGCCTGCATCACCACAGGATTCTTGGTGACAATGGCTTCTTTTTTTATCAGCCCTGCTCTGGCAGCTGCAAAGTCATAAGCAGTTGTCCACTTTCTAGCCGAGCTTTCTCGTCGAAAATGATACTGACCTACTTTAAATCCTTCTAGCGCAATTTCATCACTGCCGTAATATACGTACTTAATGTAGTCAAAGTTAAAGCGGCCTTTATTGACCATAAGCTGCTTGCCCCAATAGTTAGGGTCACGCTTGTAAGTCACACTGCGCCCTTGCTCAACGTTAAGCAGCTTATAAGGACCACTACCCATTAAGGGGGTAAGTGATAACTTTTCAAAATCCTTCTCAACAGAGGCTTTTTTAAAGATTGGAAACTGTCCAACCGTCAACAAAACCTCTTTGTTCTCTGAAGATTTAAAATTAAACTTTACTCGGTGCTTATCTAACACCTCCACTTTATCGACAGCTGCCAAGTAACTGCGCACTTGCATCAGTCCTTTGTTCAAAAAAGCATCATAGGTAGCCTGCACATCATTACTAGTAACAGCACTGCCATCCCAAAACTTAGCTTTGGGATGAATATGGTAAATAATCCAGCTGGTGTCATCAGGGTCGTAAGTGACTTTTTCGGCCAATTGCGGATACATAACAAAAGACTCATTCAATGAGCCTGATAGCAAGGTATCGTAAAGATAGTCAGTGCCAATCATAGCCACTCCTGTGGTCATCCAGGGGTTGGCACTGTTAAAAGTACCCAAAGCCGATAGCGATAACGTACCGCCTTTTGGCGCCATAGGATTGGCATAAGGTAGATAAGGCGCATTAATATAACGCGCCTCACTATTATGGCCAATGGCGGTCACAGTAATAGGCTCAGCATAGGTACTAGGAGCTAAACTGAGCAATACCACACTCAATAAGGTCGAAGCAAAACAAGCATTCTGTTTTTTGGCAAACAGCTTAATTTGCATTTAGCTCCTCCTTTAGTAAGTTTAATTCCCAGTACAATACCAACTACCCTTTAGCTTATAATATGGTTAAGGTTGATGTAATGCGCTTTTATTAAGCCTGCTTTTTAGCAAATTCAACCATAAAATCACACAAAGCTTGCACCGACTCTAAGCTAACAGCATTGTAGATACTGGCACGCATACCGCCTACATCACGATGTCCTTTTAAGTTTAATAAGCCTGCTTGCTCAGCTTCTGCTAAGAACTGCCCATCTAAGCTGCTGTCTTTTAGGGTAAAAGGCACGTTCATAATTGAGCGATACTGAGGGTCTACGTTATTGATATAAAACTCGCTGTCATCAATGGTTTTATACAATAACTCAGCTTTTTGACGGTTAATTTTGGCAATGGCTTCTAAGCCACCTTGCTGCTCTAACCATTCAAATACAAGACCTGCTAAGTACCATGAATAAGTGGCTGGCGTATTTAGCATAGATTCTTTATTAACTTGATTGGCATAATCAAGCAAGGCTGGACACCATTCACAGGCTTTGCCAATTAAATCTTCCCGGATAATCACGATAACCAAACCTGCTGGACCGATATTCTTTTGGGCCCCTGCATAAATCATCCCAAACTTAGAGACATCGATAGGCTCTGACAGGATACAAGAAGACATATCCGCAATTAATGGGGCATCAACTTTTGGTGGCTGAAAAATCTGTACCCCGTGAATGGTTTCGTTAGCACAGTAATGGAAATATTGTGCGCCGTCGGTTAGCTGCCACTCATTTTGATCGGGAACTGTAGTAAAGTTTGAATCTTTACCAGAAGCCACTTCATTCACTTCACCTAACCCTAGTTGAGCATAGCGTTTGGCCTCTTTAATGGCTTTGCCTGACCAAGCACCCGTGGTCAAATAATCGGCTTTCCCCGTACCTTCCTCATTACCCAGGAGGTTTAACGGAATAGCAGAGAATTGAAGCGTTGCCCCACCTTGTAAGAACAGTACTTTGTAATTATCAGGGATTTGCATTAGACGACGTAAGCTTTGTTCTGCTTCTTGCGCTACTTTGACATAGTCAGCACTACGATGGCTCATCTCCATAATAGAGACGCCTTTGCCCCTCCAATCCAACATCTCAGCTTGTGCTTTTAGTAGAACCTCTGTCGGTAAAGAGGCTGGTCCAGCACAAAAGTTATGCGCGCGATTGAGAGAAGTTTCATCTTTTAGGCTAGCAGCTGTAGTTACTTGATTCATAATTTTCCTACAAAACAAAATAAGGTGGGTGAGGTAAAGCATTGTTAGGTTAATCGTATAAGTATAATACAATTACCAAAGCGATAAACACTGTTAACTGACTCAGTATTTATTCATAAGAAGAACGGTTTTAATGTGGATTCAGTGTTTGCCACAGCTGTTTTTTCAGCTCACTGTCTTGCAGCATATCCGATAAAGACGGCAGTATAGTAAGCTGTGGGTGTTCCAAGCTTTTAGGCATATTGGTCAGAGCGCCCACTTTTATGTCATTTCTTTTGGCCAAGCAAAATACAAATCCAGCCACACTGGCGTTCGCAGACTCTTTATCGCTAATACCTGGACAAATGGGGAATTTTAGCACTTGCGGGCTTATCGATAAGGCACTTAATATATTTTCCCAGAGAGCTAACTGCTGTGGCAGCTTTAATGTTTCGGCATCCGCTATTAGTACCCAATCTTTAAAACTTACGCCCAAGATCTCAAAAGGCGCCACTTGCTCTAAACTATCGGCTAAGCTTACTTTTGCCTTAACTGTCTCCGCTGCAGATGGTTCAAACTTTTTCTTTAAAGCTTGGATCGGATTGGCAGTTAACTGCCCCTGATTAGCAATTGGTTGGTCTACAACCGGATTATCTGCTGTCAACGCACTGGCTGGCTGTGCATTAAACTCTTCGGGAGTTGCTACTACTGGCGCATCAGAGGTCACAGCTTGCTTAGCATCTGGGCTACTTGGGTTTTGGAATGTATCTCTGTGCTGCTTAACCACCGTATCATAATCTACTAGGGTGGTAGCTCGATCACGCTGTACCCATATATCAATCCCCATCATACCCAATATCTGTCTTTGCTGAATCAACAAGGCCGGTACAGCACTATCTACCCCTTTATAAGTGGGGGTTAACGAATTAGTAGAAGCGTGATAGGCAGCAGTCATAGAAATATCATTTTTCAGTTATAGAGCTTATGTATTTTCTTATTAATTAAGAAAAAGAAAATCTTTAAAAGTGGTAATAAAAGTTAGAGCCTAAGTTTACCAAAGATCTGCTTATATCTCGATGTTAATTTGCAGATTGACAGGCTCACTGAAGCTTTATCAGTGTCAAAAACATAAAAACAAAAATATAAAAAAACCCGCTACCTTTCAGGCTGTAAGCCTTACAGATAACAGGTTTTTCATCTTCTTTAACAGGGGTTGCTACAACCACACTTAAAGTATGTTACAGCAGATTATTTAGCCTCTGTTTCTTGATTTTCATTCCAAATTTTTGGATATTTATAACCTGGGAATGATTTGTGAGCATAAGCTTTAAAGCTGTCTGAGTTATAAGCATCTGTTACATCTTTAACCCATTTTGCGTCTTTATCAGATGCTTTAATCGCTGACCAGTTAACATAGGCAAAGCTTGCTTCTTGGAATAAAGCTTCTGTTAGCTTAATGCCAGAGTCAGTAGCGTAGTTACCGTTGATGATAGCAAAATCAACTTCATCACGAGCACGTGGCAATTGCGCAGCTTCTAGCTCAACAATATCGATATTCATTGGATTAGTAGCGATGTCAGACTTAGAGGCCGTTAATGGATCAACGTTGTCTTTTAGGGTAATCCAACCTAAATCATCCATCATAACCAACGCACGAGCGAAGTTACTTGGGTCGTTAGGCGCAGATACTTTCATACCATCATAAGCTTCTTCTAAAGACTTCTTCTTACCACTGTATACCCCTAGTGGTGCTGTCGGTACTTGGAATACTTCAACAAGGTCTAAATTGTTTTCAGCTTTGAATGTGTCTAAATAAGGCTTATGTTGGAAAATGTTGATATCCAAATCACCTTCAGCCAAAGCCAAGTTAGGACGAACATAATCTGTAAAGGTCGTCAGCTTAACCGTGTAACCTTGTGCTTCAAGCTCACCTTTTACTTGGTCGCGAACCATATCAGCGAAGTCACCTTCAGTAGTACCGATTACAATGGTTTTTTTCTCTTCAGCAGCCCCAGTAGCAGCATCAGTATTGGCAGTCTCTTGGTTAGCACTGTTGTTACAACCTACTAGAGCTAGGCCTGAAATACCGGCAATGGCCGCTGCGGCAAAAATTTGCTTACGAATTTCAGCTATTTTCATGAATCAATCCTTTATATAAGAAGGGGTCTTTAACAAGTAATTTTTGTTAAAAGGTTTTAAAAGTTAAAATGTTACTGCAGAATTAATAATTGTTACTGCAGTTTATAAGTTACATTCTAACCGATATCTGCAGACTTTTACATGAAACTTCTGGTACTACTTATGAATAAAATTCATTAAGCGACTATCATTAGGTCGCTACAAGCTATTAATGATTCAGTTTTATTATCAAAGATCTGCGATTAACGCTTATCAAGTTTGGCAGCCAACAAGTTGCCAATAGCTTGAATACCAATCACCATTATAGAAAGCATAATAACAATAAAAATCATCACTTCCGTTTGATAACGATAATAACCATAACGAATGGCTAAATCACCTAGACCACCGCCACCAATCATACCGGCTGCGGCTGAAAAAGAAAGCAGACTAATACATAGTATGGTCACTGATAGCACCAATCCTGAACGGGCTTCGGTCAATAACACCTTGATAATAGTAAAGGGCGTGGCTCCCATAGATTCAGTAGCTTCGACAATGCCGCGCGGTACTTCTCGTAAATTTTGCTCAACCAAACGGGCAAAATAAAACGAGCCCGCCAGCGCCAATACTAAAGAGGCAGCAACCGGACCAATACTGGTACCAATTAGGGACTTGGTCAGGGGACTCATGGCAATCATCAACACCACGAACGGGAATGCTCTCATGAAGTTGGTTATACCGCCTAGAAGCCCATAAAGACTCTTATTTTGCAGCAACTGCTTATCACTCTGGTTAAGAATAAGAATATCCCAAACAAACCGCCAATAATAATAGCCGCTGTGGTCGATATGCCCAGCATCACAAAGGTGTCAATCGTCGCTTGCCAAATTTCATTACGCAGCTCCCAAAGACGAGCTGTGGCATCGTTAAAACTCATTGCTAACATTTGTTAATCCTCCTGAACCAAGCCGCGACCCACTTCAGTGGTGGCTATAATTTGGCCATTAATAATATCAGCCACCTCTAACAAATGTCCTTCATGCAACAAAGCAGCACGATTACAGATACGGCGAATAACGCTCATTTCATGAGTTACGATGACAATGGTCACACCCAACTTTTCATTCACTTCTTTCAAGGTGCTTAATAAGGCTCTGGTGGTCGAAGGGTCAAGGGCACTGGTCGGCTCATCAGCCAGAAGTACTTTTGGATTAGGGGCAATAGCACGGGCAATACCAACACGCTGCTTTTGCCCGCCTGAAAGCTGTGCAGGATAGTGATTGGCTCGATCTGTTAGATTAACAATCTCCAAGCACTCCATCACTCGGCCATAGATATTGTCTTTGGCATAGCCTGCAACTTTTAAGTTAAATGCCACATTTTCAAAAACAGTTCTATTAGACATCAAGTTAAACTGCTGAAAAATCATACCAACATTATGACGAGCAACCCTCAACTGCTTTGGGTTCATATCCGTCAGGACTTCACCATCGATGGTAACTGTGCCGCCATCAGGACGTTCAAGTAAATTCATTAAGCGTAGTAAGGTCGACTTCCCTGCTCCAGAATATCCCATTAAACCAAAGATTTCTCCTTGTTTTATGGTTAATGAAATAGGCTCAACAGCAGTAAACCAATGGGTTTTACCGTCCTTTTGAGTCTGGAATTTTTTATATACTTGATCTAGAACAATCATATCGCTCATGGCAGTCATCTTGAATAACGGTTTACAGCTTTTGAAGTTACACTGATTTTAGAAAACGGACACAGTCTAAAAGCGACTGTAATGAAATTTACAAAGCGCAATAATATAGCATACTGCACTGTTTATAACATCAATTTATCCAAACAAAAGCCATGCTTAACTAGAATATCTAAATTCAATTCACACAATTAACCCCATTAATTAGCCTTATAAATTGTTAGCATTAAGGGGTCTCGAAAATCAGGTTAGCTGTTTAACGCCGGAATATATTCAGTAGGATACTAAGTACCACACTCACCACAATCATAGTTACGATTGGGAAATACACTCGAGTATTGCCTGATTCATAGCGAATATCACCCGGCAATTTACCTAGCCAAGAAAAAGCTCCTGGAAAAGCACTCCATATTAAGCCTAGCACCACCAAAATCACCCCAATCAATATTAAAACCTTAGCCATAAAACTTTTCCTTCATAAAAACTGTCAATAATTGATTAAATCTCACTATTTAAGCGGTTTATTACTAATAATAGCTTTGGCGGTTAACAAACCTGCCCCTAACGCCTAGATTTTGATAAAATGATTCTAATTATCCCATATACTGTGGGCCAGTTTATGTTGTGCCTTTTTATATCGCCAATATCAGCTGGCCTATTGTGTAATATTTCCCCATTAATAAACATACCTCATTAAGTTAACAAGGATATATATGAATATTTTAATTATTGGTTCTGGCGGTCGTGAACATGCACTGGCTTGGCAATGTGCAAAAGACGCCGATGTCACCACAGTCTATGTGGCCAATGGCAACGCTGGTACAGCCCTTGAACCAAAATGTGAAAATATTGACCTTGATACCACAGATCACCAAGCAGTTATTACTTTTTGTCAACAAAATAAAGTTGAGCTTATCATCGTAGGCCCAGAAGCTCCTTTAGTAGCTGGCTTAGTTGATGATTGCAAAAAGGCAAATATCGCCACTTGGGGCCCGACTCAATATTGTGCACAGCTTGAAGGTTCTAAGACTTTTGCCAAAGAGTTTATGCAAGCCAACAATATCCCAACTGCAAAATATGAGGCGTTTACTGACATTGAAGCTGCTAAAGCTTATATCAATGAAAATGGTGCTCCTATTGTAGTAAAAGCCGATGGCCTAGCGGCAGGTAAAGGGGTTATCGTAGCTGAAACCATTGAACAAGCTCATAGCGCTATTGAAGATATGCTTGGCGACAATAAATTTGGGGATGCCGGTAGTCGTGTAGTAATTGAACAGTTCTTGCAAGGTGAGGAAGCCAGTTTTATTTGTATGATTGATGGCGAAAATATCTTACCTATGGCCACTAGCCAAGACCACAAACGAGTGGGCGAAGGCGATACTGGACCAAATACTGGCGGCATGGGTGCTTACTCGCCAGCCCCAGTTGTGACTCAAGAGGTTCATCAAAAGGTTATCGATCAAGTTATTCAACCAGTGGTTGACGCCATGAAACAAGCAGGTCACCCTTATACCGGCTTCTTATATGCAGGGCTGATGATTGATGACAAAAACGACCCTTACGTTATTGAATTTAACTGCCGCTTCGGTGACCCTGAAACTCAGCCTATCTTAATGCGTCTAAAAAGCTCATTGGTAAAACTTGTGCAGCAAGGCATAGCTGGCGAATTACCAAAATCTGCTGAGTGGGATGAGCGTGCAGCATTAGGTATCGTACTTGCCTCAAAAGGCTATCCAGAAACTTCCTCTAAAGGCGATGTGATTACTGGTCTTCCAGAACTAGATAGTAGTGAAACCACTAAGGTATTCCATGCCGGCACTAAAGCCGATGGCGAACACGTTGTCACCAATGGGGGTCGTGTGCTTTGTGTCACTGCGTTAGGCGATACTATTGCAGAAGCACAGAGTGAAGCGCTAAAAGTTACCGCTTCTATTCAGTTTGAAGGAGCGCATTACCGCCGCGATATCGGTTATAGAGCCCTTAATCGTGACTGATAAAGCTTCTCCTAATTATTGGCTTTATTAGCTTTATTGTGAGATAAATCATGGGGCTGAACATTACCATTGTTTTGTTGGTATTCAGCCCCATTGATATATTACAACCTAGCTTGTTTTATTAGGTCGATTACTGATACTCTCAGTTCAGTGGATCACCACAATAACAATGCTACTCTAGAAAGTAAGCCAATAACTCAGAGTAGACCAACAACGTAGTATTAATTGGTACGGTTAAAATAATTATAAGTTATAGCACTCAGGATATTTGTGCCAACCCTAATTACTTATATTGCTGTTTAATGGTCAACGTAGCCACAGCTTTAGTTTTCTATATGGTTAAAACATGTCAAATTCACATTCTTCAACACCGCCACAAACAGACTTACCAAAAAGCCGTTTAACAAATGAGATGGGCGAGCTTAAGACCTCTCGTTTAGACCGTCGTCTTTCTATGGCTAAAACCTCTTTAAACCTAGGAAGACGTTGGGCAGGTAATAGCTTTAGCGGTCTTTTTTTAAGTAAAGAAGAAAGAGCCTCTCGCAACCAAGAGTTTATGAAGGAGCAAGCAGCTTATTTAGCAGATGAATTAGGTAAGCTAAAAGGCTCTGTGGTGAAGATTGGCCAAATGTTGGCCTTATATGGCGAGCATTTTCTACATCCTGAGATTACTGCAGCCTTACATCGCTTAAATGACAGCACAGCCAGTTTGTCTTGGCCAGTAGTAGAGTCTGCCCTACGCCAGCAGCTTGGCAACCGTTTAGACGAGCTAGAAGTCTCTGCTACTCCTATCGGTACAGCCTCTTTGGCACAAGTGCATCGAGCTACCATTAAAGCCACGGGCCAACAGGTGGTACTCAAGGTGCAGTATCCTGGAGTTGCTGATGCTATTGATTCAGACTTAAGCTTATTCAAGCACTTATTAAAAGTGACTAACGCAGTCCCTCAAACCAAAGCGTTAGATGAATGGTTTAATGAAATCAGTGACCTATTAAAAGTAGAAGTGGACTATGTTGCTGAAGCACAGACCACTATGCGCTTTTATGAGCGCCTAAAAGATGATGAGCGTTACGGGGTTCCGAAGGTTTATGAAGCCTACTCTACCCCAAGACTACTTTGCCTAAGCTTTGAGGAAGGGGTGGCAGTTACTAATGCTAACCTAAAAGCTTTACCCCAACGTCGTCGAGACGCTTTGGGCAAGGCGGCTATCGATATCATGCTCAATGAAATCTTTGTTTGGGGCGAGATGCAAACTGACCCAAATTTCGGAAACTATCTAATTCGCTCAGAGCCTGCAGATAAGCCAGATGGAAAAGACAAGCTTATCTTATTAGACTTCGGGGCCATGCGTCAGTTCGATGATCATTTATTAAAAATTGCCCGCAATCTTATGTTGGCAGGCTTTAATTATGACAAGCAGCAAATGATGGAGGCCATGCAGGGTTATGAATTCTTTGACAGTATGAGCTTGGAGGTAAAGGCCAATATGGCCGAAGTTTTCTTACTGGCAACAGAGCCTTTTAGAAATCCTAGTTTGCCACAAAATAAAGCCAGCGAGTTAATAGATGAGCATGGCTATTACCACTGGGCCAATAGCAACTTACATAAGCGACTAATGGAAAGCTCGGCCAATGCTATGCAGTCTCGTGAGTTTAGCTTACCCCCAAAAGAGTTTATGTTTATCAGCCGTAAATTCATTGGCGCTTATACCTTCTTAACCATATTAAATGCCAGAACCAATACCTATGACACCCTAAGTAAGTTTGTGCCTATTAACATGTAAACATAGTATGCAATCACCTCAAAACTAAGGGGTGATAGCATTGACTGAGCCAATAACTAAAGGCTTGCTTGGACTAAGTTCAAGCAAACCTTTTTTATGGAGGAAATCCTACAAAATCTGGCACTCTTAATTATTGGCTTCGATAAAAATCAAATGACTGTATTTAAAATGACTGCTATTTAAATTGACTAGCATTTAAATTGAAGGCTCTTTAAATTGACTGTAATGCCTCTGAATTCCAATCATCAAAACGAGTGACATAACCCTCAGGCTTTGTCATTTCAAGCTCCCAACAGGTTTCACCTCTTGCTAAATACTTTATTTCAAAGTGAGTGCGCTTACTGTCTATGGGGACTACTTTTCGCTGAGTAGCTAAGCACCAAGTATCTATTGCCTGCTGATAGGCATTATCTATGTACTCTTCGATATTACTGGCCAATATGACCCTACCCTCAGGTTTTAATCGTGATAATAAAAACTCAAAAAACGGCATATTTAACCATTGCTGGTTAGGATTTTTGGGTTCAGGGTTGGGGTATAGTAAATAAAACACATCCACACTTTGTGCCGGTAAGGCATGGACACAATAAGGGATAGCGTCTGCATGTACCGCTAAGATATTATCTAGATTGACCACTTCCTTACTAACAGACTGTACTAAGTTATTGAAAGCAGTGAATTTGTTTTGAGTTCTTTCAATAGCAATCAAATCGTGTTCGGGATTCTTTTTGGCATATAAGCAAGCATGCATACCTTTACCAGCGCCAATCTCTACTATTAGCGGTCGGCTGGCGTCATCTAAATTTCCCTTACTACCAGTCTCTTTACTGGCTTCAATAGCACGAGTCACGAATGCAGGTAGCGAAAAATCTCTTGGGGCAGTTAGCTTCTCAGGCTTAAAACAGCGACTTTTGTTATGACTTAGCGTCTCAGCAGACAATAAGGAGTTAGGTTGTGGTGTTGACATAATTGTTTTTGACACTTAATCAAGTTAGAAAATTATCGGTAATTGGGTATATGTTATCATTTCTAAAGCTCCATCAGGGGGAACTATAAGGGTTATTTTCATATTTACATTGGTAATGATATCAACCTCATATTACATGCTAAGATAAATTGTGAGGCAGTATAAGCCCTCTGATACTCATGTTATAATCTCAATTAGTCATTTAATGGCTCACAACTTATCTGGTAACTTAAAGACTTTAATTATGACCGACTCTACAGACCACTCCAAAAGCCCTTCCAGTCCAAAAACCTACCCTTGCCCGCGCTGCAAGAAGGCTACCGCATGGCATGGCAATCCTTATAAGCCTTTTTGTAGCGATCGATGCAAGCTTATTGACTTAGGCGCTTGGGCCAATGAAGAATATCGTGTTGCTGCCGAAGAGTCGCCTTTTTCAGATGATCTTAATCATTAATTATTGGCCAGCTTTTATTACGTTGTTTTAATACTGCACACATCTGATTTATTCAGCTACAATACTTGCTATCCACTTATCTGCTAAATGTTTAAGGACCCATTATGTCAGCATCGCACTCCTATATTATGCCTACCTATAGCCCTCAACCAATAAGCTTTACTCGAGGAGAAGGCAGCTGGCTTTATACCGCTGACGATACTGCTTACTTAGACGCATTAACCGGTATTGCAGTTTGTGGTCTCGGTCATTGCCATCCTAAGATTACCAAGGCCATTCAAGAGCAAGCCGCTACTTTAGTGCATACCAGTAACTTATTCCAAATTGAATGGCAACAAAAGGCCGCGGAAGCCTTGTGCCAAGCTGCTGGCATGGACAGTGTCTTCTTTGCCAACAGTGGCGCTGAAGCCAATGAGGCTGCACTTAAGATGGCCCGCCTATACGGCTATAAAAAAGGCTATAAAAAACCTAAAGTTATCGTTATGGAAAAGTCATTCCATGGCCGCACTCTGTTGACGGTAACCGCTACTGCAAATCCTAAGGCACGTGAAGGCTTCTTTACCTTAGACTCAGACTTTATTCGTGTGCCATTTGGGGATATTGAAGCTCTTAAAAAAGCGGCTCAAGACAATGATGAAATTACTGCTGTTCTATTGGAACCCATTCAAGGTGAAGGTGGCTTGAATACAGCCAAAGATGGCTTCGATTATTTAGAGCAAGTGCAAGCAGTGTGCGACCTACAAGACTGGTTATTTATGCTCGATGAGGTGCAAACGGGTAATGGCCGTACTGGTAAATACTTTGCTTATCAGCACAGTAACGCTAAGCCGGATGTTCTATCAACTGCTAAAGGCTTGGGTAACGGCTTCCCTATTGGTGCCTGTATGGTCCGTGGCCGTGCTCGTGATTTGTTCCAAGTAGGTAGCCACGGCTCTACTTACGGAGGCACGCCTTTAGGCAGCCGTGTAGTGCATACCGTTTATGATATTTTAACCAATACTGATGTTATGCAAAATGCCACTACCGAAGGCGACTACATTCAGCACTCTTTGAGTGAAGCCTTAAAAGATCTTGGGGTTACTACTCGAGGGCATGGCATGATGATAGGTGTTGTATTGCCAGAGTCGACTGATTGCAGCACTTTAGTTGACAGAGCACGTGAACAAGAGAAACTAATCATCAACGTTACTGGAGGTCATGTTATCCGCTTGCTACCTCCTTTAAATCTAAAGCGTGAAGAAAGCGATCAACTGATTGAAAGACTGATTCGACTGATCAAATCTACTCTAAGCTAACCAAATAAACCTTATATAATCCATAACAAGCAAAGGCCCTTCAGTTTATACTTGAAGGGCTTTTATGTTTTATTGCTTAGGCTAAATTAAATATTACAAACTAGAGGCTAACCCCTAAAAATTTGAAAGCTGTTGCAGAGTTAGTTTTAATAGCGACTGCGTGTCAACAATATTTTGACCCGCTTCTGTTTCTCTCGCAGCTTTAATGGCTTTTTGGGCCTCTTTATCGCGATAACCTAGGCTAATAAGTGCTGATTCCACTTCGGCAAGTATAACCCCTTCACTACCAGCAGCTGATTTGGGCGTGTTTTTTAAGTCATCAAACAGCTCGCCACTGTTTTCGATACTATCAAACTTACCTTTTAGTTCGATAAGTAGTCGCTGTGCCGTCTTTTTGCCAATGCCAGGAACTCGGGTCAATGCTACTTCATTATCACTCTCCACCGCCTGCTTTAACTCTGGCGCAGACATAGTGGACATCATAGCCAGTGCCATTTTCGCGCCTACCCCATTAATACGAATCAGCTGGCGAAAAACATCTCTTTCTTGATGCTTTATAAAGCCATAAAGTAATTGAGCATCTTCACGCACATGCAAATGAGTCCATACAGCCACGTTAGCATCGAGTTGTAGCTGACAAAAGTCTGGTAGAGGCAATTCTATCTCGTAACCTACTCCAGAGGCTGTCATAATGCAGGCCACAGGAGCTGACAAATGACATACCTTACCTTCAATTAGTCCTATCATAATGTTATTTTAATTCTCTAATAAAAAAACAAACTTCATTATAGCAAAGATACCCAACTATTTACTGAGCTTGTGCCTTGCTGTTGGTTTCCCTATATCTCTCTTACTTCGTTTCCTATTCAACTTTCTATTAAACTTCCTATTCAATTCCCCATTTAAATAACTATAAATTCATAGCCATTAAAAAAGCCCTGACACAGTCAGAGCTCTTATTACACTTAAATGCAGTATTTAAAAAATATAATATTTAACAATACGGCCTTTAAGCAGATAAATTAGTATTGCTGATCTTCATCAACCGCTTCCACAACTTCTGGATTAGCTTGTAGGTCTACATTATCTTTAGTATTGTTTGCTACATCTTTAGAGCCTTCAGCGACAGCAGTTGAGCCCTCTGATACCGCATTTGCTGTACTTTCAACAGCAGAATTTGCACCTTCAGCAATAGCTTCACCCGCATTGACAACAGCACCAGTAGCTACTGCGCCAGCCGTTTGGGCATTATCAACAGTATCTTCACCTGCACTTTCAGCTGCAGCTTCTACATTACCTGCATCGGCAGCTTGTTCAGTTTCTTTACTACAACCAGTGATAGCAACTGCACTAGCAACAAGGCCTGCGATTAAAAGATGACGGTATAACATGTGAACTCCTCACAATTTATAATATTAGATTTTCAGCATTCTAATAGCTAATAATTAAAAATACAAGTAGCTTTAAGTAACCTAGGTTTAAGTTTAACTAAACCAAATATAGCACTAAGTTAATGTTATATTAATGACATACAACCCAAACAAGCTTTGCAGTAATAAGCTTCCTTTACAGAAATAAGTATAGATTTTAATTACTTAGAGCTGTGCTTTTCTAGAGCTGCGACAGCAGGTAGTACTTTACCTTCTACAAACTCTAAGAAAGCGCCACCACCTGTAGACATATAGCTTACGCCGTCTTCTACTTTGAATTTATGAATAGCAGCTAAAGTATCTCCTCCACCTGCAATTGAAAAACCATTACTGTCTTTTACAGCTTCTGACAATAGTCGAGTTCCTTCTGCAAAGGCATCTACCTCAAACACGCCAACTGGGCCATTCCACAAAATAGTAGCCGCATTTTTCACAGCATCAAAGATATGCTCTGCCCCTTCAGCTGCTATATCTAGAATCATGTCATTTTCAGAAACTGAATCGATATTTTTTACAATTGGGGTTGCTGCTTGCAATGAGTTGATAAAGTCATCAAAGTTAATTTGATTTTTGTCAGCTACTACCACATTTTGTGGCAATAAAATCTCAGTTTGAGTCATGATTTGTTTTGCTGTCTCAATCATATCTGCTTCATATAATGAAGCCCCTACTGGATAACCTTTTGCCGCGATAAAGGTGTTGGCAATACCACCACCAACGATAATTTGATCACAAATTTTAGCTAAGCTGATCAGTACGTCTAGTTTGGTAGATACCTTTGAGCCACCTACAATGGCCACTAATGGTTTTTTTGGTGCGTGCAATGCTTTGTCTAAAGCATCTAGCTCTGCTGCTAGTAAAGGACCTGCACACACTACTTTGCCGGCTTTGGCTGCAGCTTGGATCACCCCTTCGGTAGAGGCTTGAGCTCTATGAGCGGTACCAAAAGCATCCATAACGAATACGTCGCATAGATCAGCATAGCGCTGTGATAAAGCTTCTGTGTTTTTCTTTTCACCAACGTTAAAGCGAACGTTTTCTAATAGCACTACTTCACCTGGCTGAATAGACACGCCTTGTTCAGCATAATCTTTATTTAAATTTACAGTTAGACCTAGATGCTTACTCAAGTAGTCTGCTACAGGTTGCATAGAGTATTTTTCTTCAAACTCTCCCTCTGTGGGGCGACCTAGGTGGGAGCAAACCAAGACAGCTGCTCCTTTTTCAAGGGCTAGCTTAATAGTGGGTAAACTTGACTGCAAACGTGCATCATTAGAAATTTTTCCATTTTGAATTGGCACGTTCAAATCTTCACGAATTAACACAGTTTTTCCGGTTAAATCTTGGTTTTCCATTCTAGCGAAATTCATGTATTTACCCTTACTTAATTATGATTAAAAGTCAAAATTGGCTTACATTTCAATTTTAGGTTTAAAGAAAAAATAGTGGGAGAATTCTATCATATTTCGTAATCTATTTTCGCCTCTGTTTCTACTCATTATTATTGAAATATATTAAAGATACCGCTGTATTATTTAGCGCAATCGAAGATTTATTATTGGATAAGTGCTAATATAGAAGGTATAAACAAAGCAATAATAAAGGGTTATAAATGACCCCTATAAAATGATATTTTTTTAAGGAGAATATGATGAGTAGAGATTTTTCTGCTGCCAAAGCCCGCCTACTTGAGTTACAACAAGAATATCAAAACCGTATCGATAAAATTGAAGATCATATTTATAACCCTCAAGATGATCTAAATGAACATTGGGATGACCAAGCCATTTCTATGCGTGATAATGAGATGCGAAAAACTTTATTAGTTGAAGCCAAACAAGGCCTTAACTATGTCAAAAATGCGCTGAGTCGTATCGAAAACGGTACCTATGGCGAATGTACAGTTTGTGGTGAAGATATCGAAGACAAAAGACTAGAAGCTGTGCCTTATGCAACTTTATGTATGCAGCATGCCTCTTAATCTATTGTCATTAATAAATTATCATCAATGAATAAAAAAAGATTGCTCTAAGAGCAATCTTTTTTTTGTGGGTACTATATTAATTTAATAGCAGTTAGTTGTTATCAATAACACAAGGTCAGCTATTAAATAGTACGGCGTAAAGCTAAGTTATGTAGGATGTTTTCTGCATCGTTCCAGCGCGTGTTAGAGCTATCAGCACCTAAAATGACAATAATCGCAGGACGGTTATTTACCTGAGTTTCCATTACTACACATTGACCGGCTTCGTTAATAAAGCCTGTTTTAGAAATACCAATTGGGTAAGTACCGCTACGAACTAGCTTACTGGTGTTGTTAGCAGGATATCTACGGTTACCAGCACTGTAGTTTGCAACAAAGAAGTCATAGTTTTTGGTAGTAGAGAAGCGGCGGATCACTTCATATTCACCAGCAGCTCGAACCATTTTGGTTAAGTCTATTGGAGAAGCTACATTACGCTTATCCAGACCGGTAGGATCACCAAAGAAAGCACTGTGCATACCTAAAGAGCGGGCTTTAGCGTTCATTGCACGCATGAAAGCATCATAGCCACCTGGGTAGTTTCTGGCTAGAGATTTTGCCGCTGGGTTCTCAGACTTCATTAGCGTCATTAACAGTAGCTCTGCACGGTTCATACGGTCACCGGATTTCAAACGAGAGCTAGCACGCTTAGGGCCTACGAAATCTTCAGGCTCAAGAATAATCTCTTCACGCATATCAAGGCCGGCATCTAGAACTACCATAGCAGTCATGATCTTGGTGATAGAAGCGATTGGACGAGCAACATCAGCATTCTTTTCATACAGAGGCTGTCCGGTTTCTACGTCTAAAACGATAACGCCTCTTGATGCCGCTGTAATAGGCAATCTATCAACAAAACTTGAAGAGCTTGAATAATTATTAGTATTAGTAGAAAAAGAACGAGTGGTATTAGTGGTCACCCCTGGATTAGAGTACATGATACTGCGGGCTTCTGATAAACCGCCGGCATTGCCCCACTGAACTTGAGAGCTGCCCGTTTTGCTTGGCTCAACAATTGTCAAGGCTGCATTAGAGACGGAACTTGCTGTACCCAGACCCAATGCGATGCAAACAAAGATAAAAGATTTGTTGAAAGATTTATTTATGCTCATATTTCATCCCACTTGAGTCGTAAAATAATGTAAAAAGAATAATTAACTATCAAATTAATTACAGGTATGATGCTATTGACCTAAACGATAAATCCATTAACAATGGAGTACACTGAAATAGATTTAAAAAACTACCAAATAAGCACTGCAGTTATGAGTTTTTTATATTAAGAGCCTTTTGTTAACTGCTTAAGAGCTATTGAAAGCCTTTTGTTAGCTGCTTTCTATTCGCTGCCTTAAATTCAATAATTAACTTATGGCAAAGTAAAATTTACAAAGATTAGTACTAATTTATAAACTAAAACACCATACTAATACTAAACTAAGTCAATATGTTAATTATCTTAACATCATTAATCTTAGTCGTTAAGTGTTAATTCCACTTAAAGAGATGGGATTAAGGTACGGTGTCAATTCAAAACATTTCTTTTACGCTACAGTAACATAAAATTACTAATACTATTGGTTTTGTAAGTTCTCTTGGGAAAATAATATGATTAAAGTTTTGGTGGTTGACGACCACGACTTAGTAAGAATGGGCATAAGTAGGATGCTAGCCGACGATCCTGAAATCGAGGTCATTGGTGAAGCAGATAGTGGTGAAGCTGCTATTAAAATGGTTAAAGCGCTTAGCCCAGATGTGGTTTTATTGGATGTAAACATGCCTAATATTGGTGGAGTTGAAGCGACAAAACGTTTACGCCAGTTTGATGAAAAAGTAAAGATTTTGGCGGTAAGTAGTGTCTCCTCACAGCCCTATCCTTCAATGCTATTAAAAGCAGGGGTCAATGGCTATATCACTAAAGGCACTCCGTTAGCAGAAATGATTAGAGCGATAAAAAAGGTATATCAAGGCAGTAAATACTTCAGTAGTGATGTGGCAGAACAGTTGGCAGATATGCTGTTGACAGACAATGAAGAGTCACCTTTTGATAGGCTGAGTGAAAGAGAAAAGCAGGTGGCTATGATGGTGGTCAACTGTCAAAGCCCGCAACAAATTGCTGACCAGCTTTTCGTTAGTGTAAAAACGGTGAATACTTATCGTTATCGCATCTTTGAAAAGGTTGGAGTCGACAGTGATGTGAAGTTAACCCACTTAGCCATGCGTCATGGTTTAATCACCCCCTAAGCCTGATATTCACTGCCTAGACCTGAGTGTTAAAAGTTAATAACCATACTTAGACTTAACTAATAAAAAAGAGAGCTTCCCTAGAAGCTCTCTTTTTTTTATCCAAAATATCTATTTCAATTAAATAATTAGCTGTTTAAATTAAATAGTTAGCTGTTTGTCTAAGCGCTAATAATCGTTAAGAATACTGCCGTCACTATCGAACTTTGTATCAAATTTAATGCCTAAGGGTCGATCTTGAGATAACAACAGCTTCACTGCAGTTTGCTGCCAGTCTGAGCCGTCATGAGCTAAGACCATATCAGGCTTGACCCCAACCCCATCTATAAGCTCACCCTTAGCACTACGGTATTCCGCAACAGTAAGCTTGATACCTCCACCCGACTCAAGGGGTACCACTTCTTGCACGGTGCCTTTTCCAAAGCTTTGCTCACCCACAATTTTTGCCCGTTTATTGCTTTTAAAGCTACTTGCCAGGACTTCCGCAGCAGAAGCAGAATAACGATTTTGTAGCACAATTACTGGCAAATCAGAAAGATAAGGTTTTCCTTTAGGCTTAAGTAGCTGAGCGCTATTGGTACGGCTTCTTACCTGAATCAAGTCACCTTCTTTGATAAACAAGCTGGCGATATCGATGGCAGATGACAGCACCCCTCCTGGATTATTACGCACATCAATAACGACACCAGTTACTGCTGTCCCTGTTTGCTTTAAAGCGTTAATCAATTGATTCTTAGAGCCGTTTTGAAAAACAGGTAGGCGGATTATAGCGATAGTGTCTTTAACAGTCACAGTTAACTCATTGTTGGCGGCCAGATTACGCTGCAAAGTTATATTGCGTCGTGACCCTCCTTGGGCATTGGTTATCGTGACCTCAACTTGGGAACCTGCAATACCAGAAAGTAGCTGCTGTACATCTTGCTCTGTCATATCTGAGGTGAGTTCCGCATTTTTAATACGTAATAACCTATCACCGCTCTTAATCCCTGCTTGCTGAGCAGAGGACTGACTTAAAACAGAGCTGACCTCCCAAGCCTGAGTGTCGGGGTTATATTTCACCACCAAACCCACTTGGGCAATTTCACCATCAGTGAAATTACGCAGATTATCATAACTCTCTGGGGTCAAGTATTCAGCATGCTTATCTAGTTTCTCTAACATACCGGTTATGGCATGTTGGAACAGCATCTCATCATTGACAGGTCTCACATAGTCGTGACGAATGACATCGATAACTTCTACAAAAGCTTGTAAAGTCTGTGGTGATATGGCATTTAATGGAACATGCTCCACCCCTAGCCTCTCACCTTCGATCTCATTATCAAGGTCATCTTGTTCCAAATCATCAATAAATACCGGCTGCGAATCTATATCCTCATAACTCACTACCTCATCATCAGGAGGGGCAATAGCATTCACATCGCCGCAGTCATCAACACAAGCGGCTTCAGATTTTTTGGCAGTAATTGCCAAATCATTTAGCTTTTTTGCCGCCTCTGACTGGGGTTGGGCATTTGAACCTGACTGTGAAATGACAGAATTAGTAGCTCCGTTATCGGCCTCAGAGGATTGTGGCTGCCCCATAGTAGAACAGCCACTGATAGTAACCGTTAAAGACAACAGCGCAAGACTAGCCATTTGACTAAACTTACGGCCATTAAGCCTGGATAACCTATGCATGTTAGGAGCGATAAACTCCTTATTTTTTGCTAAGTTTTGAGGAGAGTCAAATTGCATAGTATGCTCTACTATCATTGGTAGTGAAGAGATTTTAGCCCCTAGCTTGTGATTGACTAGGTTATTCTTGACTAGATGGCTCTTAACTAGGCTAATGTTGATTGGTTATTTTGCTTCTAACAAGTTGATCCCTGTCATCTCTTTAGGCACTTCAAGGCCCATTAGACCTAAGATAGTTGGGGCAACATCACTTAATTTACCACCTTCACGGACAGTTACCTTTTTATCACCTACATAAATCAAAGGCACATGCTCGGTAGTATGTTGAGTATGCACCTGACCACTTTCGTAATCTTGCATCTGTTCACAGTTACCATGGTCGGCTGTAATCAGTAAATGTCCACCGGCATTAATTACCGCTTTTGATACTTCACCTATCGCCACGTCCAAGGCTTCTACAGCTTTGACTGCTGCCTCAAAATTACCGGTATGACCCACCATATCACCATTGGCATAGTTCACTACCAAAACGTCATACTTGCCAGATTCAATAGCCTCTACTAAGTTTTTGGTCACTTCCGGAGCGCTCATTTCTGGTTTTAAGTCATAAGTTTCAACATCAGGTGACGGGATTAAAATGCGAGATTCACCTGTGAACTCATCTTCTTTACCGCCACTGAAGAAAAACGTAACGTGAGCAAATTTCTCAGTTTCCGCAATTCTTAATTGAGTTTTTCCATTGTTCTGTAAGTACTCACCCAGGGTATTATGTAGCGTCGTTGGCTTATAGGCCACTGAAGTTTTTGGACTAGCGGCCAACTCATCCGAGTAATGCGTCATCATTACAAACGCAGATAAATTAGGCTGCTTCTTACGAGCAAATCCTGAAAACTCATGATCTGGCAAGATGAAGGCTTGGGCCAGCTCACGCGCTCTATCTGCACGGAAGTTCATAAAGATAACCGCGTCATTGTCATTGATGGTCGTTGGTGTCTCACCATGTTCAATAACCGTAGTTGGACTTACAAATTCATCTGTTTCACGAGACTTATAAGCGGCTTGAACTGCGCCATCTGCTCGTGTCGCCATTCTTTCTGACTCACCCAAGGTTAATAGATTGTAAGCCTTCTCAACTCGATCCCAGCGATTATCACGGTCCATAGCATAGTAACGACCGATAATACTGGCAATCTGTACGTTACTTTCGTAGTACGCGTTTAAGTTGATCAAGAATTCTTTTAGACGCTTGATATATTTGTCAGCAGATTTTGGTGGCGTATCACGACCATCTAAGAAGCAGTGAACATACACCCCTTTGGCACCATGTACCACGGCGGCATGACACATGGCTTCAATATGGTCTTGGTGAGCGTGAACTCCACCATCTGATAACAGACCCATAATATGAAGGTTGCTATCAGAGTCTTTTGCCGCTTCGATGGCTGCTAGTAACTCAGGGTTTTTATAAAAATCACGATTTTTAATATCACGAGAGATACGAGTTGAGTCTTGAAACAATACTCGACCGGCCCCTAAGTTCATGTGCCCTACTTCTGAGTTACCAAACTGACCTTCAGGCAATCCAACATCTTCACCTGAGCCTGAGATTAAACCATGCGGATAAGTGCTGTTGATTTTATCTAGATTAGGCGTAGTGGCAGCTGCGACCGCATTGTCCTGCTCATCTTCACGGTGTCCAAAACCATCTAAAATCATTAGAACGTGTGGAATTTTTTTGTTCTTATCAGCTGCTACCATTGACTTTATCTCCATTTGTATTGCAATATTTTAAGAAAAGTTAGAATATTAACGATTATAAAATTAAATCAAATATACAAAACTATTAAAATTAATATCAAAATTGACTCTCTAATTCTAACACACTCGCCCGTTTAACTATAATGTAAGATTGTGAACGCCTATTATATAAGGGGTTAACCCCGATAATTCCAAGCTAACATTAACCATATTCTCTACATTAAAACTTAAGCTATATAGATAGATGGCAATGTAACTTAGCACTTTGTTCACATTATTAACAAACTTATATAGCTTTAGGTTTGCAAGTTCATAAAAAATTAGTTAATATTTAAATACTCTGAAGTGTTCGCCAGTGGATGTTATTCCCTGAGCCGATAATGCACTAAATGGATGTGCTATCTATTGTTTCATTGCGTATGCCTGCACTGCTTGCAGTGACTCAGGAAACCTTAAGAGACAGTGACACATCCGCCCTGAACTTCACGGTTCATGGGTCCCCATCCAACAGCGGCACTTCGGTTCTAAATTTAGTTATACCTTATAAATTGTTTTATTTATTTCTATTGGTTAGATATCATCTAATAGAACTTTAATTTATAAGTAATAAAAAACCCTTTTACACAAGTAGAAGGGTTTTTTTATTACTTTGAGAAACTAACTAATTATTCAGCTAGCCTCTATTTATAGCCCACTATTCATCATTAGCAGGCTTCTCTAATTTTTTTACATCTTTGATGACTGGCTTAGCTGAGCCCTCTACCGTAGTATTTTGCTTAAACCCATTTCCAAAAGGATTTGCGTTTTTAGAGCCTGACTGATTGTTGAATGGGTTTTGGCCACCAAAAGGATTTTGACCCCCAAATGGATTACCACCGGCACCCATACCGCCAAATGGATTTTGACCTCCCATTTGTCCACACATCTGTTTTGCCATCATCTCCATCATTTTTTGTTGGTTATTCATGACGTAGTTATTGGCCATATTTTTTAGTTTCTTCTGTACAGGTGGCAAGACTACCAACAGCGCTAAAACATCAGACAAAAGCCCAGGAATTAACAGTAATAAACCACCCACTGCCATAGCCACCGTTTTAATAATGGTATCTTCAGGTGGGCGCATAGCAGGATTCATCATACCCCCTGCTTTCATCTGCTGTGCCATAGGGTTTAAAGTAGTCATACCACGACGTATTAAGCTAAGCCCAATTACAGCAGCTATGATAAACCAGAAAAATACCCACCAGCCACTGATAAATTGTGCCACTAAATACCACAGTAGCATTTCAATAATAAACCATACGATGGCTAAGCCAACTAATTGACCCATAATGTGTCGTCCTATTTTGATTTGGAAAATAACAAAAATTTAATATGTATTAGATATATGGGGATGGCTTGCTATACTATCAAATCTGAAATGAATTTTGTTGAGGAATAATACTGAAATTTGATCTCTATTAAACAAGATTCAGCAGCACAAACTTTGATAACCCTTAGGATAATTTGATTTATTATGGCAATAATTATTGGTATTGATCCCGGCTCTAGAATGACAGGTTACGGTATTATTCATCAAAAAGGGGATACTTTACGTTATCTGGACGCCGGTACGATCAGAACCGACACCAAAGAGATGCCAGAACGTCTAAAGCGCATATTTAACGGGATAACTAGAATTACCCAATACCATCAAAAATACTCCGACGAACCTATCCACGCCGCCGTTGAGCAAGTATTTATGGCTGAAAACCCCGACTCTGCTCTTAAACTAGGTCAAGCCCGTGGTGCAGCCATTGCAGCTTTGGTTGCCTTAGATTTAGAAGTCTCTGAATATACTGCCAGACAAATCAAACAAGCGGTCTGTGGCTATGGGGCCGCCGATAAAAATCAGGTACAAGAGATGGTTTGCCGCATTTTAAAACTGGATGTCACCCCGCAACAAGATGCCGCCGATGGTCTTGCCTGCGCCATCTGTCATGCTCATTCTAGCCATTCTATGAATAAACTGCTCATGAATAGCACGCTACGTGGCCGCGGTGCTTCCAAGAAAAAAGGACGTTGGCGTTTAACTGAAGAGGACTTGGCTGGGCTAAAGTAGACTCAGCTTTACAAAAGATAGTCGCCTATAGTGCTATAGGCGATTTTTTATTGCTTTGAAAATCCAACCTAGCCACTAGCTTTAATTAACCACAGAACTCTCTACAATGCGGTCTAACACATACACAAACTGCTTGCCTTTGACATCTATAGGATCAATGGTGAAGCGCTTCAGACGCAGCACAGTGTCAACCTCGCTGTCATGATTATAACCCTCAATCTTCTCGACAAAGATATCCCAGTCACCGACCCCTTGCTTGATACCTTGCTCATCATAATAAACAGGTCTCACTTTTAAGCAAGCCTTTTGGTCAGGATTAGGACAGTCTTGTAGTTGATGGTTGACCTCCCAAAAGACAATATCCCCTTGCTGCTGATACTTAGCTTCTGGGGTTGCAGTCCCCTCCCAAACCAATACTTCACCTGTGGCCATATGTTGCGTTAAAACAGGATAAGTGGCCACTGATATAGCTGCTTGCTTAGAGCTTCTAATAGAGAGCTTACTATTACCGCGCATTAATTGAGCCATCAATCTCTCAGCTTGATCTAAGTCCTGACAATACATTTCAGTGCTGATAATATCGCCCATCTTGAGGGTCTGGCTCGATACCGTAAACTTGGAGCTCATGCTATTACAGCCTACTGTGAAGCTGGCATGCTGAGTGATTTGGTCCACATAAGTGCTTTGTTCTACAAAGAAATTAAGATGCACTTGGTCTTTGATAGTCTCTAAGATCGATAAGGGCTGACCTTGTTTATCCTTTGCAGCCAGCAGTCGCCAATGATAATTGGCCAAACTAGCAGCATTCAGCGTCAACTCGTTTTCAGCATTTGTCATTGTATTACTCTGGGCTACGCTAGACTGAGAAGTTGCAGGAGCGGTATTTTGGCAGCCCACTAACAGTAGACTACCCGTTACCATAGCAATAATTAGAGATTTTGCAGAAAGCATATTATTCCTTACTTCTTAAAGCCAAATCGCTCATTCATTGCGTTATAAAAGCGCGCTATACCCTCACCATGCGCAGTAGGATCAAATTTAAGAACGCGCCCAAAGTCAAGACCAATATAGAGAACAATATCGGCATAACTTAATTGATTACCTACTAAATAATCTTTATCTTTTAAAATATTATTGAAATAAGGCAGTGCTTTTTCGGCTCTAGCGATAGACTTAGAAGCAAATTCGGGAACTTGATCAACTCGATGTGCTTTTGAGGGATGACTGTGCTGAAAGGCGAGCATAAAGTTGTACAACACTTCAAACTCAGCAGCCCTTCTTATAGAGCACACTTGAGCACGTTGCACCACATCATTGCCCATAACAGAACGTTCCCCATAGACCCTATCTAAGTACTCACAGATAGCTTGAGAATCATTAAGCACGGTACCATCTTGAAGCACCAATACCGGCAATAGCTGCAAGGGGTTTATCTTGCGGAACTCTTCCGTTAAATGTTCGCCCTTTGCCATATCGATATCAATCACCTCGATATCATCAATGTCATCAATATCTATACCTTTAGCTCATAGGTATCTACACAAATTTACTAGCGGCATCAGCGAATTCACGCAGTTTGTCAGGGGGATAATGATTTACCAGTTCGGTAAAATTAAGCCACTGGAACAATCCTGCCATCACAGCAGGTGCGGTTATTGGTTTGCTGCGTTTCATTTGCCGACCTGAGAGGCGCACTAAAAACAAAGCAAACTCTTGTGACTGTTTATCAGATGCTTGCATAATACGCCACACGAGCGTACAAGCCTGAGAGGCAATCAACAACCGCTTAAAATAAGCGTCTCCACTTTGCTGTAACCAGGACTCTAGCTGAAGT
>NZ_JMKP01000002.1 GCF_000685805.1 Psychrobacter phenylpyruvicus DSM 7000 = NBRC 102152 | reverse complement strand
GGGATAACTGCCAAAGCCTGCTTTTTCCAGTTGCTGATTTGGGTTGCATGAACCCCATATTCTGCGGTTAACTCGTTGAGGGTCTTGTGTTCTTTGATGGCTTCAACGGCGACTTTGCTTTTAAATTCAGCATTGTGACGCTTACGTACTTTCGTCATTAGATAGACCTCTTTTTCTAAAGGTTATTCTATCTTATTTGCTACAATTTTTTGGTCTAGTTTTCCGGGAGTATTATAATAAGGTTAATGTAGATGCTAATGCATATTTAACAAGATTCTTTGACATAGATTTACCTCAGTAAAAAACTTTTATTTAGTTTTTTTTAACCCCAACAATATTTAGAGTTTTCATAGTCCTTAAATACTATTGTTATTAACCATTATTTAACTATTTAATTATTAATTATATATTGCTCCTTAAAAGGGCAGGTATTTATTTTTAAAAGCTACGTCACATTTTAAGTCATTAAAGCGTATCTATGTCTCGAGAAAGACCTATAAAAATTAAACCCTTTGTCTAAGATAATTTATTTTAACAATTTGATTAGGCATTTGGTCAAAACTGCTTATCTGTAGCAGTAACCAGTTAAAATTTACCTCTTATATAACTAAATTTTATGATTCTTGGTTAAGTTATATGATAGTTTTATCTATCATTTTAAATTCATCATCTAACTAACAGGAATCATATTGTGCAAGCAATCGCTAAAGCCTCGCACTGGGTAGGGAAAACCTTTGCGATATGGGCAATCGTTAGTGCTATTTTAGGCTTTATTTTCCCAGAGTTTTTTGCTTCATTGGCTAAATATATTGTCCCTATTTTAGGTGTTATTATGTTTGGCATGGGGACAACCCTTAAGACAGACGACTTTGCTGAGGTTATTAAGCGACCAAAGTTAGTCATAATTGGCTTGATTGCTCAATTTACCTTGATGCCATTAATTGCCTATATATTAACCGTTATTTTTAAGTTAGATCCGTTAATTGCCCTTGGTGTCATCTTAGTGGGTTGCTGCCCAGGCGGTACCTCTAGCAATGTGATTACCTTTTTGGCCAAAGGTGATGTGGCATTAAGCGTCTCTATTACTTCTCTTTCGACCTTACTTGCTCCAATACTTACCCCTATTCTACTTAAAGTGTTTGCAGGGCAATTAATTGAAATTGAGCTTGCTAGCATGATGTGGTCTATTACTAAAATCATAATACTACCTATTTCATTAGGCCTAATATTTCACAGAATTATGGGGGAAAAGGTACATATTGCCAACGACATCCTACCCCTCGTCTCGATTATAGGTATTTCTATTATTATCGCAGCGGTGATTGCTGTTTCTAGAGATACCATTTTAACCAGTGGTGTGCTGGTATTTATTGTGGTGATGCTACACAACAGTATTGGTTATGCGTTAGGGTATCTGATTGCTCGAATTAGTGGCTTTAGTGAAGCACAGCGCCGAGCCATTATGATTGAAGTGGGTATGCAAAACTCAGGACTGGGCGCTGCACTTGCGGCCACTTATTTTAATCCTATTGCAGGATTACCTAGTGCGTTATTCAGTGTTTGGCACAGTGTTAGTGGCGCACTGATTGCAAACTTTTTTATGCATAAAGATAAGGCATAATTACTAAAGCTATTTGACTCAGCCTCCCTGATATTAGGGTAAAAAAGACACAAAGTTATCGCTTTGTGTCTTTTTTTCTTGTCTTATAAAAATATCTTTTGTTTAAATTAATTTAAATTTACAATATATTACTATGTAAATAACTGTACAATTATACAGTTACATTGTAAGAAGATTTATTGTTTTATTTCAAAGGTTTCGGAGAATAATATTTATAATAACAAGATAGTAGTTAACAAATCAGGTATAAAGGAGCTGCTTTGTATTAATGATAAGGCGTCTCAAAAACAGATAATCTTTATCTGTTTGAGTTACGCGCTTGCAGCATTTGACTTCCTTGTCTACGTTAAACTGGCAGAGATAATAAGCACTATATTTTTCCCTACCACTGACAGTACCTCACTGACACAATTAAAAGTTATTGGGCTGATAAGTGTCGGTTACTTAGCACGTCCACTCGGTGGTCTGTTGATAGGTCGCTATGGCGATAAGCATGGACGCAAACCCGCTTTACTTATCAGTGTCTGCTTCTTGGCAGTGACTACCCTATTGACTGCTTTTTTGCCCACGTATGCCCAAGTGGGCATATTAGCACCGATATTATTTCTTGTTATTCGTATATTACAAGGCATGGCGTTTGGTGGGCATACACCGCTGAGCTGGGTATTTGTTGCTGAGCATGCTCCGAAGAACCGTTTGGCAACCTATTGTAGCTTGGCCGTTGCAGGGGGTATTTTTGGTTCTGTACTGGCCATTACATGCGCGAAAGTATTAACTGGGATGTTCGATACTGCAGCTATGCTAAACTATGGTTGGCGCATTCCTGCTATCATCGGTGGCGTATTAAGTGCGCTAACCTTATTAATGTGGGGTCATGTCAAAGAAACGCCCGTTTATGTAGAGTCTAAAGGCACCCCATCTGATAAACCACATACTCTAAGCCTTAATCCAAATATTATCCGTTCCTCAGCAATGATGCTGTCAGTCTCTTTATCCTTTGTGAGACACAGTTTAATTATGGTGGTCATGCTACTATTGCCAAAACTGATTGCGCTTAAATTCTACAGTGATCCTAGCTTCTTGGTTAATGTCAGTTTGATAGCGTTGGCTATGCAAATATTGGGCTGTATCATTTATGGCATGCTAGCGGATAGGATTGGGACCGGTAAGACCTTTATGATTGCGGCAATTGCACTGACTGTGCAGGTTTGGATGCTTTATGCTTACCTTGCTAATGGACATAACGTTTTTACGATGCCACTATATGGGTTACTAGGGTTTTGTACCGGAATGATTGGGCTATGCATTGCGATATTTGTGCAGGTGTTCCCAACCAATATACGCCTAACCGCGGTATCAGTAATCTATAATGTAATAGCCGCGATACTTGGGGCAGCTCTTCCTTTATTTCTATTTTATTCGACTCAATATATTAGTTTTGCGCCTGCGTTATACCTGACTTTCATTGGTATTCTTTGCTTTATTATTGGTTTACACCTACATCACCGTGAGACCTTTGGCCAGCTGTACACAGGCTCTAGCAATACGAAGAAGTATAGTTTATAGATAGGTTGTAGCAGCAATCTATCTATTAAGCTGTATCAGTGATGCGGCTTCTCTACACCCTCATAAGTTTTAACCCGTCGACATCTATCTGAACAGTACACCATACTGTCCCAGTTTTTATCCAGCTTTTTGGACCAACTAAACTCCCGCTCACAAACTGGACATTCTTTTTTACGGACGTTCTTCTTTTTATGTGCCATTGGATCAGTTCTCTCTTGATTAAAAATAAAAAGGCTAGGTCACACGACCTAGCCTTTATCGGTATCAAAACATACCTTATCTTCTAAGATTTTATGTTAAAAACGCTTTTTGAAATCTGGTGGAAGTTTCTGCTCTAGATCTTTCATTTGGCGTTCCATCTCTTCTTTGCTCGGCATATTACTTGGGTCTAAACCAAAGGGAGGCATGCCGCCTGCACCTGGATTGCCGCCCTTGCTAGCACCACCACCAAACAGTGGACCACCGCCGCCAGAAGCACCGCCGCCCATACCGGTTAGACTTTGGACCGCCTTCATCATTTTTCCTAGCCCTTCAGGTTTTGACAGCATTTTCATCATCTTAGCCATTTGCTTGTGCTGCTTAAGCAGACGGTTGATGTCCTGAATTTGCTTACCAGAACCAGCAGCAATACGGCGCTTACGGCTTGGGTTAATCTTATCTGGGTTCTTACGCTCATAAGGGGTCATTGAGTTAATAAGCGCTTCCATTTCTTTTACTTTTTCTTCTGGCTTAGCTTCTTCTAGGGCTTCTTTTACACCAGCGCCACTCATACCTGGCATCTTATCTAAGAAGCCTGCCATACCGCCCATATTTTTCATTTGTTGGAACTGGGTTAATAAATCCTCAAGGTCGAAGTCGCCACCTTTTTGGATTTTCTTCGCCATTTTTTCCGCTTTTTCGCGGTCAATCTTCTGCTCAACTTCTTCTACCAGACTCAGTACGTCACCCATACCTAGGATACGCTGGGCAATACGCTCTGGGTGGAAGGCTTCTAAAGCATCTAACTTCTCACCACGACCCAAGAACTTGATGGGCTTACCGGTAATAGCGCGCACAGAAAGAGCGGCACCACCACGGGCATCACCATCGGTCTTGGTTAAGATAACCCCTGTGAGTGGCAGTGCATCGTTAAATGCTTTGGCGGTATTGGCCGCATCTTGACCAGTCATAGAGTCAACGACGAATAGAGTTTCTGAAGGATTAACCGCAGCGGTTAACGCTTTAATCTCATCCATCATCGCTTCATCGATGTGTAAACGACCCGCGGTATCGATAATCAAGATATCTTGATACTGAAGCTTCGCCTCTTCGATAGCACGCTTAGCAATATCAATCGGGTTTTCATCGGTGGTTGAGTTGACAAACTTAGCGTTTACCTGCCCTGCTACTTGCTCTAACTGCTTGATAGCTGCTGGACGGTAGACGTCAGCTGACACCAGCATGACTTTTTTCTTATGGCGCTCTTGTAGATATTTTGCCAGCTTACCCGCTGTGGTAGTTTTACCCGCACCTTGCAAACCTGCTAGTAAGTAAACCACAGGTGGCTTGCCTGTCATCTCTAGCTGCTGATTGGCACTGCCCATCATTTCAGTTAGTTCGTCATAGACAATCTTGACGAAAGCCTGACCAGGAGCCAGCTCTTTTAGTACTTCTTGACCCAGTGCCTTCTCTTTCACACGCTTTACAAAATCACGAGTAATAGGTAAAGCCACATCGGCTTCTAGTAACGCCATGCGCACTTCACGCAGCGTGTCTTTAATATTATCTTCAGTTAACTGTCCTGAGCCTGAAATCTTACGCAGGCTGCCAGAGAGTCGTTCGGTTAGAGTATCAAACATAAGGCTTTCTCAATAAAACATCTGTTAAGTTAGGAGGTATTAATATCTTAAATGGGGCACTAAACCCCTAATAAAAGGGGCCGTATAATTGGGTAACTGTTATTTGGTTTAATTGTTATTTGGTTCAATAGTATTAAACCGTTTAAAATCTCAAATATTTGGCAAGTTTAGCAAAATTAATCTATAAACTCTTTTATTGTTTCTGTTAAACCATTAATTTTAGCAAAAGCCGTAAGTTAACTGTATAGCAATCGCAAATAAGAGTCATTCTATGCTAAATTAGGGTATGATTGCTTTGTGATGACTCTGCTCTATGATTTATAGCCTTTATCTTACAGTAATACTGATGCACAAAGATATTGACGCACAGAAGACCAGAGCTAGTATATCAAATATTGTTAGACCTAATTTGTTAACTCGATTTCTTTGAGGACCCAAACACCGTGTTGCTTGCCTATGTCATCGCCCTTATTATTTATACCCTTGTAAGCTGTCATTTGGCTTGGGCTTTGCTACGTCTAAAGCCTGTTGCTAAAGGCTTCACTTTGGGCATGCTACTGGTCGCCTTGGTAGCTCATGCGATTACCTTATACCCGAACATATTTACCTTGCATGGCCTTAACTTTAATGTGTTTAACACCGCAAGTTTGACCAGCTTCTATTTTGTATTATTTTATGTGATTTTTTGTTTTTATCGCCCTATTCTAAGCCTAGGACTTTTTGCAGCACCGACCGCTATTATTGGCTTAAGCCTGGGGTATTTTGGGGTAGCTCCGTATGCACCACTGACAGAGGTCAGCCAAGGTCTAGAAGCCCATATTATTTTGTCCATCGCCGCTTATTGCGTGCTGTTAATGGCCGCAGTTCAAGCCGTCATCTTACGCTTTCAGATTCGCGAGCTAAAGCATAAGACCAAACAGCGATTTTGGGTCAACAAACTTCCCTCGCTACAAAGTATGGAGTCGTTGTTATTTGACATGATCTTGGTGGGCTTTAGTCTACTTACTATCGCCTTGGCCATTGGCTTCGTCTATATCAGTGATTTAATGGCTCAACACATTGCCCATAAAACCGTATTTAGTATTATCTCATGGCTGTTATTTGGCTGGCTATTATTTGGACACTGGAAATATGGATGGCGTGGTCGCCGAGCAGCCAACATGGCCATATTAGCCTTTTTGTTATTGGCTATTGGTTTTATTGGCAGTAAGTTTGTACTTGAGATACTGCTATAACAGCAGTATCTGCTGCTGCTTTTAAAGCACCTATTTAACCCCTAGAGTACTCAACTTAATCCCTAGAGCTTTCAAGCCATAGCTTTTAAGCATTGATAGCTTAGTGCTTTCACGTTTTATAACTGTTTAACAAACTTACCGCGCCAGTAAATTAGGGGTAATAAGCATACGCAGCCCAAAGCCACACTGATTATAAAGTGGACGCTATACCCTACCTGAGCCGCAATAAAGCCACTTATTAAGTGCGCCCCACCACTAAATACCGTTAATAAGCACACCTGGGTAGTGAAGTCACTGCCCGCTTTATCGTGTCTGGCATAATGCATGACCATAGTTAGCATAGCAACCAGCGCCATTGCCCCTGCCAAATGCTCAATCGCATTGGCTGCATAAGCCCACCAAAAAGGCACTGATTGATCCTCAAGGGCAAACCCTAACCAACTTGGATGCTCAAAGCTAATAGCCACAATCACATACAACGCTGTGGTAGCCACTTGTAGCGCATTAAATGCTAGTAACGCATTATGATGAGTCATTCGCTTTAACAACACTGCCGCCAAAGCAGCCCCAACCAAAGAAGCTGCAGAGCCTAGCACACTGGCCCATAACCCAATACTAGAAGTCGGGATGCCCATATCCACCATCATAGGCTTAACCATACCACTAGAGATGCCATCTACCACTTTAAAAGTTAACAGCACTGCTAACCATGCCCGCATGTGCTCATTTTGCCAAAAATAACCATATTGACTTTTAATATAGGCAAATAAGGAAGCCAACGTTAGCTTGCGGTTACTAGGATGAGTTTGATGTTCACCAGAGACTTGATGAGTAACTGGCTGAGCGGTTAACTTTGACTCAGCGGCCGCATATTTGCTTTCGGGGTAACGCCAAATTGGTATGGTATTTAGTACAATTAAAGCTGCCATCGCAAAAAAACTATAACGCCAAGACCACTGCCCCAGCACCAACAGCAATACGCCCCCTCCCAAAATAAGCCCCATACGGTAGCCTATCACTTGTGCCGCATTGCCCATGCCTTGATAAGGATTTTTCACTGCAGGCAAAGGGGGATTATTGCGTATCAAGCCCGTTAACGAGCGCGTGGCTAAACCATCTGCTGCCACATCATGGGTAGCTCCTATTAAGCTTAATAAAAAAAGCAGGGCATAAATGGCCCAAAGAGTATGCGGTGAGCTTAACTGATGCGGATCGAATAAACCGACTAGGGCCACAATAATTGCTGAGATAAGCTGCAGTGGTAAAATCCAACTGCGTGAACGCCCCCACTTAGTAATAAAATACTTATCAACCACAGGTGCCCACAGAAACTTCAAGGCCCAAGGCAGTAATAGCAGCCCAGACAGCCCAATCATCTCCAGTGATACCTCATACTCACGCAAAATAGCTGGCAGTGCCTGAGTAATAAATCCTGAGGGCAAGCCTTGAGCGAAATACAGAGTCAATAGCACTAGCATCAAAGCATAAGGCGACTGATTGGTATTAGTGGCTACATTGTTATCAAACTTATCAGCCGAGGGCTTATCTTGATCGGAGGCAACTGAAGAAGACGGCTTTTGCATCGTATGAGAGAGTCCTATAAGCCTGAGGTTAATACTAAGATAAATCTTAACAAGGCGGGTTACTGTAGGGATAAAATTAAAAAGATACTTTGCTAACCTGCTGCATAATATCTGCTATAATAGCCGGTTTTAACATGGCATTGATACATCTTGCTGTGACATCCGCATATTTTAAATTTATGTTTGAAGTTTTGCAGTTTTAACCTTTAATTATTAAGCTGAATTTATCAGCTACTGGTGAAAATTTTATATAACTCTTTGAGTTTAAGGTAGTTAAACAGTGCCTTAATCCTTAGGGACTTAAAGTTTTGGGTTATTTATGCGATAATAGATAAACATTTAATTTGAAAAAACTGGGTATATGTGGTATAAATACGCCCTTAAAAATTTATTCTGGTCAACCTTTACTTGTTGTGGCGATTAAAGGGCAAAGACCACTATCTTTCTGTTAACATTTTATTCAAGTTGCAGTCCTATGTGTCCATAGCCGCATTGTGATTCGTTATCTTGAGTAGTTAAGGCAACCAACTATCTCGACATGATTGACATGTCACCCAGTTGCCTTACAACTTTATTAGGAGTCCGTCATGTCTCGAGTATGTCAAGTGACAGGAAAGCGCCCTCAGGTGGGTAACAATGTTTCGCATGCGCTTAACAGAACCCGTCGTCGCTTTTTGCCAAATCTACATAACCATCGTTTTTGGGTAGAATCTGAAAACCGTTTTGTTCGTCTTCGTGTTTCTACTAAAGGCATGCGTATCATCGATAAGCACGGTATTGATAAAGTACTTGCTGATTTACGTGCCAAAGGTGAAAAAGTTTAGTCTGTTAAACGACTAATTAGAAGGCTTTTTTAAGCCCTCTTACTTTACAAATTAATAGGAATACATCATGAGAGACAAGATTAAGTTAGTATCTACCGCTGGTACTGGTTACTTCTACACCACTACCAAAAACAAACGTACTATGCCTGGCAAAATGGAAATCAAAAAGTTTGATCCAAAAGTACGCCAGCACGTTATCTTCAAAGAAGCTAAAATCAAATAATTTTTTGATTTAATAGCATAAAAAAAGCGGGTTATCTCATGATAACCCGCTTTTTTTATGTGTTGGTTGTAATAAATACTTATTGCTTATAAATAAAAGTGCATCTTAGCAATAGTCAAAACAGTTACTGAAAAACAGTTAAAGTTGAAATAATTGATAGTTAACTCGCTTAGCTATAATGCTCAGGCTCTTCATCATAGACGTTAGCATGCCACTGACTCACTTGCTTATGCATAACGGCCTGTACCGCTGCATGAATCATTTTATGACCGACATACTGCGCCTCAACGCCAAGCATATCTTTAATCTTATCTGAGAAAGTAATGGTTACTAAAGGATCTTCAGACTCTGCTGAGTCACGTAGGACGATTTGACCCTTTTCGTTTTCGACCAGCTCCAGTATCGTCTCTTGAGCGAAGCCTTGGTTACGGCGAGTCTTTCGCTCTCCTGTCTCTGAGTCAATTTCAACATCAATGTTGTCTTTTTCAAAATCAAATACCATGCCCTATTCACCTCATATAGCATATGTGTATCTATTAACAATGGACGCTAATGACCCAAATTTCAAGGGCTAATTGTAGTGACAGCTGTCTAAAGTGATTATTTGTGGCTGTTTGTAAGGTTTTATTGAGCTTAACCTAGCACTAGGCTTGGATTAGCGCCAATAACGCAGCTTAGCTAGAGTAAACAGCAAAGACACAAACATACCCAGATAATAAGCATTTTTTAGCTCAAAGCTGGGATCTCGATATTTAAAAGGAAGGGCAACAACGGCCGTAGCAGTGGGAAATATCACTAACATCAGTAGCCAGTTTTCAAAAACCGCCAACCAACCTTGCCAGCCTTCTGCATGGCGCAGTCCTGCTAGCCCCATAAGTAGACAACCAATAATTAGGGCCTTAATCAGTCCCTTTGGTATATTCTCTGGATAAGGGTAATAAAATGAATTGCGATCAAAAATTGACAAAGGAATTCCTTTTTATAGGTTTCATATAATCTTATTTTAAATTAAGTAGAAAGTGGCTAATAAAATGCTAACTATAAGTACCCATCAGCCACAGCATAGTCACACAAGAGATCAGCCAACCCAAAGTAAAAGCATTACGGCGCTGAATATGCATTCCCTTAATCTTATTCATAATTAGAGCACCCAACCAAAAAAGTACTGGGATACCAATTACGAAGGCAGGAACCAACACTGCAGCATGACGCAGAATATCTGTAATAGGATCACCGGCAATAAAGCGAAATACATAACCGGCCAAACTAAGGATCAATGAAAAAATAGCTAAGCCGATAGTAAATCCTTTAGGCACCAAGCTAGGCGGAGCCTCAAAAGTAGCGTTTCTCCCACTACTGTTAGTAGCACTATCCTTTAGGTTAGGGTCTATCGGCTTATTATTTGTCATAGTATCTCTATCAAGTTGACCACGTTGTGTTTTTTGTGAGTTGAAACTTGGTGAATTGCGCTATTAAGCTTAAAGCCAAGGCTTAAGCTTGCGCCGTTCCTACAAGACTTAGCTCATGACGCATTGCATCAATCGCTTGCTTGTAATCTAGCTGATTAAAAATAGCTGATCCAGCAACGAACATATCAGCCCCTGCTTCAGCGATGGCTCTAATGTTATTTGCCTTTACCCCGCCATCTACTTCTAAACGGATATCACGACCACTGGCATCAATAAGCTCACGCACTTGTTTGATTTTATCTAAAGTTCCGTCAATAAAAGATTGACCGCCAAAGCCTGGATTAACACTCATTAGCAAGATTTGATCGACTTTATCCATCACATAATCCAGATAATGTATCGGCGTGGCTGGGTTTAGTACCAGACCGCATTTAGCGCCACCATCTTTAATCATCTGTAATGAACGGTCGATATGATTGGTCGCTTCAGGGTGAAAGGTAATAATACTCGCCCCTGCATCCAAAAACTGCTCAATCATACTGTCTACTGGAGAAACCATGAGATGCACATCAATAGGTGCTTCCACACCATAGTCACGCAACGCCTTACAGATCATGCTACCAAAGGTTAAATTTGGCACATAGTGATTGTCCATCACATCGAAATGAATGACATCGGCGCCTGCCTTAAGGACATTCTCCACCTCTTCTCCTAAGCGAGCAAAGTCCGCTGAAAGAATTGAGGGGGCGATAAGATAGTCACGCTGACGGGCTTGGGTGGCTGCGGCTTGTGTGCTGCTCATAGTATTTCTCTAAGATGATTACAAATTTAGTAAATAGAATATTGGGACAAAAGTGCCGCTAGATTTAGCAGCACTGTTATAGCCTACTATTATAGCAATTATCCATGACTTAATGCGGCGTTATAGTGATGCTCAATATGATCTTCAATAACGGTTTGGATAAAGTAATAACTGTGATCAAAGCCGGCATGATATCTAAGGGTTAATGGCTGCTCAACTTTTTGACAGGCTTGTTGCAACGCTTCAGGACGTAAATAGCCGTCGATATAAAAATCATCGGCAGCGCCTTGATCGACCAAAATTGAAGGGTATTGCTTGCCTGCTTCTTCCACCACGTTTACGGCATCGAACTGCGACCAAGGCATCTGCTGCTGTGTCTGCTCACCAAAGTACTCGCTAAATGCCGCTTTACCCCAATCTGATTCACTGGCAACACAGACAGGCGCAATGGCTGAGACACTGATAAATTTGCTTGGGTATTTAAAGCCAAACATAATCGCACCATGACCGCCCATAGAGTGACCGGTAATACCTACACTACTAATAGAAAATTGGCTGCGAATTAAATCGTAGAACTCACTTACAATATAGCTGTGCATCTTAAAGTTCTCAGCCCAAGGCTGTTCGGTCGCATCTACATAATAGCTTGCTCCCTGACCCACAAAATAGCGCTCATCATTAGCGATGTTGTCACCTTTAGGGGAAGTATCTGGCGCAATAAAGATCATTCCAAGCTCACTACACTTCTGTTGAAAGTGAGCTTTGTGAGTAACGTTGTCGGGGCTGCAAGTGAGCCCTGACAGATACATCATCGCTGGGCAAGTCTTACCCGCAATGGCTTCATCGGGTAGATAAATACTAAAGCTCATCTCTGAATTAGTCACTGAAGACTGATGGCTATAATAACGTTGTTCGCCATTAAAACAGCGATTTTTAGATTGTAATGTTAACGCCGACATACGACACATCCTTTTTTTAATAAGATGACTTATAACTTATAAATAATTCTGGTAAATAGTCTCGGTTTATCATACCACCTTTAAACCCGACTACTTGCCTTGGCATGAGCCAAAATGAGAACTAACTTCCTGTCTATCGATTCTAACATAGCACTCTACTTTTGAAAGTAACCCCTCGTAAAGCAGCTATATCCTTCATTTTAAGCACTATCTGGCGATACACCCTCCACTATGGCGCACTAATGTATTAATAAGGTGCAAATGACAGTCACTTACTTATTTTTGAAGTGGCATATAAGTTGCAACCTTTTTAATAAGTTAACCCGTTAACCCTCTACTTTTATTCTTAAACTTAACCAGGGTAGCAGCCTGCAAACTCACTTGTTCCTCTAGGTTTAAGTTATTTATCAATCGAGCTATAAGGTGTGCACTATGAACTCTAAAGAGACCGCCCCTATTATCAATGATGCGCCATTAAACCCAACTGGACCTGAGCATTCTGCTGTTAATGAAACCTTAGAAGATTATACTCTACGTTATGCGCCCCATAGTTTTCGTAAATGGACCCCTGGAGTGGTGGCCATTACCGCTCTGGGTGGCATTGCTTATCTGGCTGACTTTTCGATTGGTGCCAGTATTGGCTTAGCCTATGGCACTACCAACGCAGTGGCTGCTATTTTGTTGGCCGCTGTGGTTATTTTTTTAACCGGTATCCCAGTCTCATATTATGCAGCCCGCTATAATATTGACTTAGACTTAATCTCGCGAGGGGCAGGTTTTGGCTATTATGGGACAGTAATTACCAGTGTCATCTTTGCCAGCTTCACCTTTATTTTCTTCGCCTTAGAGGGTGCTATTATGGCGCAGGGCCTAAAAATGGGGCTCGGGGTGCCGTTATGGATAGGCTATCTTATTTCCAGTGTAATGGTTATCCCCTTGGTAATATTTGGTATGAAAGCGCTAAGCACCTTACAAGTCTGGACTACGCCATTATGGTTGTTTTTGATGGTCGGACCTGTGGCGTACCTAGTGTTTCAAAACCCAAGCATGGTTAATGACTGGGCCGCATTCTCCGGTAATGGCGACTATACAGGTCTCGACATGTCTGCAGTTATGTTGGGTGCAGGCGTCTGTTTGGCACTAATTATGCAAATCGGTGAGCAGATTGACTACTTACGCTTTATGCCTGCTAAAACTGAAAAAAATAAAGTGTCTTGGTGGATTGCCATGCTGTCAGCAGGACCAGGTTGGGTGGTGTTAGGCGCTATCAAACAAATTACAGGTGCTTTCTTGGCCTTCTATTTAATGGCCAATATGCTACCTGACAATGTCATTACTGAGCCGGTGCAACAGTTTACATCAGTATTCCAAAATATTATTCCCGGTGGATTTGCCATTGCTTTGGCTGTTATCTTAGTAGTTATTTCGCAAATTAAAATCAACGTTACCAATGCTTACTCTGGGTCATTGTCTTGGACCAGTGCCTATGCTCGAGTAACCAAACACTATCCAGGTCGCATTATCTTCGTTATTTTCAACGTGTCTATCGCCTTGTTATTAATGGAAATGGATATGTTCTCAGCTCTAGGTAAAATCCTAGGCTTCTATTCTAACTTCGCGATTGCTTGGATTGTGGTGGTCTCAACTGATATTGCGATCAATAAGTATCTACTTGGACTGTCTCCGAAAGAGCCTGAATTCCGCCGCGGTATGTTATATGACTTTAACCCAGTTGGTTTGGTGGCATTTGGTGTAGCAGCAGGGCTATCTATCTTGGCATTCTTTGGGGTTCTAGGCGACTTCCTAGCACCATACTCTCCTATTATCGCTTTGGTAGTCGGCTTTGTACTGACCCCTTTAATGGCCATTATTACCAAAGGTAAATACTATCTAAAGCAGAATAATGATGGTATTGAAGAATCTCGTTTCGATAGCGAAGGAACACCAGTGGCTACTTTGTATCACTGTGTAGAATGTGAACAGCAATATGAGCGTCCTGATGTATTGTATTCACTTCAACACAATGGCGTTGTTTGCTCACTTTGCAAAACGTTAGAAAAAGCGTCTTAGAAGCAAGTAGCAGCCGTCACACATTATACCTCGTCTGACGCTGTTAACTACCTGAATGACAACTTTATACTTAAGCCAAAAGCCCAGTCTGACAATTCAGCCTGGGCTTTATAGTAGCTAAGAGTATACAGATATACTACGTATTAAAGATTAATCATAAAATTAGACCTATGCCACTATGCCTAATTCTTCTTTCATAGCCTCAATAATTTTAAATTTTTGAATTTTCCCAGTTACCGTCATCGGGTACTGCTCAACAAAGCGAATGTAAGTGGGAATCTTAAAGTGAGCAATTTGATTATAACAAAAGTCACGTATCTCTTGTTCAGTGATGGTTTCGCCTGCCCTAGGAATAATCCATGCGGCTAGAACCTCACCAAACTGTTTATCCGGTACGCCTACTATTTGAACGTCAGAGATTTTGGGATGACGATATAAGAAGTTTTCAACTTCAATGGGGTAAATATTTTCCCCACCACGAATAATCATGTCTTTGCTACGCCCCACAATTGAGATATAGCCTTGCTCATCCATACTTCCTAAATCACCGGTGTGCATCCAGCCATCAACGACTGCCTCGTCGGTTTTAACTTTGTCATTCCAGTAGCCTTGCATTACCGCATAGCCTTTGGTCAATACTTCGCCTACTTCACCAATAGGCAGCGTTTCGCCCGTCTCTGTGTCAACAATTTTTACTTCTAAATGCGGCTGAACCACACCCACTGTCGAAATACGTTTTTCAAACTCAGTCGTCGGCAATGTCTGGGTGGACTTCGGACTGGTTTCAGTCATGCCATAAGCGATGCTCAGCTCTTTCATATGCATGTCATTGATGATGCGCTGCATTAATTCACTTGGACAACTTGCACCACCCGATAAACCCCCTCGCAAACTACTCAAATCAAACGTTGAGAACTCGGGGTGGTTTAATATTGCCAAGAACATGCTTGGCACCCCATGTAATAAAGTACAACGCTCTTCACTTACTGCCTGTAATACAGTTAACGGCTCAAAGCTGCTACTGGGATAGACCACCGTACCCCCTATGGATAACATGGTTAGATTACCCAATACCATCGCAAAACAATGATATAGAGGCAGCGGTAAGCACAATTTATCCTCGGAAGATAAGCACAGTGATTCTGCTAAGTGATAGGCGTTATTTAATAAGTTTCGATGAGTTAAGGTTGCCCCCTTTGGGGTACCTGTGGTGCCACTGGTAAACTGGATATTGATCGCATCATTGGCATTTAGCTGTTTTTGTCGTTCTGCCAATCTAGGGTCATTGGGGTCTCCCTCTGCTATCCAATCCGAGAAGTTCTGCATATAGCCAAAGGTTTCCCAAGTGCCTGGTTGGTCAATCAAAATCAAACGTTTTAAATTGGGTAAGGTAGTTAGCTCCAAATAGCGGTAGTTTTGATGGCAAATCTCTGGCGCCATTTCCTGCACCATTTGTACATAGTCACTGCTCTTAAAGTGGCGCATATAGACCAATACTTTGCAGTCCACTTTATTCAGCGCATATTGCAGCTCTGAGATACGATAAGCAGGGTTGATATTGACTAAAATAACACCCGCTTTGGCAGTAGCCAATTGCATCAGTAGCCACTGTGCATTGTTATGTGACCAGATACCGACACGGTCGCCTTTCTCTAACCCCATATTAATCATGCTACTCGCCAATTGATTGGCTTGTTGCTGCAATTGTTTATAAGTCATACGGATGTTTTGATGACGCGATACCAGGGCTTCTTTATCGGGATATTGAGCCACTACTTTGTCAAAATAATCGCCAATAGTGTCTTCAATTAAGGGAGTGTCTGTGGGGCCGATATCATGGCTCATTTTTAAGGGGGCATTTCTGGAAGCTGCTTGAGGATAACGTTGCTGCAACAGGTCTCTTAACATTGAAACTCTCCTTGTCAAATGTTGAGGGGGGTGGCTATCTACTTCCTGTGATAGCTATACGATGCCTTACTAAATATATAAGCACAAATACATTTAAAATGAAACTGTTTTTATCGTTTTAAAAAAGACTTCATAGTATTGAAAGTATTTATTTAATAAAAACTAGCTATTAAGTTTGGCTTACTCAATATTATGTAAGAAATTTAATTACGCAATAAATACAGCCTATTGCTATCAAAGCCAACTAACGGCTTTTACTATAATCTGATTTTTTAGAATAAAAAAAGAGACACTATAGATATAGCGTCTCCCTAGTAAAGATTAATACGCTTAATAATCAGTTATTCACCAATAATATCTGGACCTTCATGGCCTAGCCAAGCATAAACCCCACCGCCAATCACAGCACCAATGATAGGCGCAACCCAGAACAACCATAATTGAGAGATACTCTCTCCACCAACGAATAAGGCAACTGCCGTTGAACGTGCAGGGTTAACCGAGGTATTGGTAATTGGAATACTAATTAGATGGATTAAAGTTAGACCAAGACCGATAGCGATTGGGGCAAAACCAACAGGGGCACGGTGATGGGTAGAACCCATTATAATAATCAAGAAAACCGCGGTTAGTACAATCTCTGCAATCAAAGCAGACATCATACTGTATCCACCTGGTGAAAACTCACCAAAGCCATTGGTCGCAAAAGCGCCAGCACTACTGGCATCTATCGCAAAACCAGATTGCCCTGAAGCGACAAGATAGATGATAAATGCCCCAAATACCCCGCCCAATACTTGAGCAATAATATAGCCGGGTAGCTCAGCTGCTGGAAAACGTTTGCCTACCATCAGACCAATGCTGACTGCTGGGTTGAAATGTCCGCCTGAAATATGACCAAAAGCGTATGCGCCAGTTAACACAGTTAAGCCGAATGCTAGGGCCACACCCACAAATCCAATACCCAACGGATTTCCATCCCCACCAAAGTTCGCGGCAAAGACTGCGCTGCCACAACCGCCTAGTACCAACCACATTGTGCCTAAAAATTCGGCAGCAAGCTTTTTCGATTTTGTCATAGTGCTTTCCTGTAAAGTAAGACCTGATTTGTCTTCTATTATTTTTATGTCCTACTGGTATACAGCTATTTAGAAAGCAATGAATATTAAATACAGATTTATATTCAAATCTTAAAACATGAGATAACTGAAAGCAGAGCAACGATAAATTTTTTAAATTATACTCAAAGTAAGATAATACAAATTAAATAACAAATTGTACAGTTATTCTTACTTATTGATAGTTATTATTACATTTAACTTATAGTGATAAATATTTATCTAGTTAAGCTCCAGCTATTATTAAGGGTTTGGAGAGCGGGCAATTTGATATCTTAAAGAGTTTTAATGAATGTCAAAGGAACAAAGTTTGGCGCTGACTGAGGCTCTCCATAAAATAAAATCCTCATAAACCAAGGTAGTCTATGAGGATTTTAAATCATGAAAACTTTAGAACTTATAAAAAGCGACTATTTGCCTTTAAAAGTGCCCTCTTCTTCAATATCAAATACCTGACGTAAATAAGCCAAATAGGTATCATTGTGAATCATAGTCTTGCCTGGGCTATCTGATAGCTTAGCGACAGGCTGACCATTACACTCAACCAGCTTTAACACAATATTAAGCTGAGTAAGTCCCATATCATTGGTCAAGTTGGTACCAATGCCGAAGCTGGTCTGCGTACGCTGCTTAAAGTATTGATGCAGCTCCCAAGCTTTTTCAATATCTAAGCCATCACTAAAAGTTAATATCTTAGTTTTTGGGTCAATTTTAAGCTTTTGATAATGAGCAATGGCTTTATCGCCCCACTCATACGGATCACCACTATCATGACGCAAGCCATCAAATAACTTAGCAAAATACAAGTCAAAATCACGCAAGAAGGCGTCCATTCCCACCACATCAGTCAAAGCAATACCCAAGTCGCCTCTATATTCATGTACCCATGCCTCTAACGCTGCTTTTTGTGAATCGCGTAGACGCACATCTAATGCCTGAAACGCCTGCATAAATTCGTGGGCCATAGTGCCTATAGGCGTAATCTTTAACTTCTTAGCTAAGTAAACGTTAGAAGTACCCCGAACGATACTCGGTGCTGCTTTGTGCAACGTTTCAACCACGTGGGTATGCCAAGCTTTGCTAAAGCGGCGGCGAGTACCAAAGTCAGCAATAATAAAAGGAGGCTCCCCTCGGTCAGCTTTTAGCGCATAATCTTGTAAGGTGACTACTTTTTGCTGCAGACGACGCTCACCTTCTTCGAGTACTGCTGGAGTGGTTAACTGCTGATAATACAGCTCATTAACAATCGCCAATACAAAAACTTCGAAGAACATCGCTTGAATCATGGGGCCTTCGATATCAATATTTAGCCGGTTTTTCTCATCAATGCTGACCGTAATATGACGACGCTTTAACTTAAACAGTTCCAGATAATCCACAAAATCTGAGCGAATAAAACGCAAGTTGCTTAAATACTCTAGTTCATCTTGAGTAAAACTAAGCTCACATAGATAATCTAACTGCTGCTCTAAAGCTTCTTTGATGTCGGGCAGAGGATAGACAGTATCTTTATAGTTACGACAGCGGAAGCGATATACCCCATGCGTCTGTGGGAACTGGTGTAGCATGGCTTGTAACATGGTGAATTTATACAAGTCATTGTCTAATAAAGAGGTAATAATGGGCTGGGTCATATTATTGCTCAATGATTTGGTAGGCGATTTATTTTTATCCATGCTGATATTATGACTGTTTCAGCGAATTAAAGCTATTTTGACTTTATTATCTATTACTATTGCGAGTGACTACAATTAAAAGTATGGATTCAAAGAGAACTACGCAAAATTCAAACCGCATAACATTAAACGCATAACATCAAAAAAGTTGGATACAAAAATGCACCCAACTCGATTCTTCTACTTAAGATTTAAACTTACTAAACATTAAAGGATTTTTTCAGTTTAGAACGTATATTTAGCCATTATTTCAACCTGCTGACCCTCTGGTCTGTGGTTTGGTGAGATATAATCTTTACTATATTCTCTCCACTCTATACCAAAATCAATCTCAGGCGCATATCTATAAATCAAGTTTGCAGTGGTAAGTTGTAGTGAAGTATCAGCACTGTCATCTACATTGATTTCACCATATCGCACATTGCCACGAAGTTTTTCGGTAAAGTTGTGATTGTAACCGACACTGAATCCAGTTTGCGAAACCAGATCACCATTTTCAGCATCACAATCAGCACCAGAGCTACATAATGTAGAGTATGCCCCCATGCCCTCACCAGTAAAGACACTGGCATGTAATGATCCGTCGCCTATAACCATTTTACCTGCAAGTGAGGCACCCAAACCAATATCAGAGTCATTTCCGTTTTTGGTATCACGTGCAGTAGCAGCAACAAGGTAGCTTATATTTGATGTCGCTTTACCCCCATAACTTGCCACTAAATCCGGCATATTAGCATCATCATAGACAGGGTCTTGTGCTGTAAGATTTAATCCATTATTGGTGTAACGTATGACTAAATCTGGACGAATATTATTAGCTCCCACTATTGTGCCAAACCCTGTACCAAAAAAATCCAACATTTCATTTTGTAAAGGATAAGCCCCTATAAATTGACCATTCCAAGTTTTACCTATTGTGAATTTATTTGCTTTCACATAAGCATGACGCAAACGTAACTCTGGTCTGCTTCTACTGCCGAAACCTGTACCATTTCCATAAAAGTCACCTTCGATGAAACCAGTTACTTTTTGGCCTTCGATCATTTTAGTGGTTTTTAGGTTGATACGAGATTGGTTCACCGCCATCTCTATACTAGAGTCGCCTTTCTCAGGCATGTTTGAGATAGCTTCTGCTTTAATATAACCCCCTATACTAAGGGTTGTGTCTCCAGTTGTAACTATATCAATTGCCTGAGCGCTCGTGCAGGCAACGAATGATGCCAGTACAATTCCTACCTTTTTAAAATTATCCATAATTTTCTCAATATTTGACTTGAAAATAGACATGCAAATCTTCTACATATACATGAGAAGTAAACACCCTATCCTAGTCCGATTCCCTTCGTTATTTAATAAGTTAATTTCCAACAAGGCTTAAACTAAAGCCTGAAAATGAAGATAACTTAAGCTATTTATTCGATTAAGTGGCCGGATCTGTTATTGTAAAACTTCTGAACTAGCCATAAACGAATAATTAAGATTAACTAAATAAATACGGTTAAGCAAGATATTAATTAATTATTAAATTACACTTAACCTAAACTTATCTAATTATTGATATCATTAGGCTGTGCTGGCTTACACATTAGCTACTTTAAAAAAATGAATGGTGGGATGAATGCAAAAAATTATCGCTATCTATAACGCAAATGGCTCTCTATTAGGTGAAATGAGATATGTCTTTGATAAAGTTTTCTTTAACAAGCATTGTGCGCTATGTGATATTACTCATGGCATGTCTTATAAAGCCAAATCAACATGGCTTGAGCAGGTTGAGAGCTTTGCAATTCCTATAGAAACTCTACATTTAGATGAGATAGGTGATGATATTCGACAGGTTATTGCTGATAAAATGCCTTGCGTGGTAATAGTTGATGGGGATTCAATCAATATTGTGATGAGTGATGAGGAATTGCAGGCTTGTGGTTGTGACCCAGAGCAATTTTTTGAGAGGTTAAGGGTAAATATTGCTAATATTTGAGACTACAAAGTGTGCATCACTTGACCGCCGTAGGGTGCGTCCCACGCACCGTCAAAAAGTGATGCAGGTTTTGTCGATGTGAATGTCACCAATGGTGCGCGAGGCGCACCCTACCATCAACCATCTACCTCATTAGTTAGGTCTCACACCTTGACAACAACCTACACTGAATTGCTTTTAAAATAATTACGATGGGGACTTATGTAATAGACAAGCCAAAACACGTAGGATTGAAATATGATTAAAAAAATAACTACTATTGTAATAATATCATCAATATCTCTTATAACTGGTTGTTTTAATAAGAAAATTAATTGTGAGTTTAATGGTTTAAATTTAAATAGCAACTTAATAGGTCTTGATAGAAGTAAAGTTATTAAAACTCTTGGTGAACCCAGTCACTCGGACTTGTCTATAAAATTATTTGAAGACTACTCTTATAAATTTGCCAATAAGCGCTATAGCGTTATTGTTAAGTATGAAAATAGAGGTGATTATTACTATGTTTCAAATGTGCAATGTTTAAAGTCTAATCCAAAGTTTGAGATCTTTAACCATGTCATTTGGCATTAACGACTCGCTATTATTATTTGACAGTATAAAATCAATACAGGACTATCTTATCCTCTATTTTAAATTTCGTATAACCTCTTGTTAGTTGTCTAGTTTTAATGTACCACTACAGTGCTTATCTAGATTTAATTAATTATTAATTTACCGTAGGGTGCGTCCCACGCACCGTCAAAAAGTGATGCAGGTTTTGTCGATGTGAATGTCATCAATGGTGCGCGAGGCGCACCCTACCATCAACCATCTACCTCATTAGTTAGGTCTCACACCTTGACAACAACCTACGCTTAGCTGTCAAATACAAGAAAAATGTAGATTAGCTGGGAGTTTACGATACCCGACAGTGCAGTAGAAAAAACGTCACTCACCGTTTTATTGATATTGTTTGGTTTGTAGCATATTGATAATCTTTGGTGGGTTACGCTGTCGCTAACCCACCCTACTTAATCAATACCACAACAAAAAAAAGGACTCAGAGATGAGTCCTTTTAATATATTGCGATAAGTTATTTTAGTTTGTTGGTGCGCGGGGCGCACCCTACTCTAGGTTAATCCTAAGAATTATTTCAACAACAGCTCATTAACACGTTTCAAATAAGCCGCCGGATCATCTAGCTGTCCACCATCAGCAAGCAACGCTTGGTCAAAGATAACTTGTGCAAGGTCGTCAAACTGCTCGCTAGTTTCTAACTTCTGAATCAGCGGATGGTTTGGGTTAACCTCAAGCGTAGGCTTGATATCAGGCACTTCTTGACCCATTTGCTTCAGCATTTGTACCATTTGTGGAGTCAGTTCACCCTCACCCACTACCAAACAAGCAGGGCTATCAACCAGACGGGTTGAAACCTGAACGTCTTTTGCACGGCCGCCTAATGCTGTTTTTAGCTTATCTACTACTGGTTTTAGGTTCTCTTCCGCTTTCTTAGCTTCTTCTTTTTCAGCTTCATCTTGCAGGTCGCCTAAATCTACCGCACCTTTAGCAATATTTTGTAGCGGTGTTCCATCAAACTCATGTAAGAAGTTCATCGCCCACTCGTCAACACGACTGGTCATTAAGATAACTTCAATACCTTTTTTCTTAAACAGCTCAAGCTGAGGGCTGTTCTTCGCAGCGGCTAAGTTTTCAGCGGTTAGATAGTAGATCGCTTTTTGACCGTCTTTCATGCGAGCTTTGTAGTCCTCAAAGCCAGTCTCTACACCTTCATGAGTGCTGGTCGCATAACGCAGTAATTTGGCAATACGTGCTTGGTTGGCCATGTCCTCACCAAGACCTTCTTTGATCACATCACCAAATTCGCTATAGAACTGCTTAAACTTCTCTTGCTTGTCCGCATCTTCACTGTTAGCAAGACTCGCCAGCATAGTTAACACACGGCGCGCGTTACCATCACGGATAGACTTCACATCACGTGACTCTTGTAGGATTTCACGGCTGACGTTTAGTGGTAGGTCTGCTGAATCAATAACCCCTTTTACAAAACGCAAATACATAGGCAATAACTGCTCAGCATCGTCCATGATAAAGACGCGTTTTACGTACAGCTTAAGACCATGTTGCTGCTCACGGGCATAAAGATCAAACGGAGCTTTGGCAGGGATATATAACAGCTGTGTATATTGCACACGGCCTTCTACACGGTTGTGAGTCCACGCTAAAGGATCTTGGAAGTCGTAACTGATGTTTTTATAGAAGTCGATGTACTCTTCATCTTCAATCTCTGAGCTAGAGCGAGTCCAAAGCGCACTGGCTTTGTTGATGGTTTCCCACTCATCAGTAACCACCATCTCACCGCTAGGGCTAACGGCTGCGCCATATTCATCAACTTCGCCTTCTACGTCTTCGCTCACATCTTCTTGCCAAACTTCTTTACGCATTTGAATCGGCAAGCTAATGTGATCTGAGTACTTATTCACCAGACGTTTTATTTTATTGCGGTCCAGATAATTATCTTCGCCCTCGGTGTACTCCTCTTTTAGATGTAGCGTAATAGAAGTACCACGGCTGTCTTTGGTGATGGTTTCGGTAGTGAATTTACCAGTACCGTCAGAAACCCAGCGCACACCTTGATCAGCAGGCTCGCCCGCTTTACGTGATTCAACACTGATGCTATCGGCAACGATAAAACCTGAGTAGAAACCCACACCGAATTGACCAATTAGCTGGCCGTCTTGCTTTTGTGATTCAGACAACTGCTCTAAGAAAGCTTTGGTGCCTGATTTGGCAATAGTACCTAAGTTTTCGATAGTATCAGCTTCATTCATACCAATACCATTATCGATGAAAGTAATGGTTTTGGCTTCTTCATCAATATCGATACGAACTTTTAATTCGGCGTCTTCTTCATAAAGGCTATCATCACTGGTGGCTTCAAAGCGCAGCTTATCGCAAGCATCTGAGGCGTTTGAGACCAGCTCACGCACAAAAATATCAGAGTTTGAATACAGTGAGTGAGTCACTAAATTTAGCAGCTGCGCTACTTCGGCCTCAAAGACGTGCTGGGTGGCTTGTTGATTTTCGCTCATAATATCCTCTTGGTTTATCCATAATTATTTTTATGCTAACAGATACTCCGCCGCTTATTGCTGAATATAAAGTTAAGCAGCCGGACCTATAGGCTAGCTTGGGATAACTCTCTTATAGGGGCGCGTGCTGAATTTTTCAAGCAATAAGTAGTTATTAATTTTATTCTCTTAGTCTGTAACGACTTGTCTAAAAAGTGCAGTACTATCTAGATTTATGCAAAAACAACGCCAGTCCAATTGACCGGCATTTTGTCTAATTGTCCAACTCTATAAGTTGTGTCTTGCTAGTAGCCTGGCTAGAATTAGTAAAGTAATATATTAAACAGTAAGTTAAGCCATAGCACGAATAGTCAAAATCTGTTCACTACGCCCAAAAGGCCCTTGTAAATCGTGCAAAACAGTACTGGTTAAGCCAATACCATCCTCACCATACTGCTGCACTGCTTCAATCCCTAGCCATTTACCTTGTGGCAGTCGGTGCATATGGATTTGTAAATCAGTGTTGGGAAAAGCCCACTGCATCTCAGACATTCTTAGCCCATTTCGGGGCACTACCCCATTGGCAGTATCCACTAAACCTATAAGACGTACTAAGTCTGAGGTGACCTCATCCTGCACCATATCAAGCTCAGTGGTCAACCAAACCAACCCTTTACCAGGACGTCGAGCGGGGTCTGAAGCCAGTTTGATACTTTCAATAAATCCGCCCGGCCAGCCCTTCATCTCATCCCATACTGGCAAGTTCTCTGGATGAGAGCTGGCTAACGAGTCTTCTAGACCCGCAATTTCGGCCGTATCTTGAGTTAGTAAGCGCCAGGCTCGGGCGATGATACAATCCCGTCCCCCACTACTCATTACCGCTTCGATAAGCTCGATGGTTTTGCCAGGACGAATACAGCGGGTGGTGATAGTGAATTCTTGTAGAGGAATGAGACCTAAGATATCCAAGCTTATCCGTGCTATGCGCAGGTTTGATTGGGGAGAAAAAATCTCAAGCTCACGGGCTAGAACCCCTGTCGCTGGTGCCATGTGTTGCTCATGATCATTCCATGCGCCTTGAGCATGTAGTGTCGGCTTATAGTACGCCACTGTACTATTATCGGACTGAGTTTCTCGCTTTAGAAGTTGGTAATATGAAGCCATAAGTCATCCTTAACTTTTTATTGACTACTGATTATCGGAATCAATGCCACAGCTTTGTTTAAAAAAAGGAAATTGATTGAAAAAGACAATTTTAAAACTGAAAAAAACTGTGGCTATTTTTTCAATAAGCCACAGCTTTTTATATTATTATTTTAGATTACGCTGTAACCTGCTTTACAGGGATACGTAACTCTTTGGGCAGACTAAAGGTAACATTTTCTTCAATGCCCTTCAATTCATCAGGCATGTCACCGCCCCAATCTTGTAACTGGTTTAGCACCTCTTGAATAAGAATCTCTGGAGCAGAAGCCCCAGCGGTTACCCCCACCGCATTGACACCCTCAAACCATTCTTTTTTCATTTCGCCAGCGTTATCAATAAGGTAGGCTTTGCAGTTCATGCGTTCAGCCAGCTCACGCAGACGGTTTGAGTTTGAAGAGTTAGGCGAGCCAACCACCAATACTACCTCACAGCGTGCAGCCAAATCTTTAACCGCATCTTGACGGTTTTGGGTGGCATAACAGATATCGTCTTTGCGTGGCCCTTGAATGTTTGGGAACTTTGCGCGTAAAGCATCGATAACTTTCGCTGTATCATCCATAGACAGGGTAGTTTGGGTAACAAATGCCAAGTGATCAGGGTTATTGACCTCAAGCTTTGCCACATCTTCTTCGTTCTCTACCAGATAGATCTCACCACCATATTTAGCGCTAAATCGGCCCATAGTCCCTTCTACTTCAGGATGACCTTGGTGACCAATTAATATCGCATCCATATTATCACGGGCAAATTTTGCCACTTCGATATGAACCTTAGTAACCAATGGACAAGTGGCATCAAATACCGTTAAATCACGGCGTTTAGCCTCATCCTCCACCTCTTTAGAGACCCCATGCGCTGAAAAAATAACAATTGACCCATCCGGTACTTCATGCAGCTCCTCAACAAAAACTGCCCCACGATTGGCCAAGTCAGAAACCACGAATTTATTATGTACCACTTCATGACGCACATAGATAGGTGGCTCAAAACGTGTCAATGCCTCATTTACAATAGCAATAGCACGGTCGACACCAGCACAAAAACCACGAGGATTGGCAAGATAAATTTGCATAACAGACCTTCACAATAGATAATCAGATAAATAAAGTAAGCCAATGCCGGCTAAAACTTTAGGCTTTTAGCCAAACTTTTAACCAAATTAGTAGGCCTTTAACCAGCTTGGGCAAACTATTTTGTGACTACTTTAACATATCCAGTAAAATAGCACTCATACAAGCTACTATTTTGGTGTAATAAACATCTATTTTTCATAATCCTTATTCACTATTACCATTCACCGCACTTATTATTTTAAACCCCAACCCTAAGAGATTTTCTTCTATGAAAGGTTCACTATTTATTGTCACTGCCGCTTCAGGCACCGGTAAAACCTCCCTAGTTAAGCAGCTTATCGCCACTACCAATGATTTGGCAGTTAGTGTCTCTCATACCACCCGTGAGCCGCGCCCAGGTGAAATTGATGGCCAACATTATCACTTTACTGATGCCGAAACCTTTACTAAAGGGATTGAAGCGGGGGAGTTTCTTGAGCACGCTCAAGTCTTCGATAACTATTATGGAACCTCTAAACAGAGCGTGAATAACCAATTAAATTCAGGTATCGATGTGATTCTAGAGATTGATTGGCAAGGCGCGTTGCAAGTTAAAGAGTTGTATGACGATGTGACGATGATCTTCATTCTTCCACCAAGCAAAGCTACTTTGCGCCAACGTTTATCTTCCCGTGGTCAGGACTCGCAAGAGGTTATCGAAAAACGTCTGGCCGGTGCAGTGACCGAAATGCAGCAGTACGTTCATTTTGATTATGTGGTTATTAATGATCAGTTTGAGGCCGCTTTGACTGAGCTGAAATCTATTATTATAGCCAAACGTCAGACGCTAAGTCGCCAGCAAGCCCGTTATGGTGATACTATTAGCGATCTGATCAGTGAGTAACCCAAAATTACTACAATCAGGCATCCCTTTAATTTGATTGATAAAACTTTTAGAGGCTTGATCAAATAAAGCTACCCACTTCATGCAGTAAATTTGCTATAATAGCTGATTAACTATCGAATTTTTATATATCACCTAGTGATAACAAGAGGACTTTATGGCACGTGTAACCGTAGAAGACTGCTTACATGCAGTAGATAACCGCTTTGAGCTGGTATTGGTTGCCAGCAAGCGCGCCCATCAATTGGCCAAAGGCATCTCTGAGCCATTAGTTGAAGTCAATAATGACAAACCAACGGTATTAGCGTTACGTGAAATCGCAGAAGGTTTAGTGACTAAAGATATCTTAGACCAACCTGATCATCATTTTGCTACCAACTCATTAGACTTAGCATTAAGCGGCGGTCAAGGTTTTTAGTAACTAATTGGCTAAATGCTAAAGAAGAGCAAGTTATTTATGAAGCAACTCACTTTTCTTTAAGCCCTTAAAAATAAAAACCACGATAAGCACTAAGCAAGTCGTGGTTTTTTATATTCTAATTAATTGTTTGTGAGCAATAATAGTCCTTTAACTTTTGTCAATAACCGTGTTTTATTGAACTAATACAAGCCCTATAACTCTGTCTGTGCTGTGCCTTAGTTGACTTTAAGCACAATTATTTTATTTTTTTTAAGACATTGCTGGCTTATTGGTTGACACGCAGCTTTTTTTAAGATTAATTAAGAGATTGAGGGGCTATTTATTTTTATTATTCCCACACTATTTTTATTGCTTTATTTTCATAATTTGACCTGGGATAGACTTAATACCCCTTGAATAAGTCTTAACAGGGAATTATTAACTAACTTATAGACTTACAATCTAAATTGATTGCCTATTATTGTCTGTTGTCTGGCTGAAGGATGATTAAATGATGTTACACTCAAATATTAAAAACACTCCTAATCCTGATGCAAGCTTATCTGACTCTGAAGCCAATATGACTGATTCTCTAAAAACTGATATTGATGGCAATGTAATCAATAATATTGCCAACTCAAACAACATTGTGGACACCTCAATAAGTCCAGATATCATCTTGCCTAACTCCTATGACGATGAGCATTTAAATCAAACCTCTTATATGCAAAATCTACCTAAGCTTAGCCACCATTTGGTAGATGAAGCTCAGCGCAACTTAATGCGTGCTGTTGCCTACTTAAATGATGCTGAGAAGCAAGACGTGCTAAATGCGTGTGCCTACGGGGATAAGGCTCATATCAAAGACAAAAGAAAATCTGGTGAGCCGTATATCACTCATCCTATTGCCGTTGCCGAGATACTAGCGGGCTTTCGACTCGATAGAGACAGTATTATCGCTGCAATATTGCATGATACGGTAGAAGATACAGAAGTAACCTCAGAAGAAGTTGCCGAGCTTTTTGGTGATACTGTGGCAAGATTAGTAGATGGGGTTACCAAGCTAAAGTCGTCCAGTCATAATAAAAGACAAAACAAAGCAGCCACCTTCCATAAGATTATGTCTGCCACTTTGGATGATCCTAGAGTGTTAATTATTAAGCTGGCTGACCGCTTGCATAATATGTCGACTTTAGACTCAGTACGCCGAGAAAAACAAAAGTCTACCGCTTCTGAAACCTTAGAGTTCTATGTGCCATTCGCCCGTTTAATGGGGATGAATGACATAGCCGACTACATGGAAATCTTGTGTTACCGTAACTTAGACCCCGTTATGTATACCAAGATGTCAGACAAGCTTTTACAGCATGGTTTGGGCCGAAAATATCAAAAAGAGACGATTCAGCAATACCTCAATTATGTGTTAGATCGACACAATATCTCAGGCCATGTACGTACCTTAGAAAATACGGTTATTATGTACCGTCAATTTTTCCGTAACCGCGGAGAAATCGATGATTTGTTACGTCACTATGCCTTTGAAATCGTTACCAATACTATTGAGGATTGTGACTTATTAGCAGAGTATCTAATCAAAAAATATCGTATCTCTGAAGACTTTGTTGAAGACAATATTCGCCATCCATTACCAGGCGGTAACCAGTCGTTAACCTTAACCTACAAACGGGATAATGACACCATTAAAGTGACGCTGCTTACTCGTAAGATGGAAGCCGTTTCTCGGCTAGGCGTTATCGGCGCCGAGCAGGCCTCTGACTTGAGCCGCTCTGTCATCAAGGCCTCTTTACGCAATATGAAAGAGCTCATCGACTATGACGCGGAGGGCAAAGGCAAAGAAGGCAATCCTGATTATGATGAAATGGTGGAAACCATTGATGAGCTTATCTCTTATTTAAATACTCGAAAAATACTGTGTTACAGTCCCAAAGGTCGTGCTTATGAGCTACCCCGTGGTGCCACAGCGTTAGACTTCGCTTATGCGGTGGGTCCTAAAGTGGGTAATATCGCAGTTGGAGCCAAAATCAATGGTGAAAACGCCAAGCTCGGCTCTACCTTAAAGCCTGGTGCTACTGTAGAGATTGAAATTGACCCCAATGCCAAACCAAAGGCTGAGTGGCTCGGCATTGTGGTAACCAGTAAGGCCCAGCGCTCATTGAAACGCTGGTTCAGCAGCCTACCTATAGAAGAGCAACAACAGCATGGTAAACAAGCTTTAGACCGTGCGCTACAAACCTATGGTAAGTCTCTTGATGATGTCACCGAAGCGGACTGGCAAGACTTATTGCTCTGGCAAAATGTCGATAAAAAAGAAGACTTATACGAGCGTATGACTGCAGGCGCTCTACTCCCCCAGCTAGTGGTATCCAGGCTGTTTAGTGATGATGTCACCAAGACGCACCAACAAGCTAGCCAAAAAGGCTTTGATCGTCCCAATCAGCTTTTGTCTAACGCCAACGGCGTTGAAGTACACTTCGCTGGTTGTTGCCGACCTATCTTTGGCGACCCTATTATTGGTCACTTAACCATGCATGGCTTGGTGTTGCACCGTCATCGCTGTTATTCTATTGTCAACAAATATGTTGAGAAGCCGTATGAATTGGTCCAGCTCAACTGGTACAGTGAAGAAGAAATAGAAAAAAGTATCGAGCACCCCAGTGAGCGCCCACATTTCACCGCTTATTTAAAGATCAACTTGGCCTTAACCGATGAGCAAGTATCGCATGTGCTGTATACTTTAAGACAGCTAAATATTGGGATCGAAAAAATAGACGTTCGCTCTGACTCAACGATTATTCATGTCATAGTGCGCAGTCGCAGCCATGTCTTAGAAGGTATTGAAGCTTTACGCCCTCATGTAGGCTTTGGTAGTATTCGCCGCCTATATCGCTTATAACGGTGTACTCTGCCTCAACTTATAAATAAACAAATAAACTATCCATCTTAATCAATAAAAAAAGGAAATAATTATGGCCCGTCAAATTATTCATACCGATAAAGCCCCAGCAGCCGTTGGCGCCTACTCACAAGCAGTGAAAATTCCATCAGCTGGCGGTAGCTTAGTATATATCTCAGGTCAGCTGGGTTTTGATCCAGAAACTATGGAGCTTCGTGACGGCTTTGATGCCCAAGCTGCTCAAGTTATGGACAACATCGAAGCTATCTGTGAAGCGGCTGGTGGTAAGCTAAGTGATGTGGTGAAATTCAACGTATCATTAACCGATTTAAACGATTTTGCTGCGTTAAACGCTATCTTCTCTGAGCGCCTGTCTGAACCATTCCCTGCCCGTGCTGCGGTTCAAGTAGCTGCTCTACCTAAAGGTGGTGTCGTTGAGATTGAATCTATCTTATTTATCGAAGACTAATGGCTCAACTATTGGCGTCTAGCTACTTCTAGCTACTTCTAGCTGATAAACTAGGTTATAAACTAAACAGGCTTTAGTTTATAACCTTTCTCTTAAGGAGGCTTCCACCTGATGCTGATTCGTGTCGCCCTACCGGTTCCTCTTTATCGTGAATTCGACTATCTTCCCCCCTTAAATAAATCTTCAGATAAACTAAGTGTTGCTGATGACAACGCTTCCGCCCTTCCCCCTATTGGAGGAAGAGTGCAAGTTTCCTTTGGCCGGCAAACTTTAATCGGCATCGTTGTTGATCATATTGATAGCAGCTCTAGTGATGTCCCAGTCAATAAACTAAAAGCCATCAAACAGGTTATCGATACTAAGCCCTTATTAAGTCAGCAGATGCTGTCTTTAGCCCGCTGGTTGGCAAGTTATTATCACTATCCCTTAGGCGATGTGCTCTCCGTCATGTTGCCAACGTTAATTCGTCAAGGCAAACCTCTCGACTTATTGATTACTCATTGGCGCATCCTGCCTAATGTGAGTGACGATGATTTCCATAGTAGCGCCCATAAGCAAAGACAGCAATTTGCGCTGCTAAAATTACATGGAGAACATGGTGCGAGCGAAGATACTTTACTGTTAGAGGGGATGCAGCGCCCCTTCTTAAAGCTATTGGAAGAAAAAGGTTTAATTGAACGCTACTTACAACCAAAAGCAGCGCCCAGTCCGGTCACTTTGGCGAAGATGCAACTGACGCTTAATGAGCAACAAAAACACGCCGTGGATAGCATTGTGGCAACTGCCAAAGAAGATAAATACTGCGGGTATTTATTAAATGGAGTGACAGGCAGTGGTAAAACTGAAGTCTATTTGCAGGCAATGCAATCTGTGCTGGAGGCTGGCAAGCAAGTACTGGTATTGGTTCCTGAGATTGGATTAACGCCGCAAACTAGAGCCCGCTTTGCAGAGCGCTTTGCAGCCAATATTCTACTGCTACACTCTGGGCTTAATAATACTCAGCGTATGCATGGCTGGGAGGATTGCCGTGAAGGACGTGCTCAAATTATTATCGGCACCCGCTCCTCCATCTTGCATCCTTTTGCTAATTTAGGGCTAATAGTCGTTGATGAATCGCATGATCAGTCTTATAAACAGCAAGACACCTTGCGCTATCATGCGGCGGATGTGGCGCTATATCGAGGCTATCAATTGGGGATCCCCGTGGTATTAGGCACAGCAACCCCCTCCTTAGAGCATTTAAAGTTGGTTCAAGATGGCAAATTGACCGAGCTTGTCCTCACACAGCGTGCCGGTAATGCCCAAGCGGCTACCTTACAATTAGTCGATGCCCGTGATAAGCCTACTCAATTTAGTAACTTACCAGCCACTCCCAGCGAGCAAGCTTCCCTATTGCCAAACTTAAAGCACTCACAAAACACAGGGCTGACAGAGGATACCATCAGTGCTATACGCGACACCTTGGAAGCTGGTGATCAAGTATTGGTATTTCTAAATCGTCGTGGCTATGCCCCCATCTTGCTGTGTGAAGCCTGTGGTTGGCAAGCAGATTGTGTTCGCTGTGAGGCCCATTTAACAGTGCATCACAGTCAGCTCAATACCAATCAGCCCAGCTATCTAAAATGTCACCATTGTGACTGGCAAGCCTCTATCCCCCTGGCCTGCCCAGACTGTGCAAGTGTCAACTTAAATGCTGTGGGTATGGGAACAACTCGATTGACAGAAAGCTTACACGCTCTTTTTTCAAACCCTCAAACCAGCAAAAAAACCTATCCCATCATTCAAATCGACCGAGACACTACTCGAAAAAAAGACAGCTGGGAGGACATATATCGGCGTATTAATACTGGCGAGCCTGCCATTTTAGTGGGGACCCAGATGGTGGCTAAGGGACATCACTTCCCGAATGTTACTTTGGTATGCTTACCAAATGCCGACCGCGGGTTTTTGTCCCCGGACTTTCGCTCACCAGAGCACACAGCACAATTAATTATCCAAGTTGCCGGCCGCTCAGGAAGAGGCAATAAGCCTGGTAAGGTATTAATCCAGACTGTACAGCCTGAAAACCCCTTACTACGCAAGCTGGTGCGTGATGGCTATCAGCCTTTTGCTCTTGAGTTATTAAAAGAGCGCAAAATGTTAGGTCTGCCCCCTTATACTCATGGGGCTTTAATTCGCTGTGAAGCGAAAACTTTACAACGGGCCACTCAGGTCTTAAAAGAGGCCATCGCCCTTATGCCCCCGCATGACCTGGCAATCTTGGGCCCCATTGATGCCCCAATGAAAATGAAAAACAGTCGCTATCACAGCCAGCTTTTATTACTATCCAAACAGCGTCAACCATTGCACCAACTATTAAACTTTTGGTGGCCCCAAGTATTACAGCTGCCTTCAGCCAAATACCTTAAGCTGACCTTGGATGTTGATCCCGTAGGCTGGTAGCCACCTAAATTTGATTTATAATATAGACTTACTAATCATAACTTTTCGGAGATTAATAGCAGCTATGACCTCAAATAGTGATCATAATCATGAGCCTATTCATGCTCATGAGCCACCGCACTTTCACGATGAGCCCACCGCTCGAGATATGAGTAAGCAGCGTCGTACTTTGCTGTTTAGCTTCGTTCTAGTCACAGTATTTATGTTAGTAGAAGCTGTCGGTGGTGTCCTAACCAACAGTTTGGCTCTATTATCGGATGCCGGGCATATGCTGTCTGATGCGGCTGCTTTGGGAGCCACTTTACTGGCCTTTAAAATTGGTGAAAAAGAAGCCAATAAAGAGAAGACTTACGGCTACAAACGTTTTGAAATTTTGGTCGCGGGAGCCAATGGCGCAACCCTAATTATTATTGCTTTGATGATTGTTTGGGAGGCTATTGGGCGCTTCACCTCTCCCCCAGACATTGCTTCTAAGGGCATGTTAATCATTGCTACTATTGGTTTAACCGTCAACTTGATAGTGGCCTATATGCTACACCGTGGCGGTGCCTCTCATAGTCATGACCATGAAGATCCTGAGTCAGGAGCTCAAAACCTTAATATGCACAGTGCCTATTTGCATGTATTAGGAGACCTACTAGGGTCGGTGGCTGCCATTGTTGCTGCTTTAGCAATGATGTGGATGGGCTGGTGGTGGGCTGACCCTGTAGCATCAGTTGTGGTGGCTATTTTGATTTTAATCAGTGGCTATCGAGTGGTTAAAGCTTCGACACATATCTTGATGGAGGGCACCCCAGAAGAGATTTGCTTGGATGAGGTTAAAGAAACCATTGAGTCTCATGAGCATATTATTACCGTTCATGACTTGCATGTGTGGAGTATCACCAGTGGTATCCATGCCCTATCTTGTCACGTGGTGGTTGATGGAGACTTACGCATCTTAGAAGCCAGTGAGTTGATTCACGAGCTTGAGCATAGCTTGGCACAATTAGGTATTAGCCACACTACCATTCAAGTCGAATCCATTGAGCACCCACATAATAGATTAGATGCCATAGTTTGTGCTTTAGATGAGATAGACACTCCTAACAATGGTCACAGCCATATTGGTCATCATCATTGATACTCTTTGCAACACATACGGACATAGACAGCCTCCATGCGGAAATCCTGTCTATGTCTGCCTCTACGTCTGCATAGGTTGTCTCAGCTATCTAAGCAGCCATCTACTCTAACCGACGGCATGCTTATGTTGGTTGCTGTAACGTATGAAGAATGGACTTAACCTCTTGTTGATATTGATCAGGCTTTATTTGCAAAATAGCAAATAGCTCAATCACAAATTCGTCAGCACTATAAAAGGGATCGATATAGCTGCCATCTAAGCCCAAGTTTTTGCTACAAAGAACGTAACGCAGGCGATCCGTGGCGGCAAATGTGTGCTTCTTAGGATAACCCATCGACTTTACGATATCCGCCGATCGAAGTTGAAGTGAGATAATTTGTTGCACAGCCAATGCTGCCAGTGGACACTTTGGCTTATATCGAGGGGTATATTGGAAGGAATTAGTAGCCGCTGCTGTAGCAGCAAGGGTTTGAAATTCACACATTATAGACTCCTAGAACTCCGACTGAAACGAATCTTAAAAGGCACAACGGACCGTGTCGGAGTACAGGTTCATGCGCTTTACCAGAGTTGTTTTATATCGTGCTGGAAGTTGCAGTGATAGAGTTATCAATAACTTAGCTATCCATTAAACCCACGATGATGGTTTATTATATTATCATAAAGTTTTGGCTGATTAAATAAAAGCTCAGGCTATTTTACTAGCCTGAGCTTTAGCACACCTCAATTTGAATACCTGTAAATTGTCTCAACCCTCCTTTTAAGACAGCCAATCATTACAGAGTATTGATTGGTACCTTTAAATAACGAACCCCATTATCTTCTGGTTCTGGCATCTCGCCAGCACGAATGTTGACTTGAACCGAAGGAATGATGAGTCTTGGCATCTCAAGTGTGGCATCGCGCTCAGTGCGCATCTTGGTAAACTCAGCTTGGCTGATCCCGTCTCTGACATGAATATTGCCAGCTTTTTCTGCTGCGACTGTAGTCACTGGACAGTGCTCTCGCCCTTCTGGCGGATAGTCATGACACAGATAAATTTCAGTATCTCCAGGTAGCGATAATATCTTTTGGATGGAGTGATACAAATCATCGACATCTCCCCCTGGGAAATCCACTCGAGCTGTACCCACATCTGGAGCAAATAATGTATCCCCAACGAAGATGGCCAGCGCTCGCTCACTATCGGTCGTATCTTGCGCCACGTAAGCCATATCTGCTGGGGTATGTCCTGGAACATGCATTACGCTAAGCTTGATATCCCCTAGCATAAACTCAGTACCTTCTTCAGTTAATTTATCAAACTGACTGGCATCTGTCTTAAAGTAGTTTTCTAGATTAAACACCTCTTTGAATATCTTTTGAACTTCAGTGATGTGCCTACCTATTACCAGCTCACCACCAAGCTGCTGCTTGATATGCGGTGCTGAGCTAAGATGGTCTGCATGAGCATGAGTCTCGATAATGTATTTTACGGTTAGATCTTGCTCTTTGACATAACTAATCACCTCATCCGCCGACTCGGTACTGGTATAACCTGATTTAAAATCATAATCCAATACAGGGTCAATAATGGCACACAGCTTATTGGCCTCATCAATTAATACGTGAGTATAAGTCTCTGTATCCTCATGTAAGAACGATTTAATTTGCATAGGATTCCTTCTATTGTAAATTCTGTTTGACTTTATAATGCCTGAAAACGGTTGTAGTTACTAGATGATAATATATATAAATATGTAATATATATAGGCATAGTAATAGTAGTATTGGTTTTTGTGTTAAATGTCAGCCTAATCTCGTAACATTCGCTGCATAATGTTAGTACTGTAACATTTGCTACCTGAAATCAAACCCATAAAAAAAGCTGGCCATAGCCAGCTTTTTTTAGAACAAGTTATTTAATTTACTTACTTGCTTCGACTGAATTGCTTAGAACAAAACACGAACGCGAATAGTCTCTTTGATATCTCTTAACTTATCTAAGGCTTCTTTTGAGTTACGGTTGTCTACATCCATAACCAAATAACCCACATCGCCTTCAGTCATTAAGCTTTGTGCCAAGACGTTAATGCCGGCACTAGCGAATGAGCTGTTAATTTGTGACAGTACGCCTGGTACGTTTTTGTGGATATGTAGTAAGCGGTGTGAGCCTTCTTTAACTGGGATACTAACTTCAGGGAAGTTCACAGAAGTAGTGGTATCACCAGCGTCAGAGTATTTAACAAACTTCTCTGCCACTTCAAGACCAATATTCGCTTGTGCTTCTTGAGTAGAGCCCCCAATGTGCGGCGTTAGGATAACGTTGTCAAACTTACGCAGTGGAGATTCAAACTCTTCATCTGCTGACTTTGGCTCTTTCGGGAAGACGTCTACTGCAGCCCCTAAAATTTTACCTGATTCTATAGCAGCGGCTAAGTCATCAATTTCCACACAAGTACCACGCGCCGCATTAATAAAGTAGCTGCCGTCTTTCATTAGATCAAACTGCTCTTTTTTCATCATATAACGTGTACTTGGTAGGTCTGGTACATGCAGAGTAACGATATCTGCATTTTGTAATAGCTCTTCTAAACTACCCACTTGCACCGCATTACCTAGAGGTAGCTTGGTCATTACGTCATGATAAATAACCTTCATACCTAAGCTTTCGGCAAGTACTGATAACTGTGAGCCAATTGAGCCATAACCCACAATACCCATCACTTTACCGCGAACTTCATGTGAGTTCTTAGCGGACTTACCCCAACCACCACGGTGTACCACAGCGTTTTTCTCAGGGATGCCACGGTAAAGCATAATTGCTTCAGCCAATACCAGCTCCGCTACTGAACGGGTATTTGAATAAGGGGCATTAAATACAGGAATACCAAACTCACGAGCAGCTTCTAAGTCTACTTGGTTGGTACCGATACAGAAACAACCGATTGCAATAAGTTTTTCTGCTTGCTCAAGAATGTCACGGGTTAACTGAGTGCGTGAGCGAATACCGATAAAATGAACATCTTTAATTTTTTCTGCTAATTCGTCAGGATCTAAAGCATGCGTTAGATATTCAATATTGGTGTAGCCCGCATCATTTAAAACTTTCAGTGAGTTCTCGTGTAAGCCCTCTAGCAGTAAAAAACGTATTTTATCTTTCTCAAGCGATAATGCCATGTCTTTGCCCTTATTTTGATGGGTTATTAATTTTCAATGGGTTATTAACTACTAACCTTATCTGGTATCACTTTGCCATAACAAGCCTAAAAGTGAATAATATGACGTAAAGTGAGCCACTATCTCGGTGACTACCCTAAACTAAAGTCGCTCGTCTCAAACTGCGACTTACATCCTCCATTAGCACTATGTCATAATATAACTATCTTATAACATATTTTATTATTTTGGCAGACTAAATTATGAATAAAGCCCTGTCAAATACGACTATAATGATAAACTTTCAGTTATGCGGCTTATCGCAACTGGCTTTTGTTTGTTTTTCACATGTTTTGTATCCTAGACTTCTGTAGAGACTAATATGACTGCATCCAATATTTCAAGTAATACTTCCGCTGCTCATGAACTGGCACACAGCTCAGATCAATCATTAGTTGATGCTCCAGAGCTTTCAAAAGATCAAATAACAGACCCTGCAGCATTATCTGCTCTACTCACTAGCCTAACCACTGCTTACGGCTTTGACGACAGCCAAATCAAAACTGACGCTGAGAGCTTAGAGTACTGGGGTAAAGACTGGACCAAACATTTTGCCCCTGCTCCTTGTGCCATTGTTTTCCCCAAATCAACCGAACAAGTCCAAGCGGTGATTAAGCTTGCCAATGAGCACAACATCGTCGTAACACCAAGCGGTGGCCGTACCGGTCTGTCTGCAGGCGCTGTGGCCAGCAATGGTGAGATTGTCATTAGCCTAGATAAAATGAATAGAATCGGTGAGTTTTATCCAGCCGACAGAATGGTTGAGATTGAAGCCGGTGTCATCACTGAGCAATTACAGCAATTTGCTGAAGACAAAGGCTTGTATTACCCTGTTGACTTTGCTTCGGCAGGATCAAGTCAAATTGGCGGTAATATCGGTACCAATGCTGGTGGTATTAAAGTGATTCGTTATGGCATGACCCGTAACTGGGTTTTGGGCCTAACTGTGGTTACTGGTAAAGGCGATATCCTTAAGCTGAACCGCGGTATGATTAAAAATGCCACCGGTTATGACTTACGCCACTTGTTTATCGGCGCTGAAGGAACGCTAGGTATCGTCACTAAAGCTCAGATGAAACTTGAGCGGGCGCCGCAAGATTTAACAGTGATGGTATTTGGTATGGATGAGTTTGAGCACGTGATGAATGTGTTGTCTGCTTTCCAATCACAGTTAGATTTAACCGCATTTGAATTCTTTGATGATGTGGCAATTGATAAATTAATGGCCACCGGACATGTTCAGCAGCCATTTGAAGCGCGTACCAAATACTATGCACTACTAGAGTTTGAAGCACCATATGAGCCTATTATGGATAAAGCCATGGCCATGTTTGAGCAGTGTATGGAGAACGGCTGGATTGTAGATGGGGTAATGAGTCAAAGCCTATCGCAGGCAGCTGAGCTGTGGAAACTGCGTGAATATATCTCAGAAACTATCTCTGTCTTCACTCCGTACAAAAACGATGTGTCAGTGCTGATTAGTTATGTGCCGGAATTTATTAAAGACATCGAGGCCGTAGTAAACACTAATTATCCTGACTTTGAGATTTGCTGGTTTGGTCATATTGGCGATGGAAACCTACATCTAAACATCCTAAAGCCGGAGAACTTATCTAAGGATGAATTCTTTGAAAAGTGCCAAAGCGTGAACGACTTAGTGTTTCAGACCGTGCAAAAATATGGCGGCTCGGTATCAGCAGAACACGGTGTAGGTATGACCAAAAAGCCTTATCTAAGCTATAGCCGCAGTGAAACTGAGATTGAGTACTTAAAGGAATTGAAGCAGGTATTTGATCCAAAAGGTATTATGAACCGTGGCAAGATTTTTGATGTTTAAGTCAGCTTCATACCATGTCGCATAATACTGTTTAAACTTTATTTCTTTTTAAATCATAATTTTTCTTAAAAAAATGCCCTTTAGCTAACTAAAGGGCATTTTACCAATAATACTATGGCCACAATGGTCAAAATAGCCAGTACACTTTGGACCAGGATAAATGCCTGATGCGGTCCAACCACGTGGTGAATCATATTCCCCAACGCATTGAGACTAATGCCTGACTCCTGAATATGGGGTGGTGTTTGTATTTTTTGAATGGCCTGTAGGAACTCTTCCGTTTCCTCCCTATTCCATTGACTGGGTTTAAAAGGAAGAAATCTAGACAAGGTATCGGCTTGTTTTTTGGTTTCAGGAGACCACAGCCAACGCTCTAGAAACATCAAGCGCATACCCCAGTTACTAAAGTCTCGCTGCTCAATAGGTTGTACTATCAGTATTTTTGTCTCTTTGTGCCGAGTATCATCAAAAATCTCTTGTAGCAAAGGCAATAGTACTTTTTTTTGCCCTTCCAAGCATTGCAAAAACTGACCGTTTCCGTAGCAAAGTGTTCCTGTAATCCCGTTCTGTTGATTATACTGACGAGCATCTTGCTCTACAGTCTGAAAAATAGCGGGCTTAAAACGGCTTTTGAAAGTCAGACTACTAGCATAGACCAAACGAACCAAAGCATTGTCTTCTATTTTACTTAACGCCGTGGCCGTACTGTGTTCGTTGAGAGGCATAATTTAGTCCTTAGTATGCACCACAGTTTGTTATCCAAAGTAGAATTAAATAGAGCATACATAATTTAATGTCAATAATACAATAAATTACGTTTTTTATATACTTATTAACAGATAAATTAAATATTTGTTATTTCAAGCATTTTTAGCTTAGCTATATACGCCATAAACTTTCTTTTTTTATAGCCCGGATCAGTTATCTATGCAGACTGACTTGATTTTTAGTCTGAAAGCAATAAGGGTATTAACACTGATTCACAACAAAGGTAGGTAGGTTACAATTCTTCAGTTTTCATCTACACCCTGGCCTTTATAATATGTTTTTTTACAATACGTAAATGCTTACTAACCAGCACTTAGCAATGACTGCTCAATAATTGCTACTTAGCGCTTATTAATGAATGCATACTTGGCGCTAATTGCCAGTATTCTCTTGGCTATTTGTAAATTATTAATATTTTCTTATTTATTTGCGGATGACACCACCTAAGTTGGTGACTCTTTGATTTTATATTTACAAAATTCTTTTATATCTAAAAAAGCTTTCCTACTTTAAATCGAAAACTTTTTTATCCTCGTGACGAGTAATTCCATGACCCAAAAAACTGAAGACTTTCACTTAAAAATAGCTGAAATCAAGAAAAAAGATTACCCTCAACTAAAAACTTTAATGGACCGTGTTTACGTTAACTTAGGCGGTGCTTGGTCAAAAAACACTGTCCATACTCTGATTGACTCCTTCCCTGAAGGACAAATCGCCTTGTTTGACCATGATAAGTTAATTGGCATGGTATTAACCATGCGGGTCAATTATCAAAAATTCTCGAACCCTCATACTTATGACGACCTACTGGGACAACGTGAGATTATCAAAGATGACCCTGAAGGCGATGCATTATATGGTATCGATGCCCTAATCGATCCAGATTATCGTGGCTATCGTTTGGGTCGCCGTCTTTATGATGCACGCAAAGAATTATGCCGTCAGATGAACTTCAGAGCCATTTTGGCAGGCGGCCGTATCCCCAAATATCACAGCTACCAAGACATGACTCCAGGTGAGTATATTGATGCCGTTGAGAACCGTGAGATATACGACCCTACTCTATCCTTCCAGCTATCAAATGGCTTTATTGTTAAACGCATATTAACCGGCTATCTGCCTGATGATAAGCAATCTAAAGGCTTTGCGACTTTGTTAGAATGGGCCAACATCTATTATGAGCCACAAGAATATAAGCCCAACACTCGCAAAACAGATGTGCGTATTGGTGGCATTCAGTGGCAGATGCGTGAGGTGGAGTCTCCTGAAGAGTTATTGCAGCAAGTTGAGTTCTTCGTTGACATTATGGCCGACTATAATGCTGACTTTGCTTGCTTACCAGAATTCTTTAATGCGCCACTAATGGGACTGTGTGATTCAACCGATCAAAACGTTGCTATTCGCTTTTTAGCGGACTATACCGAGTGGTTTAAAAATGAGATCTCAAATTTAGCAGTCAGCTATAACGTTAACGTTATTACCGGCTCTATGCCTTTATTTGATGAAAACGAAGAAGTGCTTTATAACGTCAGCTACCTATGCCGCCGTGATGGTACTGTGGAAGAACAACGCAAAATCCACATCACCCCGCATGAGCGTAGTGCCTGGGTCATTGAAGGCGGCAACAAAGTACAAGTGTTCGACACCGATGCTGGTCGTATTGGTATTTTGATTTGTTATGATGTAGAGTTCCCAGAGCTAGCCCGTCTATTGGCACTAGAGGACATGGACATCTTATTCGTTCCTTTCTGGACAGACACCAAAAACGGCTATTTGCGAGTTCGCCACTGTGCCCAAGCTCGTGCCATCGAAAACGAATGTTATGTCATGATTTGTGGCTCTGTAGGTAACCTACCTCAAGTTGAGAGCTTGGATATCCAGTACGCTCAATCTTCGGTATTCTCTCCATCTGACTTTGCTTTCCCACACGATTCAATCATGGCGGAAACCACAGCCAATACGGAGATGGTATTTTTCTCAGACTTAGACTTAGATAAGCTTATTCATGTGCGTAATGAAGGTTCTGTCAATAACTTAAAAGACCGCCGTGAGGACTTATTTACCCTAAAATGGAAGAAAAAAGCCAAAAAGTCTGTGGAAAATAGCTCACGAGAAGAGTTAAAACAAAACTCTCATAGCGTCACCGAAGGTGTGCCTATGCACGATAGAGCGACCAAACCTTTTTAATTAAAAGCTGTTTGGCTTGAGACTTCTCTGGCTTCAGAACCCACTCATTTATTAAAGATATGAATAACTATGACACAGGACAAAAAGTCAGTGGATGACTATCAACCTAAAAGCAACGAGACCTCAGTAGTGGGTTCGGCTTCAAAGCCGAACTCAAAACTACTCTCTTGGGGTTGGTCTGCGCTTAAATACTTGGTGATCTTTGCGGTTATCTATACTGTGATTAACTGGTGGCGACAACCGGTCATGCCGGCTGATCCTCAGCTGCAATTGACAGATTATCAAGGACAAAGCGTTGATATCGAAGCTTTGAGCCACGAGTCTCCCGTCTTAGTTTATTTTTGGGGAACTTGGTGTCCTATCTGTAGCACCACCTCTCCAAAAATAAACTCCTTAGCACAGTCGGGCAGCTATCCGGTGGTAAGCATTGCAGTTCAATCGGGTAGCAATCAAGATATTGAGCAGTTTATGACCGAGCATAACTACTCATTCACCACCATCAATGACGAATCTGGCAAGATCTTTAATGACTGGGAGGGACAGGTTACCCCCTCTTATGTGGTCCTAAAAGACGGGGAGATGAAGCAAGGTTTGACCGGAATTCAACCTGAATGGTCTCTTAGATTAAGACTGTGGTTATCTTCGTTATTTTAGATTAACGCTCGTCTCAAGTTTTCTTTATCCTCCAAGCAGTTAATTTTGATAGTAGCTGTCATTCTGTCGCAGCCACCAGTTCATATTATTCTGCCGTTTCGCTCTAAAGTCTTCAAGCTTAATAGCCGCCTTACTATTATGACGTCTTAAAGTATCTAACCCAAATAATATAGGCACACTGACCAATACCCCATGACGTAGTCTAGACTTGGGTAATCCTAATCCATCACTAATATCATCACCGACAAGGGTACGGGTCACGCTGGCGTTGACCAGTTCTACAAACCTGCCTTTTCTATTGTCCTCACCCATAATTTGCGAAGGTAATCTATGCAGAGCATCTGCCAAGGGTTTACCTACTTCAAAATCTAAATGTTGGGTTGCCAAATAGGTATAGAGCCAAGCCCAGCAATCAGTCTCATTCTGTGGCAAACGCTTCAAATCAATACCCATCCACCAACTCGCTAAGTGCCATAGATGCAAGATACCTTTGGCTTCCTCGGCGCTAATTCTTGCGCCTAGTATTCTTAGTCCACGCATGATAAGCAGTGAAAACTGGAGATGAGTAGCCACCATGTCGGTTTGATTAATAGGGATACCCCAGTAATCGCTATCCCAACCTTGTTCAGTCAGCTTTTGCCTCACTATGGCATGTATTTGACGCACGTTGATGCTCTGACGCCAGCCTTCACTACCGATGGCCAATACCGTTGGGGCGTCATTAAGTTGAGGATGTTCTGAAACTGCCAAAATATACGAGTAGGTGCGCATTAATCTAGGCAATGCCTCGTGAACCAAAGCACCGGTCTGTATTAATGGCAGTGACAAAGCAGGAATACTGTATCCTGCCATTAAGGACACATTCCTTAGTAACCAAATCAGCATTAAGGGATAGCGGCGATAGGCTATGGCACCAATTTCGGCTAAGTCTGGGTCAAACCACTCTGGATGAGTAGAGAATTGAGTGGCCAGCTGCTGAAAATCAGGGTTATCAATTAAGTCGCTATTTAAATCCAAGTCAATGGCTGATGAGGTGTTAGAATCATTATTGGATTTAATATTTGGTTGACGCGATACAGCGTCTACATACTTGTCAACAATGTAAGCTTGCAATGGCTTGGCGAACTTTTGATTATTTGCAAGTAATCTATCGACGACCGGATCACCGATATCATAGCCTTCTGCCATCTCTTCAAGCAGTGCTGAGGATACTTTGAAGTCTTTAGGTAATAAGAATTTGCGAATTCGCTTTAATACCTGTAACTCAGCATGCTGAGTTATCTCTGTGGTACGACCATGCTTTCGAATCATTGAGTTACTCATGTTAGATTTGCCCTACCGAATATGAAAACGATAACAGGCATTAAAAAATCTAAATTTAAATAGGTTTATAATCTGACTCAACTATTATTAATTTAGTATAACTTATATTGCTTTAATACTACTTAGCATATGTAGACTGCTGCAGATTCAACTTTATTAATAGTCCTATTATTTCATTGTTTATTTTAATTTGTCAGGGTAACACCCTACTTATAACCTCTTAAATTCGTCTATAATACATTTCCTTACAATACTACTGTCAACTTCTATATTAACGTCATTAATACAGCAATATAACCCCACACTAAGGACTACCTATGGACCCTCGCCCTGTGGATACCCCCACACCTCACAATGTAGAACCTACCCCCTTATATGAGTATGATCCCGACTTTAGTAATGGCAAATGGTTCCCGACCTGGAAGCCTTTTCAAGGGGATTTAGATCAGCATTCTGTCGCTATTAATGAGTACTTACCTGCCGGCAAAAGTGTCATGTTAGGAGTGCAGCATACGTTTGCTATGTTTGGTGCAACGGTGCTCGCCCCCTTATTAATGGGTTTTGATGTTAACCTTGCCATCTTGATGTCAGGTATCTGTACTATCCTTTTCTTCTTGATGACTGGCGGACGTATGCCCAGTTATCTAGGCTCTAGTTTTGCTTTTATTGGTCCGGTTATCGCTGCCACAGCTTACGCCGGTAGTGGTCCTAATACCAATCTAAATGTGGCGCTAGGCGCCATTATGGTGTGTGGTATCCTCTATGCCCTAGTGGGTCTGCTGGTGATGAAGGTCGGTACCAACTGGATTGAAAAATTGATGCCCCCAGTGGTTACCGGTGCGATTGTGATGATCATTGGTCTAAACCTTGCGCCTGTGACGATACAAGGGGTATCCGCCAACCAATTCGATGCTTGGATGGCCACCTTAACCGTGGTATTAATCAGTAGCGTGGCTATATTTACCCGCGGTATGTTGCGCCGTCTACTGTTACTGGTAGGCTTAATTCTGTCCTATGTGATCTACTATCTGGTGACCAACGTTATGGGGTTTGGGACCCCCATTGACTTTAGTGGCGTTCAACAAGCTGCTTGGTTTGGCTTGCCTACAACCCATAAGCCTGAATTTAGCTTGGATGCCATTATCCTTATTGCACCCATTGCTTTTATTCTAATCGCTGAAAACCTAGGTCACTTCAAGGCGGTAGAGGGTATGACTAAGTCTCATGTCACCCCTTATATTGGACGTGGCTTCTTAGCGGATGGCTTAGCCACAACCTTCTCGGCAGGCTTTGGCGGTACCGGGGTAACCACCTATGCAGAAAATATTGGGGTTATGGCAGTGACCAAGGTTTACAGTACTACCATTTTTGTTATGGCTGGTATTGTGGCTATCTTCTTAGGCCTGTCACCGAAGTTTGGCGCTATTATTCAAAGCATACCCCCTGCTCTACTGGGCGGGGCCTCCATTGTGGTATTTGGCTTAATTGCTGTGGCCGGTGTAAAAATCTGGATTGATAATAAAATTGACTTTAGCAAAAACAGCAATCTTATTATTGCTGCTGTAACCGTTATTATGGGTGCCGGTAACTTTAGCCTGCATTTAGGTGGCTTCGACTTAGGCGGCATTGGTACCGCCACTCTAGCCGCCATCGTGTTGAACGCTTTATTCAACCGCGAAATCGCCAATAAGCGTGCGGCTTAGGTTGGTTACCCCAATTATTGGTTAAATCTATTCAGTGTCTAAGTACGCAAAAGCCCACAGTTTACGCTGTGGGCTTTTTTTATTTGCGGCGATAGAACCTGGAAAAAAAACGATAACGTCGCAACTTGGCAGTTTCAGTCAAAGCCTTGGGTTTTAACGAGCCTAAATAAATAGCAAACATGGTTAATCCAGCACCCGTCCACTGTAAGATATTAATCGATTTGTCTAACCAAAAATAGTCGATGAATAAGGCTGCAACAGGCTCACTTAACAGCAATAACCCGGTTAATGCCAGCGATAGTTTAGGAATTGAATAAGCAATCAACCCCCAAGCCAAGCACTGCATCACCGTGCCATAAACGATAATCCAGCCCAAATCAGACAGCGACTTTGGCAGTATTTGGCCTTGATCAAACAAAAACATTGGGATCAGCATGGCCAAGCTACCCCCAATACTAATGCGCTGCATCAATAAAAAAATTGGCGTTGGTGAAGCTTGGTGGGTCAAGCGAATGAAAGTCATCGATGCCGCCAACATACTGGCTGAAACTATCCCAGTCACAAAGCCATAGGCAGCATGATTGTTATTAGCAAACTCAGGACTAGCAATAAATACTACTCCCATTAGGGCAATCACCAAGCTTATCAACTGCAATATGGTCTGACGCTCTTTAAATATTAAGAAACCTAAAGCCGCCAAAAAGAATATCTGTAAGCTATTAAGTAAAGTCGATATACCTGGGCCTACCGCATAAATGCTTTCATGCCATAATGCCAAGTCCAAACCCAAGAAGGCGCCAGACAGCAACGCAAAAACAAGTGCTTTGTTATTATTTAGGCGACTGCTAGCATTGTTACTGTTAGGATTAGGATTAGGGTTATGCTCATTACCATCAACATTGGGCATCTTTTGGCGGAATACTGCGGCCAAAATAGTAAAAACTATGCCTGATATCGCCAGTCGCCAAAAGGCCATGGCATAGCCTCCAACCTCGACATGGGCAACAATGAGACTGCCTAACCCAAATATAATGCACCCAATAATCAGCCCGATCGCTGGCAGCTGCGAGTTGTCCTTTTGCTGTATCATAAATCGACCTAACACTATCCCTTATAAAAATTAACTTGAATAGTGATAAGTATAACCTTACCTTAGATATAGAAGACACTGTTTGAAGAATATTGTTTAGGAACCACTATGAAATACTTACTACAAGTTGACTTTCCATACTCAGGTCCCTTTGGTGATGATTTTTTTATAGCCATGAAGGACTTGGCTGAAGACATTGCTACCGAACCTGGTCTTATTTCAAAAATTTGGACCGAAAATGAAGAGAATCAAGAGGCCGGAGGCATTTATGTCTTCGACAATCTAAATGATGCCCATCGCTACCTAGATAAGCATACCCAAAGACTACACTCTTTTGGGTTTAGCGACATTAAAGCCAAGGTATTCAAAATCAATGAAGAATTAAGTGCGATTTGTCACGCCAAATTGTAGTAGTTATTTATTATTTAATCTTAAGTAGATGATACGTCCTTAACTTTCCGACATTGTTTTTAATTACCAGGTATTGTTTTAATTAGAAAATTTCTATAAAGTTTTTACAAGGGAACAACCCACTCTTTATGTATGCAATATACAGAATAGAGTGAGTTAAATAAGCCATACCATTACAGAAAAACACAGCGCACTGCATGTGAGCTGTGAATTTAAGGACAAATAAATGCCATCGAAAAATAATGTTTTACGTTCGCGCGTCAGGTTACTAGGCTCATTTTTAGGGGAAGCTATTGCTCGCCAAGCAGGACAAGAGACGGTTGAAACGATTGAAGTATTACGCAAAGGCTTCATTCAAGAGCGCCGCTCCCCTGACCCAAAAAATAAGCAAAAACTAATAGATCTGATTGCTTCTTTAGACAATAAGACGCTACAAAATGTTATTCGTGGCTTTTCAATTTATTTCTTTTTAGCCAATCTCACAGAAGAAAACTTCTTACAACAAGAGCGGCGTACCCTAAAAGAGAACTCTTACCATTATTGGGAAGGCTCGTTTCGCCACACTTTGTTAGAGTGTAAAGAACGTAATATTGAAGCGGATCAAATCAAAGAGTTGATTGATCAACTAAAGTTTATACCGGTATTTACTGCGCACCCGACTGAAGCCCGTCGCCGTACTACGATGAACATCTTGCAGACCCTTTATGCTCATAGCAATACCCTAAATGAGTTACCTGAAGGCAGCACAGCTTATGAAGAGGCCAAACAAAAAACGGCTGAAGCCATTGATTTGCTGTGGTCATCGGATGAGGTCCGCACTCGCAAACCCTTGGTTTTTGATGAGATTAATAACGGCCTACATTACTTTAATGCCAGTTTATTTACCGCCATTCCACAGGTCTATCGCAATATAAAAAATGCCATTGTAGATATCTATCCTGAACTCTCTGATTATCCGTTACCCGCCTTCTTACGCTTTGGCTCTTGGATTGGCGGTGATAGAGATGGCAACCCTTTTGTTACTCACGAAACCACAGAAATGGCGGTGTTAATGCATGCCAATACTGTGCTACGTCATTACCGCGTTGTCCTAAAAAAGTTACGCCGTGAACTGATTCACAGTGACACCATCGTTGATATTTCTCCTGAAATCTATCAGCGTATTGAGGAGTACCGTGATCTAGACCAGAAGGTGTTTTACTACAACCCAGAGGACTACAACCATGAACCTTACCGTAGGCTGCTGTCTCTAATCCTTGAGAAAATTTCAGCAACCAATCAATACATTCAAAGCCGAGGGGAAGATTTAGAGGCCGCAGCTTATGCCTACTCTAGTCCTGAGGCGCTACTAGATGACTTACGTCTAATTAGACAAAGTGTCAGCGTCCATGATGAAGCACACTCAAAGGGGTTGCTGCTTGATATGATTCGCTTGGTTAAAACTTGCGGCTTCCACCTTGCCTCGTTAGATATCCGTCAAGATTCCGCTTATCATGGTGAAGTTATTGCAGATATCTTTGACAGCGCCTCTAACCTACCCGACTATCGTAACCTTAGTGAAGAAGAGCGTCAGCAGTGGTTAACTCGCCTTCTGCAGCAGCCTGGTACGCCGCTAATTTATAGCGATAACTTGAGTGATCAAACTCGTGAACAGCTGGCTTTAATGAACTGTATTGCCAAGTTAAGAAAACTGGTTGGTGAAGATACCTTTGGTAGCTACATCATCTCGATGACCAACAATGCCAGCCAACTGTTGGAAGTTTTATTATTAATGCGCTTTGCTGGCCTATCCGGTGTTGATGATGAGGGCAATTTATTTGCAGCCTTGCCTGTAGCCCCTCTGTTTGAGACCATCGATGACTTAAAGAACATCGATCATATTATGCCTGCGGTATTGGACAATCCTCTGTATCGTCAACTATTGCAAGGCTCAGACAATATTCAAGAGATTATGCTTGGGTATTCAGATTCGTCAAAAGATGGCGGTATTATTACCTCAGCTTGGCAACTATACAGTGCTCAGCAGACCATCACTGAGATTGCCAAAAAGTACGGCATTCATACCCGTCTTTTCCATGGCCGCGGCGGATCTGTTAGCCGTGGTGGCGGCTCAACTCACCAAGCCATTGCTGCTCAGCCGGCAGGCACTCTAAATGGTCAAATCAAATTCACTGAGCAAGGTGAAGTTCTGTATGCCAAATACGCCAATCCAGATACAGCAGTATTTGAGTTGACTATGGGTATCACCGGTGCCTTAAAGGCCAGCTCGTCTCGCTTCGTTGAACAACCAGAGCAGCTGACAAGCTATGAGTCATTATTTGCGCGCTTAGCAGAAGCTGGGGAACAGCAGTACCGTGCGCTTACCGATAACACTGAGGGCTTCTATGAGTTTTACTCTCAAGCAACGCCTGTTCAGGAGATTTCGTTATTAAATATTGGCTCTCGCCCAGCTCACCGTAAAAAAGGCTTACCTAGCAAATCAACCATCCGCGCTATTCCTTGGGTATTTGGTTGGTCTTTGGCTCGCTTTACTTTACCAGCTTGGTACGGTGTCGGTAGTGCTTTAGATAGCGTTAAGCAAGATGAAGCGCTAATGAAAGAGATGAATGATAACTGGCCATTCTTTAAAGCCTTTATCAGTAATATTGAAATGGCTTTCACCAAATCAGAGATGAATATTGCCCGTGCTTACAGTCAGTTGTGCGAAGATGAGACTTTACGCGAAACGGTAATGCAGGCTGTCATTAAGGAGCATGAGTTGACTCAGTCAGGGCTAAACTCTTTGCTTGAGCAGCAATCCTTGCTATCTGGGCAACAGGAGCTGGCAAACTCTCTGGAATGGCGTAATGCTTACTTAGACCCTATGAACTACATCCAGATTGAGCTGTTAAAGCGTCTACGTCATTCTGATAAAGTGCAACAAGAGGCTCACAATAGCTTAGATGTGGAAGATCCCTTAATTCGTAGTATTAATGCTTTAGCCGCTGGCTTACGTAATACTGGCTAGAGGCTATAAATAAACTTTGAGATACGAAAAAGCCCATCACAATGTGATGGGCTTTTTCGTATCATTAGTTCAGTCGTGATATCAGACTATATGAGGCTAAGCTCTTAATCTCCAATTCAGACAGACTATATAAAACTGACTTTAAGCTTACTTAGCAGCAGCGGCTTGTGCAGCAGCAACTTCAGCAGCGAAGTCTTCTTGTTTCTTTTCGATACCTTCACCAACTTCGAAACGTACGAAGTTTTTAACAGTTACGCCTTCAGCTTTTAGAACATCGCCAACTTTTTTGTCGTTGTCCATTACGTAAGCTTGACGAACCAATACTACTTCGTCTAGGTACTTACGTAAGCTACCTTCGATCATTTTTTCAACGATGTTGTCAGGCTTGCCAGACTCACGAGCTTTCGCTTCAGCGATGTCTTTTTCACGAGCTAGAATATCAGCTGGTACATCAGTATCGTTAGCAGCTACTGGGTTGAATGCAGCAATGTGCATTGCTAAGCTCTTACCAGTTTCTTCGCTAGCACCTTCAGTTGATACCACAACACCGATACGTAGGCCATGGCGATAAGAAGCTAGGTTTTCGCCTTCAACGATTTGTGCACGACGTACTTGGATGTTTTCGCCGATTTTTTGTACTAAAGCTACACGTGCTTCTTCAACTGTTTGACCATCTTCATAGTCAAGCTCAGAGATAGTAGCCACGTCAGTAGTGTTGTTGGCTAAAGCTAATTCAGCTACTTTGTTAGCAAATGCTGTGAAGTTATCATCTTTTGCTACGAAGTCAGTTTGGCAGTTTACTTCAAGTAAGATAGCTTTATTGCCTTCTTCAGCGATAACGATAGCGCCATCAGCTGCGATGTTACCTGCTTTTTTAGCAGCTTTAGCTTGACCTGATTTACGTAGGTTGTCGATCGCCTGTTCAACGTCACCACCAGTTTCTTCTAGTGCTTTTTTACATTCCATCATGCCAAGACCGGTGCGGTCGCGAAGTTCTTTTACTAATTTAGCAGAAATATTAGACATATCTTTTCCTCTATTTTGAGTAGTTATGGTGTAGAAAATTATTTGATTAATTGCGCAGTGTAAGTTTCTAAAATGACAAGGGCATGACGAGGGTTTCCACATCATGCCGCAATAAGTCATAGAGTACTTATGAGATTAAGTAACGGATTAGAGCAATACCGTTGTTATCATTCAGCTATCTTAAGCTGAGTTACAGCACCGTCTAAAAAATGTTACTTAACTCAATTCTTCTGCTTGTTACTTCTATTACTCAGCTGAGTCAGCTTCAGGAGCTGCAGCTTCTTCAGTTTGAACTTCTTCAGCAGCAGGAGTTTCAGCAGCACCACCAGCTTGTGTTTTAGCGTATTCTTTACCAGCGATGATAGCATCAGCCATACGAGTAACGTATAAAGTTACGGCACGGATAGCATCGTCGTTAGCTGGGATAACGTAGTCAACGTTGTCTGGGTTTGAGTTAGTATCAACGATACCGATAACTGGGATACCTAGGTTTTTAGCTTCTTTAATAGCGATAGCTTCGTGGTCAACGTCTACAACGAAGATAGCGTCAGGTAGACCACCCATGTCTTTAATACCACCTAAAGAGCGCTCTAGTTTTTCCATTGCACGAGTACGCTCTAACGCTTCACGCTTAGTTAGCTTAGCGAAAGTACCGTCTTCAGCTTGTTTTTCTAGCTCTTTTAAGCGGTTGATTGACTGGCGTAAAGTTTTCCAGTTAGTCAACATACCACCTAACCAGCGATGGTCAACGTATGGCATGCCAGCACGTAAAGCTTGCTCACGGATTACACCACTTGCTGCACGCTTAGTACCAACAAATAATATTTTGTTGTTCTTAGCCGCTAAACCGTTAACGTAAGTCAATGCTTCGTTGAACGCTTTAACAGTGTGCTCAAGGTTGATGATATGAATTTTGTTACGAGCACCAAAGATATACTGGTTCATTTTTGGGTTCCAAAAACGAGTTTGGTGACCGAAGTGAGCGCCCGCTTGTAAAAGGTCGCGCATTGGCATATTAGTTGGACTGTTTGACATGTGAATTCCTTAGTAAAATTGGGTTATGCCTCCACACTGCAAAAACTACCGATTTATCGACACGCATTTGTTTTATTAATCAGCCATAAGCCGTAAAACCAAACAAATTAATCAAGCCGACAAACACCCAGCAATTCTTAAACGCAATGTGTGTGTCATTGGTTAAATAAATGAATCTATATTTACTTTAAATACATCTTATAGACGAAGCTTTTGGTTGCCCATAAGACAGAAAGAAAATAAGGTCAATATTTTACCACAAATAAAGCAAAGATAGAAGCCTTGTCCTAGCCCTATTTGATGGCAATTTACACCAGCTCTGTGTGGCTGCAGGCAGTCTATAAAGTTGGTCTAGAAATCAGTGGCATAACACTTCTATAAATAAACGATCATGAAGGCTATGATATAATAGGCCTGTTACAAAGATAGCATTTGCCCGAGGCGCTGAGCTATTTATATATAAAAGCTTTGCTGTTATCAATTTTGCAGTTAATAAGTTTTGCAATAAAAAAAGATAAACCACAGCAAGTACAAAGTAGGCAGCTATCGTTATCAGACCTCTGATCCTCCCTGCGTGTGGCTAATGCTATGCCTCGCTGATATATCAGCCGTCTTTTATTTCTCCAAACCAATTTGAAAACAAAAATATTATGAGTAAAACAGACAATTTAATACTTGGCCCAGAAGCCATCGAAAAAATGCGCATTGCTGGTAAACTTGCTAGCGATGTCTTAGTCATGCTTAATGATCATGTCAAAGAAGGGGTAACTACTGAAGCATTGAACCAGTTGGCTCATGACTATATTGTTAATGAGCAAGGTGCCATTCCTGCTCCTTTAAACTATGGCCACCCTCCTTTCCCAAAATCAATTTGTACCTCGGTAAATCACGTGGTGTGTCACGGTATTCCTAGCGATAATAAAATCTTAAAAGAAGGTGACATCATCAACATTGATGTGACGGTAATTAAAGATGGCTATTATGGCGATACTTCAAAAATGTGGATTATCGGTGAAGGTTCAATCATGGCACAGCGTATCTGTGACGTGGCACAAAAAGCGTTGTACGCCGGTATGAGCGTGGTGAAGAACGGTGCTCACCTAGGCGATATTGGTGCGGCCATTCAAGAAGTGGTAGAGCCTGAGCGCTTTAGTATTGTGCGTGAATTCTGTGGTCATGGTATCAGTAACCAATTCCACCATGAGCCACAAGTGATGCACTATGGCCGTAAAGGTACTGGCATGGAGCTGAAAACTGGCATGACCTTTACCATTGAGCCAATGATTAACCAAGGCACTTGGAAAACCAAAATCCTACCCGATCAGTGGACAGCGATTACCAAAGACCGCAAGTTAACCGCACAGTGGGAGCATACTTTAATGGTGACGGACAATGGCTGTGAAGTATTCACTACCCGTCCAGAAGAAGACTTAAGTTTTTTAACCGCTTAATTTAATAAAGAAGACTGCTTAGGCAGTCTTTTTTTTGGCAAAAATGATGCAAATCTTATTAACATGGCTCTATACTGTATAAATTAAGTAGCTCTTAATTGTGGCCTGCTTTTTACAACAATAATGCTATAAATGGTGGATATAAACTGAGCTGTTTTATAAACCAAACCTCTTTATAAAATAAGTCACTTTATGAAGTAAGCCATTTTATAAATTAAACCGTTTTGTAAAGTAAATAGCCCCACCCCACAGACCTTGCTTGGATTCCAACATGTTTATTCCCGACTCAATCGACACTTTAATTACTGAGTTACCCGACTTATCGAATGTCTCCTCTACCCAGGCTAGAAACCTGGGCATACCTGACTGGTTAAATCAGATTGAAGAGGACATCTCAGCTGCACTCGCTAAGGGAGTGGATATAAGAAGTTTGGTTGAGGCACGTGCTGAAGCAATAGATAGCCTGCTTATTGAACTGTTCAAACTGCATGAGTTACAACAAACTGATTTGGCATTGTTTGCAGTCGGTGGCTATGGGCGTGGCGAGCTTTCCCCCTACTCAGATGTGGATATTTTATTGCTGTCTCCTGACACTTTAAATGATGAGGACAATAAAAAAGTAGATGCCTTTGTAGCCAGACTATGGGACATAGGTATTGAGCCGGGATTGTCGGTACGTAGCGTACAAGACTGCGCAGAAGTGGCCACAGATATCACCGTTGCCACTAACCTGCTCGAAGCCCGTCTGTTGGCCGGCAATGAAAGTCTAAGTCATGTTCCTAATGATATTGTGCAACAATTATGGTCGCAAAAAGACTTTTATGACGCAAAAATGGCCGAAGCTCGTGCCCGTCATCTGCGTCATAACGGCACTGAATACAACCTAGAACCGGATATCAAAAAATCCCCCGGTGGCCTACGTGATATCCATACCATTGGCTGGATAACCAAGCGTTATTTTAGAATCGGCAAGCTTTATGACTTAGTACCGCAAGAGTTCTTAACCGAAAGAGAATTTGATGAACTGATGTTTGCCGAAGACTTCTTATGGCTTATCCGTCATCATCTACATCACTTAACCGGCCGTAATGAAAACAAACTGCTGTTTGATTATCAACGTGATATTGCCGAGCGTATGGGTTATGAACAAACTGCAGAAGACGAGCCTAATGCCGCTGTTGAAAGCTTCATGCGCGACTATTATAGATGCGCGATGCAGATTTCAACACTCTCTGAAATGCTCACCTCCCATTATTATGAAACCCTGATTGAAGCCCGTCTTCCTGAGTCAGAGCGTCCCAAAAAAACTGTGTTAAATGCTCGTTTTAATCAAGTAGGCGATCAAATCGGTATCGCTCATCACCATGTCTTTGCTCAGCATCCTGAAGCCATCTTAGAGATGTTCTTATTGATGGGCCAGCAAGGCATTAAGAATATTCGCACTCGCACTCTACGGGCATTAAAAATTGCTGCTCGAGGTATTGATCAAAATTACCGCGATAATGAGCTACATAAACAGCTGTTTTTGGCCAACCTCAAAGAGCAAAACTACTTGTATCAGCGTCTGCGTATTATGAAACGCTATGGGGTATTACCCAATTATTTACCTCAGTTCGCCAACTTAGTGGGATTAATGCAGTACGATTTATTTCATCGTTACACGGTAGATGCTCACATCTTACTTTTGGTTCGTATGCTGCACCGCTTTACCGACCCTAAATATAAGGACGACTTTGGCTTAGTGGGCTCAATTTATAAACGTATCGAGCGCAAAGAGATCATCATATTAGCCGCTATTTTTCATGATATTGCCAAAGGTCGCGGCGGGGATCATAGTGAACTGGGTGAGATTGAAGCCATTGAGTTTTGTTTAAATCACGGTATGAGTGAGGCCGATGCCAAGCTAATCGGTTGGTTAACCCGATATCACTTATTGATGTCGATGACTGCCCAAAAGCAAGACATCTCTGATCCTGAGGTGGTCACTAAGTTTGCCAATACTGTGGGTAACGTTACTCATTTAAACCACTTATACGTGTTGACGGTCGCTGATATGAATGCGACTAATCCTCAGCTTTGGAACAGTTGGCGTGCCAGCCTAATGAAGCAGCTTTATACCCAGACCCGCCGAATTTTACGCGCAGATTTAGACGCCCCAACCAACCGTCAAGACATGATTGCCACCACCCGGCAGCAAGCATTAGCCATGCTAGATAAAGTAGACAATCAGCATATGAATAGAGAGGAGGTGTTGGCACTATGGGATGAGCTAGGCGATGAGTATTTCTTGCGAGAGATTCCTGAAGCCATCATGTGGCATACTGAAGCTATTTTGAATCACCCGCCAATTGGTAAAGCTTCAGATGCTAGCAGTGAGCCACTGATTGTACTTCGTGAACATAGAGAATTAGCGCTTGATGCGGTACAAATCTTTATTTATACCCAAAATCAAGCCAATCTATTTGCGGTAACCATGGCTGTCTTTGATCAGATGAACTTGGATGTATTAGACGCTAGAATCATTACTGCTACTCGTGACTTTGCTTTAGATTCTTATGTTTTACTAGACCGTCATGGCACTTTGTTAACCGATCCTGAGTCGCGCAAAGAGTTAAGCCGGCGCCTGATTGAAGCATTCAAAAATCCAGAGAGTCCAAAGCTGGTACAAAAGCGTCTACCCCGCCGACTAAAGAATTTCCAAGTGCCTACCACTATTGACTTTCACTATAATGAAGCGAGTCGCCAGCATGTAATGAGCCTGACCACGCTTGATCAACCTGGGTTACTGGCCCGTATCGGACAGATCTTCTTAAATGAAGGTATCGAGGTCCATGCTGCTCGAATTACAACCTTAGGAGAGCGTGCTGAGGATATGTTTTACATCAGTGATATTGGCGATGCCATGCTCAGTGAGGCCAAGCTACAACGATTAAAAAACGCTTTAATTGAAGCGCTAACCCCAAATAACTAAAGCGTTAAAGATAAAACAGAAGCGCTAAAAACAAGGTGGAAAATTGTAGTAAATTCTGACCTTGAAACTATTGAGCTTGGACACTGTCCACCACCCATAGCGCTCACATAACCTTATTAGAGCGCTCACATAATCTTATTAGATAGTTAAAATAATTAGATAGTTAAAATAGCTGTTCAAGTAACGACATTAATAAAAGGCTGACCATGAACCCCAAATTAGAGCTACTACACCCTTACCCTTTTGCCAAAATGGCCACACTTTTAGCTGACTCAACGCCTGCCAGTGAGTATGAGACCATTAAGTTAGGTATCGGTGAGCCAAAGCATCAGCCCCCTGCATTTGTGTTAGATGTACTGGCTGAGAATCTAAACAGAGTACAGAATTACCCTAGTACTAATGGGCTACCTGAACTGCGTCAAGCCATTGCTCAGTGGTTAAGCCGCCGCTTTAAGTTATCAAACATTGATGTCGACTCACAGATTATCCCAGTTATGGGCACTCGTGAAGCTTTATTTAGCTTTGTACAAGCGGCTATTGATAACTCTAAAGCAACAAGCAGCAGTGACAAACCTTTGGTAGTCATGCCCAATCCTTTTTATCAAATCTATGAGGGGGCCACTTTATTAGCCGGGGCAGAACCTTATTTCGTCGCGTGTAATGCTGACAATGATTTTAAAGGCGATTATCGCTCTGTACCCAGTGAGATATGGCAACGCACCCAAATTGTCTTCGTCTGTAGTCCTAACAATCCTACTGGAGCCATATTTAGTGAAGCTGACTGGCAGGCATTAATTGAGTTGTCTGATCAGCATGACTTTATCATTGCCAGTGATGAGTGTTATAGCGAGCTGTATTTTGATACGGCGCCGATAGGTCTGCTACAGGCCTGTGCCAATATCGGTCGCCACGACTATAAAAACTGTGTGGTTTTTCACTCATTATCGAAGCGCTCAAACTTACCAGGACTACGCTCCGGCTTTGTGGCGGGTGATGCTGACCTACTCAAACCTTACCTTCAATACCGTACTTATCAAGGCTGCGCCCTGCCGATTCACCATCAGCTGGCCTCTATTGCTGCTTGGCAAGATGAAGCTCATGTTGAAAACAACCGACAGCTTTATGCCCAAAAGTTCGACTTATGGATGAGTGAGCTTGGAGAGCTTCTAAAGCTTAATAAACCAGATGCTGGCTTTTACTTTTGGGTGCAAGTCCCCGAGCAATTTACAGATGAGCGAGGCGAGCCGGATGATGAGACTTTTGTGAAGGCTTTATTTGAAAAAGTGAACATTCACGCTTTGGCCGGTCGCTATTTATCGCGAGAAGTTAATGGTATCAATCCGGGTAAAGGCTTCGTCAGATTGGCTTTGGTAGCCAGTGTCGAGGAAAGCCAGGAAGCCATAACTCGTATCAAGGCACTGCTTAGCTAATCCTTTACTTTGAATATTACTAAAACTATTTACTGCACAATTAAAACCCAAACGATTACAATTACAACTAAACAAAAACATAACCAGGGAGTGGTTTATGACAAGGCTAGACTTTACCCAGCCTCCTTTTGACGTTTTAAGCTCAAGCGAACGTGAAACTATCAAAAAGCAAACTCAAATTCGCTATTTGGCCAAAAACGAAGCCTTAACTGCTGAGGACCATAATTACTTTTATGTGGTTTTAAAGGGACGCATCCAACAAACGCTTAATGGAGATGAGCTACATGACTTTGCCGCTACCAACTTTAGTAATGACTGGTTTGATGCTCGAAAGCAGCCAACAAACGATTTTGGCTTAATGTCAGATAACGAGCAGACAAGCTCTGACCCCTCTCCAAGCATCTTTCAAGCCCAAGCCCAACCTCAAGCTCAAGCCCATAATACTTATAGCTATCACGCACTAGAAGACAGTTTATTACTACAGGTAGACTCTGAGGCCATCGATAAGCTGTCGCTACAAAACCGTCATATCCGCAAGCTACTGAGCGGCGAGTTGGCTGAGCGCATGCAAGCTTACAGTGAGCGAAGCCTGAACAGTACAGCTTCTCACCACCCTGATCACTCCTTGAGCAGCTCTATGGCAGGTAGCCAAGCTGAGTCGCAGCAATTGATGCTGCAACCGGTCACTGCCATTCGAATGCTGGAGGTGCATACCATCTCAGAGACAGCCACTTTGTTTGAAGCGGCAATGACCATGACTAAGGCAGGCTTGAAGCATGTGTTGATAAAGCGTAGTCCTACCGTAGAGCGTCACCCTACCCGTAGCCATCAAAGCAACCTCGGTATATTAACCGATGCAGACATCTGCCGTGCTGTAAGTGAGCAAGTAGATATGAGCACAACGCTGTGCCGAGACTATGCCAAATTTAAACTGCACACTATTTCTCATCAACAAGATATTAGCGAAGCGTTATTGACCATGATTCGCTACCGAGTACACCGTCTTCCCGTTTTGGATGAAAACGAGGAGGTTATCGGAGTGCTAGGTCAAAGTGACTTATTGGCTTTTTTGAGTCATCACTCACAGCTCTTGTCGTTACAAATTGAGCAGGCCAATAGTATCGAAGGTCTAAAACAGCCAGTTGAATCTATCGGTCAATACATTCGTACCCAGCACAACAATGGCATCAAAATTGGGGTGATTAGCCGCATTGTACAGGCGTTAAATGCGCACGTTTTTGCCAAGCTATGGCGCTTAATCGTGCCAGATATGGTCTATGAAAATACTTGTATTATCGTCATGGGCTCTGAGGGTCGCGGTGAACAAATCATGCGTACAGACCAAGATAACGCGCTCATTATTCGTAATGGCTTTAGTGATCCTAACCTTGCTGACTATGCACAGACCTTTAACCAAGCGCTAGCAGACATGGGATATCCTCTGTGTGAGGGTCACATCATGATGAACAACCCCTTGTGGCGACAGCCCCTAAACCGATTCAAATCTGAGGTATCCACCTGGTTTAGTCAAAAAGAGCCAGAGCATGCTATTTGGCTCTCATCATTATTAGACGCCTCATACGTTTGCGGTGATGAGCGTCTGCTTGAGGGCCTGCGCAAACATCTACAAGTCGCTCATCGCAGTGCCGATCCTATGTTTGTGCGCAGCTTCGCCCAAGCCGCTTTGCAGTTTGGTGAGATTAATCAGTGGTGGAAAAAATTTGTGCCTTTAATCGGTAAACCCATGCCACAAGACATTGACCTAAAAAAAGCGGGGATCTTCCCTTTAGTACACGGTATTCGTGCCTTAGCCTTAGAGAATGATATCTTTGAGGCCACCAGTACCAAGGCTCGACTGCAACAACTGGCTCGCCTAGGCGTTATTACTCATAAGCGGGCAGAAACCTTAAACGAGACGTTAGAGTTCTTTATGGCGAGGCGGCTAGATATTGCACTTGCTACTGATAACAAACTGGCTCGAGAAGTAGACCCTGCCATGTTATCTGCGCTAGAAAGAGACTTATTAAAAGAGTGTCTCAACGTAGTAAAAAGCTTCAAAAATGAACTGCGTCAACGCTATCAATTAGATATTGCTTAACCTAAGGGCGGGAATTATGAACCTAGTACAGCAGCTAAAGTCCGCTTGGTATCTAAAGCAGTTAACTCGACCTGAACTTAAGGCCATGTTTCAGCCACCACCGCCCAACCAATGGGTTGCCATTGATTGCGAAATGACTGGATTGAATCCAAAAAAAGATCATCTGCTGTCTATCGCCGCCATTCATATCAATGGCTCACAAATACAAAGCGGTCAGGGCCTCCACTTAATTTGCCGTCCCCCTGTCATGCCAAAAAAAGACACCATAGTCATTCATGGCCTACGTCCGCTAGACGTGGAAAACGGCTTAAGTTATGAGCAGATGCTGCAGAGCTTATTGCCCTTTATCGGCAATAGGCCCATCGTGGGTTACTGCCCTCAATTGGATTTAGGTTTTTTGAATCAAATAACCAAATCCTATATGGGCACTGCCCTACCGAACACCGTTATCGATATACGCGACTTGTACAATCGATACAGTGGCAACCGCACTCAAGGCATCTCGCATCAAGCCCAGCAGCTAAGTGCCATTAGTCAGCAATTGCAGCTACCGGAGTTAGCGGCCCATGACGCTTACAATGATGCCTTAATGACCGCTATGGCATTTTTGCATCTTAAATAAACAAATTACTTATATAATACTGCTGTAAGCCCTATGACTCTTGTTAGCCCACCTTTGATTTAAAATGTCTTTGGCTGACAATTGTCTTTATCCCTGTATTTATTAACTGCCCGAACCGTTATAATGACGAATTTAAACCAATTTTCGCTGTCTTAAACTCAACCGTTGATTGTAAAACTATGACTCTGTCTAACCCCAAACACCGTACTGCAGCAACTTCTTGTCATTCTCATAAACAGACCAGCAGCCTGCCTTTCAAAAAAATAGCAGCCGCGTTAAGTTTGTGTCTGGGTTTATCACCATGGGCTCAAGCTCAGCTTCCTGCTCCTGTAGAATCTGCATTAAATCGCGCTAAGATTAGTACCGAGGATATTAGCTTAATTATTATGCCGGTGAATACTGGTATGCCGGTAAATACTGGGACAAATAACAATGCGCAATCTACCCCAAAAAAAAGCAGATTACCCAAAACCATTAATCCCGAACAGGCCAAAGTATTGAAACCGGAGCCTTCTGATCCAGATGCTCTACCGCCCGAAACCCCAAGCACTCTGCTAAAGTCTGTGGTTACTACTACTGAGTCTAAAGCCTCTACTCAGCAAAGCACTGCTGCCACAACGACCACGCCTGCCAGCTCGCTACCAAATCAAACTGCCTCTCAAGCCACTACTACCAGTAGTGAGGTAACAGGCTCAGCCCTCGTAGGACAGTCTGCTACAAACATAGAGTTCCCAGTCAGACACTTAGCCGACCTACCGCGAACGCCTGCCAGCACCATGAAGCTGATCCCTACCTTTGTCGCTTTGGATTTATTGGGCCCAGACTTCGTTTGGTTTACCCAGGTATATCACACTGGATTTATCTCAGCCAATACCCTATATGGTGACTTAATTATCAAAGGCAGTGGTGACCCTAAACTTACCACCCAGCGCTTAAATAAATTATTAGAGCAGGTGCAAAAGTCAGGCATTCAGCACATCAAAGGCGACATAATTTTAGACAGTTCAGTATTCCAAGGGGTAACTAAAGACCCTGCAGCATTTGACAATGATCCTCTGCGTCCTTACAACGCCAGCCCTGATGGCCTATTGGTTAATTATAGCTCCGTAGAGGTAACCGCGGTTCCTTTATTAAATGATAGCCAAAAAGGCCTCTCCAAACTTTATTACAAGCCGCGATTGGCAGATTACGAGCTGCCTGACATACTGGCGAATACCTCTAGCGGAAGATGTGCGTCGGCTCGATCAAGTCTGGCTCCTATTTGGCGAGACTCAGGACTGGTGTTCAATAAAAAAGTACCAGAAAGCTGTGGCACCCATACTTTTTATATAGCTTATCCAGATGCCAAAGACTTTGCCAAACGCGTGATAAAAAACCAATGGCTAAACCTAGGTAATACTTTATCGGGTAATATTAAGTTCCTAGGACTTGGCAACACAGTCTCAGGAGAAATGATTAATACAGAAAGTCCTATAATAGGTCGGTTTGGCAACTATTTTGATATGAGTGCAGGCTCTGCTCTGACCCAGTCTTTCCCATTGCTACCGTCCTCGCCACTACCGTTTGTCAGCTACCCTTCATTACCGCTGTCACAACAAATTTATGACATCAATCACTATTCAAATAATGTGATGACCGAGCAAGTGACCTTAACCTTGCCGTTGTACACTAAGGTTCAGCAAAAGTCTGAGGACTCTGACGCCAAGCCTATCACTAAGGTCATAAAGTCTAGGCAGACTCAGCACTCTGATTATTTAAAGTCACTGGCTACCATTAATCAGTGGTGGCAAAGCAATTTAACCACCTTACCTCCAGTCATGACCAATGGCTCCGGCTTATGTCGCGACTGTACGGTGACGGCAGAGAATTTAGCAGAATTACTTAGCTTTGCTTACAATCACCCAAACTTTGATACCTATGTTAACTCCTTAGGTGTCGCGGGCGTGAGCGGTACTATCACAGAACATGCCGATAGACTGCCAAGCTCTGCAGCCATAGGCCGAGCTTGGATTAAGACCGGTACTTTAAATGATGTTACCTCAATGGCAGGCTATGTTCGTGGTCAGTCGGGTCAGGATTATGTGGTAGTTGGGATAATTAATGGCTCTGCGACTGGTCAGCCTTTCAATACTTACCAAGCTCGTTACGTGCTAGATACAATGCTAGACTGGACAGCTAAACAATAATTCTATGAGCCAATTTGTCATAGATTAAAGGACACCTGATAAATTATGGATATGTTATTTTTTGACAGTCAACAAACCTTGCTACGCATGGTAATCTCAGCGGTAGTGGTTTATATCAGCATTGTATTGTTGCATAAAGTATCTGGTAAACGTTCTACCTCACAGCTGAATAACTTTGATTGGGTGGTGACGGTAATGATTGGCTCGATAGGAGCCAGTACAATCATTTTAAAAAACGTTCCTATCATTGAAGGAATGGCTTCGATAATCACTTTACTTACTTTGCAATATCTAGTGACTAAATATGCCTCCTTGTCTCCTGAGTTTGCTAAAACCATTCTCTCTGAGCCTCGTGTGGTGTTTTATCAAGGTCAGTTTTTACCCGAAGCCATGCGCGAAGAGCGTTTAACTCGTCAAGAAATTGAGTGTGCCATGCGCAGTGAAGGCATTCATGATTATGAAGATGTGGCGGCGGTAATTTTTGAAAGCGATGCTAAATTAACTGTGGTACCAAAGCGAGATGAGAGTGATAGGCTCGATGCGCAGGGTGATATAAAGCCTTCTGATACCTTAAAAGCTCTTTTATAAGCTTTGAGCCATCAACGGTGAGTTATAATTATAGTGAGGCATAACTGTCAAAACTTAGTCATAAAAAAAGGTTAAAGAGCACTGCCCTTTAACCTTTTTTTATCTTTAAGCTTTATTATACCTATAGCCTTTATGGTAGCTGCTAGGCTGTTAAAGCTATTTATTTAACACGAGTCCAAGTTTGGCTACGTTTCAAGAATGGCATTCCTTTCACGTTACCGGTAAGCTTCAGGGTTTTACCATCTTCAGAAAGCTTTACAGTACCACCATAAACCTTGCCACTTTCTGGATCGACCAAGTCACCACCAGACCAGCTATTATTACCATCAGCTTTAAGCTTGGTTAAAATTGGTAGACCAACAATCGGTTTATTTTTTAATGACCCTTCACATTTTGAGCAAACTTCTTTTGCTTGTGAAGCATCATTTAGCTTGATGATTGTCCCTGTCACAACACCGTTTGACTCGGTCATTTTGATAACCGCTTTTTTCTCTTTTGTCTTATCATCAATAGACTGCCACTGCGTGCCATTTAATGAAGCAGCCATAGCTGTGGTTGATAATAGACCTGTTAGGGTTGCTGTAGCAAGTAATGTAGTTAAGCGTTTCATATCGACTCCTATCGAACAATAAATAAATCCATTTAAGGTATCCGTTTTGATGGTATCAAAACAAAGTTAGAAGCAATCCCTTTTATAACAACTATATACTGTCGTTTTATTTATGAGATTAACGCAATCATACAATTTAATTTTTGGTATGTCGATAGTAAGCCATGAATTTTTACTTAATATAGTCTTTAACTCCTCAAACCCTTAATTCTAGCAACATTACAGTATGGTTGTATCTAAGCTGAAACTCTCTTACACAGTATGGCCCTAATATTCACGCTATAATAAAGCTGCCTATTTAGCCAAATCAGTTAACCAAATTAGTTAGCCAAATCAGTTAGTTTAGTTAGCCAAACACTAATTGCTCGGTCCATTCTATTTGGCCCATTATCTTTAAAAAGTAACTCTATGATGAAAATAAAAGCCGTTGTTGGCATAAGTCTCGCCCTGTCTTTACTCAGTGGCTGTGCTGTCCATTCAGCACCCCATTATGTCATTGATAAAAGTCATCAGGCCCAAGGTAAAAGCCAGCGCATTCGGTTCATTGTTTTACACTACACTGCCGAAAACGAAGCCGCCTCATTAGAGATTCTCACCAAAGGCAATGTCAGTGCCCACTATTTGGTGCCGCTGGCTAATAACCAAACAATATATCAATTGGTTGCTGAAAATGAGCGGGCTTGGCATGCCGGTGCAGGAGGATTTGACGGCAGGCAGATATTAAACGACACCTCTATTGGCATTGAGATTGTAAACTTGGGTATCGCCCCAGAGTTCCGTGGTCAAAACGCCAAGATGGCATTAGAGGCAAATAACGGCTATCACCCACCGCATCATTATGTTGATTTCACCGAGTTGCAGATTCAGAAGGTGGCTCATCTGGTACAAGACATCGCCGCACGTTATGAGATTGAGCCTACCAATATTATTGGCCACTCAGACATGGCACCGTCGCGTAAAATTGACCCAGGCGCTAAGTTCCCTTGGGAGCAGTTATATAGACAATATGGTGTGGGCGCTTGGTATGATGAAAGTGACAAACAACAGTTTATGGCTGATGGCTCATTTAAGAGCGCCAGCATACCCGAGATCAAACAGCTATTTAGCGACTATGGTTATCAAATAAATGACAGCAATGAATGGGATAAACCTAGCCGTGATGTCATTTATGCTTTTCAGCTCCACTTCCGGCCCCAGAAGATAAATGGAGTGATGGATCTAGAGACTTACGCTATCTTAAGGGCACTGAATAAAAAGTATGTCGGTCGCTCTAGCTACAGTTAGCCATAAACACTTTATTAAACAACCAAATCTACACCAAATAAAGAAACATAAGGAGCTGGTAATGAGTTATTCACAACCACAAGAGCTAGAAGAGTATTTCAAGCAAAAAGAAGAGCAGGAAAAACAGGCAGAGCAACAAGCCAAAGAGTTGTCAGCTTATGAAGCTTGTGTCTTAAAAGAAAGCGCAAGAGTCAAAGAACTCATTGAACAGGCTCAAAACAAAGAGAAATAGTCCTGCCTCCTTTGCCTCGTTACCCTAAAAAAGAGCGACCTTTTAAGCTCGCAATATAGCGGGCTTAATGGGATTCTTGACCGCAAAACACAGCTTACTCTAAACACTAAATTGGTTAAGATTTTTGCCCCGCATTGTAATAGCCGCAATTTCAGCATCGGTTAAATTGAATTTTCAATTATGAGATAAAACCTTACCACTATTAATTCTGTAGCGACTGCCCGACCTTATTAGCCGGTGCCACGATGCAGGAAAACTTAACATATAAGGTCAAAAGTCGGTTGGCTTAACTGTCAATACGAGCAATAGCTAAAAGAAAAAAAGCAAAAGCATGGCCTCATTATCTACCATTTATAACCCTCCGAAATATGCGATTTCAGGCTCCGAGTTTCTATAATGACTGATACGCACCTCGTCCCTCGGCAACCCAAATACAACGTCACCGGATGTCGCAAATCATTAGTTTTCAAAGTCAAATTTTAATTAGTCGTGCTAAACTCTAAATATAGCAAATAACTTACTAAGGGCTACTTATGAGTGCAGGATTAATCAAACATTTAAAAGACAAGACGGAACAAGATCCAAATACAAAGATATTAATGTCGCAGTGGGAATTTGATGAAAAGCTCGTCGGCAAATCTCTTGAAAACGTTGGTAGCTACTATCCGCACTTTAGTAGTCATAACGAGTCGCATTCTCAGCAAATCTTAGTCAATATTGAACGACTGCTAGGTGATAATATTAGCAAACTAACTGCAACAGATACTTGGCTGATGTTAGAAGCTGCATACTGGCATGACATTGGTATGTTGTTTAGTGCAGACGACGTCCAAGAAGTCGTAAATAACGAGAAATTTAAAGATTACGTCGAAGAGCTAGCGAATAACAACGCACAAGACTTACATGAATTTGCCAAAGTTTGGCATAACGAGGGCTGGGAAGTCGCTCTTGTTTCTTATGATAACCCCTATAAAGGTGTCGAGAAGTACCGCCAAATGGTTGCTGAATGGTATCGTCGTGATCATCCTCAAAATTCGCAACAAGTCGTTCTTAAGCCTTTTGAGAAACTAAATATTAGCTCACCGCGTACTGAGCTTTTACCACAGCGTATATATAGCTATCTTGCACAGATTTGTTTATCGCATGGTAAAAGCTTTAATTATGTTATGAGTGAATTGCCGTTTAGACAGACAGGTATGGGTACTGAAAACTGTCACCCTCGATTTGTCGCCTGTATGCTACGTTTGGGAGATTTGTTTGATATAGACGACAACCGCTTTTGTCCTGTCATGGCGAGACAAGTCGGTAATATGCCCTCTTTAAGCGAAACGCATAAGCACAAACATCAAGCAATCCGTGAATTCCAATTAGACAATGAAACGGTTAGCGTGACTGCTATTTGTAATACAGAAATGTCATATATCGAGTGTCGTAGATGGTTTGATTGGATCAAGGAAGAGATTCAAAACCAAATGTCACAATGGAAAAATATTGTGCCTAGTCGTGAATTCGGTTTGTTACCAACAATTAATAAGCTTGATGTAGAAATGGCTGACTCGAAGATATTGCTTAATGACAAGCCTATGAAGTTTTCGCTTGATGAGAAGAGTGTAATTGAATTATTACAGGGCAATAACCTATATAGTGGAATAATTGATGTTTTCAGAGAACTTATACAAAATGCTATTGATGCAACTCTTATAAGAATCTGGATTGATGCCCAGCAATACCCTGAAAAAATATTAGCATTAGAAAAAGGTAGTCCCTACGATAGTAAGGTCATAGACATAATTAAAGATTATTCTATAAAACTAGATTTAGAACTTATAAAAACAACTGATAGTTTAGAAAATATATGGAAGCTTATCATTAAAGATGATGGAACTGGTATCAGTTTAGAAGATTTAAAATATATGCAATATATGGGAGGTTCAAACAGAAATCTACGTAAACGTAAAGTTATAAAAAATATGCCAATATGGATGCGACCATCAGGAACTTTTGGTATCGGTCTTCACAGTGCATTTCTATTAAATAAAAATCTACCCTCTAAGTATCAACACTTAAAGTTTATTACCAAAAATATTTTTGACCATACAACGTTAGAAGTTAGATTAAACTCGCCCCTTGGAAAGGATGATGGGTTTTGCTTTATCAATCAATTAGAACCTGATTTAAGCTTGAATTACGGTACAACAACTGAACTTTATTTTAAAACTGACGTAATTGCATCCTCTTTCCTCGTTGATGAAGCTCTCTACGATCTTAGTGACTTACTAGTTGAAACGTATAACACTTTTAACAGAAATAGTCCCAAGATTGTCTATAATGAAGCTATTTTAGAAAAGTCAGAACAATACCAGTATAGTATTAATGAAAATTATGATAAACATACTATTAGAGATATAGCATGGTTAAAGTTTAAAGACTGCTATTGCGCCGTTGAAATTTTTGTACCCGATACAATATGTACTAAAAATGAAAACCATTACTCATATAACGGTTTCAGAGGGCAAGATATACCGAGTAGTAGAGAAACGATGGATGCTTTGTATATTTCACATAACGTAAGTATATATTTAGATGTATACGGTGAGGCAAAGCATTTTGTTACCATTAATAGAAATGATTGGCAATACTCTGCTATACAAACCACCATATCTGATATTAAAAATACCATCTTAAAACAAGATTTAACTGAAGAAAATAAAGCTAGGATTGTTCACGGCTTTGAATATAATAAAAAATTAGGTTTTGAGATTATTAGACGTATTATATTAGAGAATTTTGAGATAGATGACATTAGTGACTTTCTTTTCAATAAAGAAACTTCAGTTAAAGAGATGCTAACTACTAAGATATTTTTAACTGGTGGCAAAAATATCAATGAAGAGATAAGACAAGAGCTAGTAGAAGCCTTAACTTTCAAACATATTGATATCTACCCTCAAATTAACGACTTTTACTATGATGCTACTATTAAATTTTTTAAAGAACATAGTTTTAAAGTTTATCGTGTATCGAAACAAAGTCAAGAATATCCTCTGAGAATAACTGATGATGAGACACTACTATTTATAAAGCCTGATGAATCAAATAATATAGACATTCAGTCTCTACTGAAAGACTTTGAGGTTACTGAACTTCCTAAAAAACAATCAGACCAACCACTATTTGAAAGTGACCCGGACTTCTTTACAGACATAATTTTACATTTAGATAGTCGATTAAGTTCAGAAAACATAATATTAATTAATGATTTTTATAAAGACTATTATTTGTTTGAAAGTTTTAGCTTTCTAAGCGTAAAGGTTAATCACAACTATGTTACTTATAGCTTTGATTACGATAATAGTCTAATTGGTATTATATTTCCTTTTTATGTCCAAAATAAAAAAATACATCTTCATGATCTTGATAAACTATATACGTATGTTAGTAAAAAGAGTATTAAGCCTAATCTACCAATGGAAACTATTCAAAAAGGGTATATCGCTTTGATTAAGCTAATCAAAGATTTAACTAAGGAAAGTCCAATTTGGGCAGAGTTCTTTAAAAATAGCTCATTAGAAGTTTAAATATAAGTTTTAAACATCGTATCAAAGGTGAGGCTTAGCCCCAAGTTAAAGCGGTAGCTTAATGGTATGTGTGTGGCTTACAACGCCTTGCACAAAGACATTATTGAGATAATAGAAACGACATTGTGCTTAGGCACTACGCCACACAGACCGCTAACTACAAGTACAAAAATAGGATTAGCTCTCCTGTTTTAAAACACTAAAAGACCAAACAAAAAAAGGTGAGCCACTAAATGACTCACCTTTTTTAATAGTTATTTAGTAGGGTGCCTCCCACGCACCGATAAGCACTGTATCCATTGGTGCGCAAGGCGACACCCTACCATACAAGTCTCACCTGCGACCTGATAAGGTGGTTTAGTTTTCAAGGTAAGCAAATTGCTGATAGAAAGAGACAAGTGGAAAAAGAACTTAAACAAGTATCACAATTACATACTCATTTACGTCGATATCCTATTTGTGATAATGATGAGATCCATCACAAAATACTAGCTAAAATTAGAGGGATTAGTGCTTAACTTGACGGTTTCGAAAGACACTAGGTGACTCACCCTTTTTAATAGAATTTTAGTAGGGTGCGTCCCACGCACCAACAAGCATTCTATCGCTGCTAGTAAGTTAAAACACTAACATCGCATTAAGCCCCTCCTCTGTTTCAGCCCACTAAATAATATAACTCATAGTAGGATTAAGCTTCTGCTCTTCGCCGAGGGACGAGGCACGGACATAGTGTTGTAAGAAAAACTACTTTTGACCCGCATATTTCTCCCCTTAATTGGAACTGCAATAATGAGGCCATGCTTTTAAAGCTTTTGATTTTGTCTTTTTCTCTACAATCATACCCACAAAAAAAGGTGAGCCACTAAGTGACTCACCTTTTTTAATAACACTTTAGTAGGGTGCGTCCCACGCACCAACAAACATTTTATCCATTGGTGCGTAAGACGCCCCTTACCATACAGGTATTACCTGCAACCTGATAAGGTGGTTTAGCGTAACCAAGCTCTCGCATTACGGAACATACGCATCCACGCACCGTCCTCAGACCAGTCATCTGGCTTCCAGCTATGGTTGATCGCGCGTAAGTTACGCTCAGGGTGTGGCATCATAAGAGTCACACGACCGTCAGTACTACAAATACCGGTTACCCCGCCGATAGAACCGTTCGGGTTCAATGGGTACGTCTCAGTAGGATTGCCTTGGCTATCGACATAGCGCATTGCAACCTGACCGTGGTTTGCCATACCCTCAATATCCGTCTCATTTAAGGTCGCAAAACCTTCACCATGCGCTACGGCAATCGGCAAGATGCTGTCTTGCATACCTTTTAATAAGATAGACTTGGTACGCTCAATCTTCACGTTTACAGTACGAGCTTCAAAACGAGCTGACTGGTTATAAGTGAAGCGTGGGAAGTTCTCCGCTCCTGGGATTAAGTCTTTTAACTGTGCCATCATCTGACAACCGTTACACACCCCTAAACTAAAGGTGTCTGGACGGGCGAAGAAACGCACGAACTGCATACGTAATTCGTCATGGAACAAGATTGAGTTGGCCCAACCAGAGCCTGCGCCCAATACGTCACCATAACTGAAGCCACCACAAGCTACTAAACCGTTGAAGTCGCGTAAATCAATACGGCCCTCAAGTAAGTCGCTCATGTGAACGTCCACCGCATCAAAGCCAGCACGCTCAAATCCAGCTGCCATCTCTAACTGACCGTTAACGCCCTGCTCACGTAAGATAGCTACTTTTGGCTTGGTAGGACGGCTCTGTAAGTATGGCTCTTCTACTTTTTGGTTTAAGTCAAAGTTGGCTTGAGCAATCAGACCGTGATGGTTAGGATCGGCAATTAAGTCAAACTCTTGCTGTACACATTCTGGGTTATCACGGCGTTTAGCGATTTGATAACTCACTTTAGTCCAAGTTTGCTGTAGATCGCTACGGTTAAATACTAGCGCATTATCACCTTGGTGTGATGGAGTGATAATGGTTAGCTTGTCTTGGTTGGCACCGCCTACTGGCGTCTCAATGGTTTGACCCACAAGGCTTAGCATATCAGCGACATTATGCTCATCAGCCAATGCCATCACAGCTTCCACATGCTCAGGCAATACCTGAATCACTGCGCCCAGCTCCTCGCTGAATAACTGACCCAGTAGATTGTCATCGGTTAGATTTAGGTTAATTGCCAAACGATTGGTGAACTGCATCTCTGCCACAGTCGCCAATAAGCCACCATCACCGATGTCGTGATAAGCACTGATAACGCCTTGCTCATTACCCGCTTGGATAAAGTTAAAGAAGTTGATCAAGTCTTGTGGGCTGGCTAAGTCTGGGCACTCATCGCCTAGCTGGCTCTGAGTCTGGGCTAGGATTGAACCCCCTAAGCGGAACTGACCTTTTGATAGATCCAAGCGATATAAGGCTGAATCTGCATTTTTAAGCTCTGGGGTTAAGGTCTTGTTCACGTCTTGCACAGGAGCAAAAGCGGTAACCACTAAGCTCATTGGGCTAACTACGGCCTTATCGCCGTCTTCATCTGTCCAACCAGCACGCATAGACAATGAGTCTTTACCAACTGGAATTGCTATACCCAAAGCTGGACATAACTCTTCACCGATGGCATAAACCGCATCAAATAGAGCCTCATCTTCTTTGTCCTCACCACAAGCTGCCATCCAGTTTGCTGACAAAGTAATATCTGAAATCTTGTCAATACGAGCACCAGCAATGTTGGTAATGGCTTCGGCCACTGCCAAACGCGCTGAAGCGGCTGGGTTAATCAGAGCCACAGGCGGACGCTCACCAACACTCATCGCCTCACCAGTATCTGACAGTAAGCCAGAGCTAGTCACAGCACAGTCTGCCACAGGCACTTGATAACGGCCCACATACTGATCTTGGGTGACCATACCGGTAATAGAACGGTCACCGATACTGATTAAGAAAGACTTACTGGCTACGGTTGGGTGACGTAATACATCATGCACAGCCTCTGTTAGCTTAGTGGTTGATAAATCTAATGCTGTCAGCTGTGGCTCACTACGCTCAAATGAACGTTTCATTTGTGGTGTACCGCCAAGCAATACCTGCATTGGCATATCTACTGGTTGGTCGTCCAATAGGTCGTCATCTACTTTTAACTGACGGATGGTTGTTGCTGTGCCCAAGATAGCGTACGGGCAACGCTCACGTTTACAGATGGCATCAAATAATTCTTCGCTTTCTGGACGAATGGCCAATACATAACGCTCTTGCGCCTCATTCGACCAAATGGCCATTGGCGACATGCCCGCCTCCAATGAAGGAATACGACGTAGGTTTAGGTGAGCACCCATGTCATGGTCATCCACCAGCTCAGGCATAGCGTTTGATAAGCCGCCAGCACCCACGTCATGGATAGATACGATTGGGTTGCCATCTTTGCCAGAGTTGCTGCTTTCAACATCATCACCGGCTAAAGACCAGCAGCGATCGATAACTTCTTGACAGCGACGCTCCATTTCAGCGTTATCACGCTGTACAGAAGCGAAGTCTAAGCCTTCGTCAAGCTCACCACTATCTACAGAGGAAGCTGCACCACCACCAAGACCAATTTGCATCGCTGGGCCACCCAGTACGATTAGTAAGTCGCCTTCTTGGATGCCATTTTTCTCAACTAAGTTACGCTTGATGTTACCGTAGCCCCCGGCAATCATAATAGGCTTGTGGTAACCGCGCATCTCGCTACCATCTTGCTCTTTACTGGTGTCCAATTGGAATGAGCGGAAGTAACCACATAAGTTAGGGCGACCAAACTCGTTTGAGAAGTTAGCAGAGCCTAAAGGCGCTTCTGTCATAATCTCCAAACTTGAGGCCATACGATCTGGCTTGCCATAGTCTTTGGTGCTTACTTTACCGGACTGCTCCCATTTCTCTGGCAGTTCTGGTAGATGTAGATGCGAGACGTTAAAGCCAGTTAGACCTGCTTTCGGCTTACCCCCACGGCCCGTTGCCCCTTCATCACGAATTTCACCACCGGCACCAGTTGACGCACCAGCATATGGGGCAATCGCTGTTGGGTGGTTATGAGTCTCAACTTTCATCAAGATGTCGATGTTCTCATTATGGAAGTCATACTGATGCATTTCAGTCGATAACGCATCATCGCCAAGCTCATCTTTAGGTAGCGGATAAAAGCGCTGAGCTTCAAAGCCTTCCATTACCGCAGCGTTGTCTTTATAAGCCGATAAGATACCTTGCGGGTTTTTCTCATGAGTGTTGCGAATCATTTTAAACAATGATTTTGGCTGTACCTCACCATCGATGGTCCACTCTGAATTGAAGATTTTGTGACGGCAATGCTCTGAGTTGGCCTGAGCAAACATCATCAGCTCTACGTCAGTTGGGTTACGCTTTAATTCATCAACGTAGGCGTCCATCAAATAATCGATATCTTCACTAGATAGCGCAAAGCCAAACTCTTGGTTGGCCGCCTCTAATGCCGCACGCCCTTCACCAATCACATCAATATGATTTAGACGAGCTGGGCTGTGATCATCAAATAATTGCTCTAGCTTACTGAAGTCATAAACCAAGCTTTGAGTCATGCGGTCATGCAAAATTTGCTCAGCTTCTTTTGGTAACTTCGCAGGCAGATTATCACCGCTTAAGGTAAATACGATAACGCGTTCAACACGCTCAACATCAAGCTCGCAGTTATTGAAGATATCTGTTGCCTTACTTGACCAAGGCGAAATGGTCCCAAATCTGGGGCTCACAATGACTTGGCACTGTCCTTGTGTCGCTGTAATTTGGTCTACTTCCTCGCCTTGATTTAATAAATCTAAGGCCTTTTTACGCTCTGCATCGTTAAGGTCACGCGACAAGACATACACTTGTTGAGTGTCAATGCCAGTCACTTTTAATGCCGTTTGGCTATTTAACTGCTCAATCAGTTGATTGGTTTTAAACTCGGTTAAAAAACGGTGTCCAGCGAGGGTCATCATAAGGCAATTTCCGCAGTATCTAAGTGGGAAGAAAAGTATAAAAAATAAACTTCGATATTATGTGAAAGTGAAACGAGACAAAAAATGCTCAGTGTCACACTTATTTGGTTACTTTTGGAGGGATAACCACCCAATCGAGCAAAAAGCCGATTTAATTAGCCGCTATTATAGCAAGAACTTGGCTCAAACGTGGCATAGAACCACTATCTTTAGCTTGCTTTTGCTAACTAAAATCATTTTGTAGCAGTTTTTATAATTCATACTTTATAAGTAACTACCAAATCTATGGCTATTAATTCCTTATTTATCTCAATCACTCTTTTGCAAAAAGATTTACTTACTAGAATTAACCAAAACCGCTGACTGCTTACAAACTCCCTTCATCTCTTACATTTTCAATGTGTTCATTTATTTGTCATCGACTTACTATGAAAGTTGGCTATAAAAAATGCTTTCAACAACAATCCATACAATAAATTCAAATCATTAAAGGGAAATAAAAATGAGTAAACAACAGCAGATAGACACTATTCGTGAAATCGTTAAAGACATTAAGTTTGCTATGATGACTACCATCACTAGTGAGGGTCACTTGCATGCCTGCCCGATGACCACTAGCGAAACCAGTCTTGGAGCTCGTGAAATCTGGTTCATTGGTGATAAAAGCACTGAAGCAGTTGCTAATATTAAAAACAATGCTCAAGTAAACCTTTCTTACGTTAGTCAAGACAGTAAGGATTACGTATCTATTAATGGTGAGGCTGAATTAATTGAAGATCAGGCCAAACTAGATGAGCTGTGGTCCCCTATTCATAATGCATTTTATGAGCATGGCAAAGAGGATGAAAATGTGCAGTTAATTAAAGTCGTGCCAAATGGTGCTGAGTTCTGGCGCAGTGGTAGCGGTGTAGTGAATGCAGCAAAGTTGGCAGTTGCGGCCCTACAAGATGGAAAAGTGGCAGACAGTCTAGGCGAAAATGGCTCCGTTGAATTTGATTAATTAGTTAAATTTGATTAATTAAAAGCACAATAAAAAAACGCCCTACTATCAAAGTTAGGGCGTTTTTATTGGCTATTCAACTGTGTTAAATTAGCTCTGTTTTAAGTAAGGCCAAGCAGCTCTCATATAAATCATCATTGACCACAAAGTCAGTACCACAGCAGCAACCATCAGGATATAGCCAATCGTTTCTAAAGATTCAATATTCAATAATAAAACGGTGATGGCCACCATCTGAAAAGTGGTTTTTAATTTACCCACATAAGACACAGCCACACTGGTGCGAGCTCCTAATTCCGCCATCCACTCTCGTAAAGCAGAGACCGCAATTTCACGTGAGATAATCACAATGGCAGCGATTGACATAATAATATTTGGATGCCATTGGACCAACACAATTAACGCGACGGCGACCATAAGCTTATCGGCAACAGGATCCAAAAATCGACCAAATGCAGAGACAATATTCATCTTACGGGCCAAATAACCATCCAACCAATCGGTAATAGCAGCCAAAACAAATAACAACGTCAACAATAGATGCCGAAACATACTATCGCTAAAAGCATCCATATTCATGCCGATGTTAGCAATGGCATTGTCCGAAATCATCGGAACCCCAATGCCCAGCGCAGGGGGCCAGTAGGCAATGGCTACAAACAAGGGAATCATAGCGATACGAGCCATGGTTAAATTGTTTGGTAGGTTAAAAATACTGGCTTCTTTATTCGGCTGTAATGATGATTGAGTCATGATCGAGTCAAAGTTACTTATGTCAGAGTTACTCATAAAGAGCGTTTAATTTCAGTTAGCTTATCATTTATACCTAATTTTAGTAAGTCCTAATAAGTTAGTTTGCATTATCAACAATGTTTACAGCTTAGTGACTTTATAAGACTTTAAATACTATAAGTTACTACTGTGACATGTTGACTATCGTTCTGGATTTAGGTGAGATTAAAATAAGCATCAAATCGCAGTACATCATTGTGCCAACTTTCATCTGGGCTGGATTGAGCAAATAACGGAGCAGCTGCCGGTCTCTTCACCACCACTCGGCCACCTGGCACAACTGTATTTAAAGCTAGGTCTAATAGCTTCTGTTCTTCCTCAAGATCTGGCGGCTCGGCAATGTGATGCAGCGCCTGCATGTGCTTACCTACTTTAGCTCCCTTACCCGTCGCCGTGTTTTCATAACTATTCTCAGGGAACATAGGGTCTAAATAAACCACATCGTAAGCTGAAGTATTTAGCGCTTGCCCGTCTTGAGCCGCTACAGACAAAGCTTCCATAAACTTAGCAGAGTCTGCACACTCGACCTTTAATCTTGCCATTAACTTTTGCCAATTGGCTTGCTGCGACATCAGCTGCTGCTCATACATCAGCAGTAACGCCATTAAAGGATTACGCTCTAACAGCGTTACTTGGGCCCCAGTACTGGCAAGGATTAAGCTGTCATGACCAAAGCCTGCGGTGGCATCAAGCACTTGGCTTTTATCGGTGAGCTTACAAGCCTGAAGTAATATCTCTGACTTTCGACCTGCACTCACCACTCGGCGCTGTAAACTTTTCCAATCTGGAGCCACACTAATCTGATGGGTTAACAGTGACAGCTGCAGTTTATTATCAATAATAAATAGCGGAGTCTGATATTGATCACTGAGCTGCTGACGTACTTTTTGGCTCAGCTTTTGCTCAATGCTAATCACTTGTAATGTTAACGACAAGTCGGCCACTTCAATCAGCTGCTGTAATCTTTGGATAACAGGGACGGCTTCAGCCTCCACAGCTGCTGAATAGACTATCGGAACATTAACATTAGCGACATCCAGTGTATGACTCATTATCGTAACCTTATCTACTGCTACCGAATATAACAGTCTGTATTAACTGGCTTTAGCCTTGGATGGTATAGCCAAAAATCCAAGCCACTAATAGCACGATGATACCAGTGATAATTCTGAGCCAAGCAAAGATAGTGAAGTCACGACGACTCACCCAGTCCACCAACCAACGAATACATAGCAGGGCAATGATAAATGACACTACTATGCCCACCGCCAATACTAGCCAATCCTCGGAGCTGGATAACACATCTATGTGCTTAGCTAGATCCAACAAGCCAGCACCGATGATGACCGGAATACCTAGAAAGAATGAAAACTCAGCTGCCGCTTTACGAGACACCCCTAACCATAACGCACCGATGATGGTTGATCCTGAGCGTGAGGTGCCTGGAATAAGTGCCAAACACTGAAACAATCCTATCATTAACGCATGCTTAAAGCTCACATCCTCTGCTTCTTCTGCCACAATAGGTATCGGCTTACGCTCAACATAGAAGATCAGTAGACCACCCAAGATCAGCATAATGGCAACCGTATAGGGGTTGAACAAATACTGCTTAATTTGATCCGCCATCGTAAAGCCAACAATCATCACAGGGATGGTAGCCACAATAAGGCTCAATCCCAACTGACGAGGATTCTTTAGGGCGTTTGGGCCTTCTGATTTACCGGTTATCAAGCCCATTAAGGCATGCCACAGGCGTCCCCAGTATTCATAGACCACAGCCAAGATAGCGCCCAGCTGAATAACCACAATAAATAAGTCTGCTTTTTCTTTGGTCCAAAAACCCATAAGGTCTGCAGATAAAATTAAATAACCGGTACTGGATATGGGCAAAAACTCAGTAATACCCTCTACAATACCCATGATTATTGCTTTAAAAATGAGTAACAGATCCAAAGTAAAGTCTCTCTGTATTAAGATTAAATAATATTAAAATAAATGGTTTTAATTAATATAGCGCTCAGCAAACAGCAAGTTGCCAATACTTACTTAAGCTTTACCCTGCTCTTTCAAGGTTTTCCAAGCATCATTGCGTAAATATACGGGTAGAGCCTGCTCTGCAGGTACACCGCCTTGCTGTAAATAATGAGCAATGCCCAACTTAGCTAACGTAACCGCATCGGGCTGAATGTCAGCATAGAGGGGCTGATTTTGCTGAGCCGTTAATAATTCAGCCCCATTGCCAACTATGGGCCAATCAAGCTCAGTGCTTTGGTCATAGTCTAGCAGCTGCTCATTTGTACCCTCAGTTAGCCTCATTACTTGTGAGGTGGAATCCAACTGATACTGAGCAAAATAAACCTGCTTCATACGCGCATCAAACGCTGCATAAACTTGCTGCAGCCCCTGCTGATCAAAGGCCGCTTGAGCAATTGCTCTCAAACTTGATACGCCGACACAAGGTAGATCATGAGCTACCGATAAGGCTTGCACCACAGCGGTATTAATTCTAATCCCACTAAAAGGACCTGGGCCACGATTAAAGATTAAAGCCGTTATATCAGCAAGCTTAAGCCCTGCTTCATTTAACGCAGCATCAATCATTGGCAAGATAAGTTGAGTCTGTTCTCGTTTGCCAGGCTCAGTATGACAACTAAGTATCTCTAGTTCTGTATTGACTACGGCTACTGAACACTGGTCAAAAACGGTATCGATTGCCAAAAACATGAGGGCCTCTTTAAAAGCTAAAATGCAGTGTGTATCTAATGCGGAGGTGCAAGTATAAAAAATAGACAGCTTATCATACCACTAGCAATCCCTTTGATAAATCAGTAGTTAGGCCATTTCATTGATTCTCATTTAAAATTCACACAACGATAACAATAAAAAAGCCAGACCTGCTAATAAAAGCAATCTGGCTCTGATATTTATCGGTTTTTTCTTTGAGAATAGAGCTTAGCCCATCTAAGCTAACTGTCGATAAGCGATGAGTTAGGCTTTAGTTGAGTCCAAGCTACTTGGGTAAAGAGGCTGAGATTTGACTTAGAATCTCATTAATTTCACTATTGGCTTGTTGCTCTTTTGCTAAGTCGCCACTTGGAGTAAGCTGATTAACAATCTCTGGCAGCAGCTCAGCTAAGCCTTGGCGTACTTCTGTCTCATCAGCTCCTGTCTGCTGACACACATGATCAATTTCTTGCTGATCAAATAACTTGTTAATTTGATTGGGGTCTAGGTTTTGGTTTTGCTGCTGGGTGCTCATCCAAGACTGGGCTTGATTACCAAATCCCATATCTTTAACTTTATTCAATGCGCCAGATAGACCCCCATTGCGTTGAATCCAATTTAGGGCGATGGGCATCAGAGCAGCGACCAACATGGCTTTATTATTACCTGCTTGAGTCCCTCTACTGGCTTGGCCTCCGCCTAATACGCTGCCTAAGATGCTGCCCAAACCGCCAGCACCACTTGATTGGCCACCCATCTGACCCCCTAGCATTCCACCAATAATATCATCAAGACCAAAACCATTACTTTGGGCTCGAGTATTGGCTTGGGCGGAAGTACTACCGCCTAGGACACTATCTAAGATGCCCCCTAATCCTCCCGTAGAAGCAGATTGAGTACGCTGGTTAGGGCTGCGCTTCGTATCTTGTGATTCCAGTGCCTGACGGGCTACCTGAGTAACTAAATTCCCTAATAAACTCATAAAATTCTCCTTAATAACTTCAAAGTAATTTAAATAGTTCCAAAATAGCAAACCACAAGTACTTATTGGGGTCTGGGTTTAAATTATTGTCAACAAGCTTACCACCTAACCTAGTATTATTTCCCAAGCTATTTTTATGTGATTTGTTATCTAACTATCATCGGCCACGCTCATCTAGTGCGTTCTACTTCAAATTAGCCCCATCGGCTCAGAACTTTTAGCTCACGCCAAGTGTCAGCCTCGACTTGGTCTTTCCAAATCAGGACGGTTTCGCGGCGCTGTATAGGCTGCTCAGTATCGAATATTAATTGCACACAGTGACTAAAACTTTGGGTAGATATCAATTTTGCTTGCCAAAGTATGGGCTGATGACGGCCCTGAATAAGTAACTGCCAATGTGCGTTAACTTCGTCAATATTGCAGCCCGTAATGTGTAAAGGCTGCCCACTTCTTGTAATCTCGAGCAAAATACAAAGTAGCAACCCAGCCACACCCACTGCTAATAGCCTATAAAAAGGAAGGTCTGTGGCACTGACTATCAGTAATAGCAGCAACAAAAAACCACAGCTATATAGTCGCTGCCAGTGACTGACCGCGGTAATCTCGATAACCAGCTGGGTACTCATATCGATCGTTTAGTAATACACAGCTGTTGCTGATCGAATTTTGAGTTATAAAAAACGGAGGCGGCAATCAGATTTAAGATAAATCACCATGTTGTAAGGTTTTTAATTTCAAAACCAATTCAGCTACCTTAGGATCATCTGGAGTATCTTGATTCATAAAGTAATTTAGTAGATCTGGATCTTCATATGTTAGTAGCTTAGCAAAAGTGGCTTGTTCTTCTTCATCTGCAGTCAAATAGTGCTGCTTAACATAAGGATCAATGTAGAAATCCAGCTCTTTTAAACCACGACGGGCTTGATAAATAACTCTACGCTGCTCATTGGTGGGTTCTGGTTGTGTCATTTTTAAATCACTCCTGGATACAATATAAATTAAAGATAAAAACTCGGTCGATGTGGCCTTAAGGCTTCTTTATTAGTGTCTGTTTATTAATGCCTGCTAACTTTAAAGCTCACTAATAAAGAGCTTGTTGAGATAAAAGCAAACAAGGGTTCTGCAAAGTGCTGAACTAGGAGTTAAGCTGCCGCCATAAGGCCAGCCCCTGCATGGTCAGGCCCACATTATGAGTGCGTACAATACTAGCCCCTTGCTGAAAAGCCAGTAAGGCCGCGGCCATGCCCACTCCATCCCGATCAGTAGCTTGATGCTCACTAAAAGCAGGAAGCTCTGTCCGGTTCAGAACCTCACCCAAAAAGCGCTTACGAGAGATGCCAAATAAAATAGGCAACTGTAATTGATGCAGCTCACTAAGTTGTTTTAATAAGGTTTTATGATGTTCATAATTTTTGGCAAAGCCAAACCCAGGGTCAATAATAATATTACTAAGCTCTACCCCCGCTTGTACGGCACAGTCAATACGCTGCTTTAGCTCAGTTATAACTTCTTGCAACACGTCCTGATAGCTGGCTTTGGCATTCATGGTGGTCGGCTCGCCACGCATATGCATTAATACCACCGGTATATTTAATTTGGCAGCCATCTCAGTCGCACCCTCTCGGCTCAATGCTCTAACATCATTCCAGATATCTGCCCCAGCTTGTACCGCTTGCTCTATAACTTTTGGCGAACTGGTATCAATAGAAAGCCATATCTCTTCACCGAACTGTTGACGAATAGCTTCTACCACAGGCACTACACGAGAGCACTCTTCTTCTACTGTGACAGGGCTAGCATTAGGGCGGGTAGATTCCCCACCAATATCAATAATAGTTGCCCCTTGCTGTAGCATCTGCTCACAGTGAGTTAAAGCAGCCTTGATGTTATTAAATTTGCCACCATCGGAGAATGAGTCTGGCGTCACATTTAAGATACCCATAATGTGTGGCTGAGACAAATCTAACTGCTTAGACTGTGCGGTTATCGTTTTGGTCTCAATTACGGTATTGGGAAAAGGGTGTAGTTGCATAGTAATAGTTATTCTTCTGATCTTCAGGCTTAAAGTTAATAGCAGGTTAAAAGCTGATAGTTAGGTCAGTTGGCAATCTTTTTATAATGATGGCTCCTGTCTTTGTAACTTACCTATTTTAGCAGATATGAGGATTATAGTGGCGCAATAGAGACCTACTGCTTACCGAAACAAGCACAAAAAAAGGCACCTTCAACTGAAGATGCCTTCTTTATCAAACCTAAGAGTATGAAGTTTTGAACTTCCTACTCTATTTAAAGTGCTACATAGCTGGTAATGGAGGAGGCGTAGGCCCTGAAGGTGAATCAGTAGAGTCTATCTCTTCTTTTTTAGGGGTGACATCCTTCTCTTGTTGATAATTACGAGGTTCACGAGGCTCATTACCCGCTAAGATGTCTTGTAACTGATCTCTATCAATGGTTTCCCACTTCATCAAGGCATCAACCATCGCATGCATTTTGTCTTTATTTGCTTCGATGATTTCACGGGCAATATCATATTGCTCTTCTAGGATACGACGAATCTCTTCATCCACTTTCTGCTGTGTAGCTTCAGAAATGCTTCGGGTCATACCCCCAAAGTAGCCTTGTGACGCATCATCATCTTCATAAACCATTACACCTAGTGCATCAGACATACCATATTTGGTAACCATCGCACGTGCCATCTTGGTGGCGCGCTCAAAGTCATTTGAAGCCCCTGTGGTCTTCTGGTTTACAAACACTTCTTCTGCAATACGGCCACCAAACAAGATAGCAATATCATTTAGCATTTTTGACTTATCTAAGCTAGTTTGGTCAAACTCAGGTAATTGCCAAGTTACGCCCAATGCCCAGCCACGCGGCATGATGGTCACTTTATGCACAGGGTCAGTACCTGGCAGCATTTCTGCTACTAACGCATGACCAGCTTCATGATAAGCGGTCGCACGGCGCTCTTCTTCACGCAGCACCATAGACTTACGCTCAGGACCCATAAATAGCTTGTCTTTAGCATCTTCGAAGTCATTCATATCAACACTGGTCTTATTACGACGCGCCGCAAATAAAGCCGCTTCGTTTACCAAGTTAGCCAGCTGGGCACCACTAAAGCCAGGTGTACCACGCGCTAACGCATTGATATCAACGCCAACCGTTGCAGGGAGTTTACGTAAATGCACTTTTAAGATCTCTTCACGGCCTTTGATATCTGGTAAGCCAACGTGCACTTGACGGTCAAAACGACCTGGACGCAATAAGGCTTTATCTAGCACATCTGCACGGTTAGTGGCCGCAATAACGATAATACCGTCATTACCTTCGAAACCATCCATCTCAACAAGTAACTGGTTAAGCGTTTGCTCACGCTCGTCATTACCACCGCCCATACCGGTACCACGGCTGCGACCTACGGCATCAATCTCATCAATGAAGATAATACAAGGCGCATTTTTCTTAGCTTGTTCAAACATATCGCGGACACGAGAAGCACCCACACCGACGAACATCTCTACGAAGTCAGAGCCTGAAATTGAGAAGAAAGGTACTTTTGCTTCACCTGCAATGGCCTTAGCAAGTAACGTCTTACCCGTACCTGGTGGACCCACCATTAAAATACCGCGAGGAATGGTTGCACCAAGCTTAGTAAATTTGTCTGGATCCTTTAGGAAGTCAACAACTTCGATAACCTCTTCTTTAGCCTCTTCAGCCCCAGCCACATCATTAAAGTTAACTTTAATTTGGTCTTCACCAAGCATCTTCGCTTTGGATTTACCAAAGCTCATAGGTCCGCCGGCCTTACCACCTGCGCCGCCCTGCATGTTACGCATGAAGAATAAGAAGATACCGATAATAAGCAGAACAGGGAAACTTGCAATTAATAACTGCAACATAATGCTTTGGCGCTCAGGGGCTGCTCCCTGCACCTCAACGTTATGCTTACGTAATGTAGGCATTAACTGATCGTCAACCACGGCAGGGACAATAGTCTCAAACTCCGAGCCGTTAACTTTTTCTCCGGTGATTTGTTCACCATCGATTTTGACGCTTTTAATTTGGTCCTCAGTGACTTGAGTTACAAACTCAGAGTAATTGAGCGCATCCGGCTCATTACTGCTATCAAAGTTGCTAAATACCAGCACTAATACGCCGATAACAACTAGCCACAATAAGGTATTTTTTACCATGTCGCTCACAAGCTATACCATCCCTTACTTATTGATGTATTCAAAATTCTGCCTAATCTTGCATTATAACATGAGACAAAAAAACAATTATGGCTCGTCACCGTGTTAATACACGCATTGATTATTCTGTCATTAATTTTTTATAATATTTCTAATAGAGCTTAACGCCCTTAAAACCATGCTCTTAATGAAAAAACTACGATTTTAACGAACCATTGCTGATACTTCTCTTTATTAGGTCACTCTACTTATTTATCAAGGATAAAGCAGATAATAATATCCAAATTATAGATTTACTTACTTATCCCACCGACTAAATAGGCCACTTTCTTGGCTCAAGTCGAGTATTGTGTCACCTGCCACTGTCCCTTACCACTAAGGACAAGTAGACTGATTATTCACAAAAATAGAGAGCTGATAAAAAAAGAGTCACCAATAATCCTAAGCTTAAATATGAATCGATAGAAAACTAAATAACTAACTAATATCTAACTAAGACTATTCAGCTAAGGCTTATTGAGTTTGCTAAATGGCTTAAGTTACTTGGTGGCTACCCAAAATACCTCTTTTGAACGAGGGCGAGAGGCGGCAGGCTTAATGGTACGCACCTTAGAAAACTGAGACTGTAACTGTTGGCGTAACTGCTGCTCCCCTTCCCCTTGGAATACCTTCATTATTAATGACCCACCTTTCGGAAGCACTCTTAGAGCAAAATCTACCGCCAATTCACATAGATATATCATACGAGGCTGATCTACTGCGGCGTGACCAGATGTGTTGGGCGCCATATCTGATAGCACCACATCTACTTGTCTATCGCCCACCTCATTCATCAATTTATCAAATACTTCTTCTTCTCTAAAATCACCTTGAATGAAGGTCACGTTCTCCAGCGCATCCATAGGTAAAATATCAGAAGCAATCAATATGCCACTATCGCCTACCAATCTACCAGCCACCTGTGACCAACTGCCAGGAGCACTACCCAAGTCTACAACCGTCATCCCTTTTTTAATGAGGTCGGTTTTTTCATTAATCTCTAATAGCTTATAGGCAGCACGAGCACGATAGCCCTCTTTTTGAGCCAGCTGTACATAATGGTCATCCAAATGCTCTTTCATCCAAGCTTTACTGCTTTTAGATAATGTCTTGTTAGTAATACGGGTTGCCAAAATATCCTCACTGTAACTGTATATATAGAATAGAGACGTGATAACTATTAATTAAAGTAATTAAAGCAAATTCTACCATTATTTAAACTATTAAGCTTATGGCCTGGTAAAACTTTGTGGCTTAACTAAATCACTGATTTAAAATAGATAGAATTTAAATACATGAAGCTTAAGTTTAATCACAACTTAACTTAAAATTTCATGACTTAACTTAAAGAAGCCAATTAAATTTAGTCAGTATTACAAACTCATCATGCAAGGGGCAGTAACTTTCTTTATAATGCCCCTGTGAATCTACTTCGCTGTAACAACTGTATGCTTCAATAACGATATGCGTTAATAAAGCTATGACTGTATAGAGTGTAAGCGTCAAGATTCTGTTTTAGGTGGTGCCATATATTGGCCCATCTTATTTTCCCTTTTCAAGGCTGGTTAAGTTAGGCCTAATAATTAATACTGAGACAATATGAGTACTGCAAAAAACAACCGTCCTGCATTGGACAATACTGAATTACGCCGCCTTAAAGGCATCGGTCATGAGTTAAAGCCTGTGGTTACTATCGGCAACAAGGGTTTAACTGAGTCAGTAATAGAAGAGCTGGATCGCGCTTTAAATGATCATGAGCTTATTAAAATAAAGACACCACCAGGCTCTAAAGAAGAGCGCGAAGTATTTAGTAGTGATCTTGCTGAAAAGACTGGTGCTCAGCTTATTCATAGTATTGGGCGCATGGCTCTATTATTACGCCGTAATCCTAATGCTAATCCTAAGCTATCTAACTTAAGTCGTTATAGCGATTAATGGCTTTTGTTAACTGTCCAAAAGCAGTTGTTTAAAATAAAGGCCGCTAATTTAGCGGCCTTTATTGTGTTATTGACTCTCAATTATTTTTATCTATTCTTAATTGATTCAACAATCAAAAAAATCTCATTTATCTAAAACAAATAGTTCAGATGTAAATGAGATTTTTTGGTATAGCTAGCGATTAAGGCTTATAAAAGTAGCCTGACTACTAATCGTTCATCGCTAAGTAAGTGCCTTGGCTTGTTGCGTCTAAGTAGCGACCATCACGCCATACGCTATAGCCATTGTGGGTGCTGTATGGACTGAATTTTGACTGTCTAAAATCTGATACCCATTGTGAACCATCATAAATTTGAATGTGGCCATGTGGGTTTTTTGATGAGCGGTTGAATACAGCAACATCACCAATTTGAGGCTGATAGTTGTCATTGCTAAGCTTAACAAAGCCTGCCTGTGCTAAAGTACCACGAGTGGCATATTGATAAGCTGAAGGATTAGGAGTGAATTCATAGCCTGCAGATTCCAGAGCTTGACGCACATAACGGGCACATAGTCCAATCGTTCTAGAGTGAGCAGCACGGGCAGCACGGGCAGCAGCCAAAGCAGGAGGCGCTGAGCTAGTCAAACGACCAGAAGAGAAAGTTGGGTTATTTGCAGAAGTAGCAAAAGAAACTGAATTGCTGTATTTGCTTTCTAGTTGCCTAGCCAGTTGGGCCAGTTCATCACTTTTTTGCTGTGCTTGACTGTCTAAATACTCAATATTCTGAACACTTCGAGTGTTATTAGAAGTGATGTTAGAGAAATTATTTACTACTTTATACGTTTTAACTGCTGAAGAATTTGTGGCTGGCTCAAACGTTTGTTGAACTGTAGCATTTGCTTGTATGGCACTTAGCCCCATTAACGACAAAATAATAAGTGACTTTTTCATAACATTCCTAGAATTAATTTTGCAATGTACTATTCAACTTACCTGTCAAATAGTCTATTGATATTCATTTAAAAACAAACGACCTATCGAAACAGCCTATATTTAGACTTAGCAACCGTTTATGCTATCTATATACTCAGTGATAACTTCATCTATAAATTAAGTTTGAGGTATGCCATGCAAAACCCATTAAAACCTAATCATTTAGCAAAGCGTATTGATCATCAAAAGTCTGCAGCGTCTTCCTTGCCTAGGTCTTTATCTGATAAATGCTCTGAGCTGAACCAATTAACCCAAGAGATGAAAGCTTTAATAGGGAGAGGACTACCAGATGAGATTCTAAAATCACTGTGGGTAGTCAAGTATGAAGAAGGTCAATTAGTGCTTTCTGTACAGTCTCAAACTGCAGCAAACCATCTTCGATACCAGTCAAACAACCTAATTAATATACTAAAAGAACAATCTCTTACATTCAGCGTACTAAACAATATAGATGTAATCGTTACTTACCCTGCTTCGATTGATCACTTAAATGAAAATCAGAATTACTCAAACTTGCACTCAAATCAATCGAATTTAACTCTTAGTAAGGGCGGAAGCCATAACAAACGTGGCCTCACCGAAACAACGAAACGAACTATAACACACACATTAGAGCATGTCATTAAAGATGAACGCCTTAAAGCATCACTAAAACGCCTAACAAAACCTAACTAAAAGGCTTCTATAATGTTTTATTATGTAATCAATCGTCGTGTTATTGGTAGACAATGTTTGGTTTTTAAAACTAGCTCCGTAAAAATAACCAGATTTATTATTTAATCAATGACTAACTTTTATTGATTGAACCCTTCTAAGTATTGAAAATGTTTGGATTGTGCAAGTAACCATAAATTTTTGATAAAAAAAAGCGAAACCGAAGTTTCGCTTTTTTTTATCTTTCCACAATGTTGCTTTAAACCGAAAAATAATTTAGAAAATGGCAGAAATATTTTTGATTTTTACTTGATTTTTATAATTTATAGTCAATTGCAAAATTACTTGTGTCATAAATTGTTACAATTTCAAAGTTTTCAGGGTCACTATACACCGCTCTAATCAATTTATTGTTCAACGCATGCCCTGATTTATAGGCTGAAAACTTGCCAATTAGCGGATATTTTGCCAAATATAAGTCGCCAATAGCATCCAAAATCTTATGGCGTACGAACTCTTCTTTATGACGAAGTCCTTCTTTATTAACGATACCTTTATCATCTAGCACAATGGCATTGTCTAAACTTCCTCCTAAAGCCAAGTTGTTTTTTTGGAGGTATTCAATATCACGCATAAACCCAAAGGTTCTGGCATTGCCTACATTTGCAATATAGCTATTAGTAGAGAACTCAAACTGGTAATGCTGCGTATCTTGAGGGATGCCCGGATGCTCAAACTCAATTTGAAAATCTAAACAAAAGCCTGAATAAGGCTCTAATTGAGCCGACTTATCGCCCTCTTCCACTCTAACCGTCTTTAATATTTTTAGGAATTTCTTGGGAGCTGACTGCTCTTCAATCCCTGCCTGTAGTATTAATTCCACATAATTTGCAGCACTACCATCCATGATAGGAATTTCTGCATCCGAAACTTTAATGAGCAGGTTATCTATTCCAAGTCCTGCTAAAGCACTTAATAAGTGCTCTACAGTCCCAATTTTGACCCCGTCCACCACTAAATTAGAGGACATGACGGTATCAGTAACTAAGAAGGCATCTGCGGCAATCAAAGGTGCGTTGTCTATATCAGTGCGCAAAAAGTGTATGCCACTATCGACCTCAGCAGGCTCCAAAATTAGGGTGACATCCTGTCCACTGTGTAGGCCCACACCGACTACTTTAATAGGTTGCTTTAAAGTGCGTTGATTCATAAAGTTAATACTCTTATTACTTAACTATTTTTACTCAATTATTTATTAATTATTAGTTACTGTACTCAGCACTGCTAATTCAATGAGGGGATTTTACCACAGTAACTTGTTAAGATAGTTTATATAAGGTCATATTTACCTTAGTCCATAATAATCACACATAAAAAAAGCCAAGCTTAAGCTTGGCTTTTTATTATTACCGCTTTTTTATGTTATTCAAATCAACTAACTTAAAGCGATTAACGATTCTGTTGACGCTTTAAATAATCTTGAATACTGTTGGTCTTCGTAGCACTAGTCTGTGAAGTAGCGGTAGTGCTCGCAGGACTAGCTGGCTGACTCTGCGGCTGAGGCTGTGATTTTTGCTGGGCATGAAACGCACTGGTATGTGTTGCACGATCAACAGTGTGAGTACTAGTTGCAGAAGGCATTGGCTCAGGAGTTTCTCTCTCATCTAAAGTCAAACCAGTAGCAATAACTGTCACATGTAGGTCTTCGCCTAGTTTTTCATCAATTACAGTACCAATGAAAATATTCGCTTCTTCAATATCTGTAATATCGTTTACAACTTCAGTTATCTCATTTAGCTCATCTAACGTTACTGATTCAGATGACACAACGTTTACGATTAGACCTTTGGCATTTTCTAATAGTAAGTCATCTAGTAGGGGTGAACGGATGGCTTTTTCAGTTGCTTGACGCGCGCGATCTTCACCGCTGGCACGACCAATACCCATCATCGCATGACCTTTGGCGGTCATTGCAGTGCGAATATCGTTAAAGTCAATATTAATCACACCTTCACTAGAAATGGTTTGGGCGATACCTTGTACCGCATGCATCAATACGTCATCTGCTTTTTTGAAGGCATCTTGCATAGAGATATTGCCATAAACTTTAAGCAGTTTGTCATTAGGAATGGTAATAATTGAGTCTACAAAGTTAGACAGTGCATCGATACCGGCTTTGGCTGCCTTAATACGCTTACCACCCTCGAATTTAAAAGGAGTGGTAACCACACCCACAGTTAAAATTTCCATTTCTTTAGCAATACGAGCCACCACAGGCGCAGCACCAGTACCGGTACCACCACCCATACCCGCAGTGATAAACACCATGTCTGAGTTCTCAAGCAGTTCGCGGATGGCATCTTCATCTTGTTCTGCAGCTTCACGACCCACTTCAGGGTTTGCTCCAGCACCAAGACCACGGTTAGTCTGTGCACCAAGTTGCAGCTTATTTTCAGCAGTTAATCTGTCTAAAGCTTGTTTATCGGTATTTGCACAAACAAAAGTCACTCCTTTAACGCCTTGTTGAACCATATGCTCAACTGCGTTACCACCGCCGCCGCCTACACCGAAAACTGTAAAACGAGCCTGACCATTGTTTAAATCGTGGCCATTGCTAGCCATTGTATACTTAGACATTATCACTCCTTGAGGCCATCTATGTAGTCAGTTTACTTACTCATAAGTGCTAACTAATAATGACTTTGAAATATGAAATTTAATAGATAAAGAAATTATATTATGCTTTTGAAAAAATTACTCAAATTGTGTTTGAAAGTGCTAAATTTATTAGGCTTATTCACCTCTAATGCTTCTGGTGAACTTTTTTCACTGTGCTTAAACTGTTCGCTTTGACTGTATAACAAGGCACCATAAGCGGTTTGCAAGGCACGCTGATTCACCCGCAAATTAAGCTCTTTAACCTTATCATCATCACCAAAGTGAGTATAAGCGGTAATAGCATCATGGGTATTGCTCATAACCACAGGCATCTCAAGCAAACGCTTTGAAAAACGTACCATTCCACGAATCTGACTGCCACCGCCCGTTAGAATGACACCACGTTGCAGATAGTCCATTAAGCCTTCATCAGCTAATTTTTGGAAAATAATCCGATAGATTTCGATATAGCGAGCTTCAATAATTTGAGCCAACTGTAACATGCTGATGGTTGCTTCATCAGCCATGCCTACTCTGGCAAAAGTCTCAAACCTAGTAGGATCTACATCACGAGTATCTACTGTGCCTCTCTGAATTTTCAGCTTTTCAGCTTCCATCATAGTGAGGTTCAACTCAGCAGATATATCCATTGTTACTTTATTGCCGCCCTCAGCAATACAGTGAGTAAATATGAGCTTGTTTTCACGATAAACGCAGATACTTGTGGTACTCGCTCCAATATCAATTAAACAAACCCCTTGCTCACGCTCTTGAGGCATTAAGCTATATTCAGCACTTGATACCGCATCGAACAACATATGGTCAATACTTATATCACAAGCCTGAATTAACTTTTGGATATTCTGTCGACTGGCCACTGGCATCATCATTAAGTGATACATGACAGTGACTTTATTGGCATACATGCCAATAGCATCATCTACCATCTGCTCTTGATTGTCTAAAAAGATACCTTGCTGGCAGTGATGCATAAGATAATGAGTATTAGGTAAAACACTAGCCTTGGCCAAACTCAAAGCTTTAACGATATGCTGAGTTTCTACCACGCCTTGCTCTATATCTACTGCCCCAAAGCCATTATGGCTTAGAAGCTCAGGCGTTGATAAAGTTAGCCACACACTGTGAATACGACAATTTGCCATTTCTTCAGCTTGGATGATGGCTTGACGAATAGAGCTTTTTAGGCGATCAAAATGCTTAATCTGACCTTGCTGAAAATCTTCAGTAGGTATCTCACCAACGCCCTTAATACGTATATCTGTTGCAGAGACAACATTACCAACCACAACATACACTGCAGTGGCGCTTAAATGAATGACGGCGAGAAGATTTTCAGATTTACTCATAAAGTTTAAAACATATATGTGTGTACTGTGCGGAATAATTAGTATAAAACTATACTAACGACCCTAAATAAAACAGTAAGGTTAAATTGGGGTTTCTGTCTAAATATTACTATGAGCCTATCCAATATATTGGCTAAATTCCAAGTCTAATAAACAATAGCTGTTACTATTTTTAGCCTAGTTTTGCCAATACTTTTCAAGTTCAAATTACTAAATAAAACCGCTTCAAATCATCTTTGAGGCGGCTTTAAATTAAAGTGGTATCTCACTTTCTTCAGCACTTGCTTCCTGCGCTGCTGCTCCCGTTGTTGTCTGTTCTACCTGCGCTTTCCAATCAATGACAAAGCCATTTTTATAACGTAGGTCAGCAGCAGCTATATTCTCTTTTTTATCTGCCAACTGGTTTTGTAATAGTTGGCTTAAGTTCATAAGTTTTTGGGAAGTATGCTCATTATCTACAATAATACGCATCCCATTATTAAATTTGATGGCCCAAGTCATACGGGGTGTTAATACCAAATCTTCTACTTGCATGTCTAACGGCGCAAACCACTGATTAACCTGCTGCATTTGCTGCATAATCAAAGTTGACTGATCGGCATCTCCTTGCAACATGATCAGTCCTGGTTGCAACAATTCAGACTCACTGACAGGCTTATATACTTTACCTTGTGAATCTATTAAATGCTCACTACCAAATCGTGCGATTGCTTCTCGGGGCAAAGCTGTGATAACAATACCTTCTCCCCATTTACGCTCGATATCTACTTGACTGATCCAGTCCTGCTGCATCGCACTGTCTTTAAGCTCTGGTAATACAGCTGTAAAAAAGCTGCCAGCTTCTTTTTTTGCCATAACCTTATTTAAGGTTTCATACTGAGCGGCATCTAGGTTTTTGGTATTCACAACCACTTTTGCAGGTTGCGAATGATAAATCCTATTTGATACTACAAAAAAAATAGCAACAAATAAAACTACTGTAAGAGTAATCCACGTTTTAGCGGATAGGTATTTACTTGGGTTCAGCGCAGTTTTATTCACAGAAGCAGCCGTAGTATCCATTTTTGTCTAATAACTCATAATTGTAACGTATTTGCTCAAGCAGCGATAGCAGCTATGTTTGGTGAGCATGTATCAATTTATGACAAAATATGACATAACAAGTTATATGAGTCATAAAATAGTGCCTGATGCCGTCATAATGACTGAAAACATCGCTCAAAATCGGTATTACTGATAGAGAGGCACCAAGCGGTTATTAATAGCAACTACCCACGGCTCTCTCTGTCTTGTTCCAAACTATAAGGTTTGAGCTAGGATGTGCCAACAAAGTTCTTCAAAATCCATACCCCGTGCTTTTGCCGCCATAGGAACCAAGCTGTGGCTAGTCATTCCAGGCACAGTATTGATTTCTAATAACCAGAAGTTGCCCTCTTCATCCTGCATCGCATCTACTCGCCCCCATCCTTCAGCATTCACTGCTTTAAAGGCGGCTAAGCTCAATTCTTGTAAATGCTTTTCTTCTTCTTCTGATAGACCACAGGGAATATGATACATCGTATCATTGCGATTGTACTTAGCTTCATAATCATAGAAGTTAGAAACATCTGCAGGCTGTAGACGAATCACTGGATAGGCTTCATCATCAATAATAACGATAGTGAACTCACGGCCTGTAATCCATTTCTCAGCCATAACCACGTCACCACACTCTGAAGCCAATTGATAAGCTTTCGGCAACTCATCTAAGGTATTTACTTTACTCATACCAATACTTGAGCCTTCATGAACCGGCTTAACCATCAAAGGTAAACCTAAAGCACTAACTACTTGCTGCCAATCAGTGTCTTTATTCAACACCGCAAAAGGGGCGGTTGATAGACCACAGCCCTGCCACAACTGCTTAGTACGAACTTTGTCCATACCAATGGCTGAAGCTAACACCCCTGAGCCTGTTTGTGGAATCTGCAACCAATCAAGTAGTCCTTGAAGCTGTCCATCCTCTCCGCCGCGGCCATGCAAGACGTTAAAGACACGATCATAGTTCTTCAGCTCAGTAACGTCCTGATCTTTTGGATCAAAATGTGTAGCATCCACACCTTGTGACTGTAAAGCTTTTAATACCGCTCTGCCACTGTCTAACGAAACAGCACGCTCGTTACTGATACCGCCATAGACAACAGCAACTTTACCAAAAACACTTGGGTCCTTAGTAGCTGTATTGGCTTGAGAGGAAGCATTATTTACATTTGAATTGGTAACAGATTGAGTCATAGTTATCGGCATCTTAAACAGTTAGATTTGGGGCAAAAAACAATTAGGGTTGTGGCAAATAAAATCATTGTAGACTGCAACAAAGAGCGTACACAGCCCAGTTTTCAATAGTATAGGTAAAATTAGCTTTAAAGCCTAATAATAATAGTTACAAATTAAATATAAAGGTTGTTGGCAGCCAACTCTTGGCAAAGCTGACCGACATTACCAGCCCCTTGAGTGATTAATATGTCACCTGCCTTTAACACGCGCTGCATAGCTGGTGCCAACTCTTCTTTATCAATCACCATTGGCTCTACCTCACCACGCAAACGAATACTACGAGCTAACGACTTTGTATCCGCACCAACAATTGGCGTCTCTCCAGCACTATAAACATCAAGTAGCATCAGCTCATCTACTTGTGATAACACAGCCACAAAATCATCATAGCAGTCGCGAGTACGGGTATAGCGATGCGGCTGGAACAACATAACTAAGCGGCGCTCTGGATAGCTTTCACGGGCAGCTTTAATAGTGGCCGCAACTTCTACTGGGTGATGACCATAGTCATCAATTAACAGCACATCGCCATCGTCCTTTTTAACACAAGCTTGCTGCTCAAAACGGCGACCTACTCCAGCAAATTTAGCCAATGCTCGTTTAATGGCTTCATCATCAACGCCTTCATCGGTCGCCATCGTAATCGCCGCTAAGGCATTTAGCACGTTATGTTGACCAGGAATATTCAACGTAAGTTGTAGTGGCTCATGATCTTTACGCAATACAGTAAAGTGGGTCTTAGTGCCTTCCACACGCACATCCGTGGCTTGAACATTATTGTGTGGCTCAAACCCAAAAGTCAACACAGGGCGACCGATATCATCGATCATGGCATACAACTCTTTGTCATCGCCGCAAACCACTGCCAGACCATAAAAAGGCATGTTTTGTAAAAACTGGATATAGGCAGCTTTCAGCTTATCAAAGCTATTGCCATAAGTTTCCATATGATCTTGGTCAATATTGGTGACAATAGCTGCCATTGGGTGAAGCGTCAAAAATGAAGCATCAGACTCATCGGCTTCTGCAATTAAATAGCGGCTCTCCCCTAAAGAGGCGTTCTTTCCAGAAGCATTAAGTTTACCGCCAATAACATAAGTGGGGTCTAAACCTGCTTCGGTCATCATCATGGTCAATAAGCTTGTGGTTGTAGTCTTACCATGAGCACCAGCAACGGCAATACCATGACGATAACGCATCAATTCACCCAGCATATCTGCACGACGTACTACAGGAAGCTGCGCTTTTAAAGCTGCTTGAATTTCAGGGTTTTCACGATCAATCGCAGAGGACACCACGATGACATCTGCCTGTGCAATATTCTTAGAGTCATGACCAATAAAGACTTTTATACCTAAGCTCTGTAATCTTTTTGTGACTGCACTTTCTTTGATATCTGAGCCACTTACCTCATAGCCTTGGTTTTTCATTACCTCGGCGATACCACACATCCCTGCTCCACCAATGCCAATAAAATGAATACACTTAATACGACGCATTTCAGGGATTTCAATTAATCTTTTGCGCAGATGTGGTTTTGACATAAATATCTCTTTTTTTCTAATAGATAAAACAAATTTTGATCTGCAGCTTTGCGCAGATTCATTTAATTTTTTAGGCTAACCTTAACCTAAGAAGGAACAGCTTATTTACTAATTTGGTTCCAGATGATATCAGCTGTAATAACCGTAGAGGCGGGATTGGCTAAGGCTTTGCCTTTTTCAGCCATTTTCTTACACTTCTCTCGATCCAAATCCAACAAGGTCTGGGCTAAATACTCTGGTGTTAATTTACTCTGCGGTATCAGATAAGCCGCATCTTCAATGGCCAGAGAACGGGCATTAGCGGTTTGATGGTCATCTACCGCATGAGGTAAAGGTACGAAAATAGCGGCTAAGCCTACGTTTGCTACTTCAGTTACGGTCAAAGCCCCTGCTCGGCACACTATGACATCGGCCCAAGAATACGCATCGGCCATATTATCTATAAAAGGTTTAACCGTAACATTATGCACCGTTCTGTCCACAGGGCCATAACTGTTTTGGGTGCTTGCTAAATTATTGCGACCACACTGATGATAGACTGTAATTGGCTTATCTATCTGTGCTAAAGCAGCAGGTACTGTGGTATTTAAGGCTTCGGCTCCTAGCGAGCCCCCAACCACTAACAGCTTTAAAGGACTATCATCGTTAAGGTCATAGCGCTCCTCTGGTGCAGCTATATTACAGATAGCTTCACGCACTGGGTTACCCACAGTTTCAAGTTTGGGGTTATCTGGGCTGTTACTATCACCGAAAGTATTAGGAAAAGCTTGAAGTACTTTAGCAGCTAACTTCGCTAAGTAACGGTTACTCATACCGGCAATGGCGTTTTGCTCATGAATAATCAACGGCGTACCAGTTGCTCTTGCTGCCAATCCACCTGGCGCACTCACATAACCCCCAAAGCCCACTACCACATCTATGTTATTTCTTTTAATAATTCTGATACTTGCTAACATGGCTTGAGACAAAGTAAAAGGCATTTTCAATATTCTGCCAATCCCTTTACCACGCAAGCCCTGCATGTCGATGGTATGAAATATATAACCGACAGGACGGACTAAGTCATTTTCCATACCTTGCGGGGTACCAAGCCAGTGTACGATAGCACCTCGTTTGGTCAGCTCTTCTGCCACCGCCAATGCTGGAAATACATGTCCTCCTGTCCCTGCCGCCATCATCAATATGTTTGGTGCAACATTTGCGCCCTTAGTAGGCACGCTATCTAGATGCGTATTGTTTACAGCAGGGGTCTCAGACACAGCAAAATCTCCTAGATTTTTGGTATAAAATAGGTCTACACAAAATTGAGAAAAATCATAGCATAAATAATAAACTTAGGCGATGATGTGCTTTTCACAAGGCTGCTTATTGTACAACAAACAGCCAGGCTATTACTAAAGATATCATCGCAATTTCAATCCCATTAAACCTTAGAAAAATAGCATAAAAAATAAAAAACCAAGCCACGAACGAGTCGTAGCTTGGCCAATATTTATGGTCAATCTTCAGTAATATTGATATTCACTATTCGCTCAGTCATTACTGCAAAAAAACACATACTACAACAACCTATCGCTTTGTATTTGACTCTGAAACTAATAGCAACGTTTTACTGAACAAACCGATCAATTTCTAGGCTATTATCTAGCCCCTCAATCACTGACGAGAGCAATCCTAACGGCGTTTTAAAGTCCTAGTTTTACCTATAAAAGAAACCCCTTTATAGCCACGTAACTTTAAGGTATTACCATTTAACTCAGCTTTACCTGAGAAGGTCATGCCAGTTTCTGGCTCAATACCTTTACCCCCTTCGTATTTATTAGGGTTTTTTGGATCTGCTTTAAGATCCCAAAGTACTGTGGCTCCGGTTAAAGGCTTGTTTTTGAACTTACCCTTACAGGTATCACAAACAGTCTTAGAGCCGGCACGAGGATCAAGAACTTCCACGATTTTTGCAGAAAGCTTACCATTACTCTCACTAAACTGAATCACTGCATCAGGCTTACCACTATCATTATAAGTAGTCCACTTGGTGTTATTTAATTGGTCTGCAGCACTGGCACTAAATCCAATAGCCAAGCCAGCCGTTAATAAAAGAGATTTTGTAAAAGTTTTCATAGTAGCTCCAGTATTCATAATACTTCCTTGTATCAATTTAATTAAACTCAATAAAACTGCTATTTATAACTGCGCTGTACAAGGCTAAGGCACTAAGCTAAAAACAGAAAGAAAGCTTTTCTAGTCCAAATAATTTAGCAGATACTTAGCCCTGTAATAGAAATTTACCAGTCAATAGAAACTTACTACTTAATAGAAATTTATAAGTCACTAGCAGTTTATAATAAAAGCAGTTATAGAGAACTGTAGCAAAAAACTAAGGGGATTGTCACTAAATCTTTAATTTAATTGTTATATAAGCTTAACTTTATATTACTATATTCTTTCTATAGTAATTTTTAACAGAAATATCTCACCTATAAGCTATGACTGTATTTTATTTTCAATAGCTATGATTAAGTCCGTGGCAATATCAGTACCGCACTGATCATTAATTTCACGAATACAAGTGGGACTAGTAACGTTAATTTCAGTTATTTTGCCACCAATAACATCTAGGCCAACGAACATTAGTCCCTTTTCTTTGACAATAGGCGCGACTTTTTTTGCCACAGCCATTTCTTGTTCGGTAACTGGCATTGCCACCCCTTGGCCTCCAGCAGCCAGGTTGCCGCGAGTCTCGCCTTTGGTTGGAATACGAGCCAAGCTAAATGGAACAATCTCCCCATCGACAATTAGAATACGCTTATCACCTTCTTTAATCTCAGGCAAATAACGCTGAGCCATAATTGGCAACGTTTCAAGCTCTGTTAGCATTTCAAGGGTGGCACCAATGTTTGGGCTGTCTGCTGTTAATCTAAAGATGCCTGTTCCCCCCATACCATCTAATGGCTTAACGATAACGTCTTGTTGCTCAGCAATAAACTCACGAATATGAGACTGTTTGCTAGTGACAATGGTTGGACTCATCAAGTCACTAAACCAAGTGGCAAATAGCTTTTCATTACAATCACGAATGGCTTGTGGATCGTTTACCACTAACACGCCTGCCTCTTTTGCATGGTCAAGCATATAGGTGCTATACAAAAAGCGCATATTAAATGGCGGATCTTTACGCATTAAGATCACATCATAATCGGTAATTGGATGGGTGGTTTTTGGTTCTAAACTATAAAAATCTTGCGGATCACGGCGTACCGTTACTTTCTGAGAGTCAACTTTCAGCTCACCTCTATCTAACCACATATCATGAATTTGACAGTAACCTAAATCATGACCCCGATCACTGGCAGACCACATCATAGCCAGTGTTGAATCCTTTTTATAATTAACGTTCTCAATGGGATCCATGACCACTAAAATATTAAGTGGCTTAGTATTTGACTGTTGACTCATGATAATTTACTCCGCTTAAACTGCCTCTGACAGATAGATACTTATAGTTATAATAAGGGTAGTTATAATAAAGCTGCCAACCTAAGATTGACAGCTTGAGTATAAAAAATTGACAAAAAATGATACTAGCGATACAAAGCTATCAGCAGTTAACTCACTACTGTCTTAAACGCCGTATTGTTCGCGGTAATGACGCATCTTGGCCAACTGATTTGGCTCTCCATGTTTTGCCACATAATCAATGATGTCATCGATATCTACCAACGCTTGAACAGGTACCTGTAAGCTTTCTGCCAACTCTTGAATAGCAGACTGTTCATTTTGACCGCGCTCTTTACGATCCAATGCCACAATAATACCAGCTACTGTCGCTCCGGCTGCAGTAAGAATTTCTACCACCTCTCGCATTGCTGTACCGGCAGTGATCACATCATCTAATACCCACACAGCTTTGCCACTGACATCGGCGCCCACTAGATTTCCGCCTTCACCATGATCTTTTGCCTCTTTACGGTTATAACCCCAACGCGCATTGATACCATGATTATTCCACAGAGCTTGCGCAGTTGCTGCCACAAAAGGAATACCTTTATAAGCAGCACCAAAAATAACCAACTCATCACTCTGAGACTCTTTGACTTGCTCTGCCAACGCTTGGGCATAACCGTTAGCCAGTAGAGATAAGGTTTCACCAGTGGCTAATAGACCAGCATTAAAGAAGTACGGGCTAATACGACCAGACTTAAGAACATACTCACCAAACTTTAAAACATCGTTTGATAAAGCCAGTTGAATAAAGTCACTACTGCTAAAAGTGCTATTTGAAGGAGGAACTGCCATGAATAATCCTATAGAACCAATAAAATTTATGTTAACTTTTAGCCCAATAAAGCATTGCTAAGCCAAAAGCCCTGACCACAACACCGGTCAAATAAACGACGGTATTATAGCGGTTATAATGAATTAATGCAGGTATAGATCAAGAGGCTATGACCAACCATTAATATAATAGTTACTCAGGTTAGGATATCGAATAAATAACGACGATTGAGAGGAGACATTGATATAGATTGCCTGGCCTAAATTGCCGCTAGTCTCTCCCTTATTGTTGACAGTTGAAGCTGACGAATGCTTACTGGCATGAACTACATCGAAACCTAAATAGCTAGCAGCCACCACCACATGACCCTCGAACAATCTAATTTGACGATACTGTTTTTCAAACTGTGGGTGCTCATTACATTGGCTTAAAACGTAACTGCGCATATGCTGGCATATCTGCTTTGCGGTTAAGCTGCGATTAATACTTTGACGTGGCTGGCACTGTTTTAAGATGTGTACAGCGGCGCTACAGGCCAATATATCAGTAGTTAGACTATCAACTTCATTGTCAAAGCGCTCAGGATATAAGATGGCCTCCCAGCTAGGCGCAAATAAATCATTAATCATCTCTGGCATAGCTGCAGACAAGCTACTTGCACTATTATCAGTTATCGCCGGCTTGGTACCAACTGATTGTTGCGACTCACTGCTACTCTTAAAGCCATAGCGAGTCAAAGCTGGATATTTAACACAGACCTGATAAATATCAGACATGTCCAATAAGGACATCTGAGTTAAAGGAGCTAAAATCTTTGCCTCGCTATTAGATTTAGGCTCAAAAAACTGATTGGGCAGATTGATTAAACCACCCAACTGCAATAAATCTAAATGCGAAGCAAGCTCAGGAGAAGCAATTAGTGCCCACATTGAAGCTTCATCTGCATTTTTTTCTTTAGCAGAAACATTGTACATCGACAACAACTTACCCAAGCTTTGTTGATAGCGAGGGGCAGGCTCGGGGATATCAGTCAAAGGGCGATCAGGATTCACAGTAGCCGTAGATGAATGAAAATTAGGATGTCTCATTCCAGAATACTCAATTTGATTTTGTAATAAAGACTGAGCGATTAAGTCTTCGTTATCAGTATTTTTGAAACTGTCCGTTCGCAAGTTACCCTCTTTACATATTATGTATATTTGCCACCTATAATACGTGCTTTTTGGACAATAGGATATTGAGAATTATCACCCCTAAAGTCCACAAGTAAAATAAGCAGCTATCTTACCGCCCTCTATTTGGATTGTAAAATATGACTATAGCCGCTTTGCCAATCAGGAAACTGCAGCCAGTCACGAGGGATATTGCTATGCAGACGCTTACCACCAGGGTTACTGCTATTAGCATCAGAATCCACAGCTGGCACAGTGCTGTCTAGCTGCTCAGCCAACCAAGTGGTTATTTCAAAGGAGGTCACAGGAGCATAATCTGTGGCTAAATACATCGGCTTTACATCATCCGTATCTTCTAGCAGCACCTGCACAATGATATTAATCAAATCAGTGTCCATAATTCGATTGGTCCAGACATTTAGTGGCATAGGCTCTTTTTGCTGCTCTTTTGCTTTACGCACCCGCATCAAGCGCTGCTCGCCATAGATACCACTAGGACGGATAATGACGGCACGATCACCATAAGCTTGTTGTAACACCCGCTCCGCTTGGAGGATATATTGCGAAGCTTCCCGTTTGGGCAGTTGAGGCTCAACGGTTTCATCTATCCACTGTCCCTCATCTTGACCATAGACCCCAGTTGATGAGATAAACACTACCCTTGTTAGTTGCGGTAATTGGCTTTGTAATTCGGCAATGTGCTGTGCGATTCCTAAATAAGTGTTTTTATAATTCTCAGCGTCATAATTGTTAGGGGCAACTATTATTGCAATATGAGTAAAATCTTGAATCTGCTCTGCAGTTAACTTTAGCGCATCGGCTTGAAGAAAATGAGCTTGATCATCCAAATCATATTCCTGACGCTCTCTCCTTGCCAAGCCAGTTACTTGTTTTTGCCCTGTTGCCAGAATGTTGGTCACTGCAAGTCCTATGTCACCTTGTCCGATGATTAAAAACTTGCGATTTTTAGGATTGGAAGAATTTACTGATGAGAACTGACTCATTATTTTTATCCTTATTTCATTTAAATCTTTTTTTATCTCTTACTTTTATAATCTTTTATAATAATACAGTGGCTTGCTTTTTTAATATTTGGTTTTAACTATATTTAAGATTCAAGGATAACACAATTAGAGAGCATCATATTTTGACTGTTACTTATTCACTATTATTCAGTTTAAGGTATGTTAGTTACAAAAAAAATTACAACAAACAGCTAAACTGTTGTTGACCTTTTTTTAAACACTCATTACAATCCTGAATATCAAAGATAGTCTTCTATCTTAGCTTATCCCAACAACCCCTCCTTATCTTTTTCTATCTAGTATCCCAGTAACACTCTCGCTTGATTCAGTAAAATCACTTTGTGTCACGATTCGATTTAATCATAAGAAGTCTCACTGGTCCCTAAATTTTTTAACTGGCTTAACCCAGGGATTTAAATATATGAAACTTTTTTCTAAAATTGCATTAGCTACCGCTACCGTCTCTATCGCTTCTTTTGCTTCAGCAGCATCTGTTAGTGGTTCAACTGACTTTCGCGTGACTTTACCTGAAATCCTAGTTCTTTATCATTGGGATGATGCGCATTTGAAATTAACCAATGAGGTAAACTATGTTACCGGCGATGCAGCTACTCGTGAATTAACGACTGCAATAGGTCAGTCTTCTTATGAAATTCCTGGAGCTGCAGTTAAGACAGATGCGAATAGTCAGCGCGCAGGTAATGATACTGTTAATGTAACTCTTAAAGATGCTTGGGCTGTGCGTAGCTTATCTTCGGCACCTGTTACCCTAAAGGTAGAGACAAAAAATAATACCCTTACCAATATTACTAATAATACATCCAAAATAGCTGTTTCTGCTGCAACTTTGAAATCTGATAGCCAGAGTGTTACTGCTCAAGGTACGAATACAGTTAAGATTCCATCAGGATGGACTCCTGTGTTAGGTGATATTAATTTTAGTATTAATTTATCTCAAGCTAATCATTCTGGTGAATACACCTCTCACGGCTCTGCTGGTGCTGCACAACCGGGAGCCACAACAGATACATTCTTACTTACTTTATCTGGTAACTAAAAATACAACTTGTTAATACCGACTCAATCAAAGTCTTATATTAACTATTTTATTTAATAAAAATACCAGCATTATAATGCTGGTATTTTTTTAGCTATAGTCTAAATTGATAATTAGAATTAGTTTATATAATGTTATAAAACAAATTCTAGTCGTAAAGAATATCCTACGTAAGGCCCCCTCTATGAAACTCACCACTCCCTCCAAACTATCAAAGAGTTTTTTATCTTTATCTTTCATTACTATTTCATTATTTACTGCATCTTCTGCCCATGCAGAACTGATTATCCATACTTCAAAAGACGCGAGCGGTCTGACCAGCATGGTAGTTAATCAAGACAAGCAAAAAGACTTGCCACCGGCACAGCTGGGCATTACGCCTGCGCGTATTGATGAAACCATATCGCTAAAACAAAACAAAAACACCTCAAGGCTTAATCAGTCTGTAACGCTCTACAACTATGGTACTAAGCCAAAAAAAATTCGTTTAAATCTTATTGATATGGATGCCACTGGCAAACCTGTTGAACCCAGTGAAACCACGTTAAAACCTTGGACTCTAATTAACCCAACAGAATTCACCATTGCACCAGGTGGCTATCAAACGGTACGTATGGCGATTCGCTTGCCAATACAGTTTCCAGCCGGTAAACATGGGGCAATGCTGTCCATTGAACAGCAAGTAGATAAGTCATTAACTTATGATGCAGATGGCAAAGGTGTGACGCTAGAAATCGGATCACGCTATGGCTTGCCTGTATTTATCAATGTTGAGTAAGCAGTCTAAGCCACGTAAAACTCCATTCTTTTCTATTGATACTTTATATTACTACTACTCCTTATCTTAACTTATTAGATATTTTTGAGCAGCATTTGCCAGATATGATCAGGAAACATACCACCTTACGCTTAATGATTCTGGCTTCTATGCCCTCAATAGGTAGCCTTAGCTTAGCTGCTTTTGCCGCAGTGCCCTCTACCTCTAATAATAGCGTAAATAACGACATCACTACATCACAACGCCTAAAACCAAGTTTGGTAGGTGTGGTTGTCAATGGTCAAGAAGTAGATGCCATTGATATTTTGTATGATGCTCGTGTTAACGACCTTCCAGTAAACGAAACGATTAGTAGTTCTACTCAAACTAACCACTACTACTTCGTGTCTATAGACGACTTAAGCCGTTTGACTGGGGTGGTATTTGAGCCTATTGCACAAACCAATGAGACTAGCTCTGCAACTGTCTCGTCTACTCAGTATTTGATAAAAACTCCCATCGGTGATGCACAAATCGCAGAAAACTCTTTTATAAAAAAAGATAATAAAAACTATTTGGCCCTGAGTAGTCTAAAAAAGCTTGGCATTACGGCTGATTATAATCAGGCTGATCTTGCCATCAGCCTCAACATGGGCTGGCTACCAGAAAACATTAAAAACGACTCATCGCCTACCAGAAAAGCATCTGAAAAGCGGCCCATCGACTACTACCCCAGCAAAGCTGGAATTCTAGGCTTGTCTTTTGATAGCTCGGTCAGTATTGCAGAAAACAATACAGCTCCGAATCAACCTCAATCCACCAGCCGAAGTGTTTACGCAAACCTTGGTGCTTTTGGGTATGGCTTGGGAGGAGTCTGGGGCGCTAAAGCGGTAGGTATGGAAAATCATTCAGAAAAAAAATCCAATAATAATTTTACTGATATCGCTATCGACGGTTTTAGTACGCTACCCTCAGATTGGGAAATTGATAATTTATACTGGGCAAAGTCTGGTAAAAATATTGCTACCCGGCTTGGGACTAGCCAGCCTAATGCCTTAGGTCAAGGTGCTCAAACTTCAGGCTCAGAGTTTACCGGTGCTTTAGTAGCTTACAGTAATCGTGATATTAACCGGCACTTGGCTTACTTTGATGACAACAGCAGTAGTTTATTGCAAAACACCAACCAAGATTATCAACATATTATTGGCGTTGGTGAGCCTGGCGGAGTTGCAGAACTTCGTATTGATGGGCGGACTATTGCCAGAGTCCAAATTGGCCTTGATGGGCGCTATGAGTTTTTGAATCTAGATGTTAATCAGCTCAACCTAATTGATAACCTAGTAGAAATTGCTATATTTGCTTATCCTTTAGCCCGTCAGCCATTAGAGGTTCGACCAGTTTTCTTGGGTAAACGCCGTACCAATGCGGCTACTAACGAGCTACTGCTTGAAGCAGGGTTTGGTCGTGCAGGCAATGCTTTTAATAGTAATGACAATAATAATGATACAGCTGCCCATATATACGCTGAGTATGGTTTAAGCAATCGCTTGGCCATTCGTGGTGGTGCCAATACCAACTTGCAAAACAGCAAGGATGATGATGACTCTATCTCTTGGCATACTGGGCTGAACTATACCCCCTCCGCTTACAGTAATATTGATTTAAGCTATGCCAATACGCCCTCTCAAAATCTATGGCAGGCTCAGATTCAATACAATCTCGCAAAGTTATGGGCCAATTATCAGTATAATTTAAGAGAATATGATTCTACTCGCACTACATCTCAGGGCAAACAGCGTGATCAACTTCATCAATTATTTTTGAATTACCAGCCATCAAGCAACACCAGCATTACCTTAAATCAATATTATGAAGATATTGCAAATATCATAAATGCAGATAATTACTACGCCTATGCAGGTGTTAACCATCAATTTAGTCCCTCAATGAACGGGGGGCTTAATTGGGATACACGCGGTGATCGTTATAATTACCGTTTGTCATGGCAAGATATTAACAGAAAGGCTGATGACAATCGATTGACCCGAAATACGGTAGGGTTATCTGGTGATAACGACAGTGACACAGTATCGCTAAGGCATCAGTTCAGTGATCAAACCAGCTTAGGTCAGTCTATCAGTTACCGTCATGGGCAAAGTGATCTTCTATACCAAGGTGACATTAATCATCGCATGAATGGTATGGGATTAAGTGTCGACAACACATCGCCACTAAGACAGCTTAGTAGCATACTTAGCCTGGGTTATAGCCTGTATGACAATAAAGTAGGCTGGCAAGCTGACTGGCAGCTGATACATCAAAACAGTGTCAACTTTAGCCTTGGGTATAAGCATAAATACGTGGATTCTATATCGACAGACCGTTTAGATGGCCTGTTGATTGATGAGGGAGGCTTCATTCGTGATAACTCCCTGCCAGCATGGACCCAGAATAACTATCTCTATGCCAGACTGTCTTTTGATATGTTTAAAGCACCGAAACAAGGCTTGAAACTTGGTAACTATCCTCGCCAAAACTTAGGCAGTGTTATTGTTGATATTGCCCACCCTGCAGAACCACAAATTGGTAGTGAAGCCATGACCTTTACTTTAGACAATCAAAAGGTAGATGCCAGTCTTTTGGGCTCTAGTGATACTAGCAGTCAGTATTTAATTAGTAACATTAAAGCCGGTGAATACACGTTAAACATGGACGCCAAAGACTTGCCACTTGAATACAGTACGGTTGAGCTACCCACACCGCGTATCCGTGTAGCTAACTACTCGCCAACTTCTGTACCAATTAATTTGCAAAAAACGTATGGGATATCAGGTAAGCTGGCTAGTGCCAAACAAGATATCGAAATAGGCATTTATCAGGGCAACCAATTAATACAATCCACTACTTCAGGTAGCTTTGGCTACTTCCAAATGTTTGGGCTACCTTCTGCGACATACACTTTAAAGTCACCAGGTTATCAGGAACAGCAAGTTGTGATTGATGATGATTTTGTGATGCAAATTGTGTTACAGCCAACAGATTAAATAAGGCTAAGCTATATAGACTTAATATAGATAAGTCGATTAAGAGAAAGTCATGAATATTGCATATGCCCAAAAAATGTCATTAAGACTAGCTATTTTAGCCACCACTAGTTTTATCGGCCAAGCTGCGCTTGCGGCATGTCCCGATATTTCTAGCGACCCTTTAGATAACGTTGGTAGAGTGAATATTCCTGGTAGCTATCCAGAAACAGTATTTTTCTGCAAACAAAACTTTGCTTCAGCTAACCTAACTTTCAGTCCAAACCCTAATACGATACTACCCGGTGGTAGTCAAGTTATAAGTATGGGTAGTAAAACCCAAACCTCACCCATTCAACAAAATATTCAAATACAAGGTTTCATACCCAATAACTTAAACATCAACTTAAATTCGGGTAATCTATCTGCTTTATTCCCAAGCTCTGGTGGCTATAAAAACTCGCCTAGTCTATTTAATTTTTATACTAAAATCGCTTATGCTAGTAGCTGTTTATCTGCACCTCGGGGTGGTAACCAGTACGATTTATTAAAAAACTACTTACGAGACAATCCTAATATATTTACTCTTATCGGGCAGTCATCTGTCCCACAAAGATTAGATAACTCTCCACAAGATATTGTTATATTTAAAAATGCTCAATTAATAAATAAAAACAACCCTAATCAAAAAATTATTGCAGATATTACTTTATATCATGCCAGTCAAAATGTGTCAGATGCTTTTTTTGAAACTGGCTTTTTGCAGCCTAAATACTGCTGGCTTGGCATTGGTGCAAGAGTGGATTTAAAGAATATGAATTTAAGCAATACCGGTAATTACGATTTGACCCTTGCGGTTAATACGCAATAAAACACCGTCTGATTAGAAAATCCTTTTTATAGCGATAATATTAATCAGTGGCTTATGAGAGACTTATGAATATATTTAAAATCAACCACAGTTATAATTTATTAGTCAAAGCTGCTTTGCTGTCTTTCTGCAGTTTAACAGCAGGACAGGCCTTAGCTTGCCCTGCTGTTTATTTTACTAACCAAGTGGAACGGCTTAATACCACTAACGATCAAGATGGAAAGACAATCTATTTCTGTAAGCAAGAGGGTTTTACCCCTAGTCAGTTACAATATAACCTGCAACCAAATTCGTTGCTGCCAGGGGGAAACAAAGTAATTTCCATGGGCTCTGCAATACAAAAAAGCCCATTAGTAGGATCCATTAATTTAATAGGCCCAGGTATAACGCCGTTGAATCTTAATCCAGTCATAGCCAAAATTAACTTTCCTAATGGGGGTGGCTTGAATAATAAATCTGCTTTATTCAACTTTTATACCAGAGTGAACGCACCAGGCACTTCAGATAGGTGTACAGGTGCCTCACAATATGATGTTATTAGAAACTACTTACGTAGTAATCCAAGTATATTTCAAGCAAATAACGCCTATTCCAGTAGCAGTGGGCCAAAGCTAGCCACTGCCATCACTACTGGTAATGACTTGGCTATTATCAAAAACGCTGAGATTCGAAATGGTAATAGCTTTATTAAAGCCGATATTACTTTTTATCACTCAAATGCAGGGGAGCAGGGTCAGTTTTTCACCGACAGACAATATAATAAGCAGTTTTGTTGGGTAGCGGTGGGTACCAAAATTGATATAAAAGATGATGCGACAAATATCAATAGAGCTGGTGAACACTTATTAGATGTAGCCGTCAGTGTCCCTTAATATCTATCTATTGTATATAGTATTGAGTCTATTAACTTTACAGCTCTTCTTGTAGCCACTTGATCGTTTGATCTAAAACCCGTTTATCGCTAAGCAAAGCCAGATGGCCAATACCATAGACCACAACCTTACGCGATTTGGGCACATCCAAGCTATGATCCCCTATATGCTCACCTAAAGCCGAATGGATATTAACCAGTCCATCTCCTAGCATATAATTTACTTTAGAGTTATCTCCTTCTTCACTCAAACTTGCAGCCAAAAAATATGCTGCTATATGCTCAGGTAAAGGGGTGAAGTGACGCTCACTGTCTGGCAACACACTGCGTGTTGCAAGCGATTGCCAATCTTCATCACGGATACTGCCATGACGCAAATCTATAATACCAGTACTGCGTATATCACCGAGCTTACCCAGTGAGCCTGCAAAAGGCAGCTTACTAATGGTTTGCTGAACAGTGTTGCCAATGCGCTCAAGTACCGCACCATGATGTGGTGCGCCCAAAGTGATTAGCTTTTTGGTTTTTTTTACCCACTGCTGTTGGGCTTGTTCTCCATAATAAAGCGCACTACGCGATACCAAGCCGCCCATACTATGACCGATTAAAGTAATTTCACTAATGTCTGGATGGGCAGCGTTTAATTGCTGTAATAAAGCTGACAATTCACGACCATTGGTTGAGATGCGTCTTCCGGTATTATAATTAAGATAAAGCACGCTAGTATCAGGTAGTGCTTTTACAATTCTCTGACCTAGACCCTGCTCATTAGTCGGTTGCCAATTGATATAACCCATGCATAGACCATGTAGAACAATAACCACTTTTCCTGACAAACCTCGCGGTTGGCTCGCCTGGTTTGATTTGGCTATGGGTCTGCCTTCACTGTTATAAAGCATCATTGGCAAGGCAAGCGGGTTTTGTTTGCTCTCTAAGTGATCGCCCATAACACCGTTAAGAACATCAACTACTTGATGTAATTTGTTTGGCAAAGGCTGCGCGCTTTTAGGACCCAGAAAATGTTTGGACTTATGCATAGCAAAAGCCAAGCCGTGGCCAACCAATAAGGTGATGCCTCTGACCATGCCATAGACTCTACTGCTAATACTATGACGCCAAACGCGATCATATTTATGGTTTAACAGTCCGATCGGACGCAGGACAACTTCGCGGTGTATTGCCTCGACAATGGCGGTGGTCTCTATCACCCCAATTATGCTGAGCTGACTTATCCCAGCCAAGAAATCATAGACAGAAAGAGTCTCTGAAACTAGCGGTTCATTATTACTCTTAGCTTTACAATCAGAGGCAGTAGTTTGGGTCATAGTAGTCACTTCCATATGGGTAGACCCATACTACTACGTGTCACAGTCTATGCCTACCTTTAAAAAAATAAACAAAAGAATGCCTAGAATAGAGGCGTCGCACTAAAAGTAGGTCACATAGGCCAGCTGCACATCTTCACGACCATTAATTTGATCTTGAAGCTGATAACTGCCCTTTATCCGAATGGCTTTGTTTTTATCTAAGTCATATTGAGCGCCCAAACTCAAGACTGGTTGCCAATAGCTGGATTTTAGTTGGTCATTAGCGGAGCTGCCGTGATACCAATAAGGCACTTGGACCTCCCCTATTAATCGAGCGTTACGGTTCAACTGATAACGACACCCTAAATTCACGCCAGCACCGACTCGGTAACCCTTACTTAGCCCCTTGCCTACTTGTGCCAGGCCATTACCAAGAGCGTAGCATAGATGTGGTGGTAGCTGGCCTGAGCCTGCTTCAGGACTGCCAAAAGCAGCTGAGATCCCTTTTTCATAGCCAAAGCTACCTACCAAGTGGCTACTGTCTGGATCTGAATTACGAGCATCATTGTTCATCTGTGAACCGTCTTTGACTTGAATGGCCTGTAAGTTAACTCCCCAACTCGATAATAACGAATCGCCTTTTCGTGCGGTATTTATGGGATTAAATGAACGTCCTCGGAGTATGGTCAACTCTTGAAGTTCAAGTCGATTGTGGTTGCCTTTGTCTTTTTCATCATCGCCATAAGCTCTTATTTCAACGACCCCTGCCTCTAGATGGAAGTTCTGCGGATAGCCACTGGGACGATCTAATGGGCCATTAAAGCCCCCACGATAAGCCAAGCTCAAATAGCCAGTGTCATCTTGCGCGCCTGCACCCACCATAATACGCTGCAATGAATGAGCATTCAGGGGGTTGTTATCAACTGGAGTTAATTGAGTGGGAACCAATTGATGGTTGGCATCAATACTACTACTAGGTAAGTCCGTCAGTTGCGGATTATTTAGCTTAGCCTGGGCTAAAGTGGCATCAGCAGGGAAATAATTCTGTTGATTAATTAAGCCTTCTTTTTGTAACAGACGAATCACATCTGAGGGCACCACGGCGAATGTAAACTCATCGAGCAAGTTACCTTCAGGACGCACCACATCAATATAACGCAATATCTCCGAGGCACAATTATCAAGCGTAAAGTAATAAGGCAACTCTAAGTCTTTGGTCTCATACACATGACGCATAATTTGCTCAACTTCAGCACCGGTTAGCTTCAGCTCATAAGTCCAAACATCTCGGTTGTCTTGTTGTAGATAATCTGCCAACTTCTGTGGATAAGGCTCAATAGTAATATCGTTGGGGTAGCCACCAAATGCAGAATTAACAGCATACATAATAAAAGAGTCATCTGGGTTGCCAGCCACAGTGTCATTAAGGGCATGAGCCTTATCAATGGCCTTGGGGTCAGCAAGGCTTGCTGCCGAATCAATCAACATTAGGGTATGACCAAAGGCTGACACAGGTCGATCAGGATATTCTTCAGCGAAAACTACTGACAACTTTTTAGGATCAAGCTTTTGGAGCCAAGTGTCAAAATCAGGACAATCTGAGTCAACTTGCTCTAAACCTAGCTGTTGCTTTAACCAATAAGTGCGGGCTGGAAAACGGCAGGCCACACTGTCATCACCATCTTTACCTTGCTCAATTGTGGCCGTGATAAAAGCCTCTAACTCTGCTTGAGGATTGCTCCTCCCCTCCTTACTAATAAAGAAATCTGGATTGGTAATTTTACTTTTATAGGCCGATGATTTGCTTTGACCCTGTTTGTCTTGCTTATGATCTGTTTGTTGATAATAATGCAGCCGTAGCCAACTAGGGTGTGTGGCCAGTTGTTTTTGTGCTGCCAAGGCGATCAGTTGCTGTTTTAATTGAGCCTGATCAGAGTTGGCCGACACCTCTGTATTAGCACTAGCCTTTGATTGAAGAGCGCTACTGTTAGTGTCTATATTCTGTGCAGCTTTAGGCGCTTGAGCATAAGCAGATACCCCTAAGCCTAAGCTAGCTAAGACGCTAGCCACGGCCAAATGACTGGCCGTCTTTCTCAAGCCATAACAGGCTTTTTTTGGGATCACAGCAGATTTGTCAGATAACATGATTTACCCTATTATTAATTGCGTATAATGAACAGGCTCAAGCCAATGTCGCCTAGTAACTTTATGATACCACGCCCCTCATTTAAAGCCATTGTCACGACATATATTAAACTGCTTGATACCTATTAAACAGCCTAATACCATTTATAACAGCCTCTATAGCTGTTCCATTTTTTTGATAAAGTAATGACTTATGAAAAAAACACTTTTCAAATCTAAACCAGCCCCCAATCCTGAACCATTAAGTATACAATCAGGGCGCTTAACCCAAGCCACTTGGCTGGCCTCCCCTAACTTCAATGATCGTCCAGAAGATACTGATATTAGTGCTATCGTGATTCACAATATCAGCTTGCCTCCTGATGAGTTCGAAATGACAGATGCCAATGGGCTGCATTATGTCAAAGCCTTTTTTACCAATACCTTGGACTGGGAGGCGCATCCCTATTTCAAAACTATTGAAGGCATGGAGGTATCCGCTCACCTATTTATTGAACGTAGTGGTGAGATCACTCAGTTAGTGAACTTTGAAGATAGAGCTTGGCATGCAGGTCGATCAAGTTATCTTGGCAAGCCTGAATGCAATGACTATAGTATCGGAATTGAGCTCGAAGGCTCCGACCATCAGTCCTTCACTGAGCAGCAATATGCCGCCTTGGCGAGTGCGGTGGCTGCTATTTATCAAGCGTATCCCAAGACACGTCGCCATTTAACTGGACATAGCGATATTGCTCCAGGACGAAAAACAGATCCCGGTGACTTCTTTGAATGGGATAAGTTACGTGACTTAGTAAGCCAAATTAGTCTAACAAACTAAGACTATCCCCGCGCTTGGTAGATTAATCAGGTGGCTTTAAGCTTGCTGCAATAGTCTTTGACACTGCAAGATAACTGGCAAATCGATCATCACCCCATCAATGGCAAAAATACTGTCACCGGTTTGTTGATAATGCTCGATCACTTTTGTGGCAAAAGCCAGCTGACTTTCACTGGCTTTAAAACCACGGTTGGCAATATTTACCTGAAGTGGATGAATACATAGCATCCCCGAAAACCCCAAATCAGAGGCATAGCCTGCGGTCGCTTCCATTGCGGCTGTATTTTTAAAGTCAGCAAAAATACTTTCTATCGGCGCTGAAAGATTATAAATCTTACTTATCAATCGCATCTGAATCCGCAGTTGTATAAAAAAATCTTGCTCCGCTTTTGAGCCTGCAGTCAAATCAAGCTCATTACTGATGTCCAACCGCCCATAACTAAGCGCCATTAACCCTTCACTTTGGGCAATACTGTCTAACCGACTTACCCCTAGAGCGGACTCTATCTGAGCCACTACCGGCAGCCCTAAGGATTGAAATACAGACTCAACTTGTGAGGCCTCAGTTACTTTGGGCAATAACATCCCTTGAATGACATCATAAGCAGCCACTGACTCACACAACGCCACGTCTTCAGCTAGATGCACATCATTATTTAGTCGCAGCCATAAACCACTAGCCCTTGCTTTTGCTTTTGCATCTTGAACACAAAGGTCTGACTTAACCCTATTATACCGTGCAATATACTGTGCGATATGCTCTCGGGCTTCAGGCTTAGCTGCTGACTCCACCGCATCCTCTAAATCAATAATGACGGCATCAGCCCCGCTATTAACCGCTTTATCAAAGCGCTCTGGTCTAGTAGCGGGAACAAAAAGCCAACTACGGGGCATCACCCACAGCCTCTTCGGCTGGAGTAGAGAAGTCTTATCTTGTCTATCGGTCACTATTGAGGGGATCGTCTCACTCATTACCCATTCCTTTATAATTAAGCCATTCGCACTTAGTGTATCTTAAGTCTTGTTTATACAGGTTATCAATTCATCTAATAAGTGCTACTTTCCATCACAATTTCACTGGCCAGTCCCGTTATCTTATCTAGATAATGCTATAATTTGCCAGTTTTTTTTGAAACCTTAAAAACCACATTAAAAATATTTTAATATACACAGGTATTGAGATTACATGGCAAAAAGTAAACTGTTTCGCTCAACTATGATTGTCAGCTCAATGACCATGCTCTCACGTATATTAGGCCTTGTGCGTGATATGGTGTTGATGGGTGTGTTTGGTGCCGGTGGTCTGATGGATGCTTTCCTAGTCGCCTTCAAGATCCCCAATTTCTTACGTCGCCTATTTGCTGAGGGGGCCTTTAGCCAAGCATTCGTTCCTGTCTTGTCTGAGTACAAAGAGCGCTTTACCCTGCAAGAAGTACAGATTTTAATTAGCCGCACTTCAGGTGCCCTGCTAATGATCTTATCGATGCTAACGGTTGTGGTTATGTTAGCATCCCCTTGGGTCATTACCTTATTTGCACCAGGATTTGCAGATGATCCTGAGAAGTTTAACACAGCAACTGAGCTGCTGCGGTTAACCTTCCCCTACTTACTATTCATCTCTATGACTGCTTTTGCCGGCAGTATTTTACAAAGTTATGGTCGTTTTGCCGCCCCTGCAGTAGCTCCTGTTCTGCTTAACCTAAGTATGATTGCTGGGGCTTTAGTTTTTGCGCCTATGTTTGATAAACCTATTATGGCACTGGGTTACGCCGTTGCTATAGCAGGTCTATTACAGTTCTTTATTCAGCTGCCCCAATTATATATGCAAAAACTGCTGGTTAAGCCGAAGATTGATTTTCAGCACGAAGGGGTACGCCGTATTCTAAAGCTGATGTTACCCGCAATTTTTGGGGTATCAGTGACGCAGATTAACTTGCTGCTAAATACCGTCTTGGCCTCATTAATGATGACCGGCTCGGTATCTTGGTTATATGCAGCCGAGCGCTTAACTGAACTGCCTTTAGGTTTAATTGGGGTGGCAATCGGGACCGTCATCTTACCTAGCCTATCGACCAGTGAGGCCAAAAAAGATGATATCAGCTTCCGCAAGACTTTAGACTGGGCGGCAAGATTGATTATTGTTGTGGGAATACCCGCTGCTTGTGCGCTATTTGTGCTATCTGATGTGTTAATGCAGACTTTGTTTATGCGTGGAGAGTTCGCACTTCAAGACGCTAACATGAGTGGCTTTGCGCTACGTTGTATGGCTGGTGGTATTTTGGGCTTTATGCTGATTAAGATTTTTGCTCCTGCCTTCTTTGCCCGCCAAGATACCAAAACCCCGGTTAAAATAGGTATTATTACCGTCATAGCCAACATGGTATTTAGCTTAATCTTTGTGGGTGTTTTTTACTACTTTAAGCTACCACTACATGGTGGGTTAGCTCTTGCAACCACTGCTGCTTCATTCGTTAACGCTGGGTTATTATATTACCTATTGCACAAGCGTGACTTATTCCGCTTTGGTCCGCAGTGGAAAAAACTATTCGCTCAATTTGGTATATCTAGCGCAGTCATGGTCGCGGCGTTATATATGATGCTTCCTTACTTCCCGACCCATGATACTCAGTGGCATCGCGTCTTTGCTTTACTGCTAATCTGTGCTGCGGGCGCAATCGTATACGCCGTGGTATTACTGGCATCAGGCTTCCGTCCTCGTCAGCTAAAACACGGCTAATCAACACGATACTACTGCCATAATAAAAAACACCAGTTTAATTTAACTGGTGTTTTTTTATATATTTTAGCCATAAAAAAACCACCGCAACTCATGTAAAGAGTGCGGTGGTTTTTTTGCTTAAACTTAAAGCGGAATACTTAAAGCAAAATAATCAAAGAAATTATTCAGCGTCAGTTTTCTTAGCCTTGCTACGGCCACCAAACGCGCCAAAGCGTTTGTTGAAGCTTGCAACACGACCTTCGTTAGAAGTTTTACGTTGCTCGCCAGTGTAGAAAGGATGTGAAGCGCTAGAAATATCTAGTGGGTAGTAAGGATATTCTTTACCTTCATACTCACGAGTAGCTTTAGTTTTAGCTGTTGAACGAGTTAAGAAGAACACGTCAGCGTTAGTGTCGTGGAATAATACTTCTTTGTACTCTGGATGGATATCTTTACGCATAATAAATTCTCTCTGTGTCCGATATACAGCTGTGCTGTACGTAACTGAGGCACTAAACGCATTAGTGGTTAGCCATCATATCACTGGATCATTCCAGCACATAACACCAACCCCCTGCTATTCTAGCCTTCCTCAGCGGGAAGTTAAGGCGGTAATTTTACAGAGTTATCAAGCATGATGCAAGGCGATAATCAATTAATGTTTATCACCACACTGATTACCAACCTCACGTACAATGCCAGTTAACTTACTAAAAAACAATCCAACCTATTAAGTTAAGACTAATTTAGCTGTCTTTATTACCTTGGTTAGGTTGCTCTTGTTTAGAGTCGGCTTCAGGTTTTGACTCAGACTTTTGTTCTGAAGAGTTAGCCTCTTTTTGGTGAAATTCGTAGCTCTCTTGAGTTTCAGCACCTTTGGTAGGGTCCTTAGGCTCTTCGCCGAACTGATCAGCCACTTCGTCACTTACTTCCTTTTCTTTAACGTCATTACTCTCATTTTTTTCGGTATTTTTATCCGCTTTTTCATCAGACTTATCGTTTTTATCCGAGGTATCTTGTTTTTCAGTTTCACCAGTCTCATTAGTCAGCGCTTGTTTGGCCACAATAGGTTCTGGGCCAAAGGTTGCTTTTGCCACGCCAATAACCTGATCAATCAAGTGACTGTTATAGTGAACTGTAGTGGCTACTGAAACTATAGGTAAAACTCTTCCGATCCAGCTTAGATTAATATTATCCATATCAAAGTTAAACTGCTCTGCTAGCTTATCCACTTGCTGAGCATAAAACTGCACGTTTGGATTAACAACGCCTAAGCCTTTGGTTAATTCACTGCGTAGACCATTATTATCCGCACTGTCCACCAAGCCTTTAGCAACACCTAGGGCGGCTAAAATCGTTTGTTTTTCTTGCATCTTGCTAAGATCAGCACTGCCTAATACTGCATAGGCCATTCTAACCCCCTGCTTACCAGTTAACGGCTTGTCATATACCGTAGCCAACTGATAAACCGTACGCAGTGATACCAATAATAACCATAATGTATCGGCCAACATACCTGGCAGACCGGCTAACCCCGTTACCCCGCCCATAGTTGCTAGGGCTCGGTTTTGGTTAGCAATGTCGCGCGCTAAGGCATTACGCTCTTGATCTGTTAACCCTTGAATCCCTTTAAAACGTTGCTCACGCGGTAAATCAATTTCACTCCATGTGGCCGCTAATTTAGCCACCTGTGAAAAGACGCCATCAGAAGCTTTTTGGAAAATACTGTCTGGTACCACTTTTTTGGCATACTTGCTGTAAGTACTGAAACGAGTACCTAGCAACTGCTGTGAGGTTTTTAAAGTCTGTTGACTCAATAAATTGCTAACATTATCTTTTTTATATTCGGATAAATCGACCGCTTTGAACTGACTGGCTTTACCAGATTTAGCATTAAGACTATCAAGCATTGCACCAAAGCGCTCAAGACCACTGCGAGCCACATGACCTACAGCATCAACGCCGTCAATAATTTTTTTACTGGTGTTAGACTTATTAGATTTGTTAGCCATAAAAATTGTTTCCTAAAAATTAAATGAATTAATGGGTTTAAATACTCTTTTCTTTGTTAGTTTATTAATATCTTTTCAATATTAAATATTATAAAAAACCCTGAAGATAAATTAACTGTTATATCAATACTGTCTTTCATTTTATGTAATGGCGAACAATATATCAGTTTAAACAGTGTTATCGCGTTTTAGTACAATGTAAAATAGCCTACTGTTTGTCTACTATTATTCCCTTCAACTTACCTTATTGTCTTTATAATAAATAAACTTTACGTTTATCGCTAAAGATATCGAGCGTTTATGATTTACCATACTTTTGCTTTCCATAACTTGCCCGCTCATAAGCTTCTACCCCATTTGATTGATTTCATCGAGCAAAGTAGCTTATCGCACTTACCTTGGCATCCCTGTTGGCTCAATAACGATGGGCAGCAAGTTATAGGCCTCTTGCCCAAAACCTCTTGGACCGCTTATAGCAGCTCAGACCCAGTTTCTACTACCTTAAAACATTCTAACTTAAATATTGAAATATTAAAGACTTCTCGTCAAGACTCTGACACTCTGAACAGTCACTATGATCGCTATGGCATTGACTATCAAAGCTGGATTGAAGAGTTGACTCATTACTGCAATCAGAACCTGATGCAGCAACAATCCTCTAATTCACCCCTCGCTTGCTACCCTTCAGGTCCTGCCTTTCACAGTGGTTTAATGGGGTTTATTGGCTATGATATTGGTGCTAGAGCCTTAGCGGCTAGTCCAGAGATTGGAGTGGCAAACCAACCTTGTGCTTTTTTGGGGCACTATGGCGTTTATCTAAAACCCTGCTCCACACAAGGATGGGAATTGCACACTGAAAGCCTGACATCTCAAGCTGTTAAAGACACTATCGTCTTCTACCTACAGCAGTTCGACGAACAACTATTAGATTTATTACAACACTCTGTATCAGCCCCTGCTCTGCCGTTAACTGCCTTGTGGAGTGCAGAACAATACGCACAAGCTTTCAAGCAAACGCAGCAATACTTGTATCATGGTGATAGTTATCAAATTAACCTTACTCAAAAATGGCAAGGCAAACTTGCGACCTCAGCTGACTGTGCTCTATCAGCAGATAACTTTGACCAAAACCCCTCTTTGGTAGATTATCTGCCGGATTTACATCAAAATACCGAAGCACCCTTTGCTGGCTATTTAGCCCTAACTCACAGCTTGCATCATAAGCCACTCTCTAATAATACTGAGCCACTAGTTAAAAATACTGACGCTAATAACAATGCTACTGCTGGCAATGATACTGTAAATTATAACCTCGCAGCCAACTGCGACCCTTCGTTCCACCTTGGGTTTGAGCTTCTAAGCTGCTCTCCAGAGTTATTTGTGTTGTTTAATAAAACCGAATCCGGTGATCCATCACAGCCTAGCAAGCCGCAAATTATTACCAAACCCATTAAAGGCACTTTACCGCGGGGTGCTACTAAAGAACAAGATGAACAACTGAAGCAGCAGTTGGCTCAAAGCGAAAAAGACAAAGCTGAAAATGTGATGATTGTCGATTTGTTACGTAATGACTTGGGTAAATATGCGGAAGTGGGTAGTGTGAAAGTGCCAAAATTATTTGCCATTGAAAGCTTTAGTAACGTACATCATATGGTGAGCACCATTACTGCCGTTATTAAAAAGGAGCATCACCCACTGACCGTTCTCTTTAATAGCTTACCTGCAGGTTCAATTACCGGCACTCCTAAGAAAAGAGCGGTGGAGATTATTAGTGAGTTGGAGGTTGCACCCCGAGGGGCTTATTGCGGTACTTTAGGTTTCTTCAACTTCGATGGTACAGGCCAATGGAACGTACTCATTCGTTCGCTGCAAGCAGACTCAGAAGGTCAAGTCTCGCTGTGGGCAGGAGGCGGAATCACTGTCGGCTCAAACTGTGCTGCTGAATATCAAGAATGCCACGATAAAGTCGGCAATCTGTTGGCTATCCTAGACCCCAAAGTCTGATTAACAATGGCATAAAAAAGGTCAGAATGAGTTCTGACCTTTTTGTTTAATCTTTTTGGCAAAAAACTTAAGCAGTCACTAGTTGTTTTAGCGCATCAATTAAGCGCTGATTTTGTTCGGCCGTACCTACTGTGATACGTAAATAGTCACTGATTCTTGACTGGTTGAAATAACGAACAATCACTCCTTGCTCACGTAAAGCTTGGGCAATCTCACCGGCATTACCCTGCTCTGGACGGGCAAACACAAAGTTCGCTTGTGACGGCAGCACGCTAAATCCTAGGTCAGACAGATCAGTAATCAGCTGCTGACGAAGCTCAATGACCTTACGGCAAGTCTCTTCAAAATAGGCCGCATCTTTCACACTAGCCAACGCCCCAGCTTGAGCCAGACGATCTAGAGGATAGCTATTAAAGCTGTTTTTCATTCGGGTTAGCGCTTCAATCAACGACGGATTACCAAACGCCATACCCACGCGCAGACCTGCTAAAGAGCGAGATTTAGAGAAAGTCTGAGTGACCAATAAGTTATCATGCTTATCGATCAGGCTAATGGCTGACACCTGAGCTTGATCAGCAAAGTCAATATAAGCTTCATCAATTACCACCACAGCATTTGGATGCTCAGTAGCCAATTTATCAATGGCTTCTAATGATAATAAGATACCTGTAGGCGCATTGGGGTTGGCAATAATAATACCTGAGCATGGCTGACGGTAATCATTAGTCTCAATACTAAAATCTTCTGTCAAAGGTATGCTCACCAATTCCACACCAAAGGTATCTGCATAGACAGGATAAAAGCTATAGCTAATATCAGGTGATAATAAAGGACGTTCTTTTAAAAAGAAACTAGCAAACACCAAAGCCAATACTTCATCAGAACCATTACCCACAAACACTTGATTTACATCTAACTTATAAGCTTCAGCTAAGGCCTGCTTTAAGTCATCAGATTCAGGAGTTGGATATAAGCGCAATTGATCAGCTTGGTTGCTCAAAGCCTCTGAAATCGCTTCCGCCACTTTGGGTGAAGGCGGAAAAGGGTTTTCATTGGTATTTAGCTTACATAAATTATCGTGTTTGGGCTGCTCGCCTGGTACATAAGGGTTTAAGTTACGGGCTTTGTTAGACCACAAGCGGGTATCTAATTTAAATTCCATAGTCTTTATCACTTATTATTGGTATAAATGTAGGGTAATATAACAACTTATCTTATCACGCTGCTGTGTAGTAAACGATAACATTCACTGCAAAACAGCGAGGTTGTCATATTTACACGTCAACTGATGTCGCTTAGATTCAATAGTAATCCATAGCAAAGAGCCTACTGACTTCAGTCTCCACTGCGATAACGGGCTGAACGCGCGTGTGCTTCTAAGTCTTCCTGCATCGCTAGCGTATCGGCCACTTGTGCCAAGGGTTTAGAACCTTCTTTTGTACAATAAATTAAAGAAGATTTCTTCTGGAAATCATAGACCCCTAATGGTGAAGAGAATCGAGCTGTACCTGACGTGGGTAACACATGGTTAGGCCCAGCACAGTAGTCACCAATGGCCTCCGGTGTGTGACGACCCATAAAGATAGCACCCGCATGGCGAATATCGGCAATAAGCTCATCTGGATTATCCAACGACAACTCTAAATGCTCAGGGGCCACGCGATTAATCACTTGTAATCCCTCAGCACGATCTTTTACTAAGATTAAAGCGCCTCGATTTTGCAACGATTGACGGGCGATGTCTGCTTTTGGCAATTGTGCTAACGCCTTTTCAATGGCCTGCTCAACCGCTTGTAGCTGCTCTTCGCTGGTGGTCACAAAAATGGACTGTGCTACCGTGTCATGCTCAGCTTGAGACAATAAATCCATTGCCAACCACTCAGCATTATCTTCTTTTTCTCCCTCGGCATAGACCAAGACTTCAGAAGGCCCAGCAATCATATCAATACCGACTTGGCCAAACACCGCTCTTTTTGCCGCCGCCACATACTTGTTGCCGGGGCCCGTAATTTTATCTACTTGCGGAATGGTATCGGTCCCATAAGCCAAAGCAGCCACTGCTTGGGCGCCGCCAATAGTGAATACTTTATCCACGCCTGACAGGTAAGCCGCTGCCAATACCAATGAGTTAAGCTCCCCTTTTGGCGCTGGTACCACCATAATAACTTCAGTAACTCCAGCAACTTTGGCTGGAATGGCGTTCATCAATACTGACGAAGGATAAGAAGCCAATCCGCCAGGGACGTAAATACCAACTCGATCTAATGGCGTAACCTTCTGACCCAAACGGTTGCCTAAATCATCGGTATATTCCCAAGTTTGTTGCACTTGACGTTGGTGAAAGCTTTTAATGCGCTCTGCTGCCTTATCTAAGGCAGATTTGATTGAGTCTTGTAGCGCATCATAAGCCGCCTTAAGCTCATTTTGAGTCAGCATCAAGTCTTGCATAGAGGCTGCAGGGTGCGAATCAAACTTTTGCGTCAACTCTAACACTGCTTTATCTCCGGTTTGGCGTACCTGATGGATAATGTCATCCACAGTCTCTAGCAAACCTTTATCGTTCACAGTTTCAAAAGCAAGTAAATCTGTTAGTTGCTGATCAAAATTAGCGTCGGCACTGGTCAAAATACGCATGGATGTCCTCGAGATAATAACGGTAATAAAATATAATATTGAGTGTTATGTCTTATATAAATTAAGTAATTGACTGCAAAGCTTGGATAGAAATTGAAGGTTAGTTAACCCTAAAGTCAAAGGATATATTACCAGTTTAACATGCAAACCGACCGATTTTATCAATCAACAAGTTAAATATAAGTTATTTTGATTTTTACTTTTTTTAGCGCCTTGCATAAAAAAACACCACATACCGTGGTGTTCTTTGATGAAGCAGTTATTCGCCGACACTTTGCTTAAAGCTGTCTAAAATAGGCTGTAGTAAACTGTATTTACGCTTATAACTGACCTGATTGACAATCAATCGTGATGAGACATCACAAATATGCTCTCGCGGCTCTAAGCCATTAGCACGTAACGTATTACCAGTATCTACCACGTCAACAATTAAGTCGCCCAAACCTACTAGTGGTGCCAATTCCATTGAGCCATAAAGCTTAATAATGTCGACTTGCTGACCTTGGCTGGCAAAATAGGCACGGGCGACGTTGACATATTTAGTGGCAATACGTAAACGGCGATTGGGCAGCTCTGCCCCTTTGATACCTGCTGTCATCAGCTTACATTGGGCAATCTTCAGATCAAGAAGCTCATAAACGTGCTTCGCCCCATATTCTAACAATACATCTTTACCTGCTACACCGAAATCCGCTGCCCCATGTTCAACATAAGTGGGTACATCACTGGCACGTAAAATCAACACGCGTACTTGCTCATTAGAAGTCGGAAAAATCAGTTTGCGTGATTTATCTGGATCCTCTAGAAGCTCGATACCAGCCGCTTTTAACAAAGGCAGTGTTTCTTTTAGAATGCGCCCTTTAGATAGTGCCAAAGTTAACCCGCTATAATCACTATCAACTTTGTTCAGTAATTCATTGGTGTCTGTCATAGTAAAGATTATCTTAATTTGATTAGAGTATGTATGGTATCGATTATTGTAGCATCGACTGATGCCTATTTATCAATATCTATTTATCCATATGGTCAAGCATTACTACAGAGAGCTGGCTTTCATTAGTCATTACTAGCTTCTGACTCAGCCTTATCTGTAACAGGATTCACTCGCTCGATTTTTACCCCAAGACCACGCAGCTTTTCTTCCACATTTTCATAACCACGATCAATGTGATAAATGCGATCAATCAAGGTCTCCCCTTCCGCCGCCGCAGCTGCCATAACTAGTGACATAGACGCACGTAGGTCAGTGGCCATCACAGGGGCGGCATTAAAAGCATCCACCCCGCGGATAATAGCGGTATGACCATCTACCTGAATATCTGCCCCCATGCGCTTTAACTCAGGCACATGCATATAGCGGTTTTCAAAGATGTTTTCACTAATGGTACTAGTCCCCTCTGCCAAGCAACAAACCGCCATTAATTGCGCTTGCATATCTGTTGGGAAGCCTGGGTGAGGCTGCGTGCGAATATCTACAGGCTTAGGACGACCGGTCATTTGAACTCGAATCCAGTCGTCACCTGTAGTAACCACAGCGCCCATTTCTTCAAACTTCTGTAACACAGGGATTAACAGTGAAGGATCGGTATTTTTGGCAGTTACATCGCCTTCAGTCATCAGGGCACCCGCTAAGTAAGACCCGGTCTCAATGCGGTCAGCAACCACTGAATACTCACAGCCTTTTAGGCTTTCTACCCCTTCAATGGTCAGCGTTGAAGTGCCAATACCCTCAATTTTAGCGCCCATAGCTACTAGCATATTGGCTAAGTCAACAACCTCTGGCTCACGAGCACAGTTTTCTAATACTGTGGTGCCTTTGGCTAAAGTGGCGGCGATAAGAACGTTTTCAGTGCCACCCACAGTCACCATATCAAAGCTAAACTCACAACCAATTAGGCGACCGCCTTCTGGTGCTTTAGCGATGACATAACCATTTTCCACTTTGATATCTGCGCCCATAGCTTCAAAAGCTTTTAAGTGCTGATCTACAGGTCGAGAACCAATAGCACAGCCGCCTGGTAAAGACACTTCAGCTTCACCAAAGCGTGCTAACAATGGACCCAATACCAAAATAGAAGCCCGCATGGTCTTCACTAACTCATAGGGTGCAAAGTAGTTTTCGATGGTGCTGGTATCACAAGTTACGACATTGCCGTCCTTCTCGATAGTGATACCTAAACCTTCAATAAGCTTGATAAGAGTACGTACATCTTGCAAAGAAGGAACGTTATTCAATGTGGTTGGTGTTTCTGCCAAAATCATAGCTGCTAGAAGGGGCAGAGCTGCATTTTTTGCCCCTGAAATAGTGACTTCGCCTGCAATGCGACTACGGCCGGTTATTAGAAATTGATCCATTGAATAGTGTCCTAAACTGAAATACGATTAAAATTTTATGAGGGCTAAGACTTCACTGTTAACATAACTATATTATGGCTAGTCTTAGTTAGCTGACTTTAGTTGATTGACTCAGTCAAAATTACTGATTGGCTTGCATCTGTTCCCACTCTTGCGGGGTCAAAGCCTGAATATTCAGGGCATGAATATCACCACTGGCAATGATATCTCCCACCAATGCATATACCGCTTGCTGGCGCTGAACCAAACGTTTGCCTTCAAAGCTGGCATCTACCACACGCACATCAAACTTATTACCTTGGTTGGCAGCCTGAATAAAAGCGTCTGGGTAATGTGGCTGTAAAAATGCGATTAAATCATCAGCGTTCATGCTCATGGAAACTACCTATAATTAGTATTGAAATAAAATAAAAACAAGAAAATAAAAACGAGAAAAATAAATAAATATAAATAAAGGGACAAACTGGCAAAAAGTAACCGCGCTTTTAGGGACAGTTATAAGCAACTACTTACTCTATATAGTCTAAGCTATTATTTTCTAAGCTACAGTTGTTAACTACGCAAGTGTTATTTGGACAATAAGCCCACACAGCCCATATTAAGCTTTTGATTATAGCAAGTGTAATGGATATTTGCCTAATAGATGTTTATTAATATCTTTTAGTTCACGCAAAGTTCACAATCTACTGCAGTTTTTGCTGTAGATAATTAATAAGTTGAGGCCGGACTGAATTCATCCAAGTTAATGAGGTCGACATAGCAGCAATACTGGTGGCATGATTGGCTTTTTTGATTTCTTCAGTATCTACAGTAGCACCCGCCTCACTCAAAGCTTGTGTCATTTTTGTGGTATTACTGAGGTGAACCACCTTATCATTTTCTGCGGTCATCAATAAATAGTCAGGCTGCTTGCCACTACTTCCCGCCTTGAGTAATCCATCAGGCATAACCTGCTCTGGACTTGCTGCTTCAGGAAACACACTTCTTGTAGAAAACTTTCTAAAGTCATAACTGTAAGGGCCAGCAATACCCACTACTGCTTTGATATCACTGGGCTGTAAGCCATAAGGCTGTAGAAAGTCAGCATTAGAGACAGCAGCAACCGCATTAAACGCCCCCGCTGAGTGACCTATTACCGCTATCTTGTTGGCATCGGCATAAAATTTATCGGCATTATGATACGACCAAGCAATCGCCTGGGCGGTATCCTTTACGAAGGCAGGATAAATAAACGATGGGGCTTTACGATAATTAATGACAGCGGTCACATAGCCCGCTTTGGCCAAACTGCGACCAACAAAAGCATACTGCTCTTTATTGCCACTCTCCCACGATCCACCATGGACAAAGATAACCAGCGGATAATCTGCTTTTGGACTTTGCTTATTGTGGATGGCTTTGGTTAGTGGCTGGGGATAATAAATATCTAAGTCTTGATCCGGCTCACTACCATAACTTACGTCTTTAGTGACACTAATTTCACCCTTAGGGCTAACCATATTTAATAGCATTAATCCCGGTGAAGCATTGGCAGCGACTGTTTGTAGTGACCATAACGCCACGCCAGTAACTGCCAGTGAAGCTGTCCATCTTTTATATTTTTGCATAGTTTATTCAATATAGGGGTTAGTCAACGTAAGGACTAGGATAAATATTTCCTGAGTTTTGTGCCGGTGTCACAGGAGCACTCTGATTATTTAAATCGTTACCACCCTCATTAGGGGCCACTGCAGTAGCAGGTTGAGGTTGATAATCACTTATAGCCCCCTGCTGATCAACATAAGACTGATCTACTACAGTCACACCTTCAACCGGCTGTTCAATATAACGCGGCGCTGGAGGCTCAAGATTGGTTTCTTGAATGATGTCATCTTCATTAATTATCGCCCCATTATTATCGATAAGATCTGTCAACAACACCAACTCTTTGATACCCACAGTGCTATTAATGATATTGATTAAATGCTCGCGCTGGGATGGAGTTAGTTTACCCATAACATAAACGATGCCGTCATCAGTCACCACTTTTACTTGGCTACCTTTAATGGCGTTATTGGCTAAAATCTTGGCGTTAATCTTTGAGCTAATATAAGTATCGTGAACGGTATAACTGGCGCCTTTGATGTTAGCCACTGTCAATTTATTATACAGCTTCTTGATATCTGGCATAGAAGACACAACCGCCTCTACTTGTTTTTTGGCCTCTTCATCGGGCACTTCACCGGTAATCAATACTGTGCTATAAAAGCTATAAACACTGACACTGCTGGTTTCAGAGAAGGTAGGACTAATACGGCTAATATTAATCTTCGCAGTATTTTCAATACTTTTATCCAAGATGCGTTGGGCCAAAGTTCGATCTGTTGCTGCTACGCCAAAAGACTCTTCAGGAGATTTGATGGCTTGCAGCGAAACACAGCCACTCAATAAGCCAACGCTTAATGCCACACTCAGGGTGATACGTTTCATAGATTTATTACCGGATAACCAAGAACCTGCCATTTTATAATGTCCTTATTTATAGCCTTACCAACTTATTTTAGCTTTATCGACGTTATATTTATCCAAAAAGCTAAAAAGATGGTTTATAACTATATGATTTGTAATTAAAACTTATGTGTGTTTAAAACTTCAAAAATAATCTCAAAAAATATGCTGCCTAGTTTACCTATATCAGCCTGTTCTACCTTACCTATTTGGTAACAAAACCCTAACACAATTTGCAAGGGATGACTTAACAATAGCTTTTACCACGCATTGGCCATAAAAGCACCTTGCACCCACTCAGGCTCCAAAAAGTCTTGAGCAATCTTAGTATTACCCACCTGATTAAAGGCGACGACATCAAATCGACAGTCAAGATGAGCATAGCTAGGATTTTGTCGCAAAAAGAATCGAGCCGTTTTAATGAGCTTACGCTGTTTGGCATAGGTTATACTCATTACCGCATCTCCGTAGTGGAGACTTTACGCTTACGCACTTCAGCGAAGACTAAGGTGTCCCACGCTCGGCCCGGCTGCAACAATATTAAGTCTATTTCACCAACCTTGGGCTGTTGCCAATTTGTGGCTATTATTGATAGCCCTTGCTGCTGCAAGAAATCGGCGGCTATTTTTTCATAACGCCCCCCTTGCCGCTGCTTTGGCGAGCTGAGTAATGAGGGGTTAGGTGGCATAGATTTGACCTGTTTAAGTTTACAGCTGTTTAAGTAAGGTATCGAATTTAGAATTCCGTGCTACTTCTGTATGTCAGGCCCCTCTATTCGCTCGGCGTATTAAAGCGTATTAAAGACAATATTGTTGAAGATAAAGATAAGCGAACAAAGATATATTAGCACATCATGGTAAACTGGTAATACGTAACCTATGTGTCTCTTTAAAATTTTAATTAAGGTGTTATATGTCAGTGCAACATGCCACTCAGCAACCCTTGCAGCCTCAGCCTCAATTTCAACCTCAACCTGGGGCTTCAGTAGCCAAAGCTTATCTGTATATTGTGGCCACTCCTATTGGTAATATGGGCGATATCACCGCTCGTGCCATCGATACCCTAAAAAAGGTAGATATTATTGCCTGTGAAGACACCCGAACTTCTGGCAAACTGCTGTCAAACTTTGGTATTGACACCCAAACTTGGGCCTACCATGAACATAACAGCGAAGTTCAAACCCCAAAAATCATTGAAATGATTCAGCGCGGTCATTCCGTGGCGTTAATCAGTGATGCAGGCACCCCATTAATAAGTGATCCAGGCTATCAGTTGGTTCAAGCCGCCCATGCCGCTAATGTTGCTGTTGTCCCCATTGTTGGGGCCAGTGCCGCCATTGCCGCCTTGAGTGTGGCTGGACTGCCCTCTGATAAGTTCAGCTTTGTTGGCTTCTTGCCTGCCAAAACGCATGGCCGAGTTAAGCAATTACAAGAATATGCTGAGCGCAGTGAAACCTTAATTTTTTATGAAGCCCCGCATCGCATCATTGCCAGCTTAAAAGATATGGTCGAAGTATTTGGAGAGAGCCGTCCAGCTACGCTGTGTCGTGAGCTTACCAAGACCTTTGAGACCGTTAAAAAATCAACGCTCGGTGAACTTCTTAACTTTGTTGAAGCAGACAGTAATCAACAAAAAGGGGAGATTGTGTTAGTGGTGGGCGGCAACATTAATGACGTCAATGATGACCTGAGTGCGCACGACCCTTTACTGCTGCGCTTACTTGAGGACTTGTCGGTAAAAAAAGCAGCCGCTTTGGCCTCTGATATTACTGGGGTTAAAAAGAATGCTTTATATCAAAGATTACTTGACTTACAACAACAGTCCTAAAGACCAGCTGTAAAAAAATAGCCCTCAAAAGCCGGCCGTAAAAATAGCCTGCAAAGCTAAATAATTCATAAGTCATCCGCGGTGTCACACCGGCATCGCATCACGATCTTTGAGCCAACCATAATGTGACCATAATAATAAACTTGCCGCGCTCCGGTAGGGCGACCATGGCTCGGATAATAGTTTAAGCTGTTTTGGCGTTGGCCTTGCTTCCAACTGTAACAACTCCATAGCGCCTACCTTAATGGCCAAATCATCCACAGCCAATACATCGGCTCGTCCTAAGCTAAACAATAAATACATCTCTGCGGTCCAGTTGCCAATACCAGTCACCGCAGTTAAGCTTTTGATTACTTCTGTATCCGGCAGATGTTGTAATGCCTCAAAATCAATATTGTGCTCAACCAAGGAGCGTAGATAACGAATCTTTTGGCGTGATAACCCTTGTTGACGTAGTGCTTCATCTTCAGCATGCATGATGGCATCAGGACTGGTTAAACTTGCTACCTCAAGCTTATTCCAGATACTAGTGGCGGCCGCAACCGACAACTGTTGACCAACCATGGCGCGCATCAGCTGCTCAAATCCCCCTGGATTACGCCTTAAATCTGGCACACCCACTTGCTGATAGACCTTCTCAAAGCGAGGCTCTATTGTTATTAGCTCTTCAATATCAGACTGTAACTGAGCGGGAGTCTCTAGGGTCCGAATCGGATGATTTTTCATAATATCACTGCTGTATTATTGGTCCCGTTCAATGATGCATTTCACCAGGACCAATTATTTTGTTTGTTGTAAGAGGACCGCATCTTGATAATCATAGCCCCCTTCCATTAAGGTACCTTTATATTTGACCGTACTTAAAGCATAAGGCTGATTGGGCACTTTATAGATCACATTATCGCTAGTAAGACACACTGAATAAGCAGTGGCACTATGCACTGGGCTAGAATACTTGGCCTCGTCGGCATGCAACTTATAATTAAACTGATATTCGGTACCCTGACCTATCTCCCCTAGCCAAGACTGTAGATTGCTCTTTTTTTGTTGTCGTAATGACTCGACTTGGACCCTAACCTGGGTATAGGTAGGCTTGAGCGCAACTACTCTATTTTTAATCTGCTTCAGCTCCTTGCTAAAACGACCACCACTATCCTCAAACTCATCATATTTTTTGGTCTTAGGGTTTATATACAACGAGCGCACTTCGACCAATTTTTCAGGGTTTTTGTTAGACAAATCATAATAATAAAGCTGAGGTAAGCGGCCACGTCCATCATCATAATGACGCAAGACAAACACTTTTTGCTCCGCTTTATCATAGCCCAATATCTCAATACGTTGCCCCCCGCCCACTGTGGCTAAGGCAGAGACGGATAACGCCATGACGCTTATCAATACAGCAGTTTTAGCCAGAGCTTGATTAACATAGTGATTTTTATTAACGCCATGAACTATACTCATAACTCTCTCCTTGCTCTCTCCTTTAATTCCTTAACTCAAGATAAATAGCCCCGTAACTGTTTACTCTATTAATTTACCCTACCAATCCAATTATGCCCTGCCAACCAACTCTTAAGCCTAGAACGGTCAAAATGATGAGTACCAACTGCCGAAATCTGGCCTGAGATAGATATTGACGCAAGCGAATACCAATCATTAAGCTTGCTAGCGAAACCGTGGTCAGTAAAGCAATAAGTAACCAGTCCGCTTTAGGTAAGGCCATTAGAGACTCACGTAATACGATAATTTGGGCGACCTTACCCAATAAATAACACATATTACCTACCTTAGCGATGGTATTTTTATCATCACTACTGCCTAGCAAGTACATCAGTAATATGGTCGACATAGCATTGGTAGACCCGCCTATTATGCCTGCAATAAGGCCGGTAACAATCAATACTGGGGTTGTGGCAGGTAGAATTATTCTTTTACCCAAAGCATTACTAATGACATAAAAGGCAATCACTGCCGCGAGTAATACTAAAATATAGCTACTGTCCACCCATAATAGCAACTTCACCCCAAGTAAGCTGCCCAATAGACTCATTAAAGCCAGCAACCAATAATGCTTAAGGTAATATCGGAAATTCTCAGCAATACTGCGCCCGCCTCCGATAAGCCAAGTCATCAAGTTGAGCGATAACGAAGGAAAGATAATTAGGATAATAGCGTGCTGTAACGAATACATGCTCGCCAAAGCTGTGGTAGAAACCAGCGTCACCCCAATGCCACTGATTCCATGTAGCAAAGAGGCAACGGTAAAAATGAAGGTTAATAATAGGTTTTCGGAGTTGAACATTTGATATCCACTGGCTATAAACTAAAGGTCAACTCACTTGGTTAGTGGTTAACGTTTGGCAAACCCTTGCTTATTTAGATAATTCATCACATGCGGACGCACTGGGCCTCCAAACACCTTTTTCACTTGATCCTTCCAATCCGGATGCTCACCTTCTCCACGCTGCTCTACATAATAGTTGATAACAGCTTGGTTAAAATCTTCAATCTGTGCTTCAGTCGCTGGCTGATATTGGTTTTCAGACACCAAGACCGACAGCGGTAAACGCGGTTTGGTAGTGGCATTCTTGGGCGAATCGCTAGGGTGTCCTAAGCACATCCCAAATAGTGGCACTACATTTTTTGGTGCCTTGATAATCTCGCCTGCTCGCTCAATATCATTACGCATACTACCGATATAGACCCCGCCTAAGCCCAGTGATTCTGCTGCAGCCAATACGTTCTGAGCATATAAAGCCACATCCACTGCAGCAATGATCAATACCTCAATCCAATCAAGTTGTGCTGTTGGCTCGATTTGACTGTGGCGATGATTATCCATGCAGAACACCAGATACTCAGGGGCTTCTAAAACATATGGATGAGCCAGCTTTTTGCCCTCTGCAATCGCTTTATTGTACTGCTCTTCGCTCATACCATTTGAGATTTGATGAAACTTAATCCGCTGCTGACGATCAGTAATTCGTATCACGCTGACAGATTGCATGTAGTTAGAAGTTGACACTGCCCGTCCCGCTTCCAATACAGCTTCAAGCATTTCTATACTAATAGGCTCATCTGTGAAGTCACGCACAGAGCGGTGCTCTAGCATGGTTTTAATGGTGGCATTAGTGACCTGACTGATTTCAGCTTGGGTCTCTTTGGTTAAGTTAGTCATATACTGCCCTTTGGTTTACCCGTTTTACATTCCTTAAATAGCTTTTAGTTAAATAGCTGTAAATTAAATAGTCTTGCCAATAAGAGCCACCAATTGACGCGCAATCTCATCCTTACTGGCCTTGTCTAAAGCCTCAGGCTCCTTTTGATACTTATCGGCGAAAAATACCGTCATCGCGTTCTCATCACTGGCAAAACCAATGTCTTTGCGTGACACATCATTGCAAGCAATCATATCTAAGTCCTTCGAAGCCAACTTACCTCGAGCGTATTTTTCAACATCTTGAGTTTCAGCCGCAAAACCCACGACGAACATATCTGGATAAGTGTGCGAAATGGTGGCCAAGATATCGGGGTTTTTTACCAAATCCAAAGTCATCTCTTCTTGGGTCTTTTTAATCTTTTGTGGGGCGGCATCTCGGGTACGGTAGTCAGCGACGGCTGCGGTAGCAATAAAGATATCACAGCCTGCTGCTGCCGACTGACTTGCGGCTTGCAACATATCATTGGCGGATAACACATTAACGCGCTGTACATCAAGCGGTGTGGTTAAATCTACCTTGCCTCCAGCAATCAACGTAACCTCCGCTCCTGCATCACGGCAAGCGCGGGCCAAAGCAAAGCCCATTTTGCCGGTTGAGTGATTGGATAAGAATCTGACAGGGTCAATGGCTTCTACTGTCGGTCCTGCGGTAATGGTCACTTTCTTACCAGTTAAGCTTTGTGGAACCATTAACTTCGCCTTGAAGTTAAGCACTCGTCTTAACAGAATTTCTGGTTCTGGCAAACGCCCTGCACCCACATCACCACAAGCTTGAACCCCACTGTCTGGCTCAATCATCTCATAACCCATATCACTTAGGGTTTGCACATTAAGCTGCACCGCAGGATGCGCCCACATTTGTTGATTCATCGCCGGCGCGACCATCACTGGAGCGCTAGTCGCCAGACAAACAGTGGCCAAAAGATCATCTGCCATGCCCATTGCCAGTCGAGCTAAGGTATTGGCAGAAGCAGGAGCTATCAATATTAAATCAGCCCATTTTGCCAATTCAATATGTCCCATACCCGCTTCAGCTTCGGTATCAAGCAGCTCAGTATGCACCTCATTACCGGTCAAGGCTTGAAGCGTTAAGGGCGTAATAAATTGCTGTGCGCCTTGAGTCATAATCACTCGAACCTCAAAGCCTTCTTTAACCAATAAACGGGCCAATAAAGCAGATTTGTAAGCAGCAATGCCACCGGTTATGGCAAGGATAACCTTGGAGATATTTGGGGCAACAGGAACAACGGGCGTAAAGATTTGACTCATATTTGAGAACTACCTTAGTGGATAATATGCAAAAAAATGAAGACTATGGGCTATAAAGTAATCCGTAGTCTTGAAGCCTGCATTAAAAGCGCTGAATAAAAAATGTGCTTATGGTAACAAGTTTCAGTGGGTTTTGGATATAGGCTAAGCCGACAGTAAGAGTAAAAGCTAAAATAAAAACCTAAATTTTAATAAATTTAGATTTTAATACATTAAGAAAAACTTAACTAATTTTGTATTTTATAGGTATAATAAAAATAAGCAGTGCCATGATCGTATTTATCATAGTTATCATAGCACCGCCTTTATGCTTCTATTTACCCTGTTATCCTTGGCCTCACAATAGCAACAAAAAACAATGGCAATAAAAGACTGGCACGAAGACGATCGACCAAGAGAAAAGCTCCTTAATCACGGGCCTGAGCATTTAACCGATGCTGAGATACTGGCTATATTCTTACGGACCGGAACCAAAAAGCAGTCGGCATTAGAGCTTGCCCGCAGTCTGATTATTCACTTTGGCAGCATCGCAGAGCTATTAGCCGCACCAAAGGCATCCGTATTAGCCTGCCACGGCATTGGCCCAGCAAAATACGCTCAACTGTTGGCCAGCTTAGAGATGGGTAAGCGTTATTTGAGCAGTGAGCTAAAGACTGGGAATAATCTCAATCGATCACAGGTAGTCAAAGACTATATAACCACCCAGCTACGCCGTGAGACCAAAGAAGTGTTTGCGGTGCTTTGCCTTGATAATGGTTTAAATTTGTTAGATTTCAAAGTACTTTTTGTCGGCGGTATTACCTCTTGCTCGGTCTGTATTAAGCAGGTCCTACGCCATGGTCTGCAACAAGGAGCCAGCCAGCTCATAGTGGCACACAATCACCCCAACCAAAACGCCACCCCCTCTACCGCAGACATTCATTTAACCGAAACCTTAAAGCAAGCCTGCCAAACCATCGACTTAAGCCTAATCGATCATATAATAGTCGGACGCAATGACACACTTTCTTTTGCAGAATCTGGTACTGCTCCTTTTTAATTAATGTCTGTCATATAGCCTGACTCATCCACCCCCTCTTTAACACCATAGAGCTCTATTCATTACCATTAACATGTCCAGTTATAGGTATAAAAACTAAATCAGCCCTGAATTCATTAAAGGCTTTAAAATAAATACCTACGAAATTAACCAATTGTAAAGATTCTAGTCTTGATTATCTGCTTTTACATGCTTAATCTGTAACCTAATATAGATATAACTGTCTTTAATTACTTTAATTAGTGTCCTTTATATTAGTGGCTGTTATCCTGTGGATTATATGGCAGGCTAAATAAGATTTTTATTTGTTGCTAATCAGAGAGCTCTAACCCTAAACTAAAGCAATTGTATTTATAAAGAAGTGCAAATAATAAAATACAAGCTTCTAATTTTAACTTTTAATTTATTTTAATTTTTTAGGGTGCAAACTATGACTACTTTAACCTTAGTTGGCTTTTTTATCCTCGCCATACTATTGCAGCTGTTTGCTTTATTATTGGTTTTTTTATATGGCTTAAGCCGTACTGTCGGTGCTGCATTACTAATCATTATTGCGGTTGTCGCCGGATTTATCGCACCCTGGTCGCTGCTGCTTGGTGTCCCCTTAATTATAGGCAGTCTACTGGTATTAATTACCCCACTACGCAAGTCTATGATTAGTGATTCCGCCTATAAAATGCTAGCGGGCGCTATGCCTAGCATGAGTGATACTGAGCGTGAAGCCCTAGACGCCGGTACCAGTTGGTGGGAAAAAGAGCTGTTTATGGGAGCCCCAGACTGGGATAAGTTTTCCAGCTACACCTATCCGACTTTGTCAGAGAAAGAGCAATCATTTATTGATAATGAAGTGGAAACGCTTTGTGCGATGTTAGATGAATGGCAAATTCATCATCATGACAAAGACTTATCTCCTGAAGCTTGGCAATACATAAAAGACAACGGATTTTTGGGATTAATCATTCCTGAAAGCTACGGAGGACGTGAGTTTACTCCCTATGCTCAAAGCCGTATCATGAGTAAGATTGCGTCGAGAAGTTTAACCGCTGCTGTCAGCTGTATGGTACCAAACTCCCTAGGTCCAGGTGAGTTATTAATGCACTATGGTACCGAAGAACAAAAACAGCGTTGGCTACCAGGCCTGGCCAAAGGTACCGAAATTCCTTGCTTTGGCTTAACGGGTCCAGAAGCTGGTTCAGATGCTGGCGCTATTCCTGACACAGGGGTGGTCTGCTACGGCATGTATGAAGGCCGCAAGGTACTAGGCCTAAACATGAACTTCTCTAAGCGCTGGATTACTTTGGCACCCATTGCCACAGTCGTTGGTCTTGCGTTTAAACTACATGATCCAGAAGGCTTATTGGGCGATAAAGATAAGACTGACTATGGCATCACTTGTGCGCTAATCCCTGCTGACTATGAAGGGGTTCATACCGGTGAGCGCCACAACCCTGGTTCACCCTTTATGAACGGGACCGTAGTGGGTAAAGATGTCTTTATTCCCCTAGACTTTATCATCGGTGGTATCGAAAACGCTGGTAAAGGTTGGCGGATGCTTATGGAATGTCTGGCTGTAGGTCGTGGTATCTCCTTGCCTGCCCTATCTACTTCAGCTGGTGATATGACTTATCTAACTGTGGGTGCTTTTGCCAAAGTACGTGAACAGTTCAAGATACCGGTTGGTAAATTTGAAGGGGTACAAGAAGCCAGCAGTAACATAGCTAGTAGCACCTATATGTTGGAAGCTTTCCGTCATTTAGTGACTTGTGGCCTAAATGAAGGCGGCACCCCTTCTGTAATGACTGCAATGGCCAAGTACTACGCCACGGAAACCATGCGCGACTTAGTGAATGACGGCATGGATATTGTGGGTGGTCGTGCTATTCAGCTAGGTCCCCGTAACTTCTTAGCCCTACCTTATCAGGCCATTCCTGTCTCTATCACAGTAGAAGGGGCGAACATACTGACCCGTTCACTGATGATATTTGGCCAAGGAGCGATGCGTTGTCACCCTTACTTATTTGAAGAGTTACAACTGCTTCAAAGTGAAGATAAAAAAGAAGCCAAACGTAAGTTTGATGATATGTTCTTCAAGCATCTAGGTTATACCTTTAATAGAGCTGCAAAATCTTTTGTAGCAGGCTATTTTGGTGGTAGTGGCAAATTGCCTAGTTTTGCTGATAGCTTTACCCGTCCTTACTACAAAAAGATCAACCGTTTAAGTGCCAATTTTGCGTTAACCGCAGATATGGCATTGGGTATCTTGGCTGGGGACCTAAAACGTAGAGAAATGCTGTCAGGGCGCTTAGCGGATATCCACGCTCATTTATTTATCATGACCGCTATTTTAAGATTTTATGCCCAAGGCAACCAGTCTGAGTCTGAGCGTTTACATGCTCGTTTGGCATTAGAGAAGTCTTTGTATTTAATTCAAGAAGCCTTCTTTGAAATCTATGACAACTTCCCTAACCGCATGGCTGCAAGTCTAGTAAAACTGGTTTGTTTCCCAGGCGGTGACTTTACTGAGAAGCCTAGTGATGAGCTAAAACGTCAAGTGGGTGATCTAATCATGGCTGACGGTGAGGATAACCCATTCCGTGAACAGTTGAAGTCAATGGTGTACTACACCACTGATCCTGAAGACAATACTGGCCGCATGGAAAACGCTTATCAAATGCTACTACAGGTTGAACCTTTATGGCAGAAGTTCAAGAAAGCTGAACATAAAGGTAAGTTCGTAGGATTAACCTTTGAAGATCATGTATTAACCGCTTTAAAAGATGGGGTAATTACTGAGGCTGAGTCAGAGCAGCTTATTGAGTACAATGCGGTTCGCTTTGATTCGCTACTAACCGACGTGTTTGATGAAAACTTGATTCATGCGCTACCTCGCGAGAATCCACATACCCTAGAAAATGCAGTCGGTAACTTAACTCCTTATGTGATTGAAGAGATTGAAAACCCTTCTAGTGCTTCAACTAATGAGCAGTCCGAGTTAGCAGAAGACACAGGGGATAGCAACAGCGCCCATGGTTATCAACCAGAAGGTGAGGTAAAGACTGCTTCTGAACAGCAGACTGTAGATGAGCAGGTTGACCAAACTGATTTCGACGAAGCTCATGAGGACGACCCTCGTGTTCGCGATGCTGAGCTAACCTTAGAGCAACGTATGGCTCAAAACCATGCTGATAGCCACCGTCACAATAAATAGCTGTTATATTATCAAGTCAAAAAAAAGACCGTCGCTCAGGGCACGGTCTTTTTTTCATTTATAGTCAGCTGTATAGTCAGTTCTGTTATTACTCAAAGTTATCGGCCAACCTAACCCTTATATGAAACCTTATGATATTAGACATTAACGGTGATTGCTGCTTATGCCCACCCCTTCTTTCAATCCAAAAAAACCGTCACAGCCCAATAGCTTTGTCAGATTTTTTACCCGCTTAATAAAAGTAACTCTACTGCTGAGCGTAGGCTATCTGGCCTATCTATATTCTGCCGATATTCGCCAAGAGTTGACACGATATGTCACCAGCTCTATCAAATATAGTAAGCTTATACAGCAAGCGCCGCCTGCGCCCAATAGCTTGCCTAACCCTATTAAAGGGGCACATTTAACGGATACTTGGGGAGCGGCTAGAAGTGGCGGTCGCAGTCATGAAGGGATAGATATTTTTGCTGCACGCCATACGCCTATTTATAGCACCACCCCAGGTATAGTCCGCAAAGTCGGTAACAATTCGTTAGGGGGCAATGTAGTGACTGTATTGGGCCCGGGCGGGGTCAGCCACTATTATGCTCATCTGCAAGACTTTGCGGATATTAGGCCTGGGGACTGGATCGAAGCTGGCGATATCATTGGTTATGTGGGTGACAGCGGTAATGCCCAAGGTACCCCGCCTCATGTACACTATGGCATTTACACCCAATCAGGTGCAGTCAACCCCTACCCTTTGTTAGCGAAATAATTATTTAGAACTCAACTGTTATTTATTTTTCTTCTTCAGCTACAGGTGGGGCATCACGACCTAGAGTGGATAAATACGCAATAATATCTTGTCTGTCTTCAGCACTCGGAATTGGATCTGACAACATTTTTGTTTCTGCTAGCACCGCTTCTGGATCCTTAATATAAGAATCTAAGGTATCGGCGTCCCATACCCAATTTGCCTGCTCCATAGCTTCACTATATTTATAATCCTTCAGCTGTGCTGAGGGCGCCATATATACCCCAACCAGCTGCGGGCCTTTTTTATTACTGCCTGGCCTTAAAGTATGGCATTGACTACACAGCTCTTCATATAACTTTTCCCCATTTCTGGCATCACCCGCTTCATATATTGGAGCCGTAACCTGCGCTCGGTGATCAGGTGGGGTCGGCGTGCAGCCACTACTTAACGCGGCTAAAAACGATATCAACAGCAGCCCAGTTAGTTTTTTGCCAAAACAAGTAGCAATAATCGTGCTTGGAGCATTTATCTTTGCACCATTAAAATTCAACATTATCAACTCACTTTTTCAGATAGAGGTTATAATTGCAGGTAAATTATTATTGTAAGTATTAAATATTAGGCTCCCAGTCTTCATATCAAGCGCTAAGAGCCAGCTATTAATTGTTAATCTCCCATCTAGTGCTGATACAAATCAACTGGGGTCTTAAAGGGTCTATTGGGTAACTCCTGCACCAGTTTTGGCACTAAATAGCCTGGAAGCTGCTCTAGCATTTGCCAATACAACTCAACCGCCTGCTGCTTGGCCATATCGAAATGGGCTGCCCCTTCTACTTTATCCAATAGATGCAAATAATAAGGCAATACCCCTGCTGCAAACAGCCGTTCATTAAGCGCAACTTGGACAGCCACGCTATCATTTATACCTGCCAGCAATACCGTTTGATTCAGTAAAGTTATGCCTTTTTGTTTGGCTTGCAGTAAGTACTGAGCGGTATTTTCATCTATCTCATTGGCATGATTGGTATGCACCACCATGACAATACGACAGCGACTGGCTTCCAAACGCGATAGAAGCTCTGGGTCTAATCTCTCAGGAATGACAATAGGCAAACGGGTATGAATTCGAATGGTGCTAATTTGAGGCAAAGCTTCTAAAGCCTCCAACCACAAAAACAACCGTCGATTTGAAACGCTTAAGGGGTCCCCCCCACTAAGCAGCACTTCACGAACTTCAGGATGCTGACTAATATACGCCTTAATAACATCAAGTTGTTCTGATTTTGGTAAATTAGCTTGATAATCAAAGTGTTGTCTAAAGCAATATCGGCAATGAATGGCGCAAGCACCGGTGACTGTCACTAAGACGCGAGAGTGATATTTATGTAATAAGCCTTGAGTAGGATTTTGCTCATTTTCTGCTAAAGGGTCAGCAACATAGCCACTAACCTTGACTTGTTCCAGCTTATTGGGTAATACTTGAAGTAATAAAGGGTCATTAGCATCGCCCTTTTTCATCTTGGCAACAAAGCCTCTAGGCACCCTTAAACCAAAGCCTTCAGGAATATAAAGCTCAGACTTTATGTGAGTTAATTCCAAAATAACTAGCAACTGATCGATATCTGTAATAACATCTGCTACTTGTGTTTGCCAAGTTATAACCTCATTACTGTCCCCACCTTTAGAATTCTCCTTCGAGTTAATCTCAGATGAGCCAGTAACTATTGGTGTAATAGGGATTTGCCTGTTTTTTTGTTTGGGTAAATGGTTTATCATGGGACTCAACATATTTGATTTTTTGTCATTAATTTGAAATGTATCAGGAGCAATATTGTGGCAAGTTTTTCAACTAACGAATTTAAAGCCGGTCTAAAAGTTATGTTTGATGGCCATCCTTGTGCCATTATCGAAAACGAATTTGTTAAGCCAGGTAAAGGCCAGGCTTTTAACCGTGTCAAACTACGTAATTTGCGTACTGGTAAAGTACTAGAGCAAACCTTCAAATCAGGGGAAAGCTTGGAAGCTGCGGATGTTGTTGATACCGAAATGAACTACCTATATAACGATGGTGAGTTTTGGCATTTCATGCACCCTGAGACCTTTGAGCAATTACAAGCTGATGCTAATGCAATGGTCGATGCTAAGCAATGGTTAAAAGAAAATGGTAACGATTTATGTACCATCACTTTATTCAACGGTGTGCCCTTATCAGTAACCGCACCAAACTTCGTAGAGCTAGAGATTGTTGAAACAGATCCAGGCGTACGTGGTGATACTTCAGGCGGTGGTGGTAAACCTGCTCGTCTAGAAACTGGGGCTGTGGTTCGTGTACCTTTATTCGTTCAGCAAAACGAAATTGTACGTGTTGATACACGCACTGGTGATTACCAAACTCGCGTAAGCCAGTAATTATAGGCCACTAATTCCCTGTAAGGGCTTTAGTACCGTTAGCCAGTCTCAAAAGCTTTATCTGCCTTACTCTGGATCACTATTATACATTCAGTAGCGGTAGAATAAAGCTTGCGAGTCTGGCTATTTTTTTAGCCATTGAATTCAATGCTATTATCCCAGCCACATAAACAGCCACTTAAAGAAGTTATCCTTGTTATGTCCTATCCGCTACTACTCCTAATCTTAAGCCTAATTGTTATTGTGCCTACGGTATTTGTCATCAGTGGCCGCTCAAAACAAAAGCTTCTAGGTAATAGTCAGCCCACTCCTAAGTATCTGGGCAATAATAGCACGACTAAAAATCAGCAGACAGCCCAAGCTTCGGTAGAGCAGCTACAAATCGCTAATAATATCGACCAATACCGAAACCACCCTGCTCTGCCCATTAGCTTTCGTCAGCTACTGGGTAAGATTCACAGCCAGTATCTGGCACTCATAACAGTAAAACTAGCCCCAGACCAGCGTTTTACGGTGGATAAGCTGGCCGGCTCTCGACTCGGTGAGATTATCGATGATTATCTAGCTTTAGACTCAGACTATGCTGAAAATACCATTATAGACAGTCAGAATAATTTGACCAGCCAAGACATTACCTATGGCCAACTTACTTCAATGCTTGAGTTTATGCAGCGGGTCCAAACTGATGGGCAACAGCAGGTAGCTAGCAATATCTTAGCCAACCGTAGCTATTTGCAATCAGTATATGGTGAGTTTCACCCTGAAGCACAGAGCAATGATAGCTTACACAATCTAAAAGCCCCTGAGATGGAGCTTAGTGAGCTCAAGCAGCTACCCACCTCAGAATTATTGGCTGAGCTTGGTCACAACTACCTTGCCGACTGTGACTTAATAGCCCCTAGTGAAATATCTTTGGCAGACCATGCCGATTACTTTGGCACAGAATTGATAATGCAATTGGGACAGCTAACCCTCGCTGCAGAGAGTACCATAGCCTATAGTGAAGCTTTGTTATCCAGTGCGGTAAACCTCTCTGCCTTTGATCAGATATTGACTAAGGCCCTACCCAGTCTATTGCGTAGTACTGTACAGACCAATACCGGTAGTGCTACGGAAAAAAACGAGCCCACAACTGTTATCTCTTCACACCAGCAAGCCTTATTACAACAAAAAATTGCTCGAGTTCAGCAGCTAATAGACGACTGTCTAGATCGACTGGAGAAAGCAGCAAACCAGCAGTATCAAAGCGGAACGACTTCGGCAGATACTCTCCAGTCTGTAAACAGCACCGTAAAAAGTAAACTTTCTCAAGCACAGTACTTATTAGACAGTGGTTTTTTTAAATTATAAGGTCTTAGTAGCTTGATATTTTTTGTAAAATATTTTTAGGCTAATTTTTTTAGACCACATATTATTTATTACAGGGGTTACTTATGGCCTTTTATCAAACTACCTTAATCCTCCCTGCCTATGCTCGTGGCATCCATATTATTACCCCTCATATACGGCAAGCGCTCAATGAACTTCTGCCACAGGGCGCAAAGGCAGGAATGGTAAATTTATTTTTACAGCACACTTCCGCCAGTTTAACCCTGAATGAAAATGCAGATCCCGATGTTCGCCTAGACACAGAGGATTGGTTAAATCAAATTGCCCCCGCGGACCAGCCGCAATATCGTCATACATTAGAGGGACCAGATGATCTACCGGCACACTTTAAGAGCATGATGCTCGGTGTTAGCCTTAATATCCCTTTGATCGACGGTCAGCTCGGATTGGGCACTTGGCAAGGTATCTATTTGTGTGAGCACCGCAATCATGCGGGTGGTCGCCGCTTGGTGTTAACTGTCAATATATAAACCTATATCTACAACCAAACAACCTAACAAAACAAGCTTCTTGCCTACACTCAGACAGAAACAGCTAAATAACTCATACACATCTTAAACCAGGTTAATTGTGTCTAGCGCTAGGCTGTGGTTAACTTTAGGAACACTTATAAAGTTATCCATAATCCGTTATCCCTAATAAACAAAGTACTGTCAATACTAACAACATCAATTTGAAAGACTATTAATAAAATTACTGATATCGGGTTTTAGTTGGTTTGGCAGACTTATTTTATTTTATGAATTTGTCTGGTTTCATAGTCTGGTTTTATAAAAAGAGGTAAAATATGGCTCACTCCTTGTTTGTTAACACTAATCCAAAAATGCTACTACCTGCTCTTTTGCTTGGAGGACTAGTGGGTTTAACGGCCTGCCAACCCTCAAGTGACTCTCAGGATGAGGTCAACAAACAGGCCGCTGAAGCCTCAAACGCTGTTGAAACATCCAGCATTACGGGCTTAGATAATGACCCTAATAACGCTCAGTCAGTAACAGTGATAGAAGGACAAACTGCAGAAAATACAACAGAGCTTAGTGAGGTCGACCCTATCCAAGCGTCTGAGCTGCAAGAGTCGGCGCAGACAGAACCCTCGTCAAGCAGTTTAGAGACAAGCAGCTCAAAAGAGGTGCCCCCTGCTTCAGAAATTCAGGTCACAGATGTTGAGTACCAAGACAGCAAGGGACGAAGTATCCATGTGACTTTCCAAACTTCTGCTACCGCTACCTTACAAGCAGACTTAAGATTACCCTCTGGTAAGCGTGTACTACTAACCGCCCCCACCGGACAAGGTAACAATCCCACTTACCGTTCCACAGATGGCTCTATTGAGTTGGTTACTCATGGTGGCGGCTCTAGCATTGATTTGTTTTATGAAAATCAAAGATCTAAATTTGATGCGGTCAATACAGAATCTGAAATCCTTAAACCGCAGTAGCTTAAAGCTTAAGTACAGTAGTCAAAGCCTATTTATCAAAAAATTGGGGGTTAAAACTGACAGGTCCTAGCTAGGGGTTAGTGGTGAATAAGCCGATAAACCAAACCCCTAAAGTCCAGATTGCTACCGCCAATAAAACCAATACAATTAGGCCTAGAATATCGGGCACATGTAAGTAAAACCAAGATACTACTGGGTTTCGCCAAAACTTTGACTGTTGCTGCTTTTTTTGTAGAGATTGGTGCATAAAAGGACGGTCAATATGGGCAGTTTCTTGTATCCCATATTCTAGTTGCATATGCTCTCGTACAATCTCCAAGGTTTTGCGACTGGGCCGCAAAAAGATATCCATAACCGGGCCTGCAACCGGAACCACGCCTACCACTAAGTCAATTAAGGCCAGTCTAACCGCAGGCGTTAGTTTTTTGGCCGGCACCCCCAGCTTTCTTCCTAACATAAAGGCGTAGCTGGTCAAGAGCAGTCCTGCCACATCACCGGCAATAGGCACTGTGGATAAGGCAGCATCTGCTCCCACCCCTTGCTTAGTAAAAGGAATACGCACCAGAGAATCCATAGCATTGGCGAATTTGGCTAAGCTGCGTTCCATTTCGATTACTTGTTGCCGAGTAAGCCCTTCTTTTAGCAGATTCTGTTCAAACCTCTGCTTTGCTTCTAGTGAAGTTTTGTCGTCTAAAGCGGTCTTAAAAGGCGTGGTTTTAAAAGGTTTCGCCATGAGCGTATCTCATAAATAAAAAAGTTAAGTTAGGCCGTTAAACTCTATCCAAAAACTACTTAAAGCCACCACTAAAAATACATAGCGTCCTACCCAGACATTGGCCAAAAAGGCTTTAAAACAAGCCATAGGCACACGCGTAGCACAAGCTCTATTTTGCTGAGCAAACAGAATAGCGACTAATCCCAAGGCATAAACAGGAACTAAGCCTAGGCTTGTGTCTGAAAAATAATGATAAAAAACCACACCCATGAGAGCCAAGAATGCCGTCTGTAATAAAGAGATAATCAGTACATCATAGCGCCCAAATAATATCGCTGTGGACTTAACCCCAATTTTTAGATCATCCTCACGATCAGCCATAGCATACTGAGTGTCGTAAGCCACCGTCCAGCACATATAAGCAATAAACAGCAGCCAGCACCAGATATCTGGATAGCCTTGCACAGCGACATAAGCCATAGGGATAGCCCAACCAAATGCGGCAGCCAAGAAAACCTGAGGCAAATGGGTAAATCGCTTCATAAAGGGATAAATAAAAGCCAGTATTACCGCCCCTATAGACCAGTAAAAGACCTCAATTGGTAGCCAAAATAACAGGCTAGCACTGATAAGACACAGAACCAAAAAGGCAGCCATCGCCTCTTTTGCTGACAGTCTGCCCTCAGCTAATGGCCGTCCTTTAGTGCGGCTGACCGAACCATCCACTTTTCTATCTGCAAAATCATTGATGGCACAGCCCGCTGCCCGCATCAATATAGCCCCCAACCCAAAAATTAGCAGTACCGACCAAGAAGGTAACACACTAGGCAATGCGGTTACCTTAGCAGGCGCCTTAATTAAAGCGTCGCCAAAAGCAGCTAAGAACACTGCCCAAAGCGTGGGCCATAACAATAGCTCAATGCCCACAGGCTTATCAAAGCGGGTCAAATGAATATAGGCTTGAAGTTTATTTTTAAAATTAGAGTGAGTCATAGCAAGTCAGCAAAGCTAAATCAGTTATACCGAAGCAGTTCGGCCTATTATAAAGGTGTGTTATAAGGGTGAGTTATAAAGGTTCGTAAAAAACCACATAAAAGTTCGTGAAAAAATAAATCGGGAGCCGTAACCAGGATCAGCTCCCTACAAAACAGTAAATTTAATAAAGCTTAATCCGCTGTTAACAACTCGATTAACTGCGAGGGGCTGTCCACCTGATAGGTCGGATTCTCTGCGGCAAGCACTTGCGGATTAGCCGCCCCATAATTTACGGCAATAGAGGTCATGTTTAATTGGTTTGCCATTTGTATATCATGGATACTATCGCCAATAAAGACTGCATCACTCACCTGATAACCCGTCTCTTGCAGGATATCTTGTAGCATCTGTGGGTTTGGCTTAGAGCCAGACTCATCCGCACAGCGGCTACTGACAAAATAGTGACGGCTTTGTGAGTAATCCATGACCCTATCAAGTCCTGCCCGCTTTTTACCGGTCGCTACTGCCAGCTGTTTGTTCTGTGCTTTGAGCTGCTGCAGCATGGCTTCTATACCATCGAAAAGCTGCGAATGTGGCTGATTAGGTAAGGTGCTGTTATAAATATAATAATCGGCATAACTTTGCTGAATCGCCAAGTGCTGCTCTGTAGTAGCTTGTGGATACAAAATCTGTATCCCGCGGATAAGGCTTAAGCCAATGATAGATTTAACCTCTTCATCAGTGGTATAAAACCCATTGGCCTCGCCAGCAACATGCATAGATTTTACAATCAAGCCAATCGAATCCATCAAGGTGCCGTCCCAATCAAAGATAATCAGCGACTTTTGCTTTAAGTCATGCTCAGCATTAGTGGCAACTTCACTCATAGTACTCCAACCCTTCAATAGCCAGACTTAATCTAACTTAAAATCTGCAGGCAACAGCGACTGCATGTCTTCAGGTAGCGGTGCCTTGATCTCCTCATAGTCAGGCACATCTAATTTCCAGGCATGCAAACACAAGCGGCGCACAGCAGATTTGTCATCAATATGGTATTTATCGTCTCCTAAAATGGGGTGACCTAAATAAGCCAAATGAACGCGAATTTGATGGGTACGTCCCGTATGCGGCATGGCCTCTATTAAGCTAACTGGCTCGCCATTAATCTCAAAGCGGGCTAGGACTTTACAGCTTGTTTGACTAGATTTGGCATCCGGATTGCCTTTATCTACTTTCACTCGGCGCTCACCACTAGCAAGGGTGTAGCGTAATAAAGGCGCATCAATACTGATATCATTTAATGCCGGTTGCCCTTTGACTATACATAGATAATGCTTCTGGATGGTCTTTTCGCGCAGACGCTCTTGCAAAGCTTTCAGTGTTGAGCGCTTCTTGGCAATCATCAGCAAGCCTGAAGTATCTTTATCAATGCGATGTACCAGCTCTAAGTACTTTTTATTGGTCGCCTCACGCATGGCCTCAATCACACCGAAATCTAATCCGCTACCACCATGTACCGCCATGCCTGACGGCTTATTAAGCACCATCAGCCCTTCATCTTCAAACACCACACGCTCAAGTAAGCTGTTAGCGAAGTCGGCACTAATGACAGGTTTCTTTCGAGTGGCCAATCTCACAGGAGCAATGCGCACCACATCACCCCGCTCAAGATTGTCATAAGGTTTGCAGCGCTTGTTATTGATACGCACTTCATCGGAGCGAATCATTTTGTAAATATGCGCACGTGGCATGCCTTTTAGACGCGCTAATAAAAAGTTATCTATTCTTTGTCCATGTTGATTACGGGTCACTTCAAGGTGATTCACTTGGCCAAAATCCTTGATATCTTCATCAGCACTTTGGGGTCGAGCCTTGGTGGAATGACGTCTAACTTGGGTAGGTTCAACGCCAACACTGGCCATTAGACCGTCTAGGTCTTGCTCTATTTTTGGGTTTTTATGGTTCATTTTTTCTGCAGTTTTCTCGTAATTTCGATTTGATTTTGACATATTTTGTTAGGTGTTTGGCAAAAGATTTGGTATAGTCTAACACGTTGACTTTGTGTCTCGTGTATTGTTATGAATAAACGCCTATTTTTATGGCCCTTTTGTAATTTCACTCGATGACACCATTATTTGATCTGTATTTGCAACAGCATAACTGTATAGCAATGAGTATCTTGTTAAGTATTCTGTAGAGAATATAAAGTCAGCCCACAACGTTATTTTTATAAACAATGATTTTGGGTAGGTGGTTTAGGAGCTTACAACTTCCTTTTGCCGACTTGGCACCACACCCCATGTAAATTTAACATGTACACAATGTTCTAATATCTTAGAAATATAATAGCTTTGGCCCAAAGCCACTGCTAATTATTGAAAGCCCAGTGCCTAACGTAGCCGCTAGTCAAACTGTGTAAATTTACAACTTACCCAGAATAAATCTAAGCTACCCCTTAGAATTACTGGTAATAAGCATGAATATTTAAGACCAAATTCTGCCAATTGACGGTCAAATAACTGTAATGGAACACTCAATAGATTTTGCTTTTTGTCATAATGAAAAAGCCGTTATTTGCCAAGTACGCCCCGTCGAATTGAGCTCTAAATTGATAATGAGATAAAACTTTAGGATTTTTAAATTTAATTGATTAAGTTTATATAATTAAGACAGACGATCTTTCTGGTCACTGACCCTTTACTAATGACAATATAAGTTAGTGAGTCACACCAGCATGACATAAGGATGACCTTACACCTCTCCTTATCAGCATTAAATAGTTCAGCTCGAAACGCCTTAATTATGACTACTTTCAACCTTAAGCATTAACGTAGGACAGTTTCTAATTAACTGAAGCTGAAAAAAGCAGCGAATACTGATGACAGACATCAAGTAAGAATTGTGCCTTTCAAGAGCCCTTTAGCTTTATATATCTTGGGAGCCATCACAAGCTGCAAACTTAAATACAGCGGGAGGCTAAAACTAACTGCTACCTGCGTAACGCTTAAATAAATAATACCTAAACAAAGTTTGCTTACAAGCTCTTATCCTTGGTCTGCTTACTCATAACATAGCGTCAGCTTTACTGTTTTATCAGAAAAATGCGTTATTAAAATAGAAAGCTTACATTTCAGCTCTCTTCATGCTCAAGCTTACCTTCTAAGTATCAGCCATTGTGTGTCATGACCTAACTAGGACACAGCAATGAAACGCATACTTATTAACGCCACTCACAACGAAGAAGTTCGTGTTGCCTTATGTAAAGGCAACCATCTTTATGACTTCGATCTTGAGAACCGTACCCGCGAACAAAAAAAAGCCAATATCTATAAAGGTCACGTTACCCGCGTCGAGCCCTCTTTAGAAGCAGTCTTTGTCGAGTATGGCTCAAAGCGTCAAGGCTTCTTGCCTGTACGCGAAATCGCCAGCGAATACCTATCAGGCAACCCTCGTGAAGAGAATATCCGTAAGCTAATCAAAGAAGGCGATGAGCTTATCGTTCAAGTCGAAAAAGAAGAGCGCGGTAATAAAGGCGCAGCCCTATCCACTTATGTATCTTTGGCTGGCCGCTATTTGGTATTAATGCCAAACAACCCTAAAGGCGGCGGTATCTCACGTCAGATCTCTGGCAAATTACGCGAAGACATGAAGCGTATGCTGGGCAATTTAGATCTACCAAAAGGCATGAGCGTTATTGTACGTACTGCTGGTATTGGCAAGACTCAAGAAGACTTGCAACACGATTTAAACCATCTGCTGAACATCTGGAATGCCATTCAAGATCAAAACAAAAAATACGCCTCACCTCGCCTAGTGCATCAAGAAGCTGGGGTGGTGACTCGTGCTGTGCGCGACTATCTGCGTGATGATATTAGCGAAATCTGGATTGATAATGAAGAAGCTTTTATTGAAGCTGAAACCTTTATAAAAGCGGTTATGCCGACTCAAATCGACAAGCTACGCAAATATACCGACTTTGAGCCTATGTTCTCAAGCTTCAACGTTGAGCGCCAAATTGAGACCGCTTATCAACGTGAAGTGCGCCTACCCTCTGGTGGTTCAATTGTTATTGACCAAACAGAAGCCTTGGTTTCTATCGATATTAACTCCGCCAAATCTACCAAAGGTGCTGACGTTGCCGAGACCGCCTACCATACTAACTTAGAGGCGGCCGATGAGATTGCGCGTCAATTACGCCTGCGTGACATGGGTGGCCTGATTGTTATCGATTTCATTGATATGAACGATAGCAAGCATCAAAAGGACGTAGAAAAACGCTTGGTTGAAGCCACCAAATACGACCGTGCGCGTGTTCAATTTGGTGAGATTTCGCGCTTTGGCTTGATGGAAATGAGCCGTCAACGTCTGCGTCCTTCACTAGAAGAGTCAACGGGTTACATCTGCCCTCGCTGTCATGGTAATGGCATGATTCGTGACCTACGCTCACTGTCTCTGTCAATTATGCGTCAAATTGAGCAAACGGCGCTAAAAGAACGTCATGGTGAAGTACAAGCTGAAGTACCAACCGATATCGCTGCATTCTTGTTGAACGAAAAGCGCGAAAGCTTAGTGTACCTAGAGCAAGACAGTGGTACCCGCATCACTATTTTGCCGCACGCGCATCTAGAGTCGCCTAACTTCAATCTACACTTTAACCATCATGGCTTTGCTCCAGCAAGCTACGAGCGTGTGACCGATACTCAGCAACAAGAGTCTAGTAACCTAGGCTATGAAGTAGACTGGCAAACTGCTGAAGCAGAACGTCCTGAGCAGCAGCCTACTCGTCAGCCACGCCAGCCCAGCTCGGATCAAACCAAAAGAGCAGCTAGCAAGCCTGCTGCAACTGAGCCAGTAGCCACCCCTGCACAAGCGCCAGCAACTCAAAAACAAGCCCAAGTAGAACAGGCCAAACCTGCCGCTGTGGCTTGGTTATCCAACCTATTTGCGCCAACCCCACAAGCGCAAATGTCAGCCACTGTCAGCAGTGCCGATGCGGCTCAAGCCATTGAAGCCATCGTCAATACCGGCGCTCAAAGCCGCGGTGCTTTTGGTCAAGTAAGTACAACTCCTGTTGCTCCTACTCCTGAGTCTGCTACTGTGGCAACTGAGCCGGCTACACAGACTGAGACCGAAAGTAAAGATGATAGCAGTACAGAAAGTGATAATGACAAAGATCGTCGTCGCTCACGCAGTAGTAGAAGTCGTAACAAATACGACAAACGAGCTAAGTCAGAAAGCCGTCGTCGCCAACCTGAAAAAGACGACAAAAAGTCGACTCAGCAGACAGACAAATCTGATGCTCAACCTTCTGTCCCGAGTCAACAGAGTGATACTAGCGCTAAAGAACTGCCAAAACGTGAGCCTAACAGCAAACGTGAATCACGTGGTCCAATTGAGCGTGGTGAGACCAAGCAACCACACAGCAAGTCTTCTAGCAGCAATCAAGACCAGCGCGCAAAGCAAGAGGACAAAAACAAAGGCTCTGATAAAAACGGCGCCCGTTCACAAAATGAGCGTCAGGTAGATCCTAATGAAGTGAACTTAAGAGTAACCGAAGCTGAAATAACGCTGAAGAAACCAGAAGTGGTTCACATCTCATTGGACGATACAAAAGCCGACCAAGCTAGTGAGGCTAAATCTGACAAATCAGATAAAACTGATGCTACAGCTTCTGCTAAGTCAGATGAGAAAGCTGCCGCCAAAGCACAGCCAAAAACTGCTGCAGAGAAAAATGTAGAAGTAGCAGCCAAAGCTGAATCAGATCCTGGAAAAGCTGATCAAGCTGAAATGCAGCAAAGCAAAGCTGAAGCACAGCAAACTAAAGCTGAAGAGCAAAAGCCGGCTAAGTCAGAAGTCACTGAAAAAGCAGCTAAAACTGAAACGAAACAGGCCGATGATACCGCGGCTGCTAAAGCTGAAAAAGTGGCTGAAGAACCGGCAAAAGAGAAAGTCGAAACGGCTAAGCAAAAAACCAAACCAGTCGCAACGAAACCCGCTCAAGAAAATGAGACTGAAAGCGATAACAGTAGCTTAAGCTTCGACACAAGTGAATTGTTTGCGGATCGTTATGTGGCAGCACAGAAGTTTGGTCAAGCCAGCAATGATCCTCGCTTAATCAAAGCCTCTTTAATGAAGCAGAGCGAAGAAGTAGCTGACACTGAGCAAGCTCAAGCGACACCAGCAGCTGCTATTACTGGTACCGTTGGTCAGTTTATTCATACTCATCTGGCACAGCCCAGTATGCGTTTGGCCAAAGACGGGGTTATCACCTGTTTCTTAGCTGCCCTAAATGCGCACAAAGAAACCTCAGGAGGTCACTCTAAGCCTGCTGCTAAACGTAAGACGGCTAAGAAAAATAGCGCTAATGTGGCTCAAGCCTTTAGCTTTGTAAACTATGGCTATCAGTCATTGTCTCCTAGCTATTTAGAGCGCTTCGCCCAGATGACCTCTGCTGTAGCTGCTCATAATGTCGAGCAAGGCAAGACAGAAGTAGAGCCAACTCCTATTGGTGCCCGTGCGTCGAATGACCCTCGTGGTCAACACCCGGACTATACTGCACCAGCAGCCGATAGCACTACTGAAGTAGAAGTAGAGTCTGCCGTCATAGCTGAGGCTAAGGCTGCTACTACAAAAGCAGATCAGGAGCCCGCTCCAGAAGCTAAAACTGCAGTAGAAGCAGTACAGAAGACTGACAGCTCAACCTCTAAGGCATCAATGGCAAGCCTACTGACGTTAAATGTTGGTGGTTTTGTTAACCAAGTGCTAGGACAAGAGGGTCTAGATATTATTCAGTCTGGTCAGACAGAGGCCGCTTTCTTAAAAGCCATGAGTCAGCCTTCAGATCTGCTAATCTCTGCAGCTCAAAGACTGACTTCTGGCACTCCTAAGCAGCAAGTCGCTCAAGGCTTAGAGCAGCCTGCCACAGCTCTAGTCGATGAACCACAGGCAGATGAAGTTGGTGACGAGAGCTCTGAGGTATTGCAAGATGCAAAGTCTGAAGCTCAAGATAGTTCAGCTACTGCTTCAAATAAGACCAGCATTGAGACTTATAAGAGCATGATTGAAAACATCTCTGAGCAGCTTCTACCCCAAACTGGTCTACTAAACCTGACTTCACCTAAAGTGCCAAAAGCACGTAGTCGTAAGACTAAAGAAGAGCAAAAGAAGCAGGTTCAGGCAGATAATACCTCTGATAGTAATAATGAGAGTTAATTGTTTTAGAACCGTTGCTTAAAGTACTATTTGCTATAAATGATTTTTCTATGGCAAATAGTAAATGTTAATAACAATAAAAAGGCCACTTATATATAAGTGGCCTTTTTTTATATTGTCTTTTATTGAAGTGCTATTGCTCAGTTATGTTGGTTAGGTTGAGCTCATGACATTTAATAAGCATTCTGATTACATAGTGCTAAATATTAGGCTCAGTCTTAACTAGTCTGACTGAACCCTTCTGTGTTAATGAGCGTTTGAACGCATCTTTTTGATCATCGTGACAATAAATAAAACAACCAAACCAATAGCAAAACCGATAACCCCATTTAATAGGTTCGCAGACAAGCCTTCAAATACTCCAGTTAAGTCAGCAAGGTCTTCTACTGCATGTTCTAAGCTATTCACACCATGAACAATAATACCACCGCCTACTAAGAACATCGCTAGCGTACCTACGATAGTTAATACTTTCATTAACTTAGGCGCGGCAGATAGCAAAAACTGGCCTATTTTTTGAGTAGTATTACTGGCTCCTGGCTTGCGCATCATATGCAGGCCTATGTCATCAATTTTAACAATAAAACCAACTAGGCCATAAATACCAATAGTAACTGCAATTGCAATAACTGAAAGTGCTAAACTTTTATCTACCAAACTTGCGGCAGTCATGGTACCTAAACTAATAACCACAATTTCAGCAGATAAGATAAAATCGGTACGGATCGCTCCTTTTACCTTTTCTTTTTCCATTGCAACTAGGTCAACGCTTTCATCAGCATTTGCCGCTACCCGTGCTTGCTGCTCTTCATCATCGGGCAAAAGTCTTGGCCAAAACTTATGAACCACTTTTTCAGCCCCTTCAAAAGATAAAAATAAGCCTCCGACCATAAGTAATGGCGTAATAAGCCAGGGCACGAAAAAACTAATTACAAGTGCGGCAGGTACGAGGATTAATTTATTTACAAAAGAGCCTTTAGCCACTGCCCAAACCACAGGCAGCTCACGACTGGGCTTAACCCCACTTACCTGTTCAGCATTTAGCGCTAGATCATCACCCAATACCCCAACCGTTTTTTTGGCGGCGACTTTGGTCATAGTTGCTACATCGTCCATAATCAAACTAATATCATCGAGTAACATTAATAGACTACCACCTGCCATAAAATCTCCTTAGTTATTCGTAACTTAGATTACTGTCTCACAAAATGTGAATAATAGTCGCTAATAAAACAATAGTTAAAACTACAGCTAAAAACAGTCACAGTAAACCAACTATGATATAAAATTTAGTATTTATTTAATCAATGCCATTAGTTTATCTCGTAATTTAACTAAAATCATATTACGATTGTAAGCAGAACAAGTTTTTTATGAGTTTATTGCAATTGCCTCTACCTTACCTAAAGATGATGAGAGTATATGACTGTTGGCTTTAAGCGTTATAGAAGTTCATCTTAAGCTTTATATAATCTCTAGATTAATAACAACAAAACCTATTGCATTAAAATAGACAAGGATTGACTATGACATCATTATCATTATGTAAGCGACCTTTATTGCTAACCTCGTTGACCGCCATAACTTTATCTGTACTCGGTGGATGTAGCGCACAGCAAGATATTACCAACAGCGATGAGCCTAGCAAGACAACGGTTCATTCTCCAGTTGTAGAAGTTGTAGAAGCGGCACCAATTGTAGTTGTTGCCTCTGATGCAACGTATGAGCGAATGGCAGCGCCGACTCATATTCGCTCTGCTTATACCATATCTTCTACGCAGAACTCTGAGAAATATGCAGAAATTAAACACAATGCGGTGAATGCCACTCACGAACAAGCTTTTGCTACTTTGAGCATTGATACCGATACTGGCAGCTACGCCAACGTACGCCGTTTTTTAAATAATGGACGCCTGCCTCCTACTGATGCTGTTAGAGTCGAAGAGCTGATTAACTACTTCAATTATGATTTTAAAAATGCAAAAAAGCAGGGTAATGCCCCCTTCTTAGTCAGCACAGAGGTGGTCAAATCACCTTGGCATGCCACCAATCGGATTGTAAAAGTAGGCATCAAGGCAGAAGACGTACTCACTGCCAAACAAAATCAACCAGCAGCCAATTTAGTATTTTTGGTGGATGTATCTGGTTCAATGAATAGCAGTGATAAACTGCCACTAGCAAAATCTAGCCTTAAAATACTGACTAAACAGCTGCGAGCGCAAGATACCATCACACTGATTACCTACGCTGGGAATACTGAAGTGGTATTACCCGCAACCCCCGGCAATCAAACTCAAAAAATTCTCAACGCCATAGATAACTTAAGTGCCCATGGCTCAACCAATGGTGAAGCGGCGATTAAGCTGGCTTATCAACAAGCCGAAGCAAACTTCAAGAAAAACGGCATTAACCGCATCTTAATGCTCACCGATGGCGACTTTAATGTTGGGGTCTCTAACGTCAAAGATATGTTACAGATTATCCGTAGCAATCGTGATAAAGGTATTTCTTTATCCACTTTAGGTTTTGGTCAAGGTAATTACAACGACCATATGATGGAGCAAGTCGCAGATAACGGCAATGGAAACTACAGTTATATCGACTCACTATCAGAGGCAAAAAAAGTATTGATTGATGAGATGTCTTCTACCTTTAATACTGTGGCAAAAGACGTTAAAATTCAACTTGAATTTAATCCAGCCGCTGTCTCTGAATGGCGCTTGATTGGCTATGAAAATAGACTACTGGCCAAAGAGGACTTTAATAACGATAAGGTTGATGCTGGAGAATTGGGAGCTGGTAAATCTGTGGTGGCTCTATTTGAAGTGACCCCAGTAGGTCAAAAAGGACTACTCGATGCCAGCCGCTATCAAAAGACAGCATTGACCAATAAAAATAACAGCGAACTTGGCTATTTAAAGATTCGCTACAAAGCACCTAAGTCAGAGACTTCAAAGCTACTAACCTTTCCTATTGACAACAAAGTTACTACTGCCTCAGTAGAGACTAAATTTGCCATGGCTGTCGCAGGCTATGGACAACTGCTAACTGGCAGTAAGTACGTCAATGACTTAACCTATGAACAAGTGGCACAATTGGCCAAACCTGGGCTAAATAGCCCGTTAGATAAAACCAATAGCCGAGCTGAATTTATCAAGCTAGTCGAATTGGCCAATGATTTACAATAGATAATTGAGACTCCTATGCAAATCCAAAAAAGGCAAACCCAAACAATGTCCCCTCTGCAGCTGCTAAAAAAGCCATTACCTACCCTAGCATTACCTCTGGCAATCGCTTCTACAGTATTGCTTTCTGGCTGTAATGAGCAGACGAGTAGTAACTCTAATTCTGAGCCTGAAGCCATACAATCCACAGAGTCAGTAGCCCTATCTGAAGCTGAGACTGATTTGACTGATTTGACTGATGCTACTGAAGCAGCAGAAGCTAGTGGGCAAGTCTCTACTCGCAACCAGCCCTTATCTATTGATTGGAGCCGTATCGATTCAGGTCAAAAACCAATTGCTCCCGAAGACTTCAACTATCCCTTTGAGTTAGAGGGTGAGTCGGTAAAGTCACAAGCCAAATTCTCAGCCATTACCCCAGAGCAAGCGCAGCACACTTTGACAGTGGGCATGGCCAGTAATGAGCCTCTGGAGAAAATACTGGATCAATTGGGTGACAGTTATTTGTCCCATAAATTCTCTGAAAGTGAGGCGAAGTTAATCATTTATACCACCCCAAATGTCAAACCTAGCCAACATGACTATGTCATTGCCCATGAGTTTGCGCGTGGCTTGACCTTACCTATCGAGATTATTCCACAGCCTAAAGCTGAAGAGGTAAAATCAACTCAGCCCGCTACTAAATAAGCGCGGTCTAATGGGTTTGTCTTAACTAATTAACCCATACAGCTCTTACCCACTCTCTACAATATTGAACCAAAAAAAGACAGCGCTAATAATAGGCTGTCTTTTTTGGTTATTTTCTTGCTTAAACTACACTTCAAATAAAAGTCGAGACTCAGTATTAAGCCGCTGCAATAACTGTTATTTCAACCAGTAAATCAGGGCTGGCCAAGGCAGATTCACCACAAGCACGAGCTGGTGGAGCAACGTCGCTAAACCACTCATCCCATACCGCATTCATAGCGGCAAAGTCAGACATATCTTTTAGCCAAACTGTGGCGGATAATATTTTTGATTTGTCACTACCTACCTCCTCTAGTAAAGCTTTAATTTTTTCTAGAGTGGTTAAGGTTTGTGCCGAAATATCCTCATCAGCATTTCCCACTTGACCACTTAGGTAGATGGTCTCATTGTGGATGACAATTTGACTCATACGCTGGTCACTGTGTAATTTTTGCATATTCCGTCTCTTTTTTATGAATTTTAAGACCAGTGAGGTTTATCAACCCCACTGGCTTTGGTACAACGTCATCGAGTAATTAACGCTCAAAACGCTCAGCGCTAAATGGAGTTGCATCAATGTATAACGGCTTATCATTGATCATCTCTTCTACCAAGCGTCCTGTGGCTGGGCCTAAGGTAAAGCCTTGATGCGCATGACCAAAAGCAAACCACAGCTTTTCATGTCTTGGTGCAGGACCAATAACCGGCTTCATATCTGCCATACAAGGTCTAGAGCCACACCAAGCTTCTGACTCTACCGCTTCTTCTAATGGCAGCACGTTTTTGGCAATCTTCAATACCGCTTCAAGCTGACCGAAGTTTTTTGGAGCTTTTAGAGTGGTCATTTCAGCACCGGTGGTAATACGAATGCCTTGTTCCATCGGACCCATCAGATAGCCTTTTTCAGCATCAAACAAGCTGTGGCCGATACGGTTGCCTTCGCCAACTTTGAAATGCTGATGGTAGCCACGCATTGGGAATAGTGGGAAGTTATAGCCTAATGGAGCGGTTAGCTCTGTTGACCAAGGACCAGCGGCTATCACCACATGGGTACTGTTATAAGTAGCCAACTCACCCTCGCTAGTTTCAACGGTTACTTGCCAGCTTTTGTCTTCCATTTGCTCAATGTTTTTGACAGCAGCTTGCTTGATTTCACCCTGCATAGCTTCGAAGCTTTTGGCATAGGTTTTTACCAAGCGACTTGGGTTTTTTACCTGCCAAGAGTTCTGCCAGTGAATACCACCGATGAATTGGTCAAAATTCACATTTGGCTCAAATTCTTTTAACTCTTCAGGGGTTAGCAGCTTGTATTGAACACCTTTAGTAGCGGCTCGTTCAGCCAATTTAATGGCTTCATCGTATTTTTTCTGTGTACGGTAAATCTCAAACCAACCGCCTTTGCGTACTAAGTCATCGGCCCCTGACGCTTGAATCATTACGTCATGCTCGCTGGTGCAATGCTCAATTAAAGTGGCCCATTCATCTTCAATTTTGGTTAGTTTTTTGGGCACTGAGTTGGTCCAATATTGATATAGCGCACTTTGATAGTTAAACAAAGCAGACCAACGATAACGAATGTCAGTACTGGTGTTAGGCAACACTCTAAAAATCTCACCCATCTCACGTGGGAAAGCTTTTGGATAGACCGCCTCTCTTTGAATTAAACCTGCGTTACCATATGAGGTTTCTTCACCTGGGGCTTTTTTATCAATTACTAAAACTTTGGAGTTGTTCTTTTGTAGGTGCCATGCAATTGAGGTTCCTACCATGCCCGAGCCAATCACAATAACGTCGTATTGCATAAAAGTTCCTTAAAGTTAGACCCATAAAACAAAATGCGAGACTAATAAGTTAAATTATTCAATAAAAAAGCACGCCCCATGAGAATTGATTTATGAGTCGTGCACTGTATTATGATACCGCTTTTATTAATGCCACGTGGCACTAATTTGATTGAGTTTTTAAATCAATTTTAGTTTTTTGTTTTGCAAAATATTAATTAGAAAAAGTCATATCAGCGATTATCATAAAAAAAGCCATCACTAGTAAGTGATGGCTTTTTACTAACCAATGTCCAGTCCTAAAATAAGTTCATTCAGTACAAACAGTTAGTGTACCTAGTACAAACAGCTGCTAAAAACTAAGCATCAATCAATGCTAAGGACTAAGCATTAATAAGAGCTAAGAACTCCTCTTCTAACACCACGCGTACCCCTAAGCTTTCGGCTTTGGCAAGCTTTGACCCTGCTTTTTCTCCGGCCAATAGGGCTGAAGTTTTGGCCGAAACACTGCCTGAAACTTTAGCACCTAAGGCTTGCAGTTGAGCTTTGGCATCATCACGTGACATACCGCTTTCAACCAAAGTTCCGGTAATCACCCAAGTTTGACCCTCTAACGGCAAATTATCAGACGCCACCTGCTCAACCTTGTCCCAATGCACGCCTGCCTGCTGCAAGGCCTCAATAACTTCCACGTTGTGCTCAGCACGGAAGAAGTTATAAATCAGCTCCGCGGTGATGGTGCCAATGTCTGGTACAGCCTCTAACTCTTCAATACTGGCTTCCATTAACGGAGCTAAATCGCCAAAATGTTGAGCCAAGTTTTGCGCTGTAGTCTCTCCCACCCCTTTAATGCCTATGGCGTATATAAAACGCGATAAAGTGGTGCTTTTACTCTGTTCAATGGCAGTTAGCATATTATTAACTGATTTTTCACCCAACTTTTCAAAGTTAACCAGCTCTGCTTTATGCTCCTGCAAATGGTAAATATCAGCCACAGTTTTGACAATGCCCTGCTCAAAGAAGCTAATCAACCAGCGCTCTCCGAGTCCTTCAATGTCCATCGCTTTACGCGAGACAAAGTGAATAAGGGCTTCTTGCTGCTGAGCCGGACAGAATAGCTCACCTGTACAACGTGCCAAAGCCTCCCCTTCAGGTAATACCACTGGCGAGTCACAGACTGGGCAATGCTCGGGCAAAGTAACGGTTTCCGTATCGTCAGGGCGCAGTTCATGCCAAACCCGAGTAACTTTGGGAATCACATCACCAGCTCGATGCACACTGACAGTGTCTCCAACTCGCACGTCGAGACGCTGAATCTCACCGATATTATGTAGGGTGACATTACTGACGGTTACCCCGCCCACTTGTACCGGCTCAAGCTTGCCAACAGGGGTAATCTGTCCGGTACGCCCCACTTGCCACTCAATAGCATTGAGTTTGGTAATGGCTGTTTCTGCTGGGAATTTATAAGCTGTAGCCCAGCGAGGCTCGCGAGACAGATGACCAAGCTGGCTTTGTAACTGTAAATCATCCACTTTGATGACCATGCCATCAATCTCAAACGGCAAGCTACTGCGGGTTTCAATCACTGATTCATAATACGATTGGACTTGATCCACACTGTTGACTACTTTTACCGCACTAACGGTAAAGCCAATCTCTTTTAACCAAGCCAAAGCTGCAGATTGCTGAGTAATGTGTTCAGGCAATCCTTGATTCACTGAGTAGGCATAAAAAGCTAAGGGACGGTTGGCCGCCACCGCAGGATCAAGCTGACGTAAACTGCCGGCAGCAGCGTTACGCGGATTAGCAAAAACCTTACCCTCGGATTGCTTTGCTTCTCGGTTCAAACGCTCAAAGCCAGCCTTAGGCATCAGCACTTCACCGCGAACCTCCAGCACATCAATATCAAAAGCCGCTTCTAATACCAAAGGAATATTGTTGATGGTTCTCACGTTTTGGGTAATGTCTTCTCCAGTCTGACCATCCCCTCGAGTAACGCCTCTCACAAAATGCCCGTTATGATATTTCAGTGAGACCGCTAGACCATCTAGCTTCAATTCCACCTCATAGCTAGGATTCTTATCCTTATCACTAAGCCTATCATTCACCCGGCGCATAAATTCCGCCAAGTCATCTTTATTAAAGACGTTGCCTAGTGATAGCATAGGTATATCGTGCTTTACTTGGGAAAAAGACGGTAAAGGATCATCGCCCACGCTGGCGGTAGGGCTGTCCGATTGAGTTAAATCCGGATAGCGCTCCTCAAGCTCAATAAGGCTCAAGCGCAATTGGTCATACTCATTATCGCTTATAGTAGGCGCATCCATAACATAATAAGCATTATTATGTTTGCGTACTTCGGTAATTAAAGCACGCATCTTAGCGACAATTTCTTGTTGCTCTATATCAAGTTTTTTATTGGCATTCATTTGAGTAGCCTGACTTTTATTAGAAGTGATTTTTGTCATAGAAAGTGTCTTATTCAAGGCACATACTGATTTAAAAATTTGGGGTTATTATGATAACAATTTTCAGATATAGATGCCTAAGTAAACGTAATTTAACTGGCATTCAACGCAGGAAATGATAATCTAATACATACTGTTGAGTCAGAAGCAAATAACAAGCAAGCCATAAAATAATGGTAAAGTTAATTCCAAGGATTTCAGTTAACCCCTTCAATAAAAAGGATTTTATTATGTTCAATATCAGTGAACGTGGCCAAGAATTTTATCAGCGCACCAAAGACTTCATCGAAACCGAAATCGAACCTATCGAATCTGAACTTATCCAGCAAAGCCATCAAGCAAACAATCATGGCGACTGGACTCAGTGGCGGTGGCCTGAACAATACTATACCTTACGTCAAAAAGCGAAAGACGCAGGTCTATGGAATATGTTCCTGCCTGACGATACTTTGGGTGCAGGCTTATCGGTTACTGATTACGCCCCCATTGCTGAGCTGACCGGTCGCAGCCTTATTGCTCCCAATATCTTCAACTGTAACGCCCCCGACAGCGGTAATATGGAGCTGTTATGGCGCTTTGGTAATGCCGAACAAAAAGAACGTTTTTTACAGCCCTTACTAGACGGTAAAACCCGCTCAGTATTTTGCATGACGGAGCCAGGTGTTGCCTCAAGTGATGCCACCAATATGGAAGCAACAGCCATTGTTGATGGCAATGAGATTGTGCTTAATGGCCGCAAATGGTGGTCTTCTGGCTTAGGCGACCCAGACGTTGACTTTATTATCTTCATGGCTCACACCCCAAATGAAAACTTAGGCCGTCATCAACAGCACTCGATGGTTCTGGTACCTATCGATACGCCAGGCATTAAAATCGAACGTATGTTACGGGTATTCGGCGATTACGATGCGCCTCATGGTCATGGTGAGGTTATATTTGATAATGTACGTGTGCCTGTGGGTCATATTATCGGGGGTCCTGGTATGGGCTTTATGATTGCCCAAGGCCGCCTAGGTCCAGGGCGAATTCACCACTGTATGCGTTGTATTGGCGCCGCTGAAAAAGCACTGGAGTTAGCCATTCATCGCGGTATGAGCCGCAGAGCCTTTGGTAAATCACTGTTAATGCTGGGCGGCAATTTGGAGCGCATAGCTGAAGCTCGTATAAAAATTGATCAGGCTCGCCTGCTTACCTTAAATGCCGCTCACAAAATGGACAGTCAAGGTGTGATGGAAGCCCTAACAGAGATATCAGCGATTAAAGTGGTGGCCCCAAATGTGCTGCAAGAAGTAGTAGATATGGCGATGCAAATACATGGAGGCATGGGCGTGAGTCAAGATACTGTGCTGCCGGCATTTTATGCTCAAGCGCGTAGCTTGCGCTTAGCAGATGGACCAGATGAGGTGCATAAAGGCATGATTGCTAAGCTTGAGCTAAAAAGAAACGGTTATACCCGTCCTAAATCAAAAAAATAACGGTCGCAGCAATCGTTTTTTACTCCCATTCATATTGGCTTTATAAAAGGGATTTTTATGAGCAAGCATCACCAATCTAAACAATCTGCTAGCGGCCGCTCCGCTAGCAGCCTCCAAACCAGTGCGATTATAGACCAACCTACCCAGGTCAGAGAGAGCGAAGCTTTAGATGCGCAAGCGGTCACCCAGTGGCTGCTGTCGCAAAACATTGACGTTGAAGGCACTCCCGAGGTCACTCAGTTTTCTGGAGGGGCATCAAACTGGACCTACTGCCTACACTATGACAATATCGATTTAATCTTACGTCGCCCTCCCGCCGGCACTAAGGCCAAATCAGCCCATGATATGGTTCGTGAATTTAATATTCAACAAGCGTTAAAAGACGACTACCCTTACGTTCCTAATATGATAGCGCTGTGTACGGATGACTCTGTCATCGGCTGTGACTTCTATGTTATGCAGCGTTTGGTGGGTATTATTCCTCGGGCCAATTTACCCAAGCAGTTAGCTCTCGATAGCTCACAAGTTCATCGATTATGTACCAATGTATTAGACGCTCTCATTGAGCTGCATCAAGTGGACTATCAACGAAACCCAGCCCTAAACGCTATTGGTAAAGGCGAAGGTTACTGCCAACGCCAAGTCATGGGCTGGGAGAAGCGTTATAAAAAAGCCAAAACACCAAACGTCCCTAGCTTTTATCTGGTGCGTCAATGGCTAAAACGCAACTTGCCTAAAGACAGTCGTACTTGTGTCATACACAATGACTGGCGTTTTGATAACGTGGTGTTAGACCCACAAAACCCAACTTCGGTTATTGGGGTGCTGGATTGGGAAATGGCCACCTTAGGCGATCCTTTGATGGATTTAGGTAGCGCTCTTGCTTACTGGGTCCAAAAAGATGACAACTTCATCATGCGTCAATCCCGCCGGCAACCCACTCATTTAGATGGTATGATGACTCGTGAGCAAGTGGTGGACTATTATCTCACTAAAATGGGAATGACCACTGACAACTGGGCATTTTATGAAGTATTCGGCTTATTCCGTTTGGCCGGTATCGCCCAACAAATCTACTACCGCTATTATAAGAAGCAAACCGATAATCCTGCGTTTAAGAACTTTTGGGTTATCACCCATGCGCTCCATGCTCGTGCTTTAAAGCTTATTGCCCAGCAAGAGGCAGGACGCGTTGTTGATAGCGGTAAACTGCCCAAGCCAGTGCATTCTATTGCTAAGCGTCTTGTGAAAAACTAGCCGGCTTTGCTTTTGAGCAAAGTTGATAACCAGCTTAAACAATCAACCCAACTAGCCCTCTTTTATAATAAAAGGACATTATGACTACTTTGCTATTTGCTAGGCATGGACAAGCCTCTTTTGGTCAAAAAAACTATGACAAGTTGTCTTCACTTGGGGCTCAGCAAGCCACTTTATTGGGACAACACTATGCCCATACCCAACGTAAGATTGATGCCATCGTCACTGGCAGCTTAGTCCGCCAACAGGACTCTGCCACTCATTTTTTAAACGCTTATAACACTCAGGATGCTTCAACTTTAACCTCCTCTACTCCTAAGATTATCGAAGAGTTAAATGAGTTCAATCACAAAGATGTGTTTATAAAGCTGGATCCTAGCTTTGCCACAGAGGCTGGCATAATGAACGCTGTGGCTCAAGCTCCTGTGCCCAAAGTACGTCTGGCTGAGCTATTCAATGAAGCCATGATTCGCTGGCACTCAGGGCAGCATGATGAGGATTATTTAGAAAGTTGGCCACAGTTTAATCTGCGAGTACAGCAAGCTTTACAAAAATTGATGACTTATGCTGAGCAGCAGCAAGCTAAGAACGTACTGATCTTCACTTCTGGGGGCGTCATTGCCGCCATTACTGCCAGCTTACTCAATCAAGGCAGTGACAGCCCCAGTATGACTGCTTACCAGATAAATCGTAGCTTAATTAATACTGGAGTTACCTCAATAGTGCTAAGAGGTGACCGCCCCAGATTATTATCATTAAATGAGCACACTCATCTGTATCATCAAGGCCAAAGCTTGGTGTCATGGCATTAACTACTATAAGGATTACTCAAAGTGTTGTTTCAGCTAATAAGGATATTTATGAAAAACTCGCGATTTCACACCCTACAAAAAGAACTGCTTGATGGGGTGCAAACCAAACTTGCCGAGACCAAATCGGTGCTACAAAACCAGGACTTAACCAAGCTAATACAAGGCAAAACAGGCAAAGATAAGACCGTTGTGATAACCGGAGCCAGCTCGGGTATCGGTGCCGGTATGGCTCGCACCTTTGCCAAGCTTGGCTACAACCTAGCCATTTGTGCTCGGCGCACTGACCGCCTGCAAGCTTTAAAGACTGAAATACTGGCTGAGAATCCTGATATTCGTATTGAGCTAGCCGAACTTGATGTCAGCGACTATGAGGCCGTATTCACAACTTTTAAGGCATTCCAGCAGCAATTCGACTGTATTGATCGCATTATTGTCAATGCCGGTGTTGGTGAAGGTCGCCGCGTCGGGACCGGTCGCTTTCATATCAACCAACGTACCGCTGAAATTAATTTCATTTCGGCATTGGCCCAATGTGAAGCGGCTATGGAAATCTTTCGGGAACAAAACTCTGGCCATTTGGTAGTCATTTCAAGCATGTCAGCCATGCGGGGTATGCCGAAGCATCTTACGGTGTATGCTGCAAGTAAAGCTGGTCTGGCCCATTTAGCCGAAGGCATTCGTGCCGAGATGATTGCAGACAATCTACCCATTAAGATTACTACTATTTATCCGGGCTATATCCGCACAGAGATCAACGAAGGGGCACCAAAATTACCCTTTGAAGTAGATGAAGCAACCGGCAGTAATGCTTTGGTTGCTGCCATAGAATCAGGCGTCGATGAAGCCTGTGTGCCTACCCTACCTTGGTTGCTGCTGGGTAAGGCTATGAAACATTTGCCCCTACACTTAGTTAATAAACTGGGGTAATACTGGATTGATAACAAAAGCCGTAGCTTAATAATTAAGCTACGGCTTTTTTTGTATTCTAAATTTACTGTAAATCTAAATACTGTATATTCTAAATATATGGTAAGGCTTGTCTCTAACGCTCATTACGCATAGCTGCTTGATATTCTTGTACTTCCGTACGCAGCTGCTGTCTACGCTCACGAGTTAATATTTCGTTATTTTCATCCAATATCAAGGCATTTAAATCATTAGAAATCAGATTTACCACACTCATCATGGTATCAAAACCTTGAGTGGCTTTTGGATGTGGCAATGATAAAAACAGCACCAAACCACTATATCTAGAGGTAGGCAATAGGTTTAAGTCAAAAGGGGTAATCACACCATTTTGATCAACGCCCATCATACTAAACCATAAAATACCTGAACCATCTTTGTTTTCATAACGATGAAACATGTTCATCGCCCCATACTTTAGTCCATACTGCGATACTAAAGATAGGATGGTTTTACCATCAATAAATTCATATTCATTCTTAGGTATTAAAGTAATATTAATGTTTTCTTGAGCATGGTTTAACGGACTGTTTTGATCTTGATCAGCTTCTGCTAATAAATGATGATCTAGCATAGGGCTATTATCTGCAAACTCCGTTTCCTCAGCCGTCTCAATCACTGGCATCAGCTTCTCAGTTGCAGAAGCTAAGGTTGAGAATACATCATCCTCGCTATCATCAATCTGCAATCCAGCCAATTCCATATCTGTTATTTGTTTTTCAGCAGCTGGATCTTGGGTGGGAGCTGTATTTAATGGGTTGCTAAATGGCGTTGTTTTTGAGGCCGTGCTAGCTGAATCACAACCATTATCCGGCTCATACCGAGCTTGTTGCTCGTAATCTTCTATCGTTGCTGCTTGAGAAGTTTGTGCTGCATTAGCTACCGGCACACTATTGTCTTCATGAATGACTGGCTGAAGCTGTTCGCGATCTGGCGTAATGATGGTTTCGCTTTCTTCTATCTGTACTGGATCTGACTGTTCGACCAAGTTACGTTCATGACGAGGAATAATAGGAATACCATTTTTGTCTCGGATAATGGCTTGAGAGTTACTATTGTCCTTGCGGGCCAAAATTCCGCGAATAATTATATAAAGACCTACCACCATAATTACAACAGCAATGATTATTAAAATATAGTCTACGGTGGTCATGATGTACGTGTCCTAAAAGTAAGATAGAAAAACGAGATTAGTCTAGCACGCTTACCGTCGCTCGTCATCAATAGCGATGGACAATAGTTAACTATTTAAGTTAATGCTATAAGCGTTAGTAACAAAAACAGCAAAGTCTGAAAAATATTGAGCAATTTATTTAGCATAGCTCTGTCTTTTATTGTAACGCGATAAGGGCTTATAAATCTATTTTGCCAATGTAACTAGAGACTACATAAGCCTTATAACATATATCACATAAAGAGTAATTAGTACGGTAATAAGTCAATTTAATTAGGCGGAAGGCTCTAAGTAATGCTCAGCTTCTTCCAAACTGACGCTCACCAGTGAAGAGATACCTGGCTGCGGCATAGTCACTCCTTTTAATTCATCTGCAATTTGCATCGCTAGCTTGTTGTGACTAATAAATATAAACTGCACCTCGTCCGCTAAGTCTGAAATTAGGTTGGTAAATCTCATGACGTTGGCATCATCGAGTGGAGCATCCACTTCATCTAGCACACAAAACGGCGCAGGATGTTGCTTAAAAATGGCAAATATCAAGCTTAGTGCGGTTAGTGTTTTCTCGCCCCCAGACAATACAGCCAATCGGCTGTTTTTCTTACCTTTAGGCTGAGCCATTAACTCTAAACCTGCCCGCCACTGCTCATTTTGGGCCAAACCTTCGTCTTTAATCAAGGTCAAACTTGCTTGGCCACCACCGAATACTTTAGTGAACAAATTGGTTAGCGATTCATTGACCGCTTCTAAAGTTTGCAAGAATAAGGTCTTGGTCTTAGCATCGATAGAGGCAATGGCATCGGTTAAGGTCGCCATACTTGATGTAATATCTACTATCTGCTTTTCAAGCGGTAATAGACGCTCATCAACGGCGGCCAACTCTGCTGCTGCTGCTAAGTTTACAGGTCCCATATTATCCAGCTTGCAGCTCAGCTCAGTCTCATCAGTCTGCAGTTTGTGCACTTTAGCTTCTGACAAAGTACGACCGTGGGTCAGATACTCAGTCAGCACCCGCTCCGCACTAAGCTCATTATTGACCTGCTTCAGTCGCTCTCCGGCCTCATTAATACGCTCATTGGCAATGGCTACTTGAGTCACTGTCTCTGCTAACTGCTGCTGCTGTTGTTGCAGTTGCTGCTCCGCCTTATCCTGCTGCTCTTTTAAGCTGTCGGCTTCAGTTTGCAGCGTATTAATAATGGCGTTACGCTCCTCCAATGCAGTCTGTAATTGATGATGACTATCATTGGCCTGCTTTAGACTAGACTCCAGTTTAGGCAGCTGACTTTCCGTCTTTTGCTGCTCTTGTTGTAGTCTCTGCTGGGCCTGTTGCAACTGCTTTAGCTCTATTGAAAGCTGCTGCAACTGCTGCTGACTGTGTTTGTCTGCAAGCTCTGCTTTATTTAGCTCCAACTGCAGCTGACGTAAAGTATTTGCCTCCTCCCGCTCTTGCTCGCTGATGGATTGACGTTGCTGTTCTATCTGCTGCAGTTTATCCTTTACGGCAACCAGCTTAGGCTCTATGGCTTGTAATCCCTCATCGCCCTGCTTAATGCTGACTGCGAGCTGTGATTGCAGTTGTTGCAGCTGTTGATAGTCTTCATCTAACTGCTCACGCTGCTTAGTGAGTCGCAGCTGTTCACCTTGCTGTCGGTCATGCTTAGCCTGTAGCTCAACTTGCTGCTGCTTTAGATTATGTAAGTTATGAGTTAAGGCCGATAGCTGCGCGGTCAGCTCCTCTACAAGAACCGAGCTTTGTTCTTTTTTTAGTTGGCTGGCTTTGACTGCTTTACTAACCACCTCTATCTGCTCTTCGAGCTCATTTAACTTATCTTCCAAGGTAGCTAGGCGCTGTTGCTGCTGCAAACGCACGCTCAAAAACTGAGTATTTTGTGACTCATTACTAAGCTTAGATAAATGAATGGCACCAAAATGCCCCATGACCCACCCTGATGCGGTGATAATTAACGCAGACTGAGGCAGCTGGACAATCAAGGTCGCAGCCGTTTGTAATTCTTCTTGCTCAGAGCTGTCCGGTGAAAGATCGGGCGAATAAAGATAACACTGCTGCCATAAGCTTAGCTTAGGGGCGATAATCAACTCTGATAACGCAATTAGCTGGGAGCCAATACTCTTAGGTTGACTTGCCACTGTCGCACCAGCGAATAGCACACTGTTTTGCTGCTCTACAGAAGTTTTGGTTTTATGACGATTAGTACTATTGGCAGCTTTATTGTCAGCCTTGTTAGCGACTAAGTCAGCATCTACAGCGGTCAACCCAGACAGAAGCTGGTACCACTCACCCACTTTTGCCTTATCCTCATTCGAGGTGATATCGATAACTCGGCTGTCTAGCCAGAAGGCTAACCAACGATCTAATACAGAGGCATGTTGCTCTCCAGCGGCGGTCAATCGAATCTGCTGATGCAGTGCTGGTAGTTTATCCAAGGCAGCCACTGCGGCATTTGTATCTTGTGTATTGGCTTTGCCCTGCTGAGACTTATCATCTTTTGTGTTGCTCTTTTTTGGATGAACTATGCTGTGTAGCGTTTCATACTCAGCTATTAAACTGGCATGTTGCTTTTCTAATTGTGCCAACTGAGTTTGCTGCGTAGTCAGCTGCTGCGACAACTCATTTAGGGCTGGCTGCTCAGTTTCTAAGCTTTCAGTCACCGTTTCTTGCTGCTTCATCAGCCCTGATAGCTTGGTTTTAAGCTCAGCCAAAGCTTGTACTGGACTGTCTTGCAAACTATTACTGTCTTTATCAGAGTTGGAGTCTGAAGGGGTCAATCCCCATTTGACTGCTTCTTGCTGCCATAACTGCTGCTGTGATTGCCACTTCGATAAGTCTTGCTGCACTCGGCCGTCAGCCTGCTCATCGAGAGCCATCTGCTGCTCAAAGTGGCGTTTTTGTTTTTCTAGTTCTATGACCTTAGCATTCACCTCATTCCAAGTGGCTTGTAGCGGTGCATATGCTTGTTGGGTTTGCTGTTGTCGCTGTTCTAGAGCAGTAATTTTAGGCGTTATTGACTGAATAACCTCAGCCTGCTGCCGCTGTTCTTTTTTTGTCTCTCTCAGCGAGTTTTCGGTTCTTTTTTGACGCTCTATATTGGCTTGTTGACGCCCATCAAGCTGGTTGATATTGGCTTGCAGCGTATGTAACTGATGCTCAACTTGCTGACGCTGCATATCTTGTATGTGCAGTTTGTCGCGGGCCTCATCTTTTAGCCACTGCTCTTCGGCCAAGCGGTCACTTAACTTGCTAAACTTGGCTTTTAGTTGGCTATATTGCTGCTGCAAAGTGGTCACCGACTTAGTCAGTGATGCTTCGCTAGACTTATGCTGCATTTGTAAAGACTTAGCTTGGCACAATTGATGGATTGCCAACTGCTCTTTGACTGTCGCTAATTGTTCTTGAATTTGCTGATACTGATTGGCACTTTCGGCTTGCTTCACCAGCTTTTTTTTCTGACGACTTAGCTCAGCTTCAATATCATTGAGGCGCTCTAAGTTTTCCTGAGTTTTTTGTAGCTTCTTTTGGGTTTCTTCACGGCGTGCCTGATAACGCGATACGCCTGCGGCCTCTTCAATAAACTCTCGCAGCTGCTGCGGGCTTGAGTCAACAATACGCCCAATCATCCCTTGCTGAATCACAGAGTAACTGCGTGGGCCCAGTCCAGTTCCTAAGAACACATCCACCACATCACGGCGACGACAACGCGTTCCGTTGATGAAGTAGTCAGATTTGCCCTCAACATTAATCTGACGGCGCACTGACAACTCATGGTATAAGTTTAATTCGTGGCGGATACCCGTTTGCTCATCTTGGGTGTGTTCAAAGGTTAGCTCGACACTGGCAACACTTTTTGCGGCCTTATCTTGAGTACCTGCAAAAATCACATCACTCATTGCCCCGCCCCTGAGCTGCTTGGCAGAAGACTCTCCAAGCACCCAGCGGATGGCATCAATCACATTGGACTTCCCACAGCCATTTGGACCGACAATGGCGGTAATGCCATGTCGAAAAGTAAAAGTAGTAGGATTGGCAAAAGACTTAAATCCTGCCATCTTAAGAGATTTTAGACGCATGAAGGCCGCATGAAGTTAAAGGTTACAGGGATTAGCAGAAATAATTGCAAGCAATAAAGTGGCGTATTTTACCTGAAATTGAACGATTTTACAGTCATAGCTGTTGTTAACCTAGATATACAAATCGTAAATAAGCTTTGTTTGAATTGACTGCCCAAAGTGCCTATATTGTTAGACTAGATTATCAAACTAGATTGGACCCAATAAAACCTATTTAGCTTTTATAACCAAACCTAGCTAACCCAAATCCAATTAAACCAAATCCAGTTCTACTAAATTAATTTAAATCAAATAACGCAAGAAGGCCTTATGTCTCAATACGACCCGCAGCAATTACAACAAAAATTTGAGCGTTGGAGTGAGTTATACCAAGAACAATTACAAGCCCAGGAGCGCCTCAAAGAAGCAGAAGCTTTATATTCAGAACTACAAGAGTACTACCAAAGCCCGCAGTGGATGGCTGACCGTGAAGCTGATCTACAGCTTCAATATTCTGGGGCTGCCCACTCTATCTTTAGTGAAGACGCGCTGTGGAATATGATATCCGATCGCAATGAGTTAGCGATACAATGGATGCGCCTAGGTCTAGATGCCCTAGATAATAAATAGCCGTTAATAACTAGATAATAAATAGCCGTAATAGGCGTAAAACCTTATTAACAATAGCATTTCAGTTAAGCTTAGCTATTAAGCTTAGCGGTTGGGTTTAAAGATTTATAGTTCTACTACAGAATATTCATTCCCGATAAACCAGACCATAACAACTGACTTCCCGCTACTAATAACAACACCCCAAAGCCTTTTTTTAAGGTAGCTGCCGGTAACTGATGCGCCCACTTAGCGCCAAGTTTGGCGGTAATAAAGCTGGCAAACGAGATACAGACGAAGCCTATAACGTGAACGAATCCAACCGCACCTGGCGGTAATTGAGCCACGTTTTGACCGAACCAAGCAAACCCAGCCGCCCCTGCTAAAGCAATAGGCAGCCCACAAGCAGCCGAAGTTCCTACCGCTTGACGCATAGGCAAGCCGGCCCAAGTCAAGAATGGCACCGTTAAGCTGCCACCACCAATACCGAAGATAGCCGAAGCCATACCAATGCCAGACCCAGCGCCCACCTGTACCGGTGCTGAGGGCAGCGGCTTACCTAGGTTTTCTTTATTGGGTAAAAATAACATTTTAAAAGCAACCAGTAATGCACCAGCCCCAATTAAGGCCTGTAGCATTAAGCCATGAATTTGCTCAGCAACTGCAGCTCCTAATATACTGCCAACGACTAGGCCGATTGCCATATTTCTCCAGATATCCCATCGCACCCCACCGCGTTTATTATGGGCCGTTAAGGAGCTAATTGAAGTCACAATGATAGTCGCTAAAGAAGTCCCAACCGCTAAATGAGCAACAATCTCTGGGGAGTAACCATAAGCGGTGAAAATCCAGACCAAAGCAGGAACGATAATCATGCCACCACCGACACCAAATAAGCCGGCACATATTCCTGCAAAAGCCCCTGCAGCCAAGAACCAAACTATCATCATAATGCCACTTCTCTGCTATTTAAACTGTTTAAAAAAATAATACTCACAGTATAGCAAAAGCATTTATCTAAATTTAAATAATCTATAGGCATACCGTATCTACCCTGTCTTTAGCTATTGGCTGTATTAGGCGTATAATCAGCTTATTAAGCAGCAGACAACGCGCCCATAGAAGATACTCTCGGGGCTCCCCTGCTATTCAAATCCCAGTTTATTTTGTTTAGCAATTATCCTTTTTATAAGCTAAATCTAGGCTTCACTATGTACACCCATACTCCTCAGAGCTCCCAGCCTATTACCCACCACCACTTAGCTGTGTGTGGCTCGACCAACAATGAGCTGATTCAGAGCTTGGCGCAGCAGAAGATAGATAGTAACCAACCTTACTTACTAACTGCTAGCCAACAAACAGCAGGACGAGGTCAAAGAGCCCGTACTTGGCAATCCCCCATTGGCAATATCTACCTGTCGTTATACCACCCCTTATCAGTGCCAATCTCCGGCTTATTGTCTTTGGTTGTCGGATTTCATCTCACTCGCCTGCCCATTATCCAGCAGATAAACCGTCAGCGTCGTGCTGTAAACCTTCCCCCTATTGGGGTTAAGTGGGCCAATGATATTGGTTACTATGCTGCAGATGAGACATCTGACAAAAGTGATCTTGAGTATAATAACTTTAGGAAGTTGGCTGGTATTTTGATTGAGCCGGTATGGGTGGATAATCAGATTACTGGGGTTGTTGTCGGCGTGGGAATAAACATTGAAACCGCTCCGGTATTATGTGAAGTCACCAAAGAAGGCATGGAGTATCAAGCCGTCAGCTTAACCCAAATCATTAATGAAACTGAGCAAGCCCTCATTTCTCAGTCTCATATCTTTCAAACCCACATCGCTCAAGAAGCCGCTCAAGAAGCCAATAGTGCCCTAGATACTCAGGCTCAAAATAAGACTGCATACTACCAAGCTGGGCAATCTATCGTAGCCCTTCCCCGCCCTAAAGCAGAAGATTTATACCTAGCTGTTAGTGCTACAATTTTACGCGCTATTCATCAATTTATCAGCTTCAAACAACAAGCTTATAGCTTACCTAGCTTCATTAGCGACTATCAATCGGTCAATGTGTTAGCAGGTCGTCAGGTACAAATCACTCAGCAACCCTTAAAAGAGGCCAATCAGTCGGCTTTAGAGGCTGCAAAACCGGTGGTTATACAAGGAGAGGTTATGGGTCTAAACGAAGATGGGAGTTTACAGCTCAAAACTGGCTTTGATGAGCAGATAATAAAAATATATACCGGTACCATTCGCATAATCTGAGACAGGTTAAAGGTTATCAGTATAAACTAACAATTAACATAGACCCTACATTAAAGTAGTGAAGTAATAGCAGGCTCTATTGGCTATTGGCTGATTGAGACTGCTCCTCTACTGGTTGATAATACCACTCAATCTGTCTATCAAAACCAACTTCTAGCAAGCTGGCTAATATCCTCCCCGTAAGCCCCCAAACCACTTCCCCGTCTACCCTCCAGCAGGGCGTCTTGATGTGGACGATTTGACCTCCCATAGCGTAAGGCAGCACATAATCACAAGTCGGCTCAGTAATTATCTTCTCAAAATCTCCCCAAAATATTCGGGCAATCTCACCAAGTTCCGGAACATAAGTCACCGGCGGCTCTACCAAGGCCACAATCGGTCTGACCTCTAGTCCCTTTTTGGAAATCTGAGTGGGCAGCTGGCCAATAATTTGTGCTTTACTGGGGGGCAATGCGGTTTCTTCACAGGCTTCACGCAAAGCGGTAACCACATTATTACCATCCTCTGCATCATGCTTTCCTCCTGCAAAAGAGACTTCACCGGCATGACTGCTTAGGTGTGCTGCTCGCCGCGTCAACAGTATCTTTGGCTGTGGCTCATTGGTAATAAGTACCAACACTGCCGCATCAGCATTTGGGGTAGTTATAAGATGATCTAGTATGGCTTTGACTCGACCAATTTCCCCTTGATTTTTAAACTCTTGGTTAGGGGTATGACAATCCACTACGCCATCTTGAAACATGGCCTGCTGTACTCGCTGTGCCATTTGCCTTAGCTCAGGATGGGTAATGTACTCCGGCAACACCACAGCCAACTCTTCAAACCGAGGAGAATGGCTATTTTGGTATTTTATTGTTATTGCCGATGTCATTTGCGTGGAGGATTTCATAAGACCTTTTTAAATAATTTTCAAACAGTTAACAGACTAAGGTTAGACTAACGCATCGCCTTTAAGTATGCTATCTTGATGACTTGCACGTTTCAGTTGTTTTGTATTACTAATGATATCGAGCGTATCATAATATGGCTATAGCTCTCTTACTAAAATTAAAAAATCACAAGATACAATAATAAGGACAGCCCTATGGCGTACTGTTTACAATGCGGCCACCAAGCGGAGCATAAGATTCCTGAAGGAGACAATAAACCACGCTTGGTTTGCCCTAATTGTCATTATATTCACTATGAAAACCCCAAAGTAATCTGTGGTGCCATCGTCATTCACGAAGACAAGGTACTGCTTTGTCGCCGTGCCATCGAGCCTAGATATGGCTATTGGACCTTACCTGCAGGCTTTATGGAAATTGGTGAAACCATGGCACAAGGTGCCGCACGCGAAACGGTGGAAGAAGCCGATGCTGTGGCCATCAACACCCATCTTTATTGCTTATATGACATCCCTCACATTGGCCAAATTTATGTGCTGTATCTGGCTGAGCTACAACAAGGCAAGTATGATGTCGGTCCCGAAAGTCTGGAGTGTGCTTTATTTGAAGAAGCAGATATCCCATGGGATGACATTGCATTCGAAGCGGTTAAACGCACCTTAAAGCATTATTTTAATGATCGTAAAACCACTGATGATCCGGCAAAGTTCCCAATTCATGAAGAGACCATTCCTAAAGATAAGGGCATTAAGCGCTATTAAATTAAGCGCTTCTTATTGCTCATTGCAGCTTCTTGTCACCTTATCTGGACCTAAGGCCCATGCCGAACTCCCTACGTTACTGCTTAGTACACCACCTTACTAAAATCAATAGGGCACTGAGCGTGTTGAAGGTAGTAGCGGTTGCGGGCCTCTTTGTAACCAGTAGCAGTTTGTCTCAGGCTCAACAAAATACTGACCATAGAACCATTTATAAAAGTATTGGTAAATTTGGCGAGGTTAAATACTCGCAATTTGCCCCTGAGACCAATACTAAAGCAGAAATCATTCAGATGCGCAGCGATGGCAGACCAAGCCAGCCGGGACTTTTTGCTCCGGCTACTACCGATCCAAATGGCGTTAATTTAAATCTAGCCAATAACATTGCAACCAATAACTATCCAAATAGTAACATTGCAACCAACCATACCACCACCATATCGAAGCCCTCTGACCCAAATACAACAACTCCTTCTCAATGCCAAAAACTCAAAAACAACCTTTCAAACTTACAAGCTGGCGGTGAAATCTATGAGGCTAAAGCTGAGGGAGTACGCCGTTATTTAGATCCAGCACAAGTAGCTGTCAAGATAGAGAGGACTCAACAGCTATTGGCCCAATATTGTAATTAATAGGGCCGTCATTGCTCATAAAAGACTAAAGCACTCCCCATCAAAAAATAAAGAACTCCTCATAAAAACTAATACTCTAATAAATCGCACCAAGAAACCATCAAGACAAGTGTTCGTCTAAGCCAGCTAGGCTAGGGTCAGCTGTTTAAATACCTCACCCACCTTTTGTGGCATATCGCTGGCTTGGACTGCCCATGTCCCTTTTGTACGCTGTAAATTATCCCCTGCCATGGCGTGTAGCATCACCGCTTGCTGTAAGCTGCGAGTGCTTTTGGCTAAAGTAGTCTGTGCCAGTAAGCCTGCCGCTAGACCTGATAACACATCCCCCATGCCAGCGGTCGCCATACCGGGATTACCTGCAGCGCAGACATAGATTATCTGATCACTCATCACCAAAGAGCCTGCTCCTTTTAGTAGCCAGCTGCCTTGATATTGCTGCTGCAAACTAGACAGGGCAGTCAATCTATCTGCTTCAACTTCGCTTGCCTCAGTATTTAACAGTCTTGCAGCTTCACCACTGTGCGGCGTGTACCAAACTTCATTCTGCTTAGCGTGAGCTATCAATTGTTCAATCAGCTGTGGCGCTTCATCAGCCAGTGTCGCCAAATGATACAAACCATCAGCATCAATGATTAAGTCTTTATCTTGTTCTACTGCGTGCTGCAGATACTCTTTAAACAAGCGAAGACTTAAATCATCTCGTCCTAATCCCATGCCTATAGCGATAACATCACTTTGTGCGATTAGCGCTTTTACCGCTTGAGTATGGTGTAAATCCACACTCATGGCATTAGGCACGCCAGCAATCAGACTACTATGAAAGGCGCTATGACACGCTACGGTCAGCTTACCCACACCTGTAGCAAAAGCGGTCATCGCTGACAAGATAGTAGCGCCCCCCATTCCTTGAGAGCCATCAACTTGATTACCGCCTATGATTAAAGCATGGCCGAAGCTGCCTTTATGAGTGTTGTTTTCACGTTGCACCAAAGGCATTGCTTGATAGTGCAGCCAGGCCACAGGGCTCTTATTTAGCACACTTGGTATCAGCGCTATATCCACTACTTGACCGCTATAATCCACCGCATCTTTGATATGTAACCCCAGTTTTCGGGCCACTAAGCACAGAGTGACATCGGCTTTAACCGCACAGCCTGCAAACACCTGCCCGGTGCCAGCCAGTACTCCACTTGGAATATCGACACTAATGACCGTTAATCTATCTGAACGATGGCGTTTATGCTCATTAATTACGGCTATGGCCTCCGCATAATCATGGGCCGGCGCTCGGTCTAAACCAATACCAAATAAAGCATCGATATATAAATCTGCGTCAGTTGTATCGGCTTTATACTGCCCTTCAGCAAACGGGTAAACAGCCACTCCGCTTTGTATGGCTTGATTTTTTGCTGAGGTGGCATCGACCGTTGACGCTTGCCCTACTTCAATAACAGATACTTTAGCTCCCAATTGATTTAAGTAGTACGCCACCAACCACCCATCACCGCCATTATTACCACTACCTACCCAGACACAAGCAGATAATGCTGTCGTGTCTACAGCAGGTCTACCCTGCTCATCGAGCTGAGGATACGCTTTGGCCACAATATTCTGATTCACCCAATACGCAATCTGCCAAGCGGCTTGCTGCATTAATGAGTAACTCATATTGCCTTTATCAAACCACATTTTCTCTATGGCATAGACTTGTTTTGGGGTATATAAAGCAACGGGCTTTCTATCTTGCTGGCTATCTTGTTGATTTAAGATATTATGACGTAGTGGCATTTCTCGATTACTCCTGTTATGAGTACAACCAAGCTAAGATGTGCCTTAGCATAGGTTTTATATTTGTCTAATAATAGCTTATCATACTCCTTTATATAAGCTTCGAGTCCTCTGTCTATGCCAGATTCTACCCCTCCAGATTCAACCCCCTCTCAGTCCTTTGCCACTAACCCTTTTAATGATGCCCAAGATGTCAAAAACTGGATACGTGAGCAGGCATTGGCGTTAGGCTTTGCTGACTGCGGTTTTATCGGTGTGAATCACCCTGTTTTCGAGCAGCAAATGCAGGGGTTACGTGACTGGCTGGCAGCAGGGTATCATGGTCAGCTCACTTTTATGGAATTAAACCATGACAAACGAGCCAATCCCGGTCTATTGGTAGAAGGCTCGCGCACCATTGTCTCGGTACGCATGGACTATCTGGAGGCCGCTCCCAAACCGCGGCGTATAGAAGACAACCATCGTCCCAATCATGCCATTATTGCCCGCTATGCTCGGGGTCGTGATTATCATAAAACCATGCGCTCCCGGCTCAAGAAGCTGGCTCAACAAATCGAGACCATGTTGCCGCAGTGGCAGCACCTAGATGTCAATGCAGACCAGCCCTTTGTGTTTCGACCTTTTAGCGATTCAGCGCCTATTTTTGAACGTCCATTAGCTGATGCCGCAGGATTGGGTTGGACGGGCAAACACACCCTATTGATTAACAGACAATCCGGCTCATTTTTTGTGCTAGGAGAGCTGTTTTTAAGTTTGGCATTGCCAGATGATAGCCCAGTAAGCGCTCACTGTGGCAGCTGCAGTGCTTGTATTGATATCTGCCCTACTCAGGCCATTATTGGCCCCTATAAGCTCAAAGCAGACGCTTGTATCTCCTATTTGACCATTGAGCATGACGGCGTTATTGACAAAAAATATAGAAGGGCTATTGGCAATCGAGTTTTTGGCTGTGATGACTGTCAATTGATTTGCCCTTGGAATCGCTATGCCAAACTTAGCCCCATCGATGACTTTTTGGCGCGCCATAAGTTAGATGATAGCTTGCTTATTGAGCTATGGCAGTGGTCAGAACAAACTTTCTTGGATAAAACTCAAGGCAGTCCTATACGCCGAACGGGCTACGTCAATTTCCTACGTAACTTAGCCATAGGTATTGGCAATGCCCCTTATACTGCTGATAATATAATTGCCCTTGAATCAAGATTGGGCACGCTTGGTGACGTCTTAGATGAACACATTCATTGGGCGATCGCCGAACAACGGGCCAAAGCTAGTTAAAACTACAATAAAAATTAAAACCACAATAAAATTAGCTTAAAAAAAAGCACCTATCTGATTGGATAGGTGCTTTTTATTCTAGTAATTTCTAACAGTTATTAAGCCTTTTTATATTAAAATTTTATTTAACAACTGTTACTTACTAGGGCGTGTCCTCAATTTAACCTACAGTGAATAATAGTACAAGCTAGGTAAAGCATAGATTTAAAATTGCGTGCTAGCTTTTCATAGCGTGTTGCTATACTGCGAAAATGCTTTAATCGAGCGAACATATTTTCAACTAGATGGCGTAATTTATAAAGGTAACTGTCAAACTCTGGGTTAGGTTGTTTCGTATTTTTTCTTCTAGGAATAACCGCTCTCATGCCATGTTCTATCGCTTTATCTCTGATTTTCTGCGAATCGTATCCTTTATCAGCT
>NZ_JMKP01000001.1 GCF_000685805.1 Psychrobacter phenylpyruvicus DSM 7000 = NBRC 102152 | reverse complement strand
TCAGTACTTATCCATTCGCTATACGGATAAGATGGCTGATTCTGGCGTTATTGCATCTGTTGGTACAACCGGTGATTCATACGATAATGCGTTAGCTGAAACGGTTAACGGACTTTATAAAACAGAGGTGATTGAATATTTAAAACCGCAGTGGCGGGATGCGTATGATGTTGAATTAGCAACCCTTGAATGGGTCGATTGGTTTAATAAAACTCGCATTCATAGTACGATTGGTTATGTGTCGCCTTTTGAGTTTGAGAGACGATACTATGATAGCCTTAATGAGTCAGACAAAGCTGCCTGACTCAAGCAATCCACTCTCCGATATAGTCGGGGCGGTTCAATATACTGCTTTCTATATTCCTCTAAACTATCTTTTAATTGTTCAAGCAGAGTAACACCTAGCAAACCTCGTAGAGCCTTATTCAACCAAACCCCAGCTCCTGTTGAACGAGCTGTACTTACAATTTTCTCACCATCAAAAAAGAAAAAAGGTGCATAGTCGATAGGAAGAGCATGTGAATTAAATAAAGTTATAGCATCTTCTTTCTGCAAAGGAGTTGCAGTCCCATCACTATTTAACCTAGATATAACTTCTTCATTACTTTCTGTGATAACTTGACGTTTCTTATCAAAATACCATTTTCTATGGACTCTAATACCTTCTAATTTTTGTTTAATATTCCGCTTCATCAATTCAATAGTAATTTCTATAACATATTGATCATTAGAAGAGTTGGCTTCATGATACAATGCACTGTTAAGGTATTGCTTATAGCTTCTCTGTTCGGTTAAGCCTGCTCGATCCAAGTGGCTTATCGCATCTTTATCATACATCCCTAGATAAATAGCTTCTAATAAGGTAGTTTTTCCGTGCCCATTTTTGGCACCAATAATAACGAGGTTCTTACCTTCCTGCGGTTCTGGAAATGTAAATTCAGCATTATCATAAGATTTAAAGTTTTTGAGCTTTATAGAGCTAATCCACATATTTTACTCCTCAAGAATTCCAGTGATTTTCAAATACCTCATCGAAGGTTGCGTTTCTATTACGACTTTTAGTTACTTGTTGGCGCTCTCGTTGCCAGTTAACTAACTCTGCTAACGCATACTCAGAAACACCGTATTCCCTACACACTTCTTCCAGAATCTTGTGGATATTAATATCACTCCAAAGTAAAAGCTCTTCCACCTGTATTTCAGGTTCTTTATTCATTCCTATTTCTCCTTTCATAATTATTTATTAAATAAAATGCTAATTTTTATTCAATGCTTATAATAGCAACAAATAATCATCTTTTATTACTAAAACCCACTAACGCGACATATACTGTCGTATATAATTATTCTTATGTACTTCATAAATAGTATGGATATAAAACTGAGGTTGCTGATTTTTCCATGTCCATGTTGTGATACTTGACTATTAGATTTAGATAACTCTTTTTCATCTAGGCCCATATCACTGTCCAAACTTTTGACCATACTCTCAAACAGCTCTTTATCTGATTTTCCAGTTAGAAACTTAGGAAAGTTTTTCGCAAGGTAGTTCTAAATAAATTTTTCTTCTTTGCTATTTCTAACTAGCACCTGTCCTAAAAGAGACCCCATAAATAGTTTCTGTTTGTTTAATCGCTTATCAAGCTCCACTCACTTCAATTTGGTTTTAAGTTTTACAATACACTTCATGTATATGACAAGATAATACCCACTATGGTTTTATTGTACAATTCGGTAATCATTAATAAGCCCAGATATGAGTCCATCCTTTATGTTTTAGCCTCAAATATTAACTAGCTTGGTGGTGCTGTGACTGGTACTCCCGGCTAACTAAAGATAGCTTATGTGGCTTACCGTCTTGTAGCTGTTGTTGATTTTGGGCGTCAATGACCTGGCTCATAGTCAAAATACTTTGAGTCCTCGTGCCATAATTCGGTAATTCAGGAGTATCAATACAAATCGAGGATAGAGCTTGCTCTAAAGCAGGAGGCATACCGGTATCGGGCAGCTGCTCATCAGGGGCTTGTAGCGTATCGGTTAGTACGTTCCACGCCGCAGGTAACCAATAATCTTTATCTCCCTCATGAAACTCTAAGCTTTCACTAATTAACGGCAGCACTTCTTGGCGTACCCTGCCCCGCAGACGTTCAGACTTAAACCAAGCATCATCAGGTTGGCCATTGGAGATAATATGCAGCCCACTGTGTAGCGGTGTGGGTGGATAGCCACGATTATTAACCAGTACCGCCTGTTTGTCATCGCCGACAATCAAGTTGAAGCCGGCATAAGCTTGCAAATCCACTTGTCGAGCATAGGCCAAAGGCGACAAATCACTGCTCAAAAAGTTGGTGACCAGCTCCCCTCGAGAACGCTGATCTGGGGCAGCCTGTACCCCATCGCGAAAATTCAATACCGCTGCCCAGCGTCCATTTTGGCTAAACTGATTAGTTGAAGCTAAGGGCTGCTGATGAATGCCGAGCCAAGTGCCGCCACTTTGATCATCACGACCGGCATAGATAGGTAAATCAGACCATTGGTGTGCCGATGTGGTAGGCCGCTGCAAAAACTCATCACGGTTAGACAAGATCACTAAGGGCAGCTCATCAAACAACTGCCAGGCAATGGCGGCAATACACATAGTTTTTCCTTAATAGATACCGGGGGATAGTATTAGTCCTTTATATTATGGGGCAGTCTCATTGATTTATCCATCTGATAACTGACTATGGCCCGTGTGAATGAGGGCTTTTTACATGAGAGATTGGCTTATTTTTCATCCTACTCAAATACACTTTACAGTTAATGTGTTAATGGTCTATTTTTGTTATTATGACAGCCATAATATAATCAGGTAGACCTCACTCATGATGATTCATCCTCAATTCGACCCTGTCGCTTTTTCACTTGGCCCCCTCCAAGTGCACTGGTACGGCTTTATGTACTTGCTCGCCTTTGTCGCCGCCTATGGGCTGGCTTGGTATCGCAGCACCAAACGTGAAGGCTGGAGTACAGAGATGGTTTCTGACCTTGTGTTCTTTGGGGCCTTGGGTGTCATTTTAGGCGGCCGCATTGGTTATGTACTTTTATATCAATTTAGCGAACTGCTGCAAAACCCGATGTATCTGTTCAGGGTATGGGAAGGGGGTATGTCATTCCATGGTGGTTTTATAGGCGTTGCCCTAGCCATGGTTTACTTTGCGAAAAAATACAAAAAACCCATCTTTAATGTTTTAGACTTTATTGTACCCTGTGTGCCTACAGGCCTACTCTTTGGTCGAATTGGTAACTACATCAATGGCGAGCTTTGGGGCCGGGTCTCAGACGGGGGCTATAACTGGCTAACCTATTTCCCTCAAGCGGTAAATTTTGATGCCGCACTGATTGCTACCAATCCTGCGCTACAGTCGTTGATGACAGATGTGAACGGTAACTATCTGCTTCCCCGTCACCCCTCGCAGTTGTATGAGGCATTAGCAGAAGGTTTATTAACTTTCATATTAGTATGGTGGTTTTCTTCCAAACCCCGTCCACGCATGGCGGTTACAGCACTATTTATGCTGTGTTATGGATTTAGCCGCTTTACCATCGAGTTTTTCCGTCAGCCAGATGAAGGCTATGCCCTGATTTTTGGTTGGATGAGTAAAGGCCAACTTTATACCCTGCCCATGATTATTATTGGGATAGTATTAATGGTTCTAGCCTATCGCCGTCAGCAATATGACTGGGGCAAATACGCCACTCACTCTTAATTTACCTTTTGATGATTTGACAGTATGACTATGATAACTAGCAAAAATGAAGCCGCCTATCTTGATTTAATCCGCTACGTGCGTGACCACGGTACCGAAAAAGGGGACCGTACTGGCACCGGCACTCGTAGTCATTTTGGCGCCCAGTTACGTTTCGACCTACAAGATGGTTTTCCGCTATTTACTACCAAAAAAGTTCATATGAAATCAATTACTTATGAGCTATTTTGGTTTTTAAAGGGCGATACTCACGTTAAGTATTTACAAGACCATAATGTACGTATTTGGAATGAATGGTCAACCGCGGAACAAACCGCTCGCTTTGGTCGTCCTGAAGGAGAGCTTGGCCCAATTTACGGTCATCAGTGGCGCAACTATGGCGCCAGTAAAGCTGAAGACGGCAGCTACAATCAAGATGGTATTGATCAAATTAGCGAAGTGATTGAGCAGATCAAAACCAATCCAAACTCTCGCCGTTTGATTGTTTCGGGCTGGAACCCTGCGGAAGCCACACAAGTTGCCCTGCCCCCTTGTCATACGCTATTCCAGTTCTTTGTGGCAGATGGCAAGCTGTCTTGTCAACTATATCAGCGTTCAGCCGATTTGTTCTTGGGCGTGCCATTTAATATTGCCAGCTACTCTCTATTAACCCACATGGTTGCGCAGGTCTGTGATTTAGATGTGGGCGAATTTATTTGGACTGGCGGCGACTGTCACTTATATCAAAACCATATTGAACAGGTAAACGAGCAGCTGTCTCGGGAAGCTTATGATCTACCAAGCTTATGGTTAAATCCTGAAATCAAAGATATTTTTGATTTTACCTTTGATGACATTCGAGTAGAGAACTATAAATCGCACCCAGCTATCAAAGCACCAGTGGCGGTATAGACCAAGAGCTCCACGCCTGTAAGCAATCTATAAACACAATAATTTATTATTGATTAAGGACCTTTTTATGAGCTATGCCCATACTCAAGTTGCCCAAATCGCTGCCATTAGCAGCAACCGTTGTATCGGTAAAGGTAATGACTTACCTTGGCATATCCCCAATGATTTAAAGCACTTTAAGGCCATGACTACTGCTGAAACCGATACGTATGTCGACACTGGCTTAAAAGGTATCGTCATTATGGGCCGTAAAACCTTTGAGTCTATGGGGTCCAAACCACTGCCAAAACGCGTGAACTTTATCATTACTACCCAATTAGACTATGCGCAGCAAAAAGGCTTAGAAAACCTAGAAGATGTGCATGTGGTCCACAATTTAGACGATGCATTGACTCATGCTGCCAATGTCGCTCATGGCTTAAAGTTTGAAACTATTTGGGTTATCGGCGGCGAAAAAGTATTTAAAAATGCGATGATTTTTACTGACCGTATTGAGTTGACCGTAGTAGATACCGTCATTGAAGACGGTGATGCTTTTTATCCAGAAATACCAGATAGCTTTGAGCTTACCGAAGAGTCAGAATCATTTACTGATGACAATAGTGGCTTGAATTATAAGTTTGTGACTTATAAACAAAAAAAAGATTAGTTTAGAGCTTAACTTATTAAGTTAGGTTAGGTTAATAAATACTATAACAACTCGTCAACTTAAGCCTGCTGGTCTTAGCAGGCTTTTTTATCCCCACTCTTCTGCTATTATGACCAAGGCGTAAACCCTTTAGCCGCAATACTCTGTTATCCCAAAAGAGCCGTCTTATGCTAATAAAAACCTTAAAAATAGTTTTGCTTTTTATTGTCAGCCTAATTGCTCTTTTGAGTCTTGTGGCAATACTTACTTATCAAAGTTTGCCTGACAATACGGATCGCACTGAATCCCATTATTTACCAGTTGACCCTAATACAACTTTGGCCCAACAGTTTCTACCCTCGATGCAACAACATCCTGGCCTCAGTGGCATCTATTTACTAGCTGATAGCCACGAGGCCTTTTTAGCCCGATTGTCATTGGCGGCTTCGGCTCAAAAGACCTTAGATGTCCAATATTATATTTGGCGTGATGACACCACAGGCCATCTATTGATGCAAAGCTTGTATCAAGCTGCTGAGCGCGGCGTCCGCGTCCGCCTGTTACTTGATGACAATAATACCGGGGGTATGGATGAGTTACTCGCCAGTGTCAATGCTCACCCGAATATTGAGATACGCCTATTCAACCCCTTCATGCAGCGTAGATTTCGTCCTTTGGGCTACTTGAGTGACTTCTTTCGATTAAATCGTCGTATGCACAATAAGTCGTTTACTGCCGATGGACTGGTGACTATAACGGGGGGCCGTAACGTAGGCGATGAATACTTTGGCTTTGGTAGTGGAGTATTATTTGCAGACTTAGATATGACCGCTGTAGGCCCAGCTGCCAAGGATGTGGAACAAGACTTTGACCGCTACTGGGCCAGTGAATCCTCTTATCCACTACAAAACATCGTTAAGAGTACTCCCTCTGAAACTTTTGATATTACGCCTGCAGAAGATAAAGAAACACAGATTTTCTTACAAGAATTGGGACAATCGACTTTCGTTAAGCAACTGCGTGAAGGGTCACTGCCACTAATCTGGACTGAGGTAAATCTCATCAGTGATGACCCAGCCAAGGTATTAAATAAATCAAAAGATACTGACTCAGTATTGGCGCATCTTGCGCCCTTAATGCAAAATACCAAAGAAGAGTTGTTGATTATTTCTCCTTATTTTGTGCCGGCCAAGGAAGGAGCTGCTCTATTTCGTCGTCTGTCTAATGAAGGTAAAGAGATTTCGGTATTGACCAACTCTCTGGCAGCTACCGACGTGATTCCGGTACACGCGGGTTATGCCAAATACCGCAAGCCTTTATTGTTAGCGGGTATCTCCTTATATGAGCTTAAGCCTCAAGCAACAGTAGTTACCAGAAACCATGGGGGTGTCATCAAAAGTAGTGGTGCCAGCTTACATGCCAAAACCTTTATTATTGATAATAAAACACTATTTGTCGGTTCTTTTAATATAGACCCTCGATCAGCTGCGTTAAATACCGAAATGGGGTTTGTTTTTGATAGTGAAGAGATAGCCCGTTATCTGGCAGACAATATGAAACAAAATCAAATGGAATACAGTTATAAGGTGAGTAAAACTCCGAAAGGTAAATTGCACTGGGAGACCATTGAAGACCATCAAATAGTTGAATTTGACGATGAACCGCATAGCACAGTCTGGGCTCGTATTGGGGTGTGGATCTGCTCGTTATTACCGATTGAGTGGTTGTTATGACTTCAGCAAATTATTTGCAACTAGGGTAATCACATCAGTGGTAAAGGAGCCATCCTGCTGTAATTTATAATACTGTTTGAGCTCATTACCCACCTGTTTTTGCAGTGATTGGATAGGGATAACTCTACATTAGACAAGTAAACTCATCTGGGTTTAACACCCTAGGATAGAAAAATACCCACGTTAAGCACAATAGTGACTAGAGTGATTAACATTAATAATAAGGGCCACATAAACTTAAACCATATACCGTAAGATACTCGGCCCAGAACCAGCCCTCCCATGACCACGCCTGAGGTCGGAGTAATCAAGTTAGGCAACCCACAAGCTGACTGAAACGCTGTGACCACTAAAGAACGATCTACACCAGCAAAATCTGCCAAAGGCGCCATGATAGGCATTGTTAACACCGCCAAACCAGAGGAAGAAGGCACGACCAAGGACATAAACATCTCAATCCAATACACACCATTAATAAAAGCGAAGGTAGACATATCCTGCACGCCTATTTCGGCTGCATGTAAAATGGTAGGTGTGATATTGCCGTCATCCATAATAACCACTATGCCTCGAGCTAAGGCAATAATTATAGCGACCCCTAATAGGTCTTGTGCCCCATCGACTATTGTGGTCGTTAAATCTTCTTCATTCATACGAGCGATGATTCCAATGAGGATAGTACTTCCCAGAAATAAAGCCCCCATTTCTGTCATCCACCAGCCCGCCAATGCTACCCCATAAATAAGAACCACAAAAGTTAAGCAGAAAACAAATAAAATTAATTTACGTTGCCTATTTAACTCCGGAATTACTTTTTGTGCTTGCTCTTGACCTAAAAAATACCTTTCATTGGACTGCTTCAAGTCAGCAACTAATGAGGAGGAAGGATCTTTTTTTACTTTAGCGGCATATCGCATCACATAGCCGGCACATATTGCCCAGCCTGCGATTAAAATGAACACTCTAAGCCAAATACCATCTATAAAGTTGATGCCGGCCGCATTGGCTGCAATAACTGTGGAAAATGGATTAATTGTAGAGCCCAATACGCCAATACCAGCCCCTACCATAACAATAGCAACGCCTGTTAACGCATCATATCCAGCAGCAATCATGACCGGAATGACAATGGCATAAAACGCTAGGGTTTCTTCGGCCATACCATAGGTTGTACCACCGATTGCCAGTAGCCCCATAATAATTGGGATTATCCATTTTTCTCTACCCTCAAGCTTAGAAATAGAGCGAGCAATACCTGCATCAATAGCCCCACTTTTTGTGGCTACAGCAATAAATGCACCAATAATTAATACAAACACCGCCACGTCCACAGCGTTTGCTTGACCCGTAGTATGATCATAAAACCCATTAATAGGCGCCATTAAAATATCAACAATTCCTTGTCGATTTGACTCTATATAGTGAAAGGTTCCTGCAACTGGAATATCCTTACCAAGTTCTGCACTATGCACCAAATCATATTGACCAGCAGGAATTATCCAAGTCAGGGCGGCCATTATCACGATAAGAGAAAATAGAATTGTATATGCGGTTGGGAATTTGAAGTGAACCATAAAACATCCTTATTTATGATTTTGCTGGTGATACCGCCGTTTTAGTTAAACTAACTGACTGACTAGCTGATATATTCCTTTATCTGATCAATTGTCATGTCTGAAATACCCATTTTTTCCAAAGTACGACCTGTTTGGAAGTAGTTGGTTTCATTGTAGGCATTTGCAATAGTAGTACAGCAGTTGACCATCGGAGTTGGGGTGTTTGTTAACCGACCAAACTCATGACAGGGAACTAACAGATAAGGTATGTCTTCGGTTATATAGCGATGTTTCGGGCTATCTGGAGCAGAAGTTATTTTTCCATGCGTTTCTGAAGAACGGTTAAACTCATAAACAGTTTCGCAATTTGTACCATACAAGGCATTCATTGCCTCTAGCTCTGGGGTTAACTCAATATTTAATGCCGTACCCACCGCTTGCCTTTCTTGCTCCATGACTGCCACTGCACGAGCCGTAGCTGGAGAACAACAGTCCTTATAGTAATTATATTTGCCCTCAAAATTCTCAAGCAGTCCCATATTAAGGGTGGTCAATAAGGGGTGTCCGCCAAAGTTAATGTTTTCCAAACCGGCAGCAATAACATTACGCAAAGGCTTTAGTGGTAGAGGGAGGATAGTTTGGAGTCGACTGATTACCTCAGCTGTTTTCGCTGCTGGCAACGCGGCCATTGGTAAAAACTCTTTTAATCCCATGATGGCAATCTGAGCTGGAGCGTTGATACGACATGCCCATGGAATTGAGATTGCCTCAACAAACGTTGGGTTGATATGACCAAACCCTTTATCTTGCATAGATTTTTTTAGAACTAAGGAGCCATAATTTCCAGGCATCACCACAATGATATGGTTATCCGTTAGATACGGAAGCATGGCATCAAATAACACTTCCTGTGCAAATGAGGGTACAGGCATCAATATAATTTCAGAAAAAGCGACAGCCTCAGCCATATCACGGCTAAGTTTATGAATCGATTCAAAGCCGCTATGCAATAAAGCAACCCCGGATAACTCGGATAAGGCTTCAATCCCTCCTTTTTTCTCAATATCGCTCAGAGGCTGATCGAATCCTGGAGAGCCATACAAACAAACATCGCAACCACTCTTTGATAGGTGATAGGCAGCAGTAAGACCCGCATTACCCGCGCCCATAACAGTAACTGTATTAGGCATTTTTACTCTCCTATTAAGGCATGTAAAAACCTGTTAGTGAATATATGTACACTAAATAATAGTAGAGACATTAATACTTACTGTAAAGAAAAATATTTTAATTATTTTTAATAATAGGTTAACTGTATATTAATAAACAATTTTCTTACTTTGCAGTATTTGGGTATTTATTAAAATTTGGGTGTTTATTAAAAATAGACAGCAACACAAAAAAAACCGCCTAAAATTTAGGCGGCTTTCGGGTTTGAGACGAATAACAAAGTATGAATAACGAGCTTAACGAGTTAAATAACCAATTAAATGGCTTTAGTACGCTCAGTTAACCACTGCAGTGCCTCGCCTTCAACACGGTCTTTTAGCTCATTGTAAACATGACTGTGGTAGTCGTTTAACCAGTCAATTTCGTCTTGAGTCAATAGACTTGGGTTCACCAGACGAGTATCGATAGGACACAAAGTGACAGTCTCAAAGTTTAGATAATGACCAAACTCTGTCTCTTGTGGCGTTGGTACTGGCTGGTTGATGACTAGGTTTTCGATACGAATACCCCAGCGACCCTCACGGTATAAGCCAGGCTCATTACTGCTAATCATACCCACTTTCATCGCACGCTCTGGCGGATTGCTGGCCGCATAAGCAATTACTTGTGGACCTTCATGCACGTTCAAGAAGTAGCCCACACCATGACCGGTACCATGACCGTAGTCCATCTGAGCTTGCCATAAAGGCGCACGGCAAATAGCATCAATTAATGGGGAAGCAATACCATCTGGGAAACAAGCTTTGGCTAACGCAATGTGCGCTTTTAATACTAGGCTAAAATCGCGTTTTTGGCCTTCATTAACGTTACCAATACCGACCACACGGGTAATATCGGTAGTGCCGTTTTGATACTGAGCACCAGAGTCGATTAATAATAAGCCATCCCCCTCAAGGTAGCTAAAGTTATCTTCAGTGGCACGATAGTGTGGCAGAGCGCCGTTTGCGTTAAAGCCAGCAATGGTGGGGAAGCTAGGCGATACATAATGTGGCTGTTTACTACGTACATCAATTAACATGCTGTCCACATCCAGCTCACTTAAGTGCTCACCTTTATTCAAACGCGCTTCAAACTCACTAAAGAACTGACACAGTGCCGCGCCATCTTGACGCATCGCTTCACGTACATGCTCAATGTCCTCTTTTGATTTCACTGATTTGAGTAAGCTACTTGGGGCAATTTGCTCAATCATGGCAATGTCATCGCCTAGGTCATTTAGAGTACCGACCGCCACTTTATTGGGGTCTAATAGCAGTAAATCATCGGGAGTCAATTCGCTTAATGCGCTTTGAACTTGATCATAATCTGCCACACTAATGCCGGCATCGCTCAATAACTTGGCAATGTCCTCACCCACTTTGGCGCTATCGATATAAAGCGTCGCCTTGTCCGCTGTGACAATCATGTGTGCCAAGAATACGGGGTTATAGTCCACATCACTACCGCGTAGGTTAGTCAGCCAAGCCAAGTCATCTAAGCTTGAGATAAGGTGATGAGTGGCGCCAATCTCTTGCATCTGCGCTCGCACTTCAGCCAACTTCTCGGCAGCAGACTGTGACACAAACTGTGCATCATGAGCATACAGCGGAGCCATAGGTAACGCCGGACGCTCTTGCCAAATCTCACCCAATAAATCCAGCTCAGTAATTAGACGAATACCGTCCTCATCACTGTCTGCCACTGCATCGAAAGCGTCTAATAAGCGGTCTTGTTCAGCCAGTGACAAAACGTTGCCATCGATGGCCACGCTGTCACCAGCGTCTAGGTTTTCTGCCAACCACTGCGCGTGATTGGGCGAGCCAGGCTGTAGCTTTTGTAGCGTAATACCCGTATCTTCTAGTTGATTAGCCGCTTGTACCCAATAGCGACTATCAGCCCACAGACCTGCAAAATCATCGGTCACAACCAAGGTGCCCACAGAGCCGGTAAAGCCTGATAACCATTGACGACCTTGCCAATATTCAGGTAAATATTCTGATAAATGGGGGTCAGCTGATGGGATAATAATGGCGCTGATGTCGTTGTTTTTTAGGACTTGGCGTAATTGACTGATACGCTCTTGGATTACAGACTTACTCATAGTATTCCTCTGAATTAATGGTGTATTTTTATTGTGTCTTTTTTGCCAATTTTAAATACAAAAAACGTGCTACCGATTATGGTAACACGTTTGATGTTTGCAACCGTTTTCAGTTAGTAAATAGCTTAAAAGAGGGTTGCTAATCTATAGCTTATTTAAAGAGCATTTTTCAAACCTGCTTTTTTAAACCGTGTGGCGATGCTCATCTTCAGCCTCACTACGATCTAACATGGCTCTTACTGGCTTTGATAATGCCAATAAAATTACTGCAGTCACCACCAAGAAGATGGTCATTGTGGTGAATAAGCTAGGCAGCCCTTCAATGGTATCGGCTGAAACATGGCCACCGAAGAAAGCCGCTACCAAGTTACCCATCGCCAATGAGGTGAAGAATAGACCCATCATCTGACCCTGCATACCTTTGGGGGCAAGTTTGGTCATAGAGGATAGTCCCACTGGGCTTAATGCCAGCTCACCTAGAGTCAGCAATAATAAACTACCGGTTAGCCATAAAGGCGATACCAAAGTACCCGGATTGGCAACGACCAACTTGGAGGCCATAATCATCAAGCCAAACCCTGCTGCCGCCAGTAACATACCCAATGAGAACTTGGCCATGCTGTTTGGCTCAAGATTACGCTTACCCAACCACACCCAAATCACACTGACAATCGGAGCCAACATCAAGATAAAGATAGGGTTTAATGACTGGAACCAGATACTTGGGATATCAAATCCAAATACATTTAAGTCAGTATAACGATCAGCAAATAAGTTAAATGAGGTCGGTTGCTGCTCGAAACTTGACCAGAATAAGGTCGAACCAATAATTAGAATAAAACAAATTAGCAGACGCAGTTTGTCGGTTTTATCAAGCTTAGGAGAGATAAACATGTAAGCGAAATACAACAACACCATACCAGCAATGATATAGGTCATATATTCAGCAGCCATACTTGGATTGAACGGCATAATCCCCGTGGCAATCAGCACAATCAGCGCAATCAGAGCTGCTAGGAACAAACCCACCCAGCGTCCTATATGTTGATACTGATCGTTAGCCACTTCCCACTCAGGGGTGATGCCTTGAGCTTTGGCAAATCGCTTCAGGTTCTTTCGGGCAGCAAAGCGATATACCAGTAGTGATACCAGCATTCCTAAGCCCCCTACGCCGAAGCCAACGTGCCACATTTGTCTTTCTTGAAACAGTCCTACGATAAGCGCAGCCAACAAGGCACCAATATTAATACCCATATAAAATAAGGTAAAACCGCCATCTCGGCGTGCGTCACCTTTGGGGTATAACGCGCCTACCATGACCGAGATACACGTTTTAAATAGTCCTGAGCCTAGAACAATACAGACCAGACCAATAAAAAACATCGACATCCCAAATAAAGCCGAAAGCGCGATAAATAAGTGACCTAAGGCGATGATAATACTGCCCCACCACAAGGCACGCTCTTGACCTAGCCAGTTATCGGCGAGCCAGCCACCTGGTACCGCTGCAAGATATAAAGTACCAGCAAAAATACCGTAAATGGCCGAGGCTGTAGCGTCATCAAAACCAAAACCACCACTACTTATGGAGGCCACCATAAATAACACCAATAGGGGGCGGATACTATAGTACGAGAAGCGCTCCCACATTTCGGTAAAAAACAAAGATCGCAGCGGCTGAGGATGGCCCATAAAGCCATTGTCTAACGCTCGTGCTTTAGCGGAAGGTCCTGTCCGATTTGAGTCTGCATTACCCATAGTCTTAATTCCTTTGTTATATAACAGTTAAACATACCACTCTCAACTGTACAGTGAACTTAGTCTATCTCTATATAGCAGTCTCTACAGCAAGCAGTTATGTCACAATAATTTCAATATTTGCGGCGTAATAGCCTGATATTTTGTTAAAACCCTAATATTTTGTTAAAACGAAGTATTGTTTCATGAGCGAAACAAGCGGTAAAGTAAAATTATTGACGTTATATTAAAAAACCCGCTCTATCCTATAGATAAAGCGGGTTTTAGCCTATTTTAAATGGCTTTAGACTAGCAAGACTATCAATTACTGAGCGGTTTCAGTAGTTTCTGCAGTCGCTTCAGCTTCTGCTGGAGCAGCTTCTGCAGTTGCAGGTTGTGTCTCTGTAGCTTCAGCTGCGGTATCAGCGTCTGCTTCAGCAGTTGCCGTGGCTTCATCTGCAGGCATGTCAGCGGCAGCTTCTGCTGGGGCAGCTTCCGTTGCTGTTGCCTCAGCTTCTGGCTCAGCAGTTGCCTCTTCGGCAACCGCTGCTTCTTCAGTAGTTTCTTCTACAGCAGCTACAGGCGCTACATGCTTGTCTGCAGGGCGTAAAAAGGCTGAAATACCAATAAGAAGTACGATAGCCAAAAACGCAGCAGTCCCTACCATAGCGTAGGCAAATTCTTTCTTTGGTTTATTTTGGCTTGCATCTGCCATAGGTCACCTATCTGTATAATTTGATAAAGGTTTAAGAAGAGGGGTTCCTCTGCCATATAGTATTTAATTAATGTGGTAGCTTGTCTACGTTGCGCCTAACGACCACACCTCAGCACTATATCACAGTCAAAACCGATCACATATCTTGCTATTATATCGCAATTTGCTACCTTTTGTGAAAACGCCCTGTCCAATTTGTGGATTAGTAGTACATTTTTTTCAATCAAAGCTAAAGCCACTATTATTTTCGCTTAAACTTAGCGCTTAAAAGAGCGTCTCCCTAAGTAACTTAATAACAGCATCAGAGATATTAATAATAAAATAGGCAGGTTGCCAAAACGTACATAAGGCGTCATACCTGTGCGTGATTGTACCTCGCCACGCAGTACGGTGCGTTCAAACTGTGGTGCTCGGGCCACAATCTTACCGGTGTGATCAATAATAGCAGTCACCCCAGTATTGGTAGCACGCATAAACCAGCGGCCAGTTTCTAACGAGCGCATCTGCACCATCTGTAAGTGCTGCAGAGGGCCTGCTGAAGTGCCAAACCAAGCATCATTGGAGATGGTCAATAAGAAGTCAGTATTCTGTGCATTACGGCGGGTGGTATCGGGATAAGCCACCTCATAACACACTGCTGAGCCTAGATTATGACCACGCACCTGAAGCGGTGACTGATTGGCAGGACCACGGCTATAACTCATAATATCTTGACTGCCGGCCAAGTTAGGAAACAGATCTAGAGCGCCTTGAAACGGAATATACTCCCCAAAAGGTACTAGATTTTGTTTTTTATAAAGCCCATCCGCCTGTGCCCCTAGTGCAATAACACTGTTATAAAAAGGAGCGTATTTGTCCGTCTCCTGCTGATACGCAGCTTCATCTTTGTAAGGAATACCCGTAACCCAAGTGGTGTCTGTTTGTTTGGCTACTTTTACCACTTCAGTGATAAAAGGCCAAGCTTCCGTTTGGAACATAGGGATAGAAGACTCAGGCCAAATGACCATATCCTGGTCCCATTCAGTACTACTTAGGGTGGCATAAATCTCAAGCGTTTTGTAACGGTATTCGGTCAACCACTTAAGGTCTTGCGGAATATTACCTTGTATTAAGGATACTTTTAGATTTTCGCTATTGGCTTTGGGCTGAGTCCACGCCGGATTGGTTAACCACAGGCCAATACTCACTGCGATAAACAGCGCTGTCACTACCAAGTAACCGGCCCGCTTGCGAAACACTTCTACCAAACTTGCCGATAATAAAACCGCCACAAAAGACACTGCAAACACCCCAGCCACTGGCGCTAAGGAGGATAGCCAGTATTGCTCAGTGAAAGCATAACCAACAAAAAGCCAAGGGAAACCGGTAAACAGCCAAGTCTTCAACCACTCTTGAAGCACCCATAAGGCTGCAAATGCCAACGGCTGCTTGCCCACAAAACGGTTGAAGATTAAAGCTAGAAAACCATGGAATAGTCCCATGCCCAGCCCCATAACCGCAATGGCCAAAAGCGCCAAAGGTGCCGGGATGTCTCCATACTGATGGATTGAGGTATACAGCCAAAAAGCACCCACGCACCAAAGCCCCATGCCATAAGCTTCACCGATAATAAAAGCCCGCTTGTTGCTCATCGGCGCCAACAGCAGCGCATATAGCAGAGCTGGAGAAATCAGCGCAATAATCCAATAGCCATAGGGTGCTAGCGACAGCATAAACATAGCCCCAGCCAACCACGCCACAATCACCGCAGTGCCAATCGGCAACTGTGAGGTAGTCTGCTGATCATAAGGCTGATTTAATCTGTCTTGCACATGTTGGGTTGAGGCTCGCATGACGGCTCCGGTAACTGGTATCTTTTGGGGAATAAACGGCTAGATTGGAAGGTTTAGTTATCTAAAATAGGCCTGATAAAAACAGAGCTTATCAAAACCACTATTTATAAAGCCAATAATATGCGTATGATAACAGTCTGGGCCCAAAAAATCTTAGGCCAAATACAGGATATATAATAAGCTCTGATTATCCGGTAAAACAGCCTCTTTAATTTGTTATTAAAGGGACTTACTACTACCCATTTACTATAATAAATATAAATCGCTCTTAAATTCAGCCAATCAAGAGACTCGCTATGCCAACCTCCTTAAACCCCTCTTCTCAGGCCTCTACTAATGCCACTCAAACTGCTGTGGATTTGCCGGTCCATGTGCTGGCAGGTGTCGGTAGCAAGATTGAAGGACAGCTTGAGCAGTTAGGTATTCAGCGATTGTTTGATTTACTGCTACATCTGCCGCGAGATTACGAGGACCGTAGCCGGCTAGTGAACATCAATGACCTACAAGATGGTCAATCTGCCCTTATTGAAGGGGAAGTAACCTACGTGGACAACAAACGTAGCGGCATGACTGTGGTGGTCGAAGATGCGACCGGCGCTCTGCAACTGCGTTTTTTTAAAGTCTACGCTGGACTGGCACAGACCATGACTTTGGGCGCACGTTTAAGACTATTTGGTGAGGTAAAATTTAGCCGGTACGGCGTTCAAATGGCTCATCCTGAATATAATGTGGTGGCTCCTGGTGCGCCTGTGGTCAATACCGGACTGCAGCCTATTTATCCTACGGTGAAGGGCTTACATCAGAATAAATTACGTACTTTACTGAAGTTGGCATTACAAACCGTGCATCAACAAGGTCTGCCCTTATCTGTATTTAATAGCTCGGACTGGGAAGCGGTCAATCATCTACCGGCTCCATTACCGAAAAACAGTTATGGATTACCCGTAGCTACCACCAACCCACCGGCCAATGCTGGTGGCACCGGCGCTCCAAGCTGGCAGTCTCTCACTTTATTTGAAGCGTTAACCCTGATCCATACTCCGCCGATGCATACTGATATCAAACTGCAAGCGGCTCAATTAGAGCAATTAAAACAGCGGGAACATCCCGCGTGCCAGCGCCTGATTGTCGAAGAGCTAACCGCGCATCAGCTAAGTATGCTGTATCGCCGTAAGCAATTGCACCAGCACAAAGCGCCAAAGTGCGACAGTGACAGCCCCTTGGCGCAAAAGCTACTAGATAATCTACCTTTTAGCTTAACCGGCGCACAAGACAGGGTGGTAAAAGAGATTACCAGCGACATGGCCACCTCAATACCCATGCTGCGCTTGGTACAAGGCGATGTGGGTGCGGGTAAAACTCTAGTGGCAGCACTGGCAGCTTGTTATGCCTTGGACAGTGGCTGGCAGGTAGCAGTGATGGCCCCAACTGAAATCCTAGCTGAGCAGCATTTGATTAACTTTAAAGCTTGGTTTGAGCCATTAGATATCGGTGTCGGCTGGCTGGCTGGTAAGCAAACTGCCAAACAGCGCCGTGAAGCCTTAGCACAAGTAGCAGAAAACGAAGTGCAAATCGTGGTCGGTACTCACGCCCTGTTCCAAGAGTCTGTGGTATTTGCCAAATTAGGCTTAGCAATTATTGACGAGCAACACCGCTTTGGCGTTGAGCAGCGCATGGCATTGACTGACAAAGGCGTTGCCGATAGTACCCCGCACCAATTAATTATGACCGCCACTCCCATCCCGCGTACGCTCGCGATGAGTGCTTATGGCGACATGGATACCTCAATTATCGATGAGTTACCACCAGGGCGCACTCCGATTACCACGGTGACCATTGACCGGGCTCGCCGTGATCAGGTCATTGAGCGCATTGCTGTCAACTGTAAAGAAGGCAAGCAAGCTTACTGGGTCTGCCCTCTAGTCGATGATTCGAACACATTAAATGCTCAGGCCGCTGAAGCCACTTATGCTGATTTAAGCGAGCGCTTAGATATCCGTATTGGCATGGTGCATGGCAAGATGAAAGGCGCAGAAAAACAAGCGGTCATGGCCGCATTCAAAAACGGTGATTTGGACTTATTGGTGGCCACCACCGTCATTGAGGTCGGAGTGGATGTGCCCAATGCTTCGTTGATGGTGATTGAAAATGCGGAGCGTTTGGGATTATCACAGCTACACCAGCTTCGGGGCCGTGTCGGTCGTGGCTCGACCAAAAGCTTCTGCGTGTTGTTGTATCAAACCCCATTATCTGAGACAGGCATTGAGCGCCTTAATGTACTGCGGGACAGCAACGACGGCTTTGTGATTGCCCAAAAGGATTTACAACTGCGTGGCCCAGGGGAATTATTGGGCAAACGTCAGACGGGTAATGTCGGCTACTATGTGTCAGATTTAAGCCGTGATGAGAATTTGCTGATGATTGCTAGCCATCTTGCCAAACGCTTGATTAACGATGACTCTCGTAAGACAGAGGTGACCCAGCTTATTCACCGCTGGATGCCAGAGGCGAGCAAATATACCAATGTGTAACAATCAATCAATCAATCAAACAATCAAACAATCAAACAATCAAACAATCAAATAACCATAAACCTTAGTTCAAGGAAGAACCATGCGCATACTCCGTAAACGAAAAACAACGACTACCCCTTCAGACTCCGACCTCTCTAGCCATTCAAAGCAATCAGCTGGAGCACCAAGCATAGCGCTGAAATATAGATTGAAGGATAAACTACCGCAACTACCCGCCCTACCCAACTTACCCAGAAGAGCTACGGCCACAGTGCGACGACTGACACCCAGCCTACCTTTTGGTAAAAAAGAGCCACAACTTGAAGTACTGATTATTGGCGCTGGTATCTCTGGTATAGACATGGCCACCCATCTAAGCGGTGATAAGCTGCTGTCAAAGTGGCTAAAAAAAGGTCGTGTGGCCTTGGTTGAAAAACGATCAGCCATCGGCGGCACTTGGGATTTATTCAAATACCCTGGCATACGCTCCGACTCAGACATGACCACTTTTGGCTTTGCGCATCGTCCTTGGGTGGGAAAAAAGACCTTGGCTGACGCCGCCTCCATTAAAGCTTATATCGAAGACGCCGCAGCAGAAGCTGCCATTGAGCCATTAATTGAATTTAATACCGAAGTTACCAAGATTGAATGGTCCAGCTCAGACAAATACTGGACCGCCACTTTAAAAGAGGTTAGCACTGGTAATACTCGCACCGTCACTAGTCGCTTTGTGGTTGGTGCGACTGGATACTATGATTTCGAGCAAGGCTATCAACCTGAATTTAATGGTCAGCAGCAATTCAAAGGCCAGCTGATTCATCCTCAGCAGTGGCGGGATGATATTGATTACGACAATAAGCGCGTGGTAGTGATTGGTAGCGGTGCAACCGCAGTGACATTGGTTCCTGCTCTAGTACAGCCGCTAAGCTCTAGCCCCGAGCACAAAACCCAAAGTGCAGCCCATGTCACCATGCTACAACGCTCGCCCACCTATATCGGCAGTATTCCCAGTGAAGATGACAGCTTACAAACACTAAAAAAGCGCTTTCACCTAAGTACGCAGACCGCTTATGACCTAGTGCGTTGGAGAAACATTCTTCTTCAGCAAGGCCTATATCGCTTTTCAAAAATAGCGCCCAGCGTGATGAAAAAAAGCTTGGTGACACGGGTCAAAAATGAGCTTAAGGGCAGTGATGTGCCTATCGAGCATTTTAAGCCCCACTATAATCCTTGGGATGAAAGACTTTGTGCTGTGCCTGATGGTGACTTATTTAAAGCGTTAAAGACAGGCAAGGCCGATATCGTTACCGATACCATAAAAGGTCTTACGCCCACTGGCATTGCACTCACATCAGGTCGGCATTTGGAAGCAGATATCATCGTTACTGCCACCGGCTTAAAGCTACAAATGTTGGGCGGGGCACAAGTGATAGTTGATGGAGAGGTGATTAGCGTAGAGCAGCGTATGACCTATAAGGCGGTGATGGTAGAAGACGTTCCCAATTTAGCGGTACTTTTTGGTTATACCAACGCTTCGTGGACCCTAAAGATTGATCTGGCTTGTGATTATATCGTGCGATTACTGCGCTATATGCAGCAAAATGGGCACAGTACTGTACTACCCAGTTCTATTGCCAGCGATGGAGACCAAGCCATCAAACAAGCAGATACCGTTATGGGCTCATTAACCGCAGGCTATATACGCCGTGCTCAAGATGTATTGCCCAAACAAGGAGACCGCTTTCCTTGGTATGTTACTAACAACTATCTTAGTGACATTGTGATGCTAAAGCACCAACGTATCGCCGATAAATGGCTACGCTTTGGGCGTTAAAAAGCTGCCTACCTTTATTTATAATAAAAAAATTATAACAAATAAATCTATAACGAAAAAAGAGGACAGCTTTCGCCATCCTCTTTTTTTGATAAGCCATTAACTGCGCTTATTTCTTTTTAGCTTTCTTTTCTTTTTTGTCTTTCTTAGCTTTTTCTTTCTTTTTTTGGTCTTTTAGCTTGTCCAGCTCTTTGACCTTTTTATCTACTTTCTTTTTAGCTTTTTTGATGTCTTTCTTCAGCTCTTGTTTTAACTCTTTAATATCAGACTTAGCCATGATTGACTCCTTTTTTGGTTTTTATAGAAAACTTATTGTTGAAAATCTTGTTCCTTGACACTTCAGGGTATTAATTTAGACTTTAATATACCCAAAGCTATTATTTATCTAAGTATCTGACTCAATCTAGCTAACAGGGCTTGAATGCCTGATAGAATGCAGATTAAGCACTAATGAACCTACTAAATAATGACTTAAGATAATAGTATCAAATTGGTTTTTTAAAACAAGCATCTACTGTATTTGGAATGTAATATTAAATTGCACTACTTAATTATTGTTACTGTTCTAAATATTTATTACCCATTAGCGACTATTAAGCCTTTATCCTATCAAGGAGGAGATAGTGACCAGCAAAGAGGAGATAGTGACCAGTAATTACCTAACCGATACTATTATGCTGAAATATCAATGCATAACCGTTAAATGGCTGAGGTTCGGTCGTTAATAGCTCCAAAACTCAGGCTTAATACAATGAAAAATTATCGTTGAAACTACATTGAAACTAATAAAACTAGCAGAAACTACTGAAACATTTTCAATAACTCTTGAGCAGCTAACTTGCCAAAATCATTAGCAGCTAGGGGACCGTCACCAGAGATAAGTTTTCTGTCTTGATGGGTATGACCTACTGCCAGTTTATTATTGATAGTCATTCCTAGCGCTTCTAATTTTTCACCGAAATACCATGGCATATCACCAGGTAGATAGCCCATTTTTGGCATTTGCTTATCCATTACATCGGGGAATGCGACGATCTCATAGCCGTTAAAGATAAACTCATTGTCGGAATTAGACGCCGTATCAGAACTTGCATCGCTATCTAGATTGGCAGCTAGTAAAGCTGAAGGACCGTGACAAATTGCTAAGGTATACAAGTCTCTATCATAGCCCCAACGTAATAACTCCCCTAAGTTTTTGTCTTCTGGCAAGCCCAACATCGCCCCATGGCCGCCGGGTATAAAGATAGCGACATAGTCATTACTGTCTGCCATTTTGTCCTGAACAAACTCTGCCAAACTATTTGGGTTTTGCAATTTATCCTTAAACGACTGATAGATCTGTTGCACCTGGTCGTCTTCTGTTGGCATCGCCCACTCTTCTATGGCCACTGGTTTGCCAGTTGGGGTAAATACATCCACATCGAAACCAGCCTTGTTGAAGTGCAGTATTGGCACCATCATTTCGACGGGGTGGTTGCCAGTCTTAAATTTTTTACCATTTTCCATGGTCATTAATTGTTGTTCGGTACACACCATAAGTATCTTTTGCTTACCCTGATAAGGATTGTCGTACTTGGTATTGTCATAATTAGTTTTTTTGGGGGCGGCCACCTTCAATGCTGATTCGGCAGGTATATAAATCCCCTCTTCGATTTCTTGAGCTTCGAAGCCTAAACTTTCTTTTAGGCTACCTAGGGTTTGCTTAATATTTAGATTTTCTAGCGTTTCCTTAATATTCATTTTACTTTTCCCTTTTTTGCTTTTGTTAATAGTTTTTTCTTCATAGGTTTTATTTACAAAGCTTTTTAATATGAATCAGTTACTTATTTCATATAGTAACTTCACTGTTAGTAGCTTCACTTTAACAACTTCACTTTAGATTGACAGTTGTAGAAGTAAACTATTTTTGGGTATTTAGTAAGCTTTGTAGAGTCTGCGTATCGATTAATCTTATCAACTGATTTGTCCCATTTATTACATTCCCAACGATACCAGCCAATTAATTCATCTTATTTCTGATATTTTTCTAAAAGTAACCGCTTTGTAATACCAAACTGGTAAAAATAAATAACTATAAAAACAGTCCGAATAACAATCGCTTACTGATGGCTTACTTAGGATAATAATATGACTACTAAAAAAACCCGCCCAACACACAACCGTGTTTTTAAAATCGCTTTAAACGCAGTAGTAGCCGCCACTTTGGCCGGTCTGTGTAGTACTTCGATGGCAAAAGTATTGCCAGACTATCAAACCAATGACCCTTGGTTTACTGATGCAAAAGCCAGCGTTGCCCAGAAAGCCTCTGCTAGCAAGGACCTAGGTCAAGCCAAAAATGTCATCTTATTTGTTGGCGATGGAATGGGCATCTCAACCCTAACCGCTGCCCGTATTTTGGACGGTCAACAAAAAGGGATGCTCGGCGAAGAGAACTATTTAAGCTTCGAGCGTTATCCCAATACTGCTTTAATCAAAACTTACAATACCAACCAACAAACCCCAGACTCTGCAGGGACAATGACCGCAATGGTCTCTGGGGTAAAAACCCGAGCCGGAGTGTTGAACATAGCCCCAGATGCGTTACGTGCGAACTGTGCCAGTTCAAAAGACCGTGAATTAACCACATTATTTGAATACGCAGAAGCTCAAGGCCTATCAACAGGGGTGGTTACCACTGCACGCCTAACCCATGCCACGCCTGCAGCCACTTATGCCAAGACCTCTGAGCGTAACTGGGAAAGTGATGACAAACTTACTGACGAAGCCAAAATGAATGGCTGTAAAGACATTGCTACCCAATTCGTTGAGTTTGGGACCAAGCCGGGTCAAGGCGATGGTATTGATGTCGCCTTTGGTGGAGGACGTCGTCATTTCATCAGTAAAGATACTGTCGATAGCGAAGGTAAAAAAGGAAAACGCACCGATGGTAAAAATCTTGTAGATATCTGGAAAACCCGAACCGGTGGGGTCTATATAGAAGATAAAAAGGGCTTTGATGCTCTGGCTAATGATACTGATAAGGTCCTAGGCTTATTTAATTCATCGCATATGCAATATGAGTCTGACCGTGGTAATGACAAATCAGGGGAGCCTTCCTTAATCGAGATGACTGCCAAAGCGATACAACTGTTAGAAAATCGAAGTGCCAAAACCGGTAAGGGCTATGTGCTGGTTGTCGAGTCTGGCCGTATCGATCATGCGCACCATGCAGGCAACGCTTATAACGCCTTAGAAGATACTATTGAATACTCTGAAGCGATTGATAAAGCCCAAAAAATGGCGGGTGATGACACCTTAATTATGGTCACCGCCGATCACAGTCATGTATTTACTATTGCCGGCTACCCCAAACGTGGTAATCCTATCTTGGGTAAAGTCTCTGGAACGGATGAGCACGGTTTACCAAAGTCTGAGCCTGAACTGGCCTTAGATAACAAGCCTTATACCACTCTAAGCTATGGCAATGGTCTAGGCTATCGTGACCTAGGTCAGGAAACCGATGCAGACGCTGCTTATGATGCGGGTCCTGAAGCTGGTCGCCGAGATTTGACTAATATTGATACCACTCAACCTGGGTATCATCAAGAAGCTTTAGTGCCACTGGATTCAGAATCACATGCTGGTGAGGATGTCTCGTTACATGCGACTGGCCCAGGCTCTGCCTATGTTCAGGGGGTTATGGAACAAAACGCGGTGTTCCATGTGATTAATAAGGCACTAGGTCTTGGGGTTGTGGCCAAATAGCCATGACCAGGCTCTTAAAGTGCTCTTTATTAAGACAAGCTGATAACAATAGAAGCAGATCACTATATATTTAGAAAAAAATATTTAGATAAAAAATAAGTCGCCCACCGACCGGAGAAATTTTATGTTGCATCGCCCTAATTCTAATAATAAAACCACTTCTGCCAAAACGCTATTAACCGCCAGCGTAACTCTGTTTTTGGCTACCCTTACCGGCTGTAGCACTATGGCTACTGATACCTCAGCTCCTACAGCGACTGTTGAAGCTCCGCTGGATGCAGACAGCAAAGCTTGGTTTAATGCTGGCGCCGTAAAAGTGGCCCAAAACGAAGCAGAAGTTAAAAAATTCGTTGCAGATGCTCGCCAGCAAGCGGCCAACGAGCAAGGCAAAGCTAAAAATATCATTCTGTTTGTCGGCGATGGTATGGGGATATCAACCGTAACTGCTGCTCGCATTTTAGACGGTCAAAATAAAGGACAGTCAGGGGAAGAGAACTTACTGTCCTTTGAAAAAATGCCGTATGCCGGTTTGGTTAAAACCTACAATACCAACCAGCAGACCCCTGACTCAGCAGGCACCGCAACTGCGATGTTAACTGGAGTCAAAACCAAAGCCGGGGTACTTGGGGTTAGCGATCGTGCCAATCGTGCTACGTGTGCCGGTGACAAAGGCGAACAAAATGCCAAGCTAGTGACTGCTCTAGAGCTAGCCTCAATGGCGGGCAAAGCTACCGGTATTGTAACCACAGCCCGTCTGACTCACGCTACCCCTGCCGCTGCCTACGCCAAATCTTCTGAGCGTGACTGGGAAAGCGATGACAAGCTGTCTGACGAAGCCAAACGTAATGGCTGTAAAGATATCGCTACTCAATTCGTTGAGTCCCCTTATATCGATGTGGCCTTCGGAGGCGGTCGTCGTCATTTTATCGCTAAGACTACGACCGATCTTGAAGGTAAGTCTGGTAAACGTTTGGATCAAAAAGATCTGACAAAGTTATGGCAACAAAAAACCGGCGGTGTGGTGGTGCAAAACCAAGCCCAGTTTGAAGCTCTACCTAACAATAGCAAAAAAGTATTAGGCTTATTCAACTCCTCCCACATGCAATATGAAGCCGATCGCAAAAATGATAAAGCCGGCGAACCGTCTTTAACAGAAATGACGATAAAGGCCATTGATTTATTAAGCCAAGATGAAGACGGCTACTTCATGCTGGTTGAGTCTGGACGGATAGACCACGGCCACCATGCCGGCAGTGCTTATAACGCTTTGACCGACACCATCGAGTTCTCCAAAGCAGTAGAAGCTGCTATGCAAAAAACCTCACCAGAAGACACGCTAATCATTGTTACCGCAGATCATAGCCATGTCCTAACTTTGGCAGGTTACCCGACTCGAGGCAATCCGATATTAGGTAAAGTGGTTGGCAATGATGACCATGGTGAACCAAAATCTACACCAGATTTAGCAGCAGATAATAAACCATACACTACCCTAAGTTATGCCAATGGATTAGGATTTCACGATTTAGGCGACGAAACTGATGCCGACGCAGTGTATGATCTTGAAGCCAATAGCGGCCGCGATAAGCATAGCTTAGCCAATGTCGATACCACCGCCTCAGGATTCCACCAAGAAGCCTTAGTGCCATTGGATTCAGAAACTCATGCTGCCGAAGACGTACCTATCTATGCCCGTGGTCCTGGAGCCCGCCTGGTTTCTAGTACCAGTGAGCAAAATGAGATCTTCCATATTATGGATTATGCCGCTAACTTGGTTAACCTTGCCGAATCTAAATAGTTTCAGCTTTAGGATTAAATGACACAGAACAAAATTTAATCACAAAAAAGAGGCTCAAATTGAGCCTCTTTTTTGTGTTTATAAACGAGGTTTATAAATATGGGTTATAAATTATGCCTATAAAAAAGGATTATATACCGCAAAAGCTGAGTGCTTAGCACTGAGTTTTTACTACCAAATCAAAATCCTGTTACTACCACATTAAGTCATCAGGTATAACATAAGCCGCATACGGATCATCTTCAGCAGGTTCATCCTCCGCCTTATCATTGGACTCGACAATAAAGCCTTCTAGCTTCTCATTAATACGATCTGCTAACGGTCTTGGCAATAGCGCATAGCCTTCTTCCAATCGAGCAATACTGACGTGACCGGCAACGATTTGATCAAACAGCTTCTGAGTGATGTTGATTTTCTTAATTTTAGAATCATCGACGAAGCGGTACTCGATATCACCTTGGGTATCGGTGATTTGATGCTGATTAATCATCTGCACGATATTGGCTCTCAAAGTTTTTTCTTCTAGAGCCTGCTGTCTTTGTTGGTTCAGTTCTTGGTCTCTTTTAAGCTTCTCAGCCTGAGCCTCAGCCACAGATTTTTTAATTTCTGCATCGGGAGCATTGCCAGTACGTTTGGCGTGCTGCGCTTGTTTGGTTAGCTTTTTCGCTTTTTTTGTATCGACCAACCCTGCTTTTAATAACTGCTCTTGAAGCGCATTTTTTGCCACAGTCTTCTTTGCCATAAAAAGTCACCTAAATCGTAAAAACCAAATAAATAAATGAATAAAAAAAATAAAAATAATCAGCGCATAGTAGCAAGTTTCAGTAGCACTAACCAATAACTAATAGCCAATAAACATGCAGCATTCATTAGGGCAGTTTCATATCACCGTCTTTAATCCAGCCCGCACGGCGCATTAACCAAGCGACCACACCCGCAATAATCGCCGGTAATACAAACATCAATAGCCCAATGGCCAACCAAATTTGGCTAGAGCTTAGTACCCCTGCTGAGGCCTCTAATACCCCAAATACTCCCACAAATCCAGCGGTTCCCATACCAGCACCACTGGCAGTACTCATCAGGCCAAAGCCAACTGTGGCAATAGGCCCTACAATGGCACTGGCAATCACTACCGGCAATAAAATAATAGGTTTTTTAAAGATATTGGGGATTTGTAGCATACTGGTGCCGAGCCCTTGAGCAATGACCCCACTCATGCCATTATCTTTATAGCTGGCTACTGCAAAGCCAATCATATGCGCCGCACAGCCAACCACTGCAGCACCCCCTGCCAATCCATTAAGCCCAATAGCGATACAAATGGCGGCACTTGAGGTGGGCATGGTCAATAACAAGCCGACCACCACAGAGATGACTATCCCCATCATAAAGGGCTGCAATTGAGTGGCAATCTGAATGCCAGTACCGATACTGTTGACCAAGCTGACCACCGGTGGATTTAGCCAAGCACATACGGCCAAAGCCACCAAGCCTACTGCCCAAGGTACCAAAATAATATCCAGTTTGGTCTTGCCCTGAATCCAAGTTCCGGCACGATAGGCAAATACAGTGGCCAAATAGGCGCCAATAGGGTTGCCGGGTACTGCCAAAAATGTCGGCGGCGCCCCAGTTTGTGCTGTGAATAAGTGCCCTGCCATTAATGCTTCAGAGTGAGCGCCCATCATGCCCGCCACCAAACAGGCAAAAACCACTAAGGTTGGGGCTTTGAGATAGTAGGCAATGCCAACGCCAATCCCTGCTCCCATTAATATTGAGGCCAGTTTTCCCAAATCCATCAGCAGTGGCATGTCTAACGCTAAGCCTACTTGGGAGAATATTAGTCCTGCAATCAGGGTGACAAATAAACCCAAGGCCATGCCAGTGAAGGCGTCAATAAAGTACTTGTTAAAAAAATCACGCACAGGGGTAGCGGTAGTGGCAGACTGAGGCATAACCATATCCTACATAAAAGGCAATCGATAAAAACAATCGATTAAAATTATAATAATTATCAGAGTAATAAAGGAGATCTACATGTCTAGTTTAAAGCACCCCTTAATACAAAAACAGCTACAAATAACCGATGCTGAAGGTAAGCCCCATAACGTCACGTTAAAAGTAATAGAAGCCGACATCACTCAACTTGAAGTTGACGCTATTGTTAATGCTGCCAATTCCACCTTACTGGGCGGCGGCGGTGTCGACGGGGCCATTCACCGAGCGGCAGGACCAGAGCTGGTTAACTATTGTCGCACCTTACAAGGGTGTCCAACTGGAAAGGCCAAGATAAGCCCTGGTTTTAATCTTCCGGCAAAGTACGTTATTCATACGGTGGGTCCAGTGTGGCACGGAGGAGATAGAGGGGAAGCTGAGCTATTGGCCAATTGCTACCATAATTGTATAGAACTGGCTCATCAGCATAATGTAACTAGCATCGCCTTCCCGGCGATTAGCACCGGTGTCTATGGCTACCCTATTAGTGACGCTACTGATATTGCCATTGATAGTGTGCTACACAGCCTAACTAAGGTTGCACAGACAGGTGGAGTCATCGAAGAGGTTGTTTTCTGCTGTTTTTCAGCTTCTGATGCTGCTATCTATCAGCAAAAGCTGAAAGCGGTTTAAAGCTTATTTCGACTTATAATGGCCAAAGTCGTAGCGTATTTTTTGATTGCGAATTTCACCGATTAATAACCGGTGCAGATTGGCATATAGATACTTGCTTCCCGTTTTTAATATGCCATCTTGTTTTAGTCGTCTTGGGTCAAAGGTAAATCCAAGTGGCAACATCCGAAACTTAGTGTGGCGACTGGCTCGATTAACGTAATCACAGTCTTCACACAAAGTAACACTCATATCAAAGCCATTAATCGTGTTGTGAATGGACTTGGTGGAGAATAGGCAAGCACCAATCGCCGTAGGAAACACATACTGGGTTAACCCTATGCCCATATTAAACAATTTATAGCCTAGGATATAACGTTTGGGCAGCCCTTTTGGGGACAAATAAACCCCAGCTACCTCAAGTTGCTTAGTAGCAAGGTATTGCAGTGCTTGTTGTAAAAAATCTGGGGGTAAGCGCACATCAGCATCCAAAAACAAGAGACGCTGATGCTGGGCCAAGCTAGCGCCTGTATTGCGGCCCAAACACACCCCTCTTTGCTGCATGGGTTCGACGTGTAGGCTGGGCAGAAGATGGGCATAGCTGCGTGCGATTGCACAAGTCTCATCTTCACTGTTTGAATCGACGACGATGAGCTCAAAGTCTTGATGCGTTTGTTGCACCAAATCATCAAGTAGGCCACCTATACGCTCGGCTTCATTTAAGGTAATAACAACAATACTAAGTGAGGACACGGGGCCATCCTATATTGCACAAGATAAGTACGCTAAGAATTATGCCAACCAAACATTGGCATAACTCATGCTACGACTTAAATATGTCAATATCATTATGCTAGCTTCGATTCCCACTCAGCTCTTTAAGCGCTTAGGCCCCTAATTTGGCAGGCCAAATCTTACCAGGATTTAAGATGTTGTTCGGGTCTAAAGCTTGCTTAATGGCTTGCATCAGCAGTACTGCTTCGCCATGCTCATGTTGCATGTATTTTTGTTTACCCTGACCAATACCATGCTCCCCGGTACAAGTACCGTCCATATCAATGGCACGTTTTGCTAGACGACCGACCAAGTCCTCTGCGGTTTGCACCTCCTCAGGGTTATTGGTATCTACTAGCAATAATACGTGGAAGTTACCATCGCCCACATGACCGACAATGGGACCTATCATGCCGGAAGCTTCAATGTCTTTGGCGGTTTCGCTGACACATTCGGCCAGTCTTGAGATCGGCACACAAGCATCGGTAGATAATGCTTTGGCTTCAGGACGTAGCGCGCAGCTGGCCGGATAAGCATTGTGTCTGGCGTGCCATAACTTCTTGCGCTCCTCTTCGTTACTGTCCCAAGCAAAATCTGAGCCGCCGCACTCTTCAACGATATCACTAAAGATTTGGGCTTGCTCTTCTACCCCTGCTTCACTGCCATGAAATTCAACAAACAAAGTGGGCATCTCTTTTAAATTAAGGTTGGAATATTGGTTACACGCTTTGACCTGCAAGGTATCTAGCAGTTCAATACGAGCTATGGGCAGACACATCTGAATGGTCATCATCGTGGCTTCACACGCTGCCTCAACCGTTGGGAAATGACAGATACCACTGCCCACACATTCTGTAATACCAAATAATTTTAGAGTAATTTCGGTGACAATACCCAAAGTGCCCTCTGAGCCAATCATTAACCGAGTTAAATCATAGCCTGCTGCTGATTTTTTGGCACGGGTACCGGTTTTGATAATCTTACCTTCTGCGGTGACCACCTCCAATGCCAATACCACATCTTTCATGGTGCCATAGCGCACCGCATTGGTGCCCGAAGCACGAGTCGCCACCATACCGCCGATAGTCGCGTTAGCACCTGGGTCAATTGGGAAAAACAATCCGGTATCACGCAAGTAGTGGTTGAGCTGCTCACGAGTAACCCCAGGCTGTACCGTTACCGTTAGGTCTTCATTATTGACCTGAAGCACCTCATTCATCTCACTCATATCGATACATAAGCCACCATAAGGCGCATTCAGTTGCCCTTCTAAGGAGGAGCCAATACCAAAGGCAATCACTGGCATTTGATACTCGTTACAGATAGCAACTGCTTTGGCAACGTCTTGCTTGTCATGAGCCACAAGCACTGCATCGGCAGGCTGGTTTTCTAACCAAGTCATGGTGTGGGCGTGCTGCTGACGAGTGGTTAAATTTTTACTCAATTGATTACCAAATAAGGCTTCCAGCTTTTTCAGAGCTTCAGCGTAATCTTTTTTTTCGAAGTTTTTTAAACCTACGTTGGAGTTTTCACTCATGCAATTCACCTATATGTTTTTAGTGGTTTATGTCATCGGTTGATGGAAGTTATAAGCTATTGTCACATAAAATCTTATTAATTATCGTCTGCCTACTTTCAACTTACAACCCGTAGTTGCTGCTATGCTTAAATCTATAAGACATTTATTTTATAAGAAGTTTTGCCCGCTATTTTGGATTTGTAGATTGACTATGTGCTTTAAGTTTTCTAGAATGAAGTTGTTATTGAAACATTTATTAATAAGTTAACACTTTGTTATAAACAATTGTTTCAAGTAATAAAGGATATCTACAAGGACGTTAGGCGTAGTGGCTTGACAGTTACGTCATTGTTTTCAAAGCTTCTACTTATAATTTCCTTTATAACATAGACGGTCCTTTCCTAAATATACTTACCCCTAAGTATCCTATTAGTCTGTTTGGTTATCACTAATATTGTAATCTTCTTTTATACAAGGATGTATCATGAAAAAGACCCTTTCCATTGCCTGCGCTGTGGCGGTTCCAATGTTGTTCAGTCAGTCTGCCACCGCTGCCTTTGATTACTTTAAGACTCGAGATGATGGTTTTAAGCGCTACTCTATCTCGGCTGGTTGGCTACATGCTGAGCCACAAGGTAAAGCTACCCCTGTCAAAAATACCACAGCAATCCGTGATGGCAAAATATCTGAAAATGGTAGTGTTACCGTCGGTGCTGTAAAAGGTGTGATAGATCCCGCTCAAGGTGAGGCTAGAGTTCAAGAAATTAAAAATGGTCTAGACGCTGCAGGCCTTCTCGGAGGTGAAGGAGATGACACTGATTTATCGAATATAGGAGGCTTAGGTTTAAATTTTTCAGGTAAAACAACCATTAATGGCTTACAAAACTTTGCCACTCCAGGTACCGGGCTTGAGTCAGATACCGTTGATACTATAGGCATGCTATTTACTTATTATGTCGATGATCACTGGGGTGTAGAATTAAAAGCCGGTATTCCGCCTAAGGTTGATATCTTAGGCAAAGGCGAAGTCATTGCTCCATTCCAAGGTACAGTCAGCCCCTCAGGTGCAGCAGAAACATTAGTGGGTAATTTCGATATTAAAGATGACATTCAAATCACAGATATGACCCGTGGTGGCGGAGTGGCTTCTACAGCACGTGCTTGGCTACCGGCTGCCTTAGTGCAATATCAATTTGGTAAACCTGGAGTGAATAAATTCCGTCCTTATGTGGGCGCTGGTGTGATGTACGCCTATTTTGATGATATTAAACTTAATAAAGGCATTGGCCAAGACTTACAAATCGCAGCTGGTCGATTGGAGCTAATTAACAACGACAAAGCTGGTGCTGCGTTAGGTTCTAAAGAAGATATCCGTAAAAACAAAGATGCTGGTGTGGCTGACATGCGCGTTAAAGTTGAGGCAGACAGTGCTTGGGCGCCTATTATTAACGTTGGTGCCACTTATGACTTCGATGAAAACTGGTTTGCGGTAGGTTCAATTAGCTATGCCAAGCTAGACAGTGACACCACCATTACTGTGAGAAATAAGGAAGGCGATCAGCTAATCGAAGCCAAATCTAATATCGATATCGATCCTTATATTACTTATCTGGGTGTGGGTTACCGCTTCTAATAAACCGGCCATATTTTAGATTGTTAAAAAAACGCACTTTAAACAGTGCGTTTTTTTATGCGCTTTGATTAAATACTCAAAGTAAGCAGTCAACATTTTGCTATAGTAAAAAGACAACAACTTACTGAAAGTGAAGTATTTATTATGACCCAGTCCTTCTCAACATCACAGTTAAGCCATTCCCCTGATCTCCCCCTGCATATCGCTACCCTAGAGTGTGTACGTACCGGTAAGGCGATGCCCTTTACCCGTGAGCAGCTCAGCGCTATTAATAAAACGCCGATTACAGCCCCTGTAGCTGTCAACTACCTAGGGCTGGTCACTGATGAACAGGCTGACAGGCGCCATCATGGCGGGCATTTAAAGGCAGTACATCAAATGAGCAGCGCCACTTACCATAAGCTTAATAGCGAGTTTAATCTCAAGCTAGATATAGGCTTATTGGGCGAGAACTTAACCACTACTGCTATTGATGGCTACGCGGAGATGACGGAAGCCACTGTCTGTATTGGCGATATTTATCAGTTCGGAGAAGCCGAGGAATGTGTTCAACTAAGAGTGGTTCAACCCAGAAGACCTTGTTACAAAATCAACGATCAAATTGGGCCTACTGCCAGTAACAGAAACATTGCTTCATGGATTACTAGCCAAGGTATTTCAGGGTGGTACTATCAAGTGGTAAAAGACGGAATTATACAAAATGGACTGCCTGTCTATCTTGTGCATCGCCCCTATCCGTTTGCTAATCTGCAGCAGCTCTGGGCACTGGCCAATTACAAGCAAAAAATTAGCCAGCAGATTATAGAGCCTTGGTTGGCCATTGAGTGCTTGGAGGACAGTTGGAAAAAAGTATTAGCGAAAAAAATTTAAGGGCTTTGTTAGAGTTAACTTTAGGACAATTTTTTTTGGCTACTCTTAGGAGCAGTTGTTACCTAAGACTAAGACAGCTATTACAATAGCTGTATAGAAAGGAGGGCATAAAAAAAGAGAGGATAAATAATCCTCTCTTTTAATTCCCTTGGATGAGATAACCCTTTAATTATTGGGTTAATTATTGGGTTAATTATTGGGTTAATTATTGGGTTAATTATTGGGTTAATTATTGGGTTAATTATTGGGTTAATTATTGGGTTCTAACGCGGCGGTTCTCTTGCACCTCAACTTGACCCGGCTGAGTGGCTTGTAACTCACCTCGCTTATCTTTCACTTTTTGCTGTAGCGTTATAGGAGTAGCTTCGATATTACCTCCAGCTTCTCCAACTAAAGTAGGGGTAGTATCAATATTAGCGGGCGCTGGTTGCGCAGCAGCTTCTGCTACTTGTGCCATGTCTTCAGCAGACGCTTCAGCGGTGGCCTGTTCATCTATTGCTACTTGTCCTGGCTGTGTCGCCAATAACTCACCATCTTCGTCTTCAACCTGTTGTTGTAAAGTGCTCTCAGCTTCAGCTTGTTCAATATTAGCCTGCGCATTAGGAGCATCTTTAGGTTGTGGAGCCGCTGAAGCGGTACCAGAAATAGCCAATGCACCAGCCACTAAAGTTGAAAATATAAGACGGTTTGTTGTACGTTTTGAAAGATCTTGCTTATCATTAATTTGCATTATTATTCTCCAAAAATCATTATAAACTGCTAGAGTCAGTCAGCTAATTGAGTCCTTACTCTTTTGCCTTTCACTCTTTCGCATTTCCGTGATATACGTGATATAACTGAAATATGTTATATAAAGTTATTTTCTATAATCAAAGTAACACTCTTTAAGTCTTAACTAACCCTAGTATAGAGAGCAAAAAAAATATTTTAATAATGGATTTGTAAAGTTCTTCTTGTAAGTTGTATATCCTCACCCTAGTTCTTTGCATAACTGTTGTTAATAAGTTTCATAGTTTAAAAATTTAAGCCTATTACATAAACCCATATAAATCATAGCTTATAGATAACACACACAACTTATTAGCTAAAATTAATTTTCATTTCCCCAAGTAAAACCTAGCTAACTAAACTCTAGCCAAACCTCCTGTTAATTAAGATAACATTCACAATGACAGTAAAAAATTTAGTACGATATCACTCTAAACAAAAAGTGTGTATTTAACGTATAATTTAAATTATTTTTTTATTTATCCAAACCAATGTGTTTGCGAGACTGATATGACTAATAACTCTGATCCTAATAACAAGCAACCTAGTGAGATTCCAAGCGCCGCTACTACTAACACAAGCGATGCTAAAGATACCTCGCCTAATCCGGAAACCTCTACAACCGATACAGGGCCTGCTTATACGCCCTATAGTGCAGAAGCGGTTAAGTCGAAGCCGAATTGGCTTTGGGTATTACCTCTAATTTTGGTTGCGTTGGCCATTGGCTTGTTCGCAGGCCGTATGTGGGGTAAAAAACAAACTGAAGGCAATGATCTTGAGGCTGAAAGATCGGTTTCTGCGCAAATGGGAACCGCTACAGGAGTTACTGAGATTGAAACTGGGATGAACCAAAAGCCGGTGCTAACTGTAGAGACGGTTACCCCCTCTCAATCTGATGTGACTAAGGATTTAAGCGCAGATGGCACCATTAGTCCCGAGACTACTTCGACAGTAAGCGGTAAAGTTAGCGGGGTTGCCATTGATAAAGTCTTGGTTAAAGAAGGTGATCAAGTCAAAAAAGGGCAAGTGTTGGCTATATTTGATACTGATGCAATGCAGCAGCGACTGATTCAAGCCAAAGCGGAATTGGCAGAGGCCGAATCTAGCTATGAATTGGCCAAGCGCGATGCTGATCGAGTTCTTCCTTTGTTAAATATCAATGCCATAAGCCAACAAGAGGCCGATCGCTACGTCGCTACTGCCAACCAAGCTGCCGCCTCGGTAGCGGCTGCAAGGGCTCGATTAAACAATCAAAACCTTGATATGCAAAACGCCAAGGTAACCGCCCCTGTCAGTGGGGTTATTAGTGAAAAATCGGCTAACGTGGGCAGTGTGCCTGGTCCGGAGCCTCTCTTCACCATCATTGAGGAAGGTAAGCTTGAGTGGCAAGCACAGGTAGATCCCAATAAAGTTGGGGAAATAAATGTGGGCACCCCCGTTGAAGTTAGCTTACCAAACAATAAGAGCGTTATGGGTAAAGTTAGTCGTATTTCACCTACCGCAGAAGATGGCAGCCGTCAGATTACTATTTATGCCTCTTTAGCTAGACACCCTAATGCCAGAGCGGGTATGTATCAACGTGGTACCTTCAAGTTGGGTAGCGATGCTAAATCTACCATTCCAGTCAGTGCAGTGGTTACTCAAGATGGTTACGATTATGTGATGCAAGTTAAAGCGGTGAAAGATGAAAATCGTAAAACTATTTATCGCGTGAGCCGAGTCAAAGTCAAGCTTGGCGAGCGTCAAGGAGACCGCGTGGTGCTACTAGAGCCGCTTCAGGGAGAAGCCAATATAGTACGCCAAGGTGGTAGCTTCTTAAGTGACGGTGACGTTGTGACCGTTGCCAACCCTGAATCGGCTAAAGCTGAATAAGTATTGTTATAGTTATAGTTTAACTGAGCTTAGGAAGGTGAGATCTGGCAGGTTATCTGTTAAAAAATTAAAGCTTGTTTGTTAATGGCTTGTTTGTTAATGGATAGCCCAGCGCTCTCGCCTACTCTTGCTTCGCCGCTCCTTTCTTATTTTGAAATATTTCTCCAAGCAGGATGCCCCCTATGAGCCTTAATGTCTCAGCATACTCCATTCGAAACCCTCTAGTTGCCATTCTTCTATTCATACTACTGACCCTTGGTGGTATCTATGGATTTATGCAAATGAAGGTTCAGCAGTTCCCTGATATTGATCTGCCCGCTGTGGTAGTCACTGTGACTTTGCCTGGCGCCGCCCCTAGCCAGCTAGAAAATGATGTGGCTAAAAAGATTGAAAACAAGATTTCCAGCATCGAGGGTGTGAAGCACATGAACACTACGCTCCAAACTGGGGCGGCTACGGTGACTACTGAATTCGTGTTAGAAAAGGACATTCAAGAAGCTGTAGACGATGTGCGCTCAGCAGTAGGGGAAGTCCAAGGGGACTTGCCCGCCGCCGCCAATGACCCTATCGTAACTAAGGTTACCACTGCTGGTCTGCCTGCTGTTACCTATACCGTAGCTGCCAATGGGGTTAGCCCTGAGGACTTATCTTGGTTTGTCGATGACACTATTAACAAGCGTCTGTCTGATATCAAAGGTGTGAGTACCGTAAGCCGCGTTGGAGGTCTGGAGCGTGAAATCAGTGTTGAGGTAGATCCCATAAGTCTTAATGCCCTACAACTACCCATTACTCAGCTGTCAGAACAAATCACCGGCATTCAGCAAGACAGCTCAGGCGGTGAGTCAGAGGTGGGCAGTAGCAAACAAAACATTCGTGTTTTGGGTGCGGTTAAGAGTGCTCGAGAGCTTAATGATTTACAAATTGCCTTACCCACAGGGGGAACTCATCGTCTGGGTGAGATAGCAACCATTACCGATGGCACAGCTGAGCCCAACTCTATTGCCAAATTAGACGGTGAAACCGTGGTTGCTTTTAATGTGACTCGTTCCCGTGGCGCCAGTGAAGTGGAAATCGTAAAACTGGTGGATGAAGAATTGGCTAAGCTACAACAAGATATGCCTAACTATACCATAACCAAAGTATTCGATCGGGCTACCCCAGTTGAAGAGGACTATAAAGCCTCGCTTAGAATGTTGATTGAGGGCGGGTTGTTAGCCGTGGTAGTGGTATTCCTGTTTTTACGTAACGTGCGTGCCACTATTGTCGCGGCAGTTGCTCTACCCTTATCGGTAATCCCTACCTTCTTAGGTATGTACCTGTTCGACTTTAGTTTAAACCTCATTAGTCTATTAGCACTGTCCTTAGTGGTGGGAGTATTGGTCGATGATGCCATTGTAGAGGTAGAAAACATCATACGTCACTTGCGCATGGGCAAGACCCCCTACCAGGCTGCAATGGAAGCGGCAGATGAGATTGGCTTGGCGGTAGTCGCCACAACCTTTACTTTAATTGCGGTGTTTTTGCCCACCGCCTTTATGAGCGGTATCGTTGGACAATTCTTCCGTCAGTTTGGTTGGACAGCAGCCATCTCTATTTTTGTATCACTAATGGTAGCCCGTTTAATCACCCCTATGATGGCCGCTTATGTGCTACGTCCTGAAAAGGAGCGTGTCGAAAAGACTGGTCGTATCATGAAGGCTTATTTAAAAACAGTCGGATGGACCCTACGTCACCGCTGGATTACCTTAGGCACTACTTTACTACTGTTTGCAGCCTCGTTGACTTTAGTGAAGCTGCTACCGACCACTTTTATCCCAGAAAATGACATTGACCAGACTCGAGTCGGTATCGAACTCACCCCAGATGCCAGCTTACAAGATACCAGCCGTATTACTAAAATGGTTGAAGATCGAATATCTCAAATTGAAGGGGTGAAAAGTATCTTAAGTGTGGTGGGTGATCCTCAACAAGCCAGCTTAGACTCCTCCTCTAGCTCTGGTAGCGTCTCTAATGCTGCTAGTGTGGATATTGTGCTTGAGCCGCGCGGAACACGTCCTAGTAAAATAGAGATTGAGCGCCAAATCACCGACGCTTTATCCACTGTCCCAAGTGCAAGATTTGATATCGGCTTATCTAGTGGCGGTGAATCTGGCTATAGTTTTGCGCTGACCAGTACCAATTCTGAGCTATTAGAGCAAATGGCGCAGCAGGTGATGAATGAGATTCGCTCTTTACCTGAAGCAGGTAGTGTTACCAGTAACCGTAGCTTGCCACGTCAAGAGCTGTCAATTGTTCCCAATCGCATTGCCATGGCCGATCAAGGTGCCACCACCCAAGGTGTCGCTGATACCTTACGTGTGGCTACTTTAGGTGATTATGAACAACGACTGTCTAAGCTTAACTTAGATACGCGTCAGGTGCCTATCGTGGTGCGCTTACCACAAGAAGCAAAAAACAATGTCAGCCAGCTGGCAGATTTATATGTTCCAACCTCAGGAACTACAGGCGCTCGAGTGGGTGAAGTTGCTGACCTATCATTTGGTACAGGGCCTTCTGAAATCCTACGTTTTGATAGAGAACGGGCCATTACCATCAACGTCCAAGTCGCAGGCGGTGAGTTAGGGGGCCTAGTAGAAGCAGTGAAATCAATTCCATCATTGCAAGAAGGCAATATCCCGGAAGGTATTTCAATCATCGACCAAGGTCAGGCTGAGAGTATGTCTGAATTGTTTGGTGGCTTCGTGATTGCCATCTCTGTCGGCATTATCTGTATCTTTGGCGTGCTTATTTTACTATTTGGTAAGGTGCTTCAGCCCTTCACCATTTTGATGGCGTTACCGTTATCTATTGGCGGTGCTTTTGTGGGTCTGGTGTTGACCAAAAGTAGCTTATCCATGCCCTCAATGATTGGCTTTATCATGCTGATGGGTATTGCCACCAAGAACTCTATTTTGTTGGTGGACTATGCCATTTTGGCCGAAAAAGAACACGGGTTGAATCGTTTTGACGCTCTTCTAGATTCTTGTCGTAAGCGGGCTCGACCTATTATCATGACCACCATAGCGATGGCTGCAGGCATGTTGCCTTTACTCTTTGGTCTAGGAGATGTCGACTCTACTTTTCGCCGTCCTATGGCAGCCGCGGTATTAGGGGGACTGTTCACCTCAACCTTCTTAAGTTTAATTGTCATTCCTATGGTTTATACTTTTATGGATGATATTTCTAATTGGTTTGCTAAATGGCTACGTCCGCATGGTAAAACCGAGTAATCACTAACCCTTTAACTAGTTTTTTTTATGTTACAAACGAACCGAGAGTTAACTATGAGCGTACCAAGCGACATTGAGATTGCCCAAAAAGCAACCCTGAAACCAATTGTAGAAATTGCTGAACAACTGGGTTTAGCCGCAGATAAGATTGAGCCTTATGGTCACTATAAAGCAAAAATCAATCCCAATGACGTATTTGCCAAACCACCAAAATCAAAAAACAGCAAATTGGTATTGGTCACGGCCATCAACCCTACCCCTGCTGGTGAAGGTAAAACTACCGTAACTATCGGTCTAACCGACGCTCTAAACCGAGTGCACAAACAAAACCAAGATGGAAAACGTACCATTGTTGCGCTACGTGAACCGTCAGTAGGTCCAGTATTTGGCATTAAAGGCGGTGCTGCGGGTGGCGGTTACGCTCAAGTATTGCCTATGGAAGACATTAATCTACACTTCACCGGCGACTTGCATGCCATAGGGGCGGCCAATAACTTATTGGCCGCTTTGATTGACAATCACATTTATCAAGGCAATGCTCTAAATATCGATCCAAAACAAATCCTTTGGCGCCGAGCAATGGACATGAATGACCGCCAACTGCGTAACATTGTGAGTGGTTTAGGCAATACCACAGATGGGGTCATGCGTGAAGGCGGATTCGATATTACTGTGGCATCAGAGGTGATGGCTATCTTTTGTCTGGCCACAGACCTGGCCGATTTAAAGCAGCGTTTGGGTGATATCTTAGTGGCTTATAGCAAAGACAAAAAGCCCATCTATGCCAAAGACTTAAATGCTCATGGCGCCATGACCGCCTTATTGAAAGAGGCCATAAAGCCTAATTTGGTTCAAACCATTGAAGGCAACCCTGCTATTTTACACGGAGGACCTTTTGCAAATATTGCTCATGGTTGTAACTCAGTCATTGCCACCCGCACTGCACTACATATGGCTGACTATACGTTAACTGAAGCTGGTTTCGGGGCTGACTTAGGCGCTGAGAAATTCTGTGATATTAAGTGCCGTCTTTCAGGTCTAACTCCCGATGCTGCTGTGGTCGTGGCCACCATTCGCGCCCTAAAATATAATGGCGGTGCTAGCAAAGACAGCTTGAAACAGGAAGATATAGCGGCCCTTGAGCAAGGCTTACCTAACCTAACCAAGCATATCGAGAACTTGCAAGAAATCTTTGGTTTATCTGTAATCGTAGCCATTAATCACTTTGAAAGCGATACTGATGCTGAAATTGAGATGGTACGCAAAGCGTGTAAGCGTCTGAAAGTTAAGGTTGCGCTAACTCAGGTATGGGAGAAAGGAGGCGCGGGGGGTGAGGATCTGGCCAAAGCTTTGATCGAGCTACTCGATGCAGCTGACAATAGTCCTAACAATAAACAAGATGAATTCAAGTTTGCTTACGATACTCAAATGAGGATTGAAGATAAAATCCGTACCGTGGCTCAGCGAGTATATGGGGCTAATGATATTGACATTAGCAGTACCGCCAAAGCAAAAATTCAGCGTTTGGAATCTCTACAGTTAGACAAACTACCGATTTGTATCGCTAAAACTCAATATTCTCTGAGTGACAACGCTTCTCTTCTAGGCCGCCCTACCGGCTTTAATGTTCAGGTACGTGATATTAGCCTCTCCAATGGTGCCGGCTTTATCGTGGTGATCTGCGGTCCTATTATGAGAATGCCTGGCCTACCTAAAACCCCTTCCGCTGAACGCATTGATGTCGATGAGGAGGGTAATATTGTCGGCTTGTTTTAATCAGCTATGCTCATTAACTTTAAACTGACCATAATTTTGAACAGAGCATAACTCTAAACTTAGCATTACTTTAAACAGAGCACTGAGCACTATGCCAGTGCTCTTTTTTTTGGGTCAAATCGACTGCTAGGGTAGTCAAATGACTTTATAAACAATATTTTTTTGCCCTAAATCCTGACTGTTGGGTATGTATGCCCTATAAAGTAAATTCGTTTATGAATTGTTAAACTACTGTTATTAAGTTTTACATCGCGGATAAACTTGAGTAAGGTTACAGACATCTAAGCGCTGAACAGCCCTAAATATAAGTATTTCAAGCATTTGAGTAAGCTAGTGAAAACTTGTCTTAGCTAAATGCAATTATAAGAAAACTGTAGTTATAAGAAAACTGTAGTTATAAGTAATAACTTATTGTATTGCCTTGTATTGCCTATCCGCTGTTCGGTCGATGCTTAATTATTTATGCTCAATCAGCAGCATTTAGCCAAGTTATTTAGAAGAGTCTTTTAAGCGAAGAATCTTCACATAGAAAAGATTGGGTGAGCTTGTGATTGGGTGAGTTTGTTAAGTTAAGCCTTAATATTGATCTTAATAATGCGCTTAACTTACTATCGCCATTATTATGTTGATTCTAATTTTATTGAATCTTACATCAGCTTTTACAGCTTAAAATTAAAATTAAGTGACTTAGATTTATTTATTAGACCTCTGAATCAGTGCCTAATAATACGTTTACAGGGATTTTCGAGAATTAAGGGATTAAAGAGTCGCTACTCTGCTACATTTGTATCTCCTCTTGCTCATATCTCTTTAAACCCATTCGCTTACTTAGCTATTTCTTGCGCTGTATTGTTGTTTTATCCAACCATTACGCCAGCTTATCTTGCTAGCCAAATGAGGAAGTTATGAAGCCTATATCTGCTTTATCATCATTATATAAATCGACCCTTCAAAACCCAGTGGCCCTATCATTCACCAGTAAAGCAGTGACCGCCTCGTTATTGGGTCTGTCTCTCAGCTCAGCCAGTGCTACTCCTGTTGCCATGCCTTCCCATAACAAGGCCAATAGTGAGTTGGTAAATCGTGGCGCTTATATTGCCAGACAGGCAGACTGCATGGGGTGTCATAGAGAGGATTACTCAGGTGGTATCGCTGTAGAGGCCCCAATGGGTACCATTTATGGCACCAACATTACTCCTTCAGTACGCTATGGCATCGGCAACTATACCGAACAAGATTTTAAAAATGCTTTGATCAAAGGTAAGGCACCAAACCATAGGCTTTATCCTGCCATGCCCTACCCTGACTATAAGGGCATGACAGAGGAAGACATCTCTGCACTGTTTGCTTATTTTCAAACCGTGCCAGCCATTGATGAACCCCCAACTTACAAAACTGAACTGCCGTTTCCCTTCAATATTCGCAGCTTAATGCTAGGTTGGAACTTAGTTAATATGCCCACCTGGAAAACTGCTGAAAACTTAGACAAAAACCAGCAATATGGTCAGTATCTGGTCGACAACCTAGCCCACTGTGGCACCTGTCACACCCCGCGTAATGTGACCATGGGTTATGACATGAAAAACTACCTGTCAGGGGCAATGATAGGTCCTTGGCATGCCCCAAACATTACCCCTGATGAGGCCAGTGGTATTGGCAGCTGGAGCGAAGAAGAGATTGTGACCTATCTTCGAAATGGCGGCGTGCATCAAAAAGCTTTAGCCGCTGGGCCAATGAGCGAAGTGGTCATGAACAGTACTCGCTACTTAAATGATAAAGATTTAAAGGCCATCGCCAGTTACCTAAAAGCGGTGCCAGCCGTTACCACAGCCGACACAGTTCAGCCATTGAATGTGGCTGCCTTACCTAAGAAGCATAGCGATGACATTGCCATCAACCTACTTGATCAGATGGACATCCTAAAAGAGGCCAAAGCCAAAGCTTCCTCTAAGTCTGAATCTTTGTACCTTGCTGAATGTGCAAGCTGTCACGGTATCAATGGCTACGGCCAGCCTGACGCAGGTTACGCCCCAATTGTGGGTTTAACCAGCTTGAGACGCGACAACCCAGCCCCGGTTATTAGCGTGGTGGCCAATGGCATTCACCAAGTGGTAAACACTCGCCCGCAAATGCCTGGCTTTAAAGATGACTTAACTGCTGAAGAAATGGCAGAGATCGTTAACTACGTTCGTACAACTTTTGGTGGTTTACCAGAGAGCAAGGTGACTGCAGATGATGTGGCCAAACAGATAAAGGCAGGACCCCAAACCCCTTTTATCGTTAAAAATGCAGGGTGGCTAGCCGCCTTAGGTATCATTGCAGGCCTAATTGTATTGGCGCTACTAATTCGTTGGTTCATTCGCCGTCGTTAATCAAACACTTTGATTGTTAACCTAGGTGACTGTCAATAAGGTGACGGGCAACAAATTGACAGGCAACAAGGTGACGGGCAACAATGCGCACTTTTTAGCCATATAACAAACTAATGATAGGCAACATTAAGCGCCGCTGAACAGACATGACACTAATAAAAAACTTACTATAAATCGCTTGGCATACCACTCAATTCATGGTGCACCAAGCGGATAAAGTAACAAGGATAAGATGATGATTGATACCCTTAAATCACCAACACGCCGGCAGCTACTAACTATGATTGGTAAGACCGCTGGTGGCGCAGCCATGTACCAAGCGATGACCACATTAGGCTTCGCTTCAGAGTCCTCTTTCAATGGCCAGATGGAGCTTACAGGCGCCCCAGATGGCGCAAGTATTATTGTCCTAGGCGCAGGCTTAGCCGGACTGGCTGCCGCTTATGAGTTAAGAAAAGCGGGCTATAAAGTAACGGTTTTAGAGTATCAAAACCGAGGCGGTGGTCGCAGTCTGCATCTAAAAGGCGGTGACAAGTTTACTGAGCTTGGCGGAGGAGTCGTGACCTGTGACTTCGAAGAAGGCAACTACTTTAATCCAGGCCCTTGGCGTATTCCTAGCCACCACTATGCTGTACTTCACTACTGCAAAAAATTCGGTGTGGCATTAGAGCCTTTCATCCAGACCAACAACAGAGCCTATCTACACCGCACCAATCACTTCGGCGGTGTGCCACAGCGTCTAGGCGATGTGCAGCACGATATCCGTGGTCATGTGTCGGAACTGCTGTCTAAAGCGGTTAATACGGGTGGCTTAGACCGAGAAGTGACTCGTGAAGACAAAGAGATGCTCCTTGAGAACCTAAAAGGCTGGGGCGCGCTTAGCAACGACTACACATACAAGCGCAGTCTCACTACCAGTAAGTATCGCGGTTACTCTGTCTATCCTGGTGGCGGCCTTATGCCCAATGAACAGGCCTCTACCCCTCTGCCTTTAGATGACTTATTGAAGTCTGGAGTATGGCAAGACATCTATGCGCAGCACACCACTTATAGCCATAGCCCGACTATGTTCCAGCCTGTGGGCGGTATGGGTAAGATTGGTGATGCCTTCACTCGTGAATGTCAGGACTTAATTAAGCTAAATGCGAAAGTAACTGAAATTCGTCAAGATGATAGCGGCGTTACAGTCTCCTATGTGGACAGTAATAACGAATCAGGCCCAACTCAGACAGCTCGTGCTGATTACTGTATTTGTACCATTCCATTGTCGGTATTGACCCAAATACCAATTAACGTCTCTAAGCCAATGGCGGATGCTATGGCGGCTGTCCCTTATGAGACCTCCTTTAAAGTGGGTCTAGAATTTAAACGCCGCTTCTGGGAAGAAGATGAATGGATTTATGGAGGGGTGACTTATACCGATATGCCAATCCAGCAGATATCTTACCCCTCACAAGATATGTTCAAGCAAGGTAGCGGAGTACTTTTAGGCGGCTATGGCTATGGCCCAACCTCTTATAAGTTCAACACCCTTACTCCAGAAGAGCGTATCGAAGTGGCTCTGGCTTACGGTAAACACATTCACCCTCAGTATCTAAAAGAGTTCCGCTCTGGTACTTCGATGGTGTGGCACCGTATGCCTTGGACTCTAGGTTGTTATGGTGTATGGACCCAAGAAACCCGAGATCAGCACTATAAGACACTGTGTAGCATTGATAATCGTATTGTTCTGGCAGGTGAGCATTGCTCACATATTCCTGCTTGGCAAGAAGGCTCAATTTTGTCTGGATTGGATTCAGCAAAACGCCTACACCAACATGCACTATCAGTGTAATACGCAACGATTGTCTGACATGGTATAAAGCATAAAGAGGCTAATATGAAATATTTTAAAGCTCCCTCCTTGACCCCGCTGAGCATGGTACTTATTGGGTCAACTTTAGGGCTACTAACTGGGTGCTCATCTCAATCTGATGATACGGTAACCTTGGCTCAAACTTCTGATACCTTCACCGGTGCACCGGTGCAACAGGAAGTTGACCCTTATGCCAGCCGTAATAATGGGGCGTGGGGCGGAGTCTATATGACCGAATCCGAACTTAACGATAACAATCGACATATTGTCGATATTGATGCCGTACCGCCATTTGATCAAGACCCTAGTTTAGAGAAGTGGAACGAGAAGTTTGGCTACGAGAACGCTTACGTTTCTACCGATGGCAAAAAACTGTATCACGACTCCTGTGCTGGTTGTCACATGCATGAAGGCGAGGGTGCATATGGCGCAGGCTATTACCCCCCTCTAGCCAACAACAGCAAAATGCAGTCTAAATACTATATTATTGACATCTTAATCAATGGTTTACGGGGTATGCCCTCATTTAGACATATGATGAATGATGAGCAGATTGCTGCGGTTACTGAGTACGTAGTGAAGGACCTGAACGGCTTCGATGAAGAAGTGACGGCAGAGGATGTGGCACAGCTACGCCCAACTACGCCGCCTGCTGTAGACCCAGCTTTATAAGCTTTTTACTAATCAAACAGATGGCTTAGTGCTTTATAAGCTGATTTTCCTGATACGTTATTGATTTAACTTCATTTGCTTGCTTTTAACCCAGTTAAGAGCAAGCTTTTTTTAATTAAAAATTTAGGGTTAACTGGATTTGCTTTAGTTCTGCAGTATAAAAACTTTACAGCAATTCTTCCTTTTATTTTTATAATTAAACAGAATCAGAACGATACCCCCTTGCGTTTAAGGTACGTTAATAGTCCTCAATGGTTTAACTTTTAATACGCTGATAATAGGCTGAGTTTTAATGAAAAGTAGAATTTATAATGGCTTAAAATTAAGTGCTGGCTTAGCCGCGGTCCTTATGGTTATGGGCTGTCAAACTACCTCCGTCACTGATAATACAAAATCGGTGACTGACTCCGATACAAGCGCTGTAGAAAAAGTAACTGTTAATAAAGATAAGACTAGCCCCCTGCCTACTGCTGCTTCCTCCCCTTTATTGCTTTATTATTTTACCCCTACACTTTTGATGCAGCGCATATATCCTGTGGTTACAGGCCGCTATGTGGTGCAAGATAACTGCTTGAGGTTTGAGCAGGTTTATAATAATAAAACCCGTCTTCTGACCCCGTTGTTTGATCCTACTTACAAGGTCTCTTTGCTACAAGATGAGCAAGCTCTTATCTTAGATGGCACACGGGTTAAATTTGGAGAGACCATAAAGACCGGCGGTTCGGTTAAAGAAGAGTATCTATTTTATCACTTACAATTTGATAACCCACAAAGCGGGGTATCTGAGTCTGTGCGTAACCCAGAAGATCACTCCTGTCTTACAGAGCCGGGCATCTTTATGAGAAGCGAGCTTATCGATTGACTCTAGCCACCCCGATAACTGAGCGCCTCACTTAGATGAGGCGTTTTTATATCTGTACTGTTTGCCAAATCTGCTATGGTTCGTGCCACTCGCAATAGACGGTGATAACCACGCGCAGATAAATTCAGTTTGCTTTGTGCCATCGCTAACAGCTGTTTTTCACTGTCACCCAACGTAATATGCTCGTCCATTTCGCTTGGGGTTAACTCACAATTGGGTTTGTTTTGCCGCTCCTGTTGACGTTTATAAGCACGAGTTACTCGTGTTCGAACCGTCTGTGAGGCCTCACCTGGCTGACTATTCTGAAGGTCACTAATCGGTAAAGCGGGTACACTAACCTGCAAATCTATTCTATCTAGTAGAGGACCAGAAATTTTATCCTGATAACGCTGAATTTGTTCGGGTCGGCAATGGCAACGATTGGAGGGGTCTCCATGATAACCACAAGGGCAAGGATTCATCGCAGCCACCAATTGAAAGTTAGCGGGGAATGTGGCCTGTTGATTGGCACGGCTGATGGTAATTTGCTTTGATTCTAACGGTTGACGTAATACCTCAAGCACCTTACGGTCAAACTCTGGCATCTCATCCAAAAATAACACTCCTTTATTGGCCAGCGTAATCTCACCAGGTTTAGGGCGTGAACCTCCTCCTACCAAAGCCACCGCAGAAATCGTGTGGTGAATTTCTCTAAAAGGTCTACTGCCATACTGATACTCGGTATTGGCGACCGAATAAGTACTGGCCACCTCTAAAGCCTCTTCATCATTTAAGTCAGGCAATATGGTTGGTAGCCGTGCTGCCATCAAAGTCTTGCCGGAGCCTGGTGGACCAGTAAATAATAATGAATGACCACCCGCTGCAGCGATCTCCAGCGCCCGTCTGGCATGATGCTGTCCCTTAACATCAGCTAAGTCTACCTTGTAACTGGCATTTACCACAGGCAATTTTGACACCACCGCCTTTAGCAACCCTTTAGGCATCTCGGTTAAGCTTGTCGCTTTACCCTGGCTGCTTACTCTATTTTCTACTTGTAAATGCTCACAAACCTCGATGAGGTTATTGGCAGCATACACCTCTATTCCTTTCACTCGGCTAGACTCTATACCATTGCCTGCCGGTACCATAAGTTTACGGGTTTTATGGATAGCCTTAGAGGAATTATTACCCTGTTTTTTACGCTGATTGCTATCGGTTTTTATGGCTCTGGCTACCGCTAGCCCGCCTGCAATAGAGCGCAGGTCGCCATTTAATGCCAACTCTCCGATAAACTCATAATCCTCTAACCATTGCGGCTCTACCTGACCGCTGGCCGCCAAAATACCCATGGCGATTGGCAAATCTAAACGAGCCCCTTCTTTAGGTAAGTCAGCAGGAGCCAAATTAATAGTTAACCGCCGATTGGGAAATTGAAAATTAGAATTAATTAAGGCAGAGCGAACCCTATCTTTGCTCTCTCGAACCGCCGCTTCAGGCAACCCCACGATGGTTAACGCCGGAAGTCCCTGTGATAAATGGACTTCTACCATAACTTTGGGAGCATGCAGACCGACAACCGAGCGGGTATGTACTTGGGCAAAAGACATCATCGACCTTAATATAAAATTTAATTATTAGAAATATTTCATTGATAATAAATTATTTGTTAAGGGTTAGCAAAGTTAACTGCTAATTTAATCCCTATTTATTATTCAATTAACCAGATAAGCATAGGCCTTAATAAATAGATTCTAAAAATAAGCCTTCAGTACCAACCATATTTAATGCACCTAGCACAATAACAAAACAAGCCGCGTAATAATGCTAAAATTGACCCTCTTCTTAAGGTAAAGTTAGCTTTTTAACTAACCCATTGTTAAAGCCAAAGTAAAAAGGAAGGCATGAGTGGATAAACAGACGGTAGTAGCTTTAACTTGCCTGATAGCTGGTGGAGCATTATTGGGGGTCTCCACCAACATAGCAAAATATGCTGGTACAGTAGGATTAACCCCCTTGGCTTTTGTATTTTGGTCCATTACAGGGGCAGCAATGCTGCTATTGGTAATGGCCATCTTTCGCCGCCAACTGCCCCCTATAAATAAGTCGAGTATCGAATACTATTTAGTCGCCGCCTTGGTCAGCGTGGCCGGCTCGAACTTGATCTTTTTCTCAGCCATACCCCAAGTTGGGGCCAGCTTTGTGGCTTTAGTGATTACCCTTCCCCCCTTATTAACTTATGTCGGCGCTCTACTGCTTAAAATGGAGCGCTTTGATCCACTACGGGCTTTGGGAGTACTATCTGCATTGGCGGGAGCTGGGGTATTGGCAGCCAATAAATTGACCGCTCCTGGTGCCAGTGCTTTTTGGATTTTGCTTGCCCTTTGTGGCCCAGTATTATTGGCGATAGGTAATCTTTACCGCACTCTACGTTGGCCTACCGGCGCCTCACCAAGCGCTTTAGCCCCTGGTATGCTAGTAGCGGCTTCCCTGCAATTGGGAATGCTTAGCTTATTACCTGATTTTTCATTGGCCCTACCTGATAAAGACTCCTTCAATTTATCAGTATCGATAGCCATCATTGGGCTACAAGCCTTCATTTTTGCTGCTCAGTTTCAACTGTTGTTTGTGCTACAAAAGGCAGGCGGACCGGTGTTGCTCAGTCTGCTGGGCTCAACCGCTGCTGTGTTTGCGGTGCCTATTGCCATATTTTTGCAAGCTGAGCCTCCGCCAGAAGGGCTGGCTTTGGGGGCTTTATTAATCGCTATCGGGGTGGCACTGGTCACTTGGGGCGGGATAAGAAAACCGGTCATTAACCAATAAATAACTGACTGTATGGCGATTAAAATCTTATCAGGGCCGATGGCCTTACTATTGTTTCGATCTGAACTATCTTTTCGATCTGTACTACCCTTTCGAGCTGTACTATCTTTTCGATCTGTACTATCTTTTCGAGCTGTACTACCCTTTCGAGCTATAGTAAAACCCATCGTTTCAGGTTATCTTTCTATAATTTGTTATAATTGATTCACTATATAATTTCTATCTCATCGCTTCTGTTTATCGGCTCTCCGATAAGGCCAATCTTATGACTAATTCTGCAATTTTTACAGACCAAGCCAATCAACCCCCATCTACTGAGCGTCCGGATTTCTCTCCTGCCAATCCTTATGCCAAAAAACAGTTTGATGCAGCGACTTCTGATATGCCGCAGTTAGAATACGATGAGGCTTTGGTTCATAAATATAATCGTTCAGGACCACGCTACACCTCGTACCCTACCGCCCTTGAGTTCAAACCGATTGAAGCTGGGGCCGAATTAGATATTTTGACCAGTCGTGATCCCAACACTCCGCTATCGCTTTACTTCCATATCCCTTTTTGTCGTCATCTTTGCTATTACTGTGCCTGTAATAAGATTATTACTAAGAAAAACAGTGATGCCGGCGACTATTTAGAGTACCTAAAAGCAGAAGTAAGACAAAAAAGAGCGCTGTTGGAGCGCCCTGCTTCTGGCGGTAAACCTTACGTCAAGCAATTACATCTCGGCGGTGGCACCCCAACTTTCTTTAGTGATGAAGAGCTTACCGAGCTTTGGGAGTTTTTGCAGACTCAATTTGAGTTTGCTCCTACCTCACAAGACAAAACCACTGCTGAGCACCCAGAAGTGGGCGATTATTCGGTTGAAATCGATCCTAGAGAAATCCGGGACACTACATTGACCGTTCTACGTAACCTAGGCTTTAACCGAGTGAGCTTTGGGGTACAAGACTTAGATTATGAAGTACAAATTGCCGTCAACCGAGTGCAGTCTGAAGAGCTAATTCGCGGTGTGATGCAAGAAACACGTCGATTGGGCTTTAAATCTACCAATATTGACTTAATCTACGGACTTCCCCATCAGACTCCACAAACGTTTGCGAAGACAGTAGAGACTATTATTGATATCTCGCCCGATAGATTGTCCATCTTTAACTATGCTCACTTGCCCAATCGCTTTAAGTCGCAGCGTCAGATTAAGGAAGAGGACTTACCGACACCTGCCCAAAAGCTTGAGATGTTCAGCGATACCATCGCCGCTTTAAATGAGGCCGGCTACCAATATATTGGTATTGACCACTTTGCCAAACCTGATGACAGTATGGCCGTGGCTCAACGTGAAGGCATCCTACATCGCAACTTCCAAGGCTATACCATCTTAGGTGACTGTGATTTATTGGGCTTTGGCGTGTCTTCTATCAGTCAAGTTAACAGCACGCTTTATGCCAATAAAGGCAACACTGCCACTCATATTCTACAAAACCATACCGATCTGAAAGAGTATGAAGCCATGGTAGATGCTGGCAAATTACCTGCCGTGCGACATATTAAAAGCAACATCGAAGATCGACTACGTGGCTATATCATCTCAAACCTACTGTGCCATGATTACATCGACTTCAAAGACTTAAATCAAAAGTTTGGCATCGATGCCATTACTTACTTTATCGATGAAATTCAGCAGCTTGGTGAAATGCAACAAGATCGACTGATTGATATGGATGCCGCGGGTATTCGTATCCTACCTAAAGGTCGCCTGCTTGCCCGCAACGTAGCCATGGTGTTTGATACTTATTTGGCCAGCAAAGAAAAAGGCCGTTTTTCAAAAGTAATTTAACGCTTTAAATCTTGGTAATTAACTCAAAAAACCGACCCCAGTTGCAGTGGAGTCGGTTTTTTTGTGGTAATACAGGGAGTTATCGTAAAGAGGCCGCTACCTCTTCTAGTAATGGTGGTATGTCCATCACCTCGGTAACCACCTCAATAAACACCATTTTATCTTGAGTATTACTTGCCAGCTCTAGGGCGGACTTAAGCTCAGCAGGTGTGGTCGCTTTCACAATCGCACAGTTGTCCTCATTGGCACCAAATGCCTTCGGCATAATCTGCCAGTCACTATACGGGATATCGTTATAAAGCTGCTTTTCACCATGAATGGCGCGCTCTACAGTGTATCCCGAGTTGTTAATGAGGATGATCACAGGGTTTAGTCGCTCGCGTATCATTACCCCCAATTCTTGAATGGTCAGTAGCGCTGACCCATCCCCTATCAACAACACTGATCGCTTATTTGGAGAGGCTAGACCGGCGCCCAAACTGGCGGGCAGGGTATAGCCGATTGAGCCCCACAAAGGCTGACCATAAAAGGTTATGCCCTCTGGTAAGCGAACCTCACTCATACCAAAGTATGCGGTACCTTGCTCAGCGAAGACGATATTTTTGTCCTCTAGAGCACTGGCAATGATGTGCCATAAATCTTTTTGTAGTAACGGCTCATCTTCTGCCCCTGGCTGTTTGTGCAGATCAACTTTACCTATTAATGGCTTAGGCTTAATCTCAATACCTGAGGTCAATACTTCATGCAAAGCTTGAATGGCATCCTTCATAGCAATGGGAGCAAAAACCTTGTCGGCAACAGTGCTACGCTCTTGATGAATATCGACTACACGTGAGGTGTCAATTTTTTGAGTAAAGCCAGCGGTAGTGGTATCGGTATAGTTCACTCCAAGCTTAATTAAACACTCTGCGTTTTCTATCGCATCTTTTACTACTCGCTGCGAGGGCTCACCCACATAAACCCCCGCCCAACGCTCACTATTTTCATCTAACAAAGACTTGCCCCAAGATAAGGTAGCATATGGGATTTGGGTATCCGCTACTAAAGCCCTAACTTGGGTTTGCAGTCCTAATCGATGCACCATTAAGTCCGCAATTAAAGTGGTGGCTTTACCCTCAATGTACTGACTTAATTCTTTTTTGAAATCACTTAAAGCTATCTGGCTAGTGATGTCTTCTTCGCTGTCTTTTAATTTAGTAGTAGGCGGATAGATGGGCAGTTTTGCCACATCGGGAGACAATAGTAAGTAGCCTGGGCGCTGTTTTGTTAGCACCATGCGAATCACTCTATCAATCTCTGATGCCGCGTTTTTCGCTGTGATCTCTGCTCGGGCCACACTAACCGGCTCTACCATTTTAATAAAATGGTTAAATTCGCCATCACCTAAGCTATGGTGCAAGCGACGCTTGCCGTCTCTTAACTTGGTGTCTGGTGCTCCTACAATGTGTAATACAGGAGCGTATTCTGCAAATGAGCCTGCAGTGGCATTAATTGCTGATAATTCACCCACTCCAAAGGTCGTAACCATCGCCGCAAACCGTCGTTCACGAGCGTAACCATCAGCAGCATAGCCTGCATTTAACTCATTGCTATTACCTACCCAGCGCAGCTTATCGGAGGCAATAATATTGTCCAAAAAAGATAAGTTATAATCACCTGGCACCCCAAAAATCTCACTGGCACCGGCTTCTGCCACCCGATCAAATAGATAATCGGCTATGGTATAGGTATGTTCTGACATGATCGTCTCCTATTTATATTGTTATTATTAACATGATTGTCAGCTTCTGACTTTATCTACTCCTCTAACCTATCAATAAGCAGCCAGTTGTAAAATGCAAAATCTGTTATAAATAGGCGTGAAAATGTAAGCCAATCTCAATTTAAATCGGAGCTACAAACTTCCGTCAGAGTCGATACCACCCTTTATAGCTTGGGCTGAACCACATAAAGTCGATTGGCATCGATAAGGGTCTTATCCGCATCCAAATACTTATGCTCCACCCCTTTATCAGAATCATTCATCGCAAAATCATCATCGTTCAATAACCCAATAGAGCCATCTTGACGTAACCAAATGCCTTCAAGTTTATCGTGTGGGTAATCAATAGCTTGTAGGATATCGACCGCCAAAGTTTTTTGGGCCGGATGAATACCCAGCTCAGCTAAACTGTCCCAGTGACGCTCATCTTGTGCAATCCACTGCTCCAATGTTTTTCCATCAATTAATAGGCCTAACTCACTGTTATAACTGATTCGATTGCCCTCTGAGTGCTGTAATAAAGCCTCAAGATTATTGATATCCGTGGCTTGCGAGATATCAAGCTTGTAGATAAGTTTTTTGGCGGTCGGCTGTTGTAAAGGAAATTGACGATCATGCTCTGCAACATAGAATTCATGCTCACTTAACGCAGCGATGGCAGAATTAACATGCTCCTTCGCATCCAAGCGACACAGGTATTGTCTAATTACCCCGTTATTCAGATTAATCATTACCATGCGAGTCAAAGTTGAAAGTCGACCTGACTTATCTGGATTGTCCATAGAGGATTCCATTACCCCAACCAAGGTGCTTTGATCTGGGGTAATGGTCAAAGCTTCCATACCACGGTTGGCACGTCTTTTGGCAAATTCCTGGGGCAATAATAACCGCTTACCGTCGATAACTAGGTTATTACGATTGTCTTCTGCAAAAGGATTAATCCGTCCAATCTCTACCCCTTGAGCATCGTAATGAACCAAGTGGGGACCATACTCATCGCTAATCCAAAAACTACCATCCTTTAGGGCAGCCAACCCTTCTGGATCTAATCCATTAAGATCGGTTTTCACCGGATTGGTTTCGGGATCATAAGGCTGGTCAGGATTGACCGTCATCGGCTCGCCTGAGACATCGTATGGAATCTCGTTGGTCCCGCCAAAAGCCTTTGGATTGGGCAAGCCGCTCACTGGCTGTCCGGCTTTGTCTTTTAATACAATCTCTTTAACCTTAAGAATCTGACCGTCTGCCTCAATCTCAAAAAGCCCTATTTTGGGGCTATAATTGGGAACTAAAAATTGCTTCCCCTCCCCCAAACTGCCTTTAAAATCTGAATTTGGACCTCGGTCGGTTAGGGCATAGAACTGATTGGGATTGCTTGGGTGAGCCGCAGCATCCGAACCAAAACCACCGCCCCGAATCTGCAACTTAGTATCGGGATAAGCAGCGTTTTGATATTGTTCATTTAGGATGTCATAAGGCAGAGCAGCCCCTTGGACAATAGGATGTAACTGATGACTGGCTTTGTCTTGATTTTTTATATTATTATCAACAGGATTTTGCATACTTATTCCTAGTGCTATTTATTATAACTTCCGATTTATTCACTCTATCTGTGACAGTGTCTAACTTGCCCTGTACAGTTATTGATACCTCTATTCTGGGCTAAATCACAGCTTAAAAAAATAGCCCCTTAGTAACCAACCTTACAAAGAAGGGGCACTAAGGGGCTATAAGTAACTAAAAGGTTAAGTTAGTAAGTTTTTGCTAGCTTATGATATTTGCCCACGCTAAGGGTGCAAGAAAAACAAAGCAGTTAAAGAGGATAAATTAAGGCTTAGTTTTACTGCCCATTAATCCTTTTACTGTTCCTAAAATATCCGCGGGTAATACCACCGTCTTGGCATTGTCAGACTCTGCCAACTCTTGCATGGCTTTAATATATTGCTCACCTAACAAGTAAACCACCGGCATCTCCTCTTCGCCCATGGCTTGAGTAATTAGGCGGATAGACTCTTCAGAGCCTTTTGCTAATACGACTTGCGCCTCAGCATCACGGCGAGAGGCCTCTAAACGGCCGTCAGCCTCTAAGATAGCTGCCTGTTTTTGACCATCAGCACGGGTTACGGTTGCACGGCGTTGACGTTCAGCCGCTGCCTGTTCTTCCATCGCAGTCTGCATGGTATCTGAGGGGTTAATATCTTGAATTTCAACGGTTTTTAGGGTAATTCCCCAGTCTGCAATATCTTCTGAAATGGCCTGCTTAAGTAACGCTTTAATGTGATCACGGCTCGATAATGCACTGTCCAAATCCATCTCACCGATGATAGAACGTAATGAAGTCTGTACTAAGTTACGAATACCATGCTCGTAATCTTCAATACCATACACGGCTTTTTCAGGCTGCACGATACTGATATAAGCCACAGCGTTGGCAATAATCACCACGTTATCGCGAGTGATGACTTCTTGAGAGGGAATGTCTAACACGATGTCTTTGGTAGTAAGTTTATAAGCCACATCGTCCACATAGGGAATAATGAGATTCAGACCAGGCTCTAAGGTTTGATGGTATTTCCCTAAGCGCTGCACAATCCATTTATAACCTTGAGGCACTATTCTGACGCCTTTAAAGACGGTGAACACTACCAGCGCCACCAACACTAGCATTACTATACTAAAATTTCCCATTTCTTAACTCCCTGTGTTCATCACCCCCTACTTTTTATTGCAACATTAGTGGGCAATTTACTTAATTTTTTGTTTATGGATTAGTTTTTATTAATTATCTATGATTAATATGAGCCATAGTCTGGGCTGGCACCACGATTAATTCATTGCCAATCACGTCCACGACCACCACCCTTTGCCCCGCCTCTACCACCTCACCTCGAGTGCGACACTTCCATTCGGTAGCCCCAACAATGGGGACACTAAAACGTACAGTGCCTACTCTATCGAGCGTCGGTGCAACGGTTATCATTCCTTTTTCGCCTATAATGATACTGCCGCCCAATCCCGCTTTGGTGCGATCAACAGATAAAGGCTGCACAAATTTAAACCATATAACCGCCATAGCTATGGAAAGTATTAACCACAGGATGATTTGAAAAACTTGGGGTAAGGGAAATAGCCAGCTCAATAACGCAATGATTACTGCAGCGATACCAAACCACAGGGTCGCAAAGGTGGTCAAAAACATCTCTGAAATAATCAGTAGCCCTCCGAAAACTAGCCAATGCCATGGCTCAAATATAAACATAACTTCATCCTTAATAGTTTTTTTATTGTTATTTATCTTAGCACTTTTCAGTAGCAGAAGTAGAGTTATAACCTGTACCACAGTTATTATGTATTTTTTATACACAAAAAAACGACCGCCGAAGCGGTCGTTTTCTTAGGGTTATCTTAGTTAGACTAAGATTTAAACTTGGGTTCAATTAGAACTTAAAGTTAGCACCTAGAGTGATACCATTAGAGTCTACATCTTCTCCATTAAAGTCGATGGTTGGATACCACTCGTAAGCGACTTCAATGGCAGCATTTGAAGCAATGTTATAGCCTAAACCTAACCCACCCGCTATACCAGTATCTGAGTCACTGTATTTTTCATTATCTTCTGGATATGCAGTATCTTTATAATCAACTTCGATCTCGTTTTTAGCAACCCCTAAACGACCTTTTGCATATAAACCACCTGTATTAGGGAATGCATACTCATAAGTAGCATATAATCCATAAACTTGACCGTTATATTCCCAACTTTCAGTATCTTCCTTATCTACATCTGCATCATTAGTAGTTAAGTACTCAGCTTCAATACCAAAGTTTGGGGTAAACTTTGCGCCACCATAAATACCATATGAAATCGCTTTTTTATCAGTATCTTCAGCATCATATTGACCAATTTTAGCACCAATGTATGGCTGCGCAGTCATGTTACTACCGTAGTTAACAGCAGCTTGAGCACTAACTGTCATTACTGAGCCTGCAAGTACAGCAAGTAAAGTTTTTTGTAAGTTTTTCACAACTCTCTCCAAAGACAATCTAAGTAATATTATTAATTAAATCTAAAAACTATATTAAATTTAATTTTTATAGACAAACATAGAGTAACACTATTAAGTTAAAAGTAACAATATATTTCTTAGTAAATATTAATAATATAGACTGAATTCTGGAAAGTATATATTTGAAAAAAACTATCAATAAAGGTAATAATTTGACAATCATATCTATTAAGCAAAAAAACGACCGCCGAAGCGGTCGTTTTCTTAGGGTTATCTTAGTTAGACTAAGATTTAAACTTGGGTTCAATTAGAACTTAAAGTTAGCACCTAGAGTGATACCATTAGCATCTAGCTTATCACCAAATCTATCTTCAACTTCTGGGTACCACTCATAAGCCAATTCTACTGCTGCGTTAGGAGCAAGGTTTAGACCTAGACCTAGACCACCCGCGATTGAAGTTTTAGATTTGCTATAATCTGCTACGTTTACCGCTTTTGAATCATATTCTACTTTGTTCTTAGCCACACCTAGACGGCCTTTAGCATACATATTTGAGCCTGGGAAGGTGTAGTCATAAGTACCGTATAGACCATAAACGTCTGCACTATACTCATTAGCAGGGTTAAAGTCTTCATCACTAGTGGTCATATATTCAGCTTCAACACCAAAGTTTGGTGCGAATTTAGCACCACCATAGATACCATATGAAGTAGCATCATCTTTAGCTTTGTCTAAGTCATACTGACCCACTTTGATACCAACATAAGGCTGTGCTGCGTTATATACTGCAGCTTGTGCGCCTACAGTTACTAATGAACCAGCAGCTAAAGCTAAAAGAGCTTTTTGTAAAGTTTTCATTATTGTTCTCCTATTAAAATAAGTAAGCTCAAAGGAAAGTTGGTTAATAACCTATTAAACCCTCCCTTGTTATCCATGTATTAATAGTAACAAAATATTTCAAGATATGTGTAGTGGTATTATAGTCAAGTTGTTATCTTTTGCAATGTTATATTTCCATTAGAAACAAACAGTTAGCGGTCTTACTAAAACTTTTTGAAAATGAGATTTGTTGCAAAAAAATAGACTGATTGAGTCTCGCTAATAATCAATACAAAAAACGACCGCCGAAGCGATCGTTTTTATGACAACATTTAGAGGGTCACTTATTTAGACGGTTACTTTTAAATTCTATTTAATAAATTAGAATTTAAAGTTGGCACCTAGGGTGATACCGGTTGCATCTAGATCACCTTTTTCACCAACGTTTTCAACTTTTGGATACCAGTCATAAGCCAATTCTACTGCAGCGTTTGGTGCAAGGTTATAACCTAGACCTAGACCACCGGCAATACCAGTTTCTGAGTAGCTACCATTGTTTCTTTTACCAGGGTTTTTAGAACTTAGGTCTACTTCGTTTTTAGCAATACCTAAACGACCCTTAGCATACATTTGTGAACCTGGGAACGTATAATCATAGGTACCATATACACCATACACATCTGCACTGTATTCAGCTTTGTCTAAAGCACCAGTAGTAAAGTCTTCATCACTAGTAGTCATGTATTCAGCTTCGATACCAAAGTTTGGTGTGAATTTAGCACCACCATAAATACCATATGAAGTCGCTTCGTCTTTAGCACCGTCTAGATCATATTGACCAATTTTTGCACCAATGTATGGTTGAGCAGTCATGCCATAGTTAACAGCAGCTTGGGCACCAACAGTAACCATTGAACCAGCAGCTAAAGCAAGAAGAGTTTTTTGTAATAGTTTCATTGTTATTCTCCTATTCATTTGAAGGTAATAACAAAGAAGAGGATATAAATATAAATCCCTTCCTCGTTATCCATGCTTTAATAGTAACAAAATATTTCATTTAATATGTGGGTTTTTGATAGGTCACATGTTACTTTTTGCAATTAATTATTATTAATAGAAACAATAAATTAGCGTTTACTGTGTTTTAACGACCAAATTTAATGACTTTGAGTCGTGCATAAAAAAACGACCGCCGAAGCGATCGTTTTTTATAGTCTTATCAGAGGTTAAGTCTGATTTTAACTTAAAAGATCTTAGAACTTAAAGTGAGCGCCTAGTGATACGCCAGAAGCATCATAGTCTTTGTTAGAGATCTCAACTGTAGGATACCAGTTGTACATAGCTTCAATTGAAGCATTTGGTGCTACATTGAAACCTAGACCTAGACCACCAGCTACACCGGTATCAGAGCCTGACGTTTTATAGTTAATATTTTTACCTTCAACATCAACTTCGTTCTTAGCCACACCTAAACGACCTTTACCGTATAGACCGCCAGTATTAGGGAAAGCATAATCGGCAGTTGCGTATAGACCATAGGTATCGGCAGAGTATTCGGTTGTATTAGTGAAGTCTTCATCACTAGTAGTTAAGTATTCAGCTTCAACACCGAAGTTTGGAGTGAATTTAGCACCACCGTATACACCGTACGAAGTACCTTTGTCTTTAGCGCCATCTAGATCGTATTGACCCACCTTAGCACCGAAGTAAGGCTGAGCGGCCATAGTGTTGCCATAGTTAACGGCAGCTTGTGCGCCTGCAGTCATTAAAGTACCAGCCGCTACTGCAAGTAGAGTTTTTTGTAAAATTTTCATTGTTGTTCTCCTATTAATAAATGAGTAACGATGCAAGCTTTTAATAAGAAAATAAGTAAAAACAGGGTTGTTGCTAAATTTTCTTAAATCACCTTGCTTGTTATCGATGTACCCATAGTAGTTAATATTGTTCTAATACTCTGTCGGTGTTTAATAGGCCGGAAGTTATTTTTTACCCTCCTTTTTTATGCATATAGTTACAAACGCCTATTTTTGAAAACATTTGTTACATATAGCCTTTTTAGCAATAAAAGCGATATATTACTAACTCTCATTAGCACTCTAAATCTTTATTACAGGAAGGTTTTGGCTGTATTTGGTGTAAAAAAGCTATTTTTATTAAATAAAAGCTTCAAGGATAGATGTTTATGACCGGACCCACCCGCTTAAGTGTTGCTCAGCAACTAGACACCCTAAAATTAAAAGAGCAATATCGACAATTGCCCCCTGTTGACCATCAAGATCAATGGATTATCTGCAATGAGCAGCGCTTACTTAATATTTCCAGTAATGATTATTTGGGACTGGGCAATGACACCCAGCTGCAATCGCAGTTTTTGGACTATTTACAACAGATGCCCGACTCTGAATTGCCCAAAATGGGATCTACCTCTTCTCGATTATTAACCGGCAACCACAGCCAACTGCCCTTATTAGAAGCCGAGTTATTAGATTGGTATCGTCAGGCTTTATCAGCTGAGCAGCGCCCAACGTCTAATAAAGCTGTGTTGGTAGTGAACAGTGGCTATCATGCCAATATCGGTATTTTGCCAGCACTGGCCAAGCTGCCTCTTAACACCCTCATTTTGACCGACACCTTAATTCATGCCAGCCTTATAGATGGGGTGCGTCTTATCGGTAACAAACATCCGCACTGTAGGTATCAACGTTATCGCCACAATGATATGCAGCACTTGGCCGCTTTAATTGAGCAAGCCGGCGATGAGATTGAACGCATTATTGTGGTCACCGAAAGCATCTTTAGTATGGATGGGGATCGCGCTGACTTGCAGGCGTTGGTGAAGCTTAAAGCTGCTGACCCACGTATTGAGCTTTATGTCGATGAGGCTCATGCCGTTGGGGTACTAGGACATAATGGACTGGGACTTGCCGAGGAGACTCAAACTTTAGAAGATATAGACTATATAGTAGGTACTTTTGGTAAGGCATTCGCTTCAATGGGAGCTTATGTAATTTGTGATGCCTCCATTCGAGAGTGGCTGATTAATCAAATGCGCTCTTTTATTTTCAGCACTGCCCTGCCGCCAATTACCCATTGTTGGACTCGCTTTGTGTTAGCCAAGATGCCGTCATTGTCTAACTTACGCTCCCATCTGGCACAGATATCGCACCGAGTATCTCAGGCAGTCCACCCAGATTCAGAAGTGAGCTATCAGTCGCCTATTATTCCTTATATCTTAGGTGATAATGCCAGCGCGGTACAAAAAGCTAAAGCACTACAACAAGCCGGGTTTTATGCTCTACCTATTCGTCCGCCTACTGTACCCGTGGGTACGGCAAGGATTCGACTGGTCATGAATGCCAAGCTTAGCGATGAGGACTGTGAGCGTCTTATTGAGCAGTTATAAGACCCCCTCTTTGAACTAATTAAACTAACTTTCGCTTTTTAGAATAAAAAAAGACCGTGCTCTAGAGCACGGTCTTTTTGGTAATACTTAAACCAATAGCTTAGCTATAACGGTTTATTACTTCTTGTCGTCTTCATTCACTTCTGTGAACTCAGCGTCTACCACATCATCATCAGCGGCGTTGTCTGCTTGTGCGCCTTCTGCTTGAGTTGGATCTACACCTTCCGCACCTTGACCAGCTGCGTAAATTTTCTGGCTAATTGGTAAGAATGCATTGTCTAGTGCTTCAAGCTTGGCTTTGATGTCATCATGATCATCTTCTTTAGCCGCTAACTCTAACTCGCTGATGGCAGTTTCAACTGAAGTTTTCTCTTCTTCAGTCACTTTGTCTTCAGCATCTTTTAGAGCTTTTTGGATAGCATGGATACGACCATCTGCTTCGTTACGTACTTGAGCTAGAGCTGCGAACTTCTCGTCTTCTGCAGCGTTTGCTTCAGCGTCACGTACCATTTGCTCGATCTCTTCATCCGACAAGCCAGAGTCTGCTTTAATCTGGATGCTTTGCTCTTTACCAGTACCTTTGTCTTTGGCTGAAATATTCATGATACCGTCAGCGTTAATGTCAAAGGTTACTTCAATTTGCGGCATACCACGTGGTGCTGGTGGAATCTCAGTTAAGTTGAACTCACCCAATAGTTTGTTTTGGGCAGCCACTTTACGCTCACCTTGGAACACTTTAATGGTTACTGCAGGTTGGTTGTCTTCAGCAGTTGAGAACACTTGTGATTTCTTGGTAGGAATCATAGTGTTTTTCTCAATAATACCCGTCATAACACCACCCATAGTTTCGATACCTAGGGTTAGTGGGGTTACGTCAAGTAGTAGTACGTCAGTTTTGTCACCTGACAATACCGCACCTTGAATCGCTGCACCAACAGCTACTGCTTCATCAGGGTTCACATCTTTACGTGGCTCTTTACCGAAGAACTCTTCCACAGTTTTTTGTACTAGTGGCATACGAGTCTGACCACCTACCAAGATAACGTCATCGATGTCGCTAGCTTTTAGGCCCGCATCCTCTAGAGCTACTTTACAAGGATCGATAGTGCGTTTTACTAGATCTTCAGTTAACGCTTCTAATTTCGAGCGGCTGATAGTCACTACTAAGTGCTTAGGACCTGTAGCATCAGCTGTGATGTAAGGTAAGTTTACTTCAGTGCTTTGAGCGCTTGATAACTCAATCTTAGCTTTTTCAGCAGCTTCTTTTAGACGCTGCATCGCTAGTGGATCACCTTTTAGGTTGAAGTCTTGTTCTTTTTTGAACTCTTCAACTAAGAAGTCGATTAACGCTAAGTCAAAGTCTTCACCACCAAGGAATGTGTCACCGTTAGTAGATAGAACTTCGAATTGCTGTTCGCCATCAACGTCTGCAATTTCAATGATTGATACGTCAAAAGTACCACCACCTAAGTCATATACAGCAACAGTACTATCGCCTTTTTTCTTATCCATACCGTAAGCTAATGCAGCAGCGGTTGGTTCGTTAATAATACGCTTAACGTTTAAGCCGGCGATTTTACCAGCATCTTTAGTAGCTTGACGCTGAGAGTCGTTGAAGTAAGCTGGTACAGTTACTACTGCGTCTGTTACTTTTTCGCCTAAGTAGTCTTCTGCTGTTTTTTTCATTTTTTGTAGGATTTCAGCAGAGATTTGTGGTGGCGCCATTTTTTTGTCATTTACTTCTACCCAAGCATCACCGTTGTCTGCTTTAACGATTTTGTAAGGCACCATACCGATGTCTTTTTGTACTACTTTGTCATCAAAGCGGCGACCGATAAGACGCTTAATAGCATATAAAGTGTTGTTTGGGTTGGTTACTGCCTGACGTTTTGCAGACTGACCTACTAGGATTTCGCCATCTTTATAAGCGATAATTGAAGGGGTTGTACGTGTACCTTCAGCGTTTTCGATGACTTTAACCTTGTCACCTTCCATCACTGCAACACAAGAGTTGGTTGTACCTAAATCAATACCAATTGTCTTAGCCATAATATAAAACTCCAAATCATTTCTTGTTTGTGTTTATTTCAATGTTAGCATTTGGCTTACTGTCTATTATTAAAGCTTTCACTAAGTAAGCCTTGCTTCTTGTATCTATATATCGGTTTAGTGCTACTATTTTTCAAGCCAAGATCAAGCAAAATTAATAACTTTTTGTCTTTTTTTGTGTCTTTGGCCTTATTAATATAGGGTTTAACTAAAATTTCAGAGCGATTGCCCAGAAGTTACTGTGGTATTTTTAGTTACTGACCTACTTTTACCATGGCTGGACGCAATAAACGGCCATTTAAGGTATATCCTTTTTGTAGCACTTCACCCACAGTATCTGCAGGGGCTTCAGGATCAATACCTACCGCCTCATGTAATTCAGGGTTGAAAGTTTCTTGCTGCGGATCAACCACTTCAACGCCATGCTTATTTAGCACGGTTAAGAATGATTTGTGGGTTAGCTTCACCCCTTCTAAGATAGCATCATCAGCATCATCGTCTGCTTGGACACTAACAATGGCACGCTCTAGGTTATCTACCACTTCTAAAAGCTCTTTGGCAAATTTTTGTAGCGCAAATTTACGGCTCTTTTCGGTTTCTTGTTCCATACGCTTTTGGGCGTTATAAGCATCTGCATTAGCGCGCGCTTGACCTTCTTTGGCCGCTTTTACTTCGCCTTCTAATTGCGCAATACGCTCTTCATAAACACTTACATCAATATTATTCGCTATGGTCTCATCGCCATTTACTTCTGGATTAAACTCATTCATAGTTTGTTCTAGAACGGTTTCTGAACGATCAATATTGTCATGAGCCACATTTGAACCCTCAGCATCACGCTCAAGATTTGGGGCTGCCTTATTCTCTTCATTATTACTCATGGTATCTCCTTAGTAGCTTAGGTAGCTTGATATAAAGCTTTATGTTTTTGAGTTATAAAAGCCTTATTTAAGCTGTGAATTTTATAAATTATTTGATTGCTTGTATTGGTTAATACTTGTATCAGTTAAATAAGTGGCTTACTTTAAGTGACCTTTAAGTGACTGACTTATAAGTAATGCCTTATTTTGTATTTTCTTAAGTGACTTTTTTTATATATTCTTAGTGGTTGATAAAGGTTATAGGCCTAAATTTCAACCCCTAAGCACAAACTTAAAACAATCCACTAACAACTTTATGGGGTTGATGCCTTAAAATGCACTATATACTTGTTTTTTTATCGTTATTTTTTATTACTTTTACTCGCTTTTTAGCTCAGTAGCTATTTTTAGACCGCGCCCACTACTTGACCACTATAGGACCTCTTTCATGCCATCGCCCTTGATTCATAACGCCAACAATAAATCTTTGCCTTATAACCGCTATTTAAAAGCAATGATTTTTGCTATGGCAACTTCTGTGGCCGTAGTCGGATGTGACTCAAACTCTGACTCTAATCCTGAGGCACTGGTCCAAGTATTTGAAAATGAGGTGAAAGTTGATAACTCACTGGTACAAACTAGCACGCCTGAACGCTATCAGCCTAGCTATAATTTGGAGGGGGCGTTAATTCCCGTTGACAACGTGGACGTGACCACCCCATATCCCGTCCTATCTGCTTCTATTGAAGTTAAAGAAGGGGATAAGGTCGAACAAGGTCAGGTTTTGGCAAAAGTTGAAAGTAAAGTCAGCGAAAGTAAGTTGCCTTTTATTAGCAACAAATTCCTAGAGGTGTATGTCGATGGGGTGCAAATTAATGGCAGCAAAAACACGCCTTCCTCAACCTCAGACACCTCTTCTACTTCAAAACAAGAAGAGAAACTAGTACCCGTAACCTTGGTTTTAAAATCACCCATTAGCGGCAGCATCACCAAAATCTTCGATCCCTCTCAAACCAATGAGGACGGCTCTGTAGCCAAGGATGATCAAGACAACAATGCTCAGAATAGTGCTCAAGGCAATAAGGACCGTAATGAAGCTAAAAAGAGTCAAAGTGTAGAAAATAAAGGCATAGAGAGTAAAGACGAAAATAATGAAAGTGACGAATCCCGCAAGCCTAACTCGGATCAAGATAACCCGTCCTCTCCGGTGATAACCGTGGCCAACCCAAAGAAGTTACAACTCATAGGTAAGCTACCGCTATCGACTCAGTCACAGCTTTCAGTTGGCAAGCCAGTTTATTTTACTGTTCATGACTTACAAAAAGAGTTTACCGGTCAAATCAGTAATATCTCCCCAGATCCTGAATCGGATACTTTGATGGTCCATGCCCCCTTAGTAGCGGGTGAGAACAGCAAGGCTTTATTAAAACCGGGGATGCAAGCGTCGATGAGTATTGAGTACGGTCAAATTGAGCTTGGGGTTCGCTTGCCTAGAAGTGCCATTCATGAAGCCAAACTTGATGGATTAACCAAAAAACGCCCTCGCCCAAACAGCCCTATCAAAGGCTATGTTTGGGTAGTGGATCAAGCACAGAAACTGGTATATACGCCCATAGAGGTGGTGCAATACTTTGCCGACTCTGATCAATTCTTGGTTAGCGGCATTAGTAATGAAAGCTTGGTATGCCTCGCTGACTTACCTAGAAACTCAGATGGCAAAACCCTTTCAGTACACTAACAGGCTATGGAGTACAGCTTTGCACAATAAACTATTGAGGAGTACATCACTAATAATGGGCTGGAGCATTAAATGAAGAACCATTGGTTGTTTTGGGGATTTTGGGTATTAGTCAATGCCTTAGCTAGCTTTATTTGGGGCAGCATGCTATTGAGGCCGATCCCGTCAGCTTTTGCCGGTATGCTACTAGGTATTGCAATATTTATTTTGATATATGGCTCGCTCGATGCTTACTTGCTTAAGCGGGGCTACACCCAATTGCACAATGCTCTGCGCCGCAGTGTGTTCATTAAAGCAGGTCTGCAGTTCATGAATCTGTTTTTAATATTTGGATGGCCGATTGCCCCCGAGCTGTGGGCAGGTATTATTTCAGTTGGCATCACCAATGATCACTTGGGCATCAGCCAGAATCTTTATCCTTTCTTATTTGCCTTACTTAATACGATTTTTACTGGCGCTATTTTATCGCTATTAGTGGCTGTGCTTACTGCAGTTATTTTTGCCATTCGTGTCGAGCTAAGAAAAAACAATCTAACTCGTAACTGACTGCTCATTTACCTAACCGCCAATCCAATTAAAAACTACGCTTCGTGTTTCACGTGGAACGATAACAATCCATATCCATAGCCTGTTCCACGTGAAACTTTAGATATTCTTACTTAGCTTTGCTGTTGTAACGCTTGTTGTATGGTCTCATGCTGAAACTCAAAACCTAAATCCAATAAAGCAGTCGGCAAGACTTTTTGTCCGTCCATCAGCAGGGTTGCCATCTCTCCAAACATTAGCTTTAACAACCACTCGGGTAAAGTCATCAGGGTAGGTCTATTTAACCAGTCACCTAACTGTTTAGTAAACTGTTTGTTAGTAACTGGCGTTGGCGTGGTGAAGTTATATATTTTCACATTATCCGCCGCCTTAGGAGCTTGATTTAATTGTTCCTCAATAACGAGAATGGCTGCACGTACCCAGTCTTGCAAGCTGATCCAGCTCATTATTTGCTCGCCGCTGCCCAACTGACCTCCCACACCCATTTTAAAAGGGGGTAGCAACTTGGCTATCATTCCGCCTTTAGGATGAATCACAATACCAGTACGCACTAAGGCAACAGGAACGCCAAACTGGGTAGCAAGACAGGCTTGCTCCTCCCAACTGGCACAAATCTGATGCGCAAAGTCATCCACAAAGCCACTGGTCTCATCCAGTACTTTATTCCCTTGAGCCCCATACCAGCCAACTGCTGATCCGCTCAACAATAACTTAGGCTTATTTTCAATACGGCCAATGTAGTCCAGTAAAGCTTGGGTAGGTTTCAGCCGACTTTGTAGCAGTAACTCTTTGCGCTCATCACTCCAGCGCTTGTCTGCTATCCCCGCTCCCGCCAGATTAATAATCACCTCAAAAGTTGATTCGGTGGTTTTTAGCTGCTCATAGCTCATCAAGCTAACGAAGTTAGGATGCGGCTGACTGATGTCTCGAGTCAGCCAGGTTATATTGGCGCTAGTATTTTGAGTGCTCGATCTGCTTGAGGTGATTAGGTCACCTTGTAAATATCGGCTTAACGCCTGACCAATAAAGCCGGAACCGCCACTAATTAGAATATTCATATCTCATCCTTGTGTTATTAAATAAACGGCAATGGAATTCTGTGACTGAGGTAAAGTTGTGGTACTGTTTGATTCAAGCTGGATGGTCTAGCAAATAAAATTAGCGAATCACCTGCCCGCTTAACGCATCACTGATTTGGCTCGGCAAAACATATCCCAAAGTATCCCCTTGTAGATAAGCTATATCTTGCCCAAAATAAGCATACGCCTGCTCAAAACTCTTGGCGGGCGTCTCTCCCGATGGGTTACAACTGGTTGAGACAATGAGCCCATAGGGGTTGCTACTGCTCACCATTTGCTCACACAACTGAGCAATTAACGGATGCGCGATGACCCGAACCGCAATCGAGTCATGTTTGCCGGTAATCCAATAAGGCACTTCAGCTTGAAGCGGACTATCGGGCTTACTTTGGTCCTTAAATTGAGCTTGTTTTAGCGGCAACAACCAAGTGTGTGCTTGTCTGCTATTGGCGCCAATCTCATCACTTGTTTGCTGTAACCAGCTGGCTATGACTTGCTGCTGACGCTGTTGTGGCAACGGCTGTAATAATGGCCTAATGCGCTCAATACTGTCAGTTACTACTATCATCCCCTTCTCACTTGGCCTGTTTTTTATGGCCAATATCTGCTCAACGGCAACTTGGTTGTAGGCATCACAGCCGATTCCCCAAACACTCTCGGTAGGATAAGCCAGAAGCTGACCTTGCTTTAACCAGTTTGCAGCTTGCTCAGGACTTGTGGTAGTAGCGCCATTTGGCTTGATATTACAGTTCATAATTTAGGACTTCGTTGACATAATAGACAGCCTATAAGCCATCTATTTAATAACAATAATAAAAATAGGCAGGGCGTTTAAAGACGCTGATAATGACCGCCGACTTCACAAATAGCACCCTCTAATTCAAGCTCCATCAGCTGACTCAATAAGGTGGCGGTATCTAATTTAGTTTTGGCAATTAATGCATCTAAATCCTGCAACTCAAATTGGATATGCACCCACAAAGGCTGCAGGTGCTCAGAAATAGTAACAGACTTCTGCGGTTTTAGAATAGGATTTGCGTTATTGTTAGGTGTAATGGCGCTACTAGAGAATGCAGAGCTTGAACTTAAGTGTTGGTGATTACCGCTTGCATCGTCTTTACTATCTGCTATCAGCACGGGTTCAAGCAGCTGATGGCTTAAATCACTTATGATTTGATCCGGATGATACACCAGTGAGGCCCCCTCACGAATCAGATGATGGCAACCTTGAGCATTAATATTATCGATATCACTGGGCAGCGCAAACACTTGCTTGCCTTGCTCTGAGGTCAGCCGAGCGGTAATCAGTGAGCCACTTTGTAGCGCCGCTTCGGTTACTACAGTGCCCAAACTGAGCCCCGCCACAACTCTATTGCGCCTAGGAAAAGTATGCTTGTGAGGCAACGTCCCAGGAAAAAGCTCACTGATAATACAGCCACCCTCCAGGATCATCCGCTCAAACAAGGCCCGATGTTGTTTGGGATAGCACACATCAATACCGGTACCCATCACACCCACACTACGCCCCGCATATTCAGAAGGCTGAGACAACGCCCCCAAATGCGCTTGAGCATCCACACCTTGGGCCAATCCACTACAAATAATAAATCCGGACTTCGCCAGATACTGTGCCATATCAAAGGTAAAACGCTGCGCCTTTTGGGTCGGCTTACGGCTACCCACTATGGCAATCTGAGCTTGATTCAAGCGCTGCTTATTGCCCCGATAAAACAACAAGGGCGGCGGATCAAACAAGCCTAAAAGCTGCCGTGGATAGTCTACATCTTGTTGAAACAATATCTGAAACTCACCAGCCGCCATGCGCTGCTCAAGCTGAGCGATAAACTGCGTGTCCTCAGCAGCACTGGCCTGCTTATGCCGCTCAAGATGTTTTTTATGAATACCCAAATCTTGCCACTGACTGCTGCTCGCTTGCAGTGCCAATTGTGCTGTCTCAAAGTGAGCTATTAGCTTATAAAAGGCTGATAACGAAGTGTTTACCCGTTGCCAGATAAGTAACACAGCTTGCTGCTCTGGCGTTAACTGTTGCCCATCCCTGGGTTTAGTTGCGATTGTCATTGACGGTAAACCCTTTTATATCGGCGGCTATTCTCAGTTTTAAATACTACAGGAATATCAGGGATACTAATAGCAAACATTGATTTTATTTAATTACTAACCAATACCGCCGCTGTTCGTGTCTAAACACATTATGGAATATCGATAATATAAGCCCTGACGTCTGCTAAAAGGGAAATTATTTTTTAGTTTTATTTGCCGTTCTCGCCTAGAACGACTGACGCTGTGGTCTATACATTCAATACCCATAATGATATTATGGGTTTAAAACAATTGTTACTTAACTAACTGATATTTTTACTAAAAATTAGTTTAAAGCGTTAGGCTACTTTTGATTTAACGTGCGACAAGATTTCCCTAAATCAACCCAACTTCTTATTATCACAATATGAATTAATAGGTAGGTAACCTATGGCAAATGCAAATCAAAACAACCCCAGAAAAGAGCTAACTTATGCCTTGTTTGGGGTTGTGCTTTTTTTGGTTTTGGTATTGATCATCGCAATATCTGGGTATATCCGTCCAGCGGGACCCACAGCAGTGGCTGCCAATGATGACGATGTGAGCAGCGATGTAGAGCAAGCTCAGCAAACACCTGAAGCGATAGTCAGCGTCCGTGATGAGCCCATTGAGCCAATCACAGTGGAAGCGGTGACTGAGCCTAAAAAAGTAGAACTGGGTAAAATGCTATGGTTTGATACACGTCTATCGAAGTCAGGCACTCTTTCTTGTAACAGCTGTCACGACTTGGCAAAAGGGGGGACCGATAACATTCCAACCTCTGTGGGTTACAACTGGGCAGAGGGACCCATCAACTCGCCTACCGTATTGAATAGCCGTTACTCGTTGGCTCAATTCTGGGATGGTCGCGCCAAAGACTTAATGGAGCAAGCTGGTGGCCCTATCGAAAACCCAATAGAAATGGCTTCTAGCCATGAGTTTGTGGTACAAGTACTGAACTCAATTCCAGAATATAAAGCCCTATTCCAAGAAGCATTTGGCACTCAAGGTGACATCAATATTGAACAAGTGACCAGCGCCATTGCTCTGTTTGAAGATACCTTAGTTACTCCAAACTCACGCTTTGATAAATGGCTTGGCGGTGATGATAAGGCGCTATCCGCACAAGAGCTAAACGGCTATAAGCTATTTAAGGACAGTGGCTGTATTGCTTGTCACAATGGGGCAGCCGTTGGTGGTGGCTCCTTCCAGAAGTTTGGGGTATTTGATAAATATACCACTCAGAACTTAGCTGAAGGTCGCTATGCGGTTACTGGAAAAGAAGAAGACAAAGGTTTATTTAAAGTACCCACCTTACGTAATATTGAGCTAACCTATCCGTACTTCCATGATGGTCAGGTGAACTCACTAGCCGAAGCGGTGAATATTATGGGTAGAATTCAGTTAAATCGTGAGTTTACCCCAGAAGAAACTGCAGATATCGTAGCTTTCTTAAAAACCTTAACCGGTGATCAGCCAAATATTAAGCTGCCTATTCTGCCCCCTTCTAATGAGAACACCCCTAAGCCTGAGCCTTTTTCAAAGCAAAGCTAGGTCAAACAAACTAACAGCTTAATTTGAGACAATAATAGAAAAAAACCAGAGTATTAATACTCTGGTTTTTTTATCAGTCCGGTTTTTATTAAGCTGCTGTTTATTAATAAACTGGTTATTAATAAGCTAGTAGTTAACACTCAAGTTATTAACGGACAAACTATCAACAAAAAGGAGAAAAAGCTACCTTATAGCGGAGAAACCACCGCTTTGATCTCATTGGCGACCAAGCTGGCATCATTATCCAGCACAGTCACATGTTGCTCTAATGACTCTAAGCCCTTGGTGTGCTCAGGACGCTCAATTTCAATCTCGCCCACAGCCTCAAAGATAGTCTCTGAGAACTTAACAGGTAACGCAGTCTCGGCACAGATGATTACCTCACCGTCTTTTTGTAGCTCTTGCGCCACCTTCACCCCGTCAGCCGTATGAGGATCAATCAAGTCATTATAGTTCTCGTACACCGCTTTGATGGTATTTAATCTATCTTGGTGCGTTGATTTACCAGCCGCGAAGCCATAACGGTTGTTCACCGCGTCTAATGCATCTGATAAGTCAAAGCCTTTACCCGTCTTCACCCCATCAAACAGCTCATTGACCCGCTTGCTGTCTTTATCTAGCAATAAATATACAAAGCGCTCAAAGTTTGACGCTTTTGAGATATCCATCGACGGACTAGAAGTCACATAAGTTTTATCAGCTGGACGCGGGGTATAAACGCCTTGGTTAAAGAAGTCATTTAACACATCATTTTCGTTAGTGGCGACGATTAAACGCTCAATTGGCAGACCCATTTCACGAGCAATGTGCCCAGCACAGATATTACCAAAGTTACCTGATGGCACACAGAAGCTCACTTTTTCATCATTGCTTTGGGTAGCTGCAAAGTAACCTTTAAAGTAATACACAATTTGCGCTAGGATACGACCCCAGTTGATTGAGTTAACCGTACCTAAGCTATATTTGGCTTTAAAATCAGCGTCTTGCTGTAGTGCCTTAACGATATCCTGACAATCATCAAACATACCTTTAATGGCGATATTGTGAATATTGGCATCGGTTAAGCTGTACATTTGAGCACGTTGAAATTCACTCATTTTGCCATGTGGCGACATCATAAACACTTCGATATTGTCTTTGCCACGAAGTGCATATTCGGCAGCACTCCCGGTATCCCCACTGGTAGCGCCAATAATAGTTAAGCGTTTATTTTTCTTCTTTAATACATACTCAAAAGCATTGCCCAAAAACTGCATCGCCACGTCTTTAAACGCCAGCGTTGGGCCATTTGATAAGCCTAAAATATACAAATCATCTTTTAATTGGCGTACGGGTACAATCTCATCGCTACCAAACACTTCTTTGGTATAAGTACGATTGATAATATCTTGTAAGTCCGCTTCCTCAATATCGGTGGCAAACAGGCGCATAATTTCAAAAGCCAACTGTGGATAGCTCAGTTTACGCCATTCATCTAAAGTTGTACTGTCAATTTTTGGATAGCTCTCTGGCAGCATCAAACCACCATCAGGGGCTAAACCCATCAACAACACATCGCTAAAGTCCATTGGCTCGGTTTGACCACGGGTACTGATATATTTCATGTCTTAGTCTTATCCTGTCAGAAGATTACATAAACTTTAATAGAAACGTAAATTACAAAAAGAGTAGCATATTTTTAAGTATAAGCCATATTAAATAGATGGTTTTAGAGTTTTTGGGGTGATTTTTAACTCAATATGTGTGGCTATTCCTATTTTACGCTTGAATCTGTCTTAATTGGGGCTAAACCGCTCCGCAATGCAACGCAACAAACATTAGCTTCAATAATTATGTTCATACCGTAGCGTGTGCCTTGCGCACCTATTGGAAAACTTCTCCCTAGACTAAAAAAGGTGCGCACGGCGCACCCTTGTATCTACAGTACTTATTTAGCAATATTCTAATATATATATTCATATATCAATGTATAGTTATAAGCAAGCGTAGGCTGGGCATTTTGCCCAGCGAATATACGTTTAGAATCATGAAGCTGGGCTAAAGCACCAGCCTACAAAATCATGGTTGAAGATGGTATCTACTATCAAAAAACAGATAACATGAAAGCATAAAAAGAGTAGCCTATTTTAGGCATAAGCCATATTAAATAGATAGTTTTAGAGTTTTTGGGATAATTTTTAACCCAATATATGTAGCTACTCCTATTTTACACTTTTATCAGCCTTAATCAGATCTAAACTGCTCCGCAACACAACAAACATTCACGGCGTACCCTTGTATCTACAGTACTTATTTAGCAATATTCTAATATATATTCATATATCAATGTATAGTTATAAGCAAGCGTAGGCTGGGCATTTTTCCCAGCGAATATACGTTTGAAATCATGAAGCTGGGCTAAAGCACCAGCCTACAAAATCATGGTTGAAAATGGTATCTACTATCAAAGCCCAGATAACATGAAAGCATAAAAAGAGTAGCCTATTTTAGGCATAAACCATACCAAATAAACGTCTCATAGTTTTTTTGATAGCTTTTAACCTTAGTCACGCTACACAACTAATTTGTTAGTCATACCATTTAATGTTATAAATACTTTAACTACGTCTGGCTAATAATAGTCAGTCTAGAGATTAGTTTAACCACTTAACAACTTATAAAAAGGAATAGCAGCATGGCAGATATTGAAATCGAAAAAGAACACAATTTAGAATTTAGTAAAGCCCGCGAACAAGGCAAAAAATGGCTTGAGAATGCCAAAGAAAAGTTTGGTCTTGATGCCACCTATGTAGAGGGCGAGAATGAGGATAAGGTAACTATTAGCCGTAAAGGTATTGATGGCAAAGCCACTTTGGATGCCAATAAAATCCGCTTTGAAGCGACTTTAGGATTTTTGGCCAAGCCATTAAAAGGCAAGATTAAAGAAGTATTGCAGTCAGGGATTAACAAGTATTTTAGTTAATCGGCTATAGCTTAGCGTCATTAGCTCTATAAAATAAAAACCCCATAAGTTGGATTCAACTTATGGGGTTTAGTTTGTTTTAAACAGACACTTTTCTCAGCACCGCATAATAAAAACCATCGCCACCAACTGCGGGTACAGTGGTTTGTTGCTCGATATCCTGATCCACAGCTGTCGGCTCTAAGGCTTCAGTCATTTTATAGACTGGCAAACACTGACGACCCACTTCCTGCTCGATGCCCCAATTGGTTTGATCATTATCAAAAGCGACGGCCACTGCATCTTTATGACGCGTTAAGAAAGCTTGCATCTGTTCCACGTTTTCTTGTTTTAGTATTGAACAAGTAACGTATAACAAATAACCACCGACTTTTAGCTGTGGCCACAAGTTATCCAAGATTTGCTGTTGCAACTGAGCAGTATGTTGCACATCTTCCTCGGTACGCAGCAAAGTAATATCAGGATGACGGCGAATAACCCCGGTTGCAGTACAAGGGGCATCTAATAATATCGCATCGAATCCCGAATCAGACTCTTTAGCAGCTGGCTTAGCTTGCCAAGTAGTCGCATCAACGCATTCAATATCCAGATGCAGTTTGCTATTCACAATGGGAGCTGGAAGCTGTAGACGCTCTAAGTTCTCAAAAATACGAGTGATACGGGGCGCTTCGTTATCAATAGCAGTCAGCTCGACTTTGCTTATAGGATTGTCTTGACCGTCAGCCTGTTTCACGTGAAACAATCCCATTTGCTCAGATTCTTGCACGCCCAATAATTCGAGCCAGTGTGCCAATTTGCCACCCGGTGCTGCACAGGCATCCAATAAACGGATTGAGTCAGACGCTTCGCTGTTTGCTAACTTATTTTGTAATAAAGACTGAATGATTGGGGCCGCCAACTGAGCATGCGCATCTTGTACGCTAGCAATGCCCTCTTCAAATTCGGGTAAGCGACTAACCGGCACACTGTCGATCAGCTCTATTAGTTGTTGTTTAACCTCAACAACTTCTTCAGCCTCCCCATCTTTAATTGAAGTTTGAAGTGATACCAATTCTGCAGCTATCTCTGCTTCAACTAGCTGTCCCAAATAGCTTTCACTATCACTTTGCAGGCCATTCACTCGTAAAAACATAGGGGCTGACTGACGCAAACTTTGAGTCAGCTCATCATAATGCTCCCGCCAATCCGCTTTTAACTGCTGAGCTAGCCAATTAGGCAGGCTGTGGTTTTTGTTGGCTTTTTTGCGAAACTTATTGGGGTTTTTGGCCACTTTACGCAGCACTGCATTGACCAAACCTGAAGCGCGCGCAAAATCAATATGCTTCACCGCTTCTACCGTTTCATGAATGGCAGCATGGTCAGCGACATTGAGATAAAGCAACTGCGTGATGCCCAGCTGAATGGTGGTACGCACTTCCACCTCATCAATCGGATTATCCGCTAAGCTGTCTAATAGGCGTGCAGTGGCGTGCCAGTGACGCAAAGTCGTCAGCAATAAAGCATGAGCAAACCCTTTATCATCGCCATGTAAGCTGTTTAATAAAGGGTCTAGCAGACTGCTAAGTGACTGCCCTTGCTGAATGGATAGCAGGGTATTAATTACCGCAACACGGACGTTTTTGTGATGAATTTTGTTTTGGATAGTGCTATTTGGTTTGCTGCTCATTTAAATGAATGCCTAATAATGACGAGATGTGGTTAATGCGATGGGTTGGGTAAAAACTTATGGTTTTCTATTTCTATCAAACTTGTTCGCCTGCCTTTATACAAGCTTAGCTAATATAAAAGCTTGGCTAGTATAAAGGCCTAGCTAACAAGCTATTTGGCCGCTGCGACAAACTTATCACCATCATTAAGCTGATTGCCATGACACACTTGCTCAGCGGTAACTGGCTTGCTGCCCGCGAACTGCAATTGGGTCAAACGTAATGTCGTGCCCTCTGCATCAGCTTCTGGCTTACCACAAGCTACTAAAATGGCGTTCTTACCGACACTAATTACTGTTCCAGGCTCTGCTACTGTGGTCTGTGACGGGTTCACCGCCAATGCTGCCAGCACCTTAACGCGCTTCGGCTCACTTTTACCCTCTGGATCTGCCAAGAAGGTATAAGCACCAGGATAAGGATGCATACCTCGTATTTGACGTTCGATTAATTCAGCCGATTGAGTCCAGTCAATTTCACCCTCAGACTTGCTTAATTTTTCAGCATAATTAGCCAGACTATCGTCCTGCTTTTCCGCCTTAGCCTGATAACTGGGTAAATCTTTTAGTACCGTAACGATGGCTTCAGCACCCAGATCGGCCATTTTGTCATGCAAACTTGCGGTAGTTTCGTCAGCGGCGATGTCATATGCCACCTTATACAGCATATCGCCAGTGTCTAGACCTTTGTCCATCTGCATGATGGTAATGCCGGTTTTTTCATCACCGGCTAACAGCGCCCGGTGGATAGGAGCAGCGCCACGCCAACGCGGTAATAACGAGGCATGAATGTTTAAGCAGCCATGCGTTGGGGTTTCTAATACTCCTATTGGCAATATAAGACCGTAAGCGGCCACTACCATAATGTCTGGCTGATAATTCGCTAGGGTTTCACGAGCAGCTTGCCCCTCCTCCACCGACTTTCTAAAGGTCAGTGGCTGTTCAACTGGTAAGTTATGCTCAAGCGCCAGTTGCTTCACTGGAGAAGCGGTTAGTTTTTGACCCCGGCCTGCCTTGCGATCTGGCTGAGTGTAGACCGCAACAATCTCAATGTTGAGCGCCTGCTGCTGCTCAATAAGGGCTTTTAGGCTAATAGCTGCAAACTCGGGGGTTCCAGCAAAGATAACACGTTGTTTACAATAAGACTGATTTTCAATATTCATAATTTTTATTCGATATACAAGTTATAAAGTTAAGCGGGACAGCGGATATTCTAAGCTTAGCCCAGCCTTTGTTTCATTATAGTGAAATTATGGCTTCCCTGCCATGAGACCGAGGACTGCCTGTTAATTCTGCCAAAAATTTATTCCGAAGAGCTGGAGCTGGCTTAAGTTTTATCGGTTTAACCGGTGTTAGCTTAATCGTATTGGATTAACTTGTATTGGCTTAATTGGGTCAGCTTAAAGGGTAATAAAACAAACTGGCCATAAAAGCTGGCCCAAAGGTAATCACCCCAAATATTAATAATAAAAAAAGCCCTCCTAAGCTTTAAGAAGGGCTTTGATTTGCGCTGACCAATTAATAGCAAATAAAGTCATAAAACAAATTTACAAGTCATAGCGCTCTGTAGCGCTATATATGCTTAAAGCTGACTTATTCAGCAGCCACACTGGTCAGACGCTCAAGATAACGTGCAATTAAATCTACTTCGATATTCACCGCACCACCTATTTTCCAGTGGCGACCAATATTAGTCACCTCAGCGGTGTGTGGAATAATATTTAAGCAAACAATATTGTCTTTGACTAAGTTAGTGGTCAAGCTGATCCCATCCACGGTGATTGAGCCTTTAGTGGCTGCGTATTTCTTTAACGCTTCTGGAATGGCGATTTCTATATAAATAGAACGTGCATCTTCAGTCATCACTTCAATAGTGCCTACCCCATCCACGTGACCCGATACCATGTGACCACCAAAGCGAGTGGTTGGTAACATCGCTTTTTCTAAATTTAAGGTATCGCCTTGTTGCCAATTACCCATGGCCGTTTTGGCTAGAGTTTCACGTGAAACATCAACTGCATAACTATTGTCATCCATATCAACCACAGTTAGGCAAATACCATTGTTGGCGATGGAGTCACCTAGCTTGACATCACTAAAGTCTAAATCATCCGACTCAATTACTAAGCGCACATCACCGCCAACTTCTGTAATAGATTTCAAAGTACCTGTGCTTTCGATAATACCTGTAAACATACTTACTCCAACTTATTTAACTTTAAATAAAAATATTTAAAACCCAAAAGACTTTCCACAATAATAAACAGCCTATTTTAAACAGCCTATTTTGTACACAATCAAACAAAAACAGCCTGTGGATAACTTTTTAAAACTACTGTATCCAGTGTGAATAAAGGTGGGTAGTCATATAGTTATCCACAGCCTTGTATAAAACCACAACCTTATCCACCTTACTCACAGTTCCACGTGGAACCCTTGATTTTCGTAACTCTCAGAAAAATACATCAATAAGTCAGTTCCATGTGAAACATAATTAATCCACAGTTTCATGTGGAACATTAGCAAACGCTATCTTATTGCGGGGATAAATTTTGTAAATTGTGGATAACTTTAATTAGCTATGTCTGTCTAGACCGTTATATTCCCTACTTATAGCGTCGAATTTATAGCATAGAGCACTTAGACTATTTAACACCCTATTAACGCTCTATTAATACCCTACCTGTTAAAACCAAACAAGAGTTCGTTAAAGCTAAGCTTGGTTTGCTCTATAAACGAGCTTAAGATCAGTGCCAACTTGAGCACAGTCTATTAACTGAAAGCGGCGTTGACAGCACAAATTTTCAATATCAAGAGTGAGCATAGGTTTAGCACTGTGCCCCAACACACAGGGGGCCTGATACACTATTAACTCATCTACCAAACCAGCTTCTATAAAGCTTCCAGATACCTGAGAGCCGGCTTCAACCAGCACATCGTGAACTTGATACTCAGTAACTAGTTTGTGCAATAAGTGGCTTAAATCCGGCTCGGTCCATAATAAGGTGTCAGGGGTCTCAAAGACCTTATACTGGTCTTTATCTAGTCTCCGCCTTCTATCTAGCACCACAATTCTAGGCTGTGGCACCTTATCCACCGGCACACCCAGCTGATTTGAGCGCACATTTAGGCTAGGATTGTCCTCAATAATGGTCTGACTGCCAGTGATAATAGCGCCACTCATAGCCCGCAGCTTCTGTACATCTTCACGTGCTGCTGGGCCTGTAATCCACTTCGACTCTCCAGAGGCCATTGCCGTTCTCCCATCTAAGCTACTGGCAATCTTTAGTCTGACATAAGGCATTTTATGGCGCATAGATTTCAAAAAACCCAGATTCAGCTGCTCTGCCTGCTCAGTGCAGACCCCTACTCTCACCCTTATTCCCGCCTCTAATAGCATAGTCACGCCTCGACCCGCTACTTTGGGGTTAGGATCTAGGCCTGCTATGACCACTCTACTGACACCAGAGTTGATTAATGCTTCGGCACAAGGGGGTGTTTTTCCAGTATGACTACAAGGCTCTAGAGTGACATAAGCCGTTGCACCCTTTACTGATTGTGTAGAATTCCTTAAAGCAAACACTTCTGCATGAGGTTGCCCTGCCTTAGGGTGAAACCCAGAACCTATAATTAAGCCATTCTTAACTATTACACAACCTACTGCAGGATTAGGACGAGTGGTATAAATCCCTTTTTTGGCCTCTTCTATCGCCAAATTCATGTAATAAAAGTCTTGCGTTTCAGCCGCTTTAATACCATCGATAGATGCTAGATTGTTACTATAACAATCCTTTTTAGCAGACGCAGAAAGCTTGGATACAGTGGCAGATTTTGCAGATTTGGGAAGCATAAATATGGACCCTATTTAATCGAAAATTTTCATTAATTGGGATTAAGCTCATTCAAAACACAGGGTATAGGTCACGATTAAGTGACCGATTAAGTGACCTGAAACTGTGATTTCCCTTAAGCTTGTATGTGGTTACTTTTATGTTGTTACTTAGCTTCTGTAGGCTTGATATTTTGTAATTCTTGACGGAACGCTTCTATATCTTGGAAGTCTCTATAAACACTGGCAAATCGCACATAGGCCACATCATCAAGCTCTTTTAGCTCAACCATTACCACTTCGCCCAGTGATTTACTGCTGATTTCACGTTCCCCCAATTGACGAATGCGCTTCTCGATACGGCTGATCATCGCTTCTTGCTCATCTAGAGTGACCGGTCTTTTTTGGAGTGGTAACTGGATAGAGCGCCTAAGCTTTTGGGAGTCATAGGGCTCAATTCGCCCATTGGATTTAATAATACGAGGCATAACCACTTCTACCACCTCGAAGGTAGTGAAGCGCTCTTGGCATTTATTACACTGACGGCGACGGCGAACTTGAGCGCCTTCTGCAGCCAGCCTTGAATCAATAACCTTAGTATCATCAGCATTACAATATGGACACTGCATAGTTTCTTCCCATTAACATCAAATTAATTAGCGATATAAGCATAAGGCGATAAAAGGCAACACAGCTACTTACCAATACAGAAGCTGCCAAATATGCGTCCCAATAGATCATCCGCACTAAATTCGCCGGTGATTTCACCGAGGCTATATTGACCTTGGCGCAAGCTTTCTGCTACCAGCTCTCCGGCTTGATAATCCACCAATTGCACCTGAGCTTCTTGTAGATGCTGCTGTGTTCTGCGTAAAGCGTCTAGATGTCTAGTACGGGCAATCAAGCTGTTCTCAGGCGGGTGAAAGCCTACTTTATCGCATAAAGTATCAATTAAAGTCTGAATACCCTCTAATGTTTCACATGAAACATTCACTTGTTCATAACCAGCAACTTCGACTTTATCGGCCATTTCCTCAGACTGGGCTTGCTGCAGCAGATCTCTTTTATTGCCAATCAGTAGCAGCTTAGAGGGGTCATAATTAGGGCTGCCATCCTCTTTTTTACCAAACAGCTCTGCCGCTAATTCTAAGGGGTTGGCCTGGGTTGAAAGGTCATGTACCAGTAGCAGTAAATCCGCTTGATTGATGGCGGTACGCGCCCGTTCTATACCGATACGCTCCACTTCATCTGTGGTATCGCGTAAACCGGCGGTGTCAGTCAAATGAATGGTCAACCCATTGAGTACGATAGTCTCTTGCAAGGTGTCTCGAGTGGTTCCTGCCACATCGGTGACAATGGCCCGCTCTTGACCCGCCAAGCTGTTCAGTAAGCTAGACTTACCGGCATTGGGTCGTCCTGCTAACACCACATGCACCCCGTCGCGTAGTAATTGACCTTGCTGAGCGGTGGCTAAAATGGTCTTTAACCGCTGTTGGATGCTCTTTAATTTAGACTCAATTACCCCATCACTTAAGAAGTCCACATCTTCTTCATCCGGGAAGTCAATAGAGGCTTCGACATACAAGCGTAGCTCAATTAACGCCTCTAAAATATCATTAATTTTATTCGAAAACTCTCCGGTTAATGATCGGATAGCACTGCTGGCAGCTGCTGCACTGGTGGCATCAATGGCATCGGCAATGGCTTCTGCTTGTAGCAAGTCCAGCTTGTCATTTTCAAAAGCACGATAAGAGAACTCACCCGGTTGTGCTTGATGTGCTCCAAGCTCAAAAACACGCGCTAACAGCTGGTTTTGTAGCACCATGCCACCATGACCCTGTAGCTCGACAACATCTTCACCAGTGAATGAATAGGGGGCTTTAAAGTACAATACCAAGCCTTCGTCTAACACATTACGCTGCTCATCATAAAAGCGACAAAAGCTCGCTAGGCGCGGAGTAAAGCTGTCTTTACCAGTAAGCTGACAGGCAATGGCATAAGCTTTGGGGCCGGACAATCGAATAATCCCCACCCCACCCCTTCCTAAAGGTGTGGCGATGGCGGCAATGGTTTTAGTATTTGACATAAAAATTAGCTCTGATTATTAGCTCTGATTAATAGGTTAGCACGTTGATATTTTTATACTGATATTTTTGTATTGGCATTCTGATAAAGATTGCTGTAGATGGTCTTATAGTAGGTGCTAAATGGGCTTTATTCAATGTTAGTTAGTTTAACCGTTGCTATAAAACAAAAGCACCTATATGCGACATATAGGTGCTTTAAAAGTTATTGCTGAGAAGTTATAGCGAGAGCAGTGCTAGCTTAAGCTGCTGTTCTCTCCGCTTTTTCTCTTTGCTCTCTTTCTACTTTTTTGTTCACAATGTACTGCTGAGCCATGGTAAACAAGTTGTTCACAGTCCAGTAAAGTACCAAGCCTGCTGGGAAGAACATCATGAATAAAGTGAAGATAATAGGCAAGAACTTCATCACTTTGGCTTGCATCGGATCTGTCGGCTGCGGGCTAAACATTTGCTGTGCAAACATAGACGCCCCCATCAGCATCGGCAGGATAAACCAAGGATCCATGGCTGATAGATCTTGAATCCATAGAATCCAAGGTGCGTGACGCAGCTCGACACTCTCAACCAATACCCAGTATAAAGCTAGGAAGATTGGCATCTGTAATAAGATTGGCAAACACCCAGCCATTGGGTTTACTTGCTCTTCTTTGTAGATGGCCATCATCTCTTGTGACATCTTCATGCGGTCGTCGCCATGCTCTTCTTTCAGCGCTTGTAAGCGAGGCGCAATGGCACGCATCTTAGCCATCGAGTAGTAGCTCTTATTTGAGAACCACATTAAGGCAAGTTTCACTAAAATTGTTAGAGCGATAATTGACCAACCCCAGTTGCCTATCACTTTGTGAATGCCTTCCAAGATAGCAAACAATATTTTTGAGATTGGCCATAAGAAGCCATAATCTACCGTTTTGTTTAGACCAGGAGCTACTTCAAGTAGTGCTTTTTGATCCTTTGGTCCGGCATATAAAGTTGCTGCGATGTCTTTTTGCTTGTTGGCAGGTACCACAAAGCTTTGGCTGTTCATACCAATAAAGTGGTCGCCACTTCTTTCACGGCTAAAGAATTGGCCTGTGAAGTTCTGAGGCGTCCAAGCTGATACGAAGTAATGCTGTACCACACCAACCCAGCCTTCATTGCTAGACGCTTTTAAGTCGCCATCATTGAAGTCTTTAAACTTAAGTTTGTTGTAGTCATTGTCTGGCGTACCCCAAGCACCGCCTAAGTAGGTGGCCATGCTCAGTGCCCCTTTATCGGACATACCAGGGTCTTTACTGCTATCACGCTTTAACTGCGCAAACAGTTGACCATTCCAATCTTTACCGCTAGTGTTGTTAATATTGTAATTAACACTGATAGGATATTTACCTTCAGTAAAGGTGAAGGTCTTAGTAATGGTCACACCGTCATCTTGTTTATAAGTTAAGGGCACTTCCAACTTTTTCTGACCTGGCTGCATCACATAGCTGTCAGATTGATAGCTGTATTTTGCTCGTCCTGCTGCAGTATCAATGCCGTTAGGACCAATCAAACCTGACTGAGCAACATACACACGGCGGCCCGAGTTCTCTAATAAAACAAACGGCTCTTCACTATCTAAAGTGGCATCATAGTCACGTAAAGCGGCATAAACGACGTCGCCACCCACGGGATCAATTTTGACTTGATAGCGATCAGTAGTGACATTAATCAAGTCACCTTGTTTGGCATTGGTTGTCTCACCACCCACTTCGCTAGACGGTACATCGGTTGGTGCTGATGCGGTTGCTGCAGGTATATCACTGTCACCGGTACTAGTAGGAATATCAGCACCCGTGTTAGAAGTGGATACAGAAGGGGTTACTGCGTCTGCTGATGTGGCTGGCACATTGGCATAATCTCTTTGCCAAGCTAGCACCAACAAATATGCGGTAATCAACATCGCAATGATGATGAGCACCCGTAGTATCTTTTGCATAAGATTGTCCTAAACAACTCTAAATGAAGTTTTTAAATAAAAAAGGGTTGGCTTATTTATCCGGGATTTACTCAAAACAAGCTTACAGCAAATCCTTTACTTTTATGGCAGCTATTGTGAGTGTAACCTCATCTGTGTTGCCACCTTACCCTTAAAATATTTACAAAATGGGGACTATTTTACTAAAAAACCATCACAAATGATATAGAAGCAGTTTTTTTAGCCCTTATTGGCGATAAGAAGATATTGATAACCTGTTAATTTGCACTAACTTTTTTTTAACCTATATTTTCATTTATGCGCCAGGGGTAATTTTGCGGGTTAGGCAAATTTACGATTAATAGCTGCTGTGTAACTGCTTCTGTCTTTATACACCCCACGTTCTATAATTATTGTTTCACGTGAAACAGTAGGTGCAGATAATGTGGTAAAAATCATTTTGTATAAGGGAAGAGGCACAAAGTCGATACCGTGACCCCCTAAAGGATGACAGCGACATATTCGCTTAACGGCAAGCCACCCTCCCCGTGCTGGTCCATGCCAAAGCACGGCAGTTTTACCATAATCAGAACAGGTCGGGTAATAGCGACAGCGAGCAGGCAATAGCGGACTAATAAAAGTTTGATAGCCGTTAATAATAGTTAGCAGTAAGCGTGAGAAAAAACGTGACCACATCCCTCTACTCCTCTTATATCGCCACTATGGCACTAACTATAACTGAACTCTATGGCTGAATTAAACGATAATAAAATGGTTAATCACTCAATTATGACTGACTGTTTTTGGAGTTGGCTGCCAAATGACGACGCTGCTTAGTAATTACTTTGGCTAAGATGTCATCAATTTCTTGACGCATCTGATCATTGTTCAAGGCCTTAGTAGATTTTTTTAAAATAAAAACCAGATCTAACGCAGGTAACTGCGGGTGTTTATGACGAAACTGTTCCCGAATGATACGCTTAATGGTATTTCTCGCCACCGCTTTGGGGATTCTCTTCTTTGTAATGGCCATACCTAGTCTGGCTTGCTCGTTTTTGGAGTCATAAGCAAATGCCATAAAGTGCGAGCTGTGAATTTTAAAAAGAGGCTGGTTAAATACAGCCTTAAACTCATCAGGCTTTAATAACCTTTTTGCTTTGGGATAACAGTAATCAGTCATGGTAGGTCAACATACAATAAAAAATAACAAGGATTTTGGTACACATAATTCACAACGAAAGCATATAGGGATTGCTTTAACCCCAGCCCCTTATTTTTGCAGGCCATAATCAAAAAAAGCACCTAATAATTAGGTGCTTTTTATAAAAATCTACGAATTACTTGTCTGTCTAAAGTTTTTCGGTAATTAACTATCAATCGGTAATTAACTATAAATAAGTATAAAACCATCAATGAGTATAATTAATTACACAGTTAAACGATGACGACCTTTTGCACGACGACGTGCTAAAACTTGACGACCTTTTTTAGTTGCCATGCGAGCACGGAAACCATGAGTGCGCTTGCGTTTGATAACGCTTGGCTGGAATGTACGTTTCATAAATCACCTTTGACAGCAAAGAAATTAAAAATAAATAGCGTTCACTAAGAATTTGTTGTAGCGAGCGATTATGCCAGTTCAGCTTCTTATTGTCAATAATAAATAAACGTTTTAGGCGGTTAATGACAACGGATTGGGTAAAGTAGTCACTCAAGCTTAGCCAGTTAGCTAAAAATTAGCAGCGATTGCTAGGTAGCTGGTGCAAAAAACTAGGATCTGGTGCTAAAAACTGCGCTGATAACTGTGCTGATAACTGTGCTAAAAACCAGACCACTAATAACTGATACTGACAACCCTATTTCTCCACAAATCAACAAGCATTTCTACGAAGATGTTTCCCCGTCTTTTTTGCGTCAAACCAATTCTTATCGTTCGTAACTAAAACAGTTTGCAAAAAAGCTCTATCAATCGCCTATTTATAAAAATTACACAGCACTATTTTATCGCACTTTTTTCTTATTTGTATAGCTAATCTTAACAAATAGACGCGGTTTTTCCTACCTATTTTGGCGATTTATATTAAGATAAATTACATGATAGTTGTTTTTACAGCGGCCTGTTTTGCAATTTTTTTCTAATGAGCTAATTTTTTGGTTAAAAACTGCCCTTCGTACTTGGCCAAAAGTTATAAGTTTTAAATTTATGCTATTCACTGTGTATCACGGCGGTTTTTAAACATCTTGGATTAAGTGGCGAGCTATGCTGCTTAGCATTCAAAAATAAGTCCTTAGTACCACCGGACTACAAGACTAGACCGATAAGCAGACTGCTTTTTTGTACACTCAGTTTCTAATAGCAAACACTAACCCGCTGGCTTTAGTGAGTATTTAGCGCTAATGAGTGCTTGCTATGAGTATTTACCGTGAATGCTTATTCAATAAATATCTAACTTCAAACCAGTTTCAAACTAACTTCAAATTAAGTTCAAATTAAGTTCAAAACAGGAGTGATGTTTGCTTTATGCTGAATACTAAAACTTAGCTAGAGATCTTATTATTAGTAATTAATCTATTTTGTTTTAGAGTCTATTTAGCTGCTGTTAAGCCTGTTTTAAATTTTGTTTTCAGTTTAATTACTGGGCTAAGTCCTTGTTTTCTAGGTGATGCCTTTGTTGTTTTACTGCATAGGATTTTAATTTTGTTAAAAACTTATCCACAGAAAGCGATGTTGTCCATAACTATATATATAATAGTTCTTTTGTTATTGTTAGTACCCTATTTATCTGTGAATAACTGGAAAAAATACAATTAAATCAGTATTTTATCCTGTGGTTATTGTTGTTGATAACCTGTTGCTAAACTCTGTATAACTCTTCAAAAAAAGTTATCCACAACTTTAATCACAAAGTTATCCACAGAATAATTGTGATGATATTTGTGATTTTATATGTTAAAGTAGCCCCATAAAACAGGGTGAGACCGTCTTTTTTGCCTCCCCTGCTCTTCTTCTTTTGTCCGTTTTACTAGGGTTAATGGGTCATGTCAGATAGTTTGTCGTTATGGGATAGGTGTCTTAATGACTTAAGATATCAGCTCAAAGAAAATGAGTTTACGATGTGGCTTAGGCCACTGTCTGCTAAAGTGGTTGGCAATAAGTTAGAGTTACTGGCACCCAACCAATACTTTGTGTCTCATGTACAAGAAAATCACTTTAATGCGATCGAACAACTGGCAAAGCAGCACAGCAATGGGGAAATAAGCCAAGTTGTTATCCAGGTCGAAAGTAGTGTGCAGCAAGCCCCTCGGGACTCAGTAGACCATCAAGCTACTGCAGCTGGCCAATATATTGGTGCCAGGTCGAGCACGCACCCGGCCGGTGTGGAGTCTGCTGCTACTGAAGCTTCGCAGCTAGGCGCTGATAAATCACTAAGTTATATCAACCCCTATTTTACCTTTGAGACTTTTGTCAGTGGTAAGTCAAATATGTTGGCTTACAAAGCCTGCCAAGAGCTGGGTAAGAAGCAGTCACAAAACCGGCATAATCCGTTGTTTTTATATGGGGCATCGGGACTGGGTAAAACCCATTTAATGCATTCAGTGGCTCATAAATATTTAAAGATTGGCAAAACTTTTTATTATTTTTCTTCAGAGAAGTTTATCAATCAGCTGGTTTATGCGCTGCGTAACCAAAAGATTGAGCAATTTAAACGCAAAATTAAACGGGTAGATCTGTTAATTATTGACGACGTGCACGTTTTGGCTGGTAAAAGCAAATCCAGTAATGAATTCTTGTCGTTGTTTGCAGACTTTATGGTCGAGGATAAGCAGGTAATCTTGGCCTCTGACCGTCACCCATCTCAAATGACAGAATTTGATGAACGCTTTCGCTCCAGGTTTTCATCTGGTTTGGCAGTGGCAATAGAGCCGCCAGAGATGGAAACTCGGATGCAGATTTTGCAGAAAAAAGCCACCTTGTCAGGGGTAGAGTTGCCAAAAGAATGTGCGCTGTTTATCGCTCAAAACGTGGTGTCTAACGTGAGACGCTTAGAAGGAGCGCTAAATCAGGTGGTGGCCAATGCCAACTTGACCGGTAATCCTATTGACTTAGATATGGTGCAATATGCCCTAAAAGATGTGATAGCCATTCGCTCGCAAGCGGTAAGTATGGACAATATCCGTAAAGTAGTGGCCGAGTATTATGATGTGTCGGTGAAAGATTTGATGAGTAAGAAGCGCACTCGTAGTATTGCACGTCCGCGCCAAATTGCCATGGCTTTGGCTCGAGAGCTTACCAAAGATAGCTTTCCAGACATTGGTCAGTCTTTTGGGGGCCGGGATCACACCACGGTGATGCATGCTTGTGAGAAAGTCGCTCAGTTACGCAGTGAAGATCCAGTATTAGACAAAGAGTACAAAGCGTTATCGATGACACTACAAGCAGGATAATGAATCGGGTAGGGCGATAATCAATTATGATGCTTATTGTGCACAGCGCTTCTCAATTGGTTATACTTAACTGCTCTAACCATAAAAATAATTACCGACAATAAAAGTGTTAGCGAAACCAAATAAGTAATATTAAACTGGGTATAATCCCCATTAAGACCCCATTAAAGAGTCCAATATTATGCAACTGTCTATAAACCGTGAACTGCTGTTAAAAGCCATCAACTTGATTGCCAAAGCAGCAGACAAACGCCATAACATGGTCGTTCTGGGTAATATAAAGCTGGAAGTTACTGAGCAACTACTGATTTTGACGGCTTCGGATTTAGAAGTAGAGTTAAGTGCGGAGGTTAAGCTGGGTAATGGTGCCACAGGCGTTATAGGTGCCACCACATTACCGGCCTATAAACTGCATGAAATCTGTAAGTTATTGCCCAAAGACACCATGATCAATCTGACTGCTGAAGCCAACGAGCGCTGTATTATCACCAGTGGTAAGAGCCGTTTTGTACTGGGTACGTTACCTGCATCAGAGTTCCCAGTATTGGGTAATCCTGCCAACATCACACCTTTGACTTTAAGTAGAACTGTGTTGATGGATCTGATGGCGAAAACCCAATTTGCGATGGCCATTCAAGATGTGCGCTACTACTTAACCGGTATGCTTTTTGAGGTGGCGCAGCGACAGCTAACTACTGTGGCCACTGATGGTCACCGTTTGGCATTGGCCCGAAGTGTCATTGATGTGGCTGATGACTTTACCATGCAGGCTATCTTGCCCCGTAAGGCAGTTATTGAACTTGAGCGTTTGGGCAATGAGCTGGGTAAGTTAGTAGGCGATAACGATGGTAATTTGACCCTGGTATTTGGCAGAGAATTTTTACAAGTTACTTTGCCTTTTGGTAATGTCGATAGTACCGGTCAGATTGACGACAGTATCAAAGTGACGTTTACTGCGCGTTTAATTGACGGCAAATTCCCTGATTATCGCCGAGTAATGCCCAACAATACTGATAAAATAGCCTTGGTTAATAAAGATCAGATGACAGATGTGCTAAGACGCGTCTCTATTCTTAGTAATGAGAAGTCACGAGGGGTTATTTTTACATTCTCACAAGATGGCAATGTCGAAGTTCGTGCCAATAACGCTGAGCAAGATGAGGCAGTAGAAGCATTACAGGTGAAGTATCAAGGTGAGCCGATCGAATTGTCTTTCAATGCCGCTTACTTACAAGATGTGTTAGATGTATTGGCAGGGGAGGTTCAACTGCACATGAGCCAAGCCAACAGCTCGGTACTGGTGAATCAGTTGAATGATACCCAGCATCAATATGTCATCATGCCGATGCGTATTTAAACCTTGTTTTATCCAGTCCGTTATTGTAGTTTATCTAAAAAAGCAAAACCTTAAGGTTTTGCTTTTTTATTGCATAAAAAATATTTTTTCTCGTAAAGTTGTGATATATAAGGGTTTAACTAATTTAACATAATATAAGATAGGTGGTTTATATATATTATGTTAAATGAAATAGACCGGTTTGTTATTAAGGATAGTTATGAAAAACTTAATAATATCTGGTTGGTAATAATACTGGGCTTTAATCACGAGGGCAGTGCCCTCATCTATAGCATTCAATAGATAATAAAGGCGTGTTCTATGCTGACCCAACTTAGTATTCATCAATTGCGTAACTTGCAAGCGGTTCATATTCAGCCGGGGCAGTGTAATGTTTTTATTGGCGCTAATGGTAGTGGCAAAACTTCTTTATTAGAGTCTTTATATCTTCTTTCTCGCGGCAAAAGCTTTCGCCACCATCAGCCAAAACGCTACATTTCGCATCATGCGCCTCATACCACGGTATTTGCTAAGTTTGCCAATGGCAGTAGTATGGCGATTCAAAAGGCGCAAGATGCCAGCAGTATTATGCGTCTCGACCAGCAAGCAGTTTATGTCCAAAGCGCCTTGACCAAGCAGCTCCCTACTTTGCTTATTGATCCCTCTTCTATGGATATTTTGGAGATTGGCAGTGGCAGCCGTAGACAGTTATTGGACTGGATAACGTTTCACGTGAAACCTGGATTTCATCCTCAGTGGTTATCGTACCAACGCTTACTAAAGCAAAGAAATGCATTATTAAAGCAATCACCTAAGCTGTCTGCCTATCAGTTACAAGAGCTAGCAGCCTGGGATAAAGGGTTGGCCAATCACGCCGCGCTTATTACTCATTACCGTCAGCAGGCTTTTGAGGAGTGGCAGCCTTTATTTAACACCCTTATTCAACAGCTTTTACCTGACTACGCCCCTTTTATTCAGCTTAAGTTTTCAGCAGGGTATAACACCGAAGTTGCTTTGGACGAGCTATTGCAGCAGCGTTTGGCTCAGGATTGTCAGACAGGATATACCCGCATTGGTTGTCACCGAGCGGATGTGCAGGTGCTGTGGGTTGAAGATGAGACAGCAAGACAGCAAGTAGCCGCTTTTGAAGATACAAGCTCTCAACAGGTAGGGTCTCAAAAGATAGAGCAACAAGATACAGAACTTGAAAGTTTAGAATCACAAGCTTCAGAATCTATATTGGACCCCGATCAGCCCTATCAGGCAGCGCAGGACTTCTGTGACGCAGAGGAATCTAGCTTGTTAGGCAATGTACGAGAGCAGGCCGCTAATGTACTCTCTCGTGGTGAAAAAAAGCTATTAATCACCGCCTTAAAGTTATCACAGTTGCCGTTACTGGCGACCATGAAACAAGAAGAGGGCTTTGCCGCTATAAGTGAAGAGAAGTTGATGCCTCTGGTGCTGCTAGATGATATTAGTGCTGAATTGGATGAACGGGCCTTAAATATCTTATTAAACTCCCTGTCACAGCTTTCTTGCCAAGTATTTATTACCAGTTTAGAGCCGCAAATAATGGCTAAAATCAGTCATTATTGGCCACAGGCTAAAATGTTTCACGTGAAACAGGGACAGGTAACTGAAGCAGCAGCAAATTAAGCCTTCATCAATATAAGGTAGGGCAATTCAGCCCCATATCTCTCATGCTTTTATCCCCAAAAAATGCTATAATGCCGAATAAGTTTTATAGTGAAATTATTGGCATAGAAAGCTGCGTATTTGGCTAGATTGGAAGGCCAAACACTGCTTGATGGGCACAGATTTAACCAGATAAATTATAAATTAGATCCCCCGTTGAGTAAGTAAACAACCAGTTAAGTAAAGTTGAGCGAAAATGTGGGTAACATTACAAGTGAGCTGTCAAAACCCCTATGCCATTTGAATTGCTGATGATATCAGCATTGCCGTTTTAGGAAAGGATATAACATGAGTGAATCAAACCATAATACCGAGCAAGAGCTAGCTGCTAGCTTGCCTGAAGGGGTCGATTTATCAGACATCCCTGAAGGGGTGCACCCAGAAGAATATAGCTCAAAGAATATTCGAGTATTAAGAGGGCTTGAAGCAGTACGCGTACGTCCAGGCATGTATATCGGCGACACCGATGACGGCACGGGCTTACATCACATGGTATTTGAAGTCGTCGACAACTCCATTGATGAGGCGTTAGCAGGACATTGTGACCAAATTGATATCATCATCCATGAAGATGAGTCGGTTAGTGTCATGGATAATGGTCGTGGTATTCCAGTAGATGTGCACCCTGAAGAGGGCGTATCGGCCGCTCAGGTTATTATGACCGTATTGCATGCGGGTGGTAAGTTCGATGATAACAGTTATAAAGTGTCCGGGGGTTTGCACGGAGTAGGGGTATCAGTAGTAAACGCGCTGTCTAAAAAGCTTGAAATGAATATCTGGCGTGAAGGTCATCATTATCAGCAAACCTATAGCGATGGGGTGCCTGATGGTGACATCCAAATGCTAGAGGAAACTGAGCGTACGGGTACTCAAATTCGATTCTATCCTAGCCCAGAAGTGTTCACTGGCACGACTTTTGATTTTGACATTCTGGCCAAGCGTCTGCGTGAGTTATCCTTCTTAAACTCAGGGGTACGCATTGTTTTAACTGATGAGCGTAAAGATAAGCAGCATGTCTTTGAACACAAAGGCGGCTTGTCAGAGTTTGTGGCTTATATTAACTCCGGTAAAGAGGGGCTGAACGAAGTCTTCCATTTTGTTAGTGAACAAGATGACGGTATCGTGGTTGAAGCAGCCTTGCAGTGGACCGACACTTATAATGAAAAAGTGTTGTGCTTCACCAACAATATTCCGCAAAAAGATGGCGGAACTCACCTATCAGGTTTCCGCTCAGCGTTAACTCGTTGTCTAAATACTTATATGGACAATGAGAACATGCTAAAAAAAGATAAGATCAACACCACAGGGGATGATGCTCGTGAAGGCTTAACGGCCATTGTTTCAGTGAAGGTTCCAGATCCTAAATTCTCAAGTCAGACCAAAGATAAACTGGTATCAAGTGAAGTAAAATCTGCTGTCGAATCCGCAATGCATGATAAGTTTAGTGACTATCTGCTTGAGCACCCAGGCGCAGCCAAAGCCATTGCCAGTAAGATTATTGACGCCGCTCGTGCTCGTGATGCAGCGCGTAAAGCTCGGGAATTAACCCGCCGTAAGACCTCGTTAGACATTGCAGGTTTACCAGGTAAATTGGCAGACTGTCAAGAAAAAGACCCGGCCCTGTCTGAGCTGTATATTGTGGAAGGGGACTCTGCGGGCGGCTCTGCCAAGCAGGGTCGTAGCCGTAAGACACAAGCCATTTTACCGCTAAAAGGTAAGATTCTTAACGTGGAGCGTGCTCGTTTTGACAAGATGTTATCGTCCGCTGAGGTGGGTACCCTAATTACTGCTTTAGGCTGCGGTATTGGTCCGGATGAATACAATCCAGATAAAGTTCGCTACCATAAGATCATCATCATGACCGATGCTGACGTCGATGGGTCACACATTAGAACGCTACTCCTGACTTTCTTCTTCCGTCAGACACCAGAGCTGATTGAGCGTGGTTACATCTATATTGCTCAGCCACCTTTGTATAAAGTGAAAAAAGGCCGTCAAGAGCTGTATCTAAAAGACGATGAAGCATTAAAAGCTTATCTATTGTCATCAACCATTGATGAGATGAAATTACACATCAGTGAAGATGCACCGGCTATTACCGGTCAAGCGTTAGAGAAGCTATTAAATGACTATAACCAAACCCAACTGGTGAAGTCTCGTCTACAAATCCGCTATCCTGCGGTGTTGTTAGATGCCCTAACCCATGTGCCTAAACTGACCACTGAAATGACTTATGACTATGATGCCATGAGTGAGTGGAAACAGCAGTTACAGCAGCAACTAGAACGCTTTGGCAGTGACTTACGTCCATCGATTGAGCTTGATAACATCCATGACCCGCGCACCGATGAGCTGTCTGAAGCGGCAAAAGATGCCAATAATCAGTTCAAATTTAAGCTAGGCGCTAAAGTAGATAGCCCAAATGGGGATATTGAAGGAGCAGAAGTTGTGGAAGGCGAAGACAGCGAAATGCTGTCGACTAAGCCGCAGTGGTTGCCACGCATTACCATCTATGTGCATAATTTAGCGCAGCACTATTTGCTTGATGCCGGCTTCTTAAACTCAGGGGAGTATGCGCGCTTAATCCGTCTGTCTGCAGAATGGAATACGCTATTAACCGATACCGCATTTATTCGCCGTGACACCACAACAGGCACCGTAAAAGATGTGCTGCTTCGTGACTTTGATCACTTATGGCAGCAAGTGATGCAAGAGGCGCGCCGCGGCTTGTCTGTTCAGCGCTATAAAGGTCTGGGCGAGATGAACGCCGACCAGTTATGGGATACCACCATGGATCCTGAAAACCGCCGTATGTTGAAGGTAACGATTGAAGATGCCATTGCTGCGGATCATTTATTCACTTGTCTGATGGGCGATGATGTAGAGCCTCGCCGTCAATTCATTGAAGAAAATGCGCTGACTGTAAGTAACTTAGATATCTAATATCAACGTGTCATAATTAGTGTTAAAAGAAGTCATCTTGCTCGCAAGGTGGCTTCTTTGTTTCACGTGAAACATAGTTTTTAGGTTTAGACCGTAAAATTGAGGCTATAAAAGCGGCTACTGCTAAGTGGATAGGAAGTAGATCATGATCGAAGTTTTATTTTTGGCCATTGCCTTAGCGATGGATGCTTTTGCGGTGTCTATTGGGTTGGGGGCAAAACAGAGCAATACTGCCTATTCAAGCTCAGCAAAGGCGAAGGCTATGCTGTTGAGATTGGCACTGATGGCAGGGGTCTACTTTGGGATAGCCCAAGGGATTATGCCTTTAATTGGCTACTTATTAGGCTCAGCCTTGCTAGGTTGGTTGGCTTCAGCGGCCCCTTGGATTGGCTGTATTATCCTAGTGGTTCTGGGAGCAAAAATGCTGTATGAGGCAATAAGTGGCGAGGAAGAAGAGGAGATTGGAGTAGAGGACAATACAAAAATTGACCATAAGCTGATGACCACTATGGCGATTGCCACTAGCATTGATGCGATGGCAGCAGGGTTTACTCTAAATTTATTGGCAGTGAATGCTTGGATGGCTTGTCTAATTATTGCATTGGTTACGGCTATGTTTAGCTTTGGCGGGGTGTATCTAGGTCGTCAATTCGGGACATGGCTTGAGGATAAAGCAGAGATTTTAGGCGGTGTAGTATTGATCATCATCGGTATTAAAATGGTTTTATAGCGGCTATTTTGTATTATAGAAATATAAAATTTTACACATAAAAAAAGACCCTTTGTTCAATAACAAAAGGGTCTTTTTTTTGGGTTTAAATAAGTGAGCGAGGGTTAACTGCTGCTTATCTAACGCACTATTTAAAACGCCACGCCAAAATGCGACTGGCCTTTTGACCATGTTGCATGTTAATGGTTTTAATCTGTCTGGCGCCGACTTTTCTTAATAAGGCATCAAGGGGTTTTAAATTTTCAGCCCGTGAAACCAAGGTGGTAAACCAATTGACTTGCTGCGCATAGTCGACACTTTCATTAATCATGCGGCTAATAAAGGCAAATTCGCCGCCTTCAGTCCACAGCTCTGCGTTTTGACCGCCAAAGTTTAAGTTGTTTTTGGCATCAGCAAACTTATTGGCTTGACCATTGGGATTACGACGGGCACGGTTCTTTTGCAGTTTGCTTTGTTTGCGATTATTGGCATCCAGTACTTCTTGCATTGACCCATGAAACGGTGGGTTACATACGGTAATATCAAAATAATCGTGCTCACCGATGATGCCTTTAAAGATATGCTTTGGGTTCTTTTGCTGCTTAACGCTGACCAACTTCTTCAAGTTGGGATTGATTTCACAAATGGCCTTAGCAGTATTAATTGATACCGGATCGATATCGGTGGCGGTAAAGTACCAGCCATAGCTCTGACTGCCGACAATCGGATAAATCAAACTGGCCCCAGTGCCAATGTCTAGTACATGTGGCTTCTTGTTTTCTGAACCACTGTTATTATTGGCCAATAGATCCGCCACTTGATGGATATAATCGGCTCGACCCGGGATAGGCGGACACAGATAACCTTTGGGTAAATCCCAGTATTTAATATTGTAATGAAGGGCCAATAAGGCTTTATTTAGAGTTAATACCGCATCGGCGTCGGAGAAATTAATGGTCGGTTCACCATTAGGATTGGTGATGGTGTGCTTGGCAAGCTCAGGTAAGGCTTTGGTTAGTTTCTCAAAGTCATAGCGGCCCTGATGCGGGTTGCGCGGGTGTAAAGTGCTTTTTGCAGGGGCGGTCTTGGCGTGCTGTGTCATAGGTATTCAAGGCTTTTAAAAATATAAGAGGTAGGACTATAAACGGCTAGTTTAACAGGTTTACAGTAATTAAAACGTATTCAAATAATGTCAGTACTATTTGCCAACTTACTGTGCTGTATTTATTCGGTTGAAAGGCCTGGTGATACTTGTAGCCAATCACAGCATTAATGATATAAATAGTATAGGATATAAATACTAACGTATATAAAGTATAAAAAAGCCTACTTAATAAACGTACAATAAACTTAATAAACGTAAAATAAAATACCAACTATAAAACCTATAAGGGAATAGTCATGACAACTACTTCGACAGGAAACACTCAAAACCAGCGAATTACTTATGAAGCAGACGGTCATCTGTGTCTCATTGGCCTCAACCGAGCTGATAAGCGCAATGCCTTTGACAGTCATATGATTGCTCAATTATCACAGGCACTGACGGACTATGATGCGGATAACAGCCTACGCTGTGCGCTTATCTTCGCCCACGGAGAGCACTTTACTGCAGGACTTGATCTGATGGAGTTACAAGACAAACTGGATAAAGGGGTATTTGCTTTTGATAGTACCCAAATTGATCCGTGGGGCATCAGTGGCAAACTGCGCACTAAGCCTGTTGTCGTTGCGGTACAAGGTACCTGTTTCACAGCAGGTATTGAGCTGATGTTGAATAGCGACGTGGTGGTTGCCAGTGAGAATTGTAACTTTGCCCAGATGGAAGTACAGCGTGGCATCATGCCCTTTGGCGGGGCAACGGTTCGCTTTGTGCGGGCTGCTGGTTGGCAAAAAGCCATGCCTTATCTATTAACCGGCAAACCTTTTGATGCAGCTACAGCGGAGAAGCTAAATCTGGTGAGTGAAGTGGTAGCGTCAGGTAAGGAGTATGATAGAGCTTATGAATTGGCGGTTGAGATTAGCAAGGCCGCACCGCTAGGCGTTCAAGCGCTACTTGCGTCAGCACTCGACGGTGCGCGTAATGGCGCAGACAGTGCCCTGGGTAATATTCATAGCTTTTTACCGCCACTGTTTCATTCTGAAGACGCCAAAGAGGGCGTGATGTCTATGGTTGAGCGCCGTGAGGCACAGTTTAAGGGACGTTAACGTTCTGTTAGATAATGTCTTTAAGTTATCGAGGAGAGTATCAGTGATTCAAGTTTTAGGATAAAAGCTCATCCTTATCTAGCTTGTGCTTATCGAGGCTATGTTTTGTTAGTCATAGCCTTCTTAATTTTATAGATATAAGACTTTAATGACCAATTACAAATGGGACAGAAAATGAGCAAATCTATAGAATTTTGGGACACTGCTTCAAAAAAGTATGACAAAACAGAACAGCGTTTTGAATACATTCATAGTAAATCTAGGGAAAATACTAAAAAATATCTAAAAGATGATGATGTTGTTTTGGATTATGGATGTGGAACGGGCACCACATCCTGTGCACTTGCTCATCATGTGAAACAGATTCATGCCATTGATATATCGTCAAAGATGATTGAGATTGCCAAACAAAAAGCTATTGTGGGTAAAATTGAAAATGTAAATTTCTTACAAACTGATATTTTTGATAAAAGATACCATAATGACTGTTTTGATACGATTTTGGCTTTCAATATGCTGCATACCGTATCTAACCCTGAAGAAGTCACTCAAAGAATATATGACTTATTAAAACCAGAGGGGCTATTTATTTCGGTAACGCCCTGCCTACGGGAAAAGATGTCATTTTCAGTTAGTGCTCAAATTCAGTTGGTTCGAATGTTGTGTAAAATCGGCATCATTCCCATTGAAATTAGAATGCTTAAAAGTTCTGATTTAGATGACTTAATGGCGAATGCAGAGTTTGAAATTATTGAAACTGAAAAAATATATAAAGGTGCCTCTAGTTATTTTGTAGTCGCAAAAAAAACTTAAGAAGTAAAAATGCTGATAATTGGCTATTTAAAAAAGGGCCAATTAGTACTCCCATAAGTATATCCAAGTCTTACTTAGAGTAGTACTAATTCTTGCTATTGTTCTTATTAGACTGCATATTTTTTGGCCCCTGCCACACAAACGATAGCCCCTAAAGTGCTCACGATCATACTCAAGCTTATTGTCTCATGAAGCAATAACGACGCCAGCATTAATCCCATAAAAGGCTGTAGTAATTGCAATTGACCGACAGCAGCAATGCCTCCTTGAGCCAGACCTTTATACCAAAATATAAACCCGATAAACATGCTAAACAGTGACACATATCCAAGGCCTATCCAGCCTGTCATGCTGACGTTTGCAACACTTTCTGGTCGAGTGAATATAGCCAATGGCAACATAATAGGCAATGAAACAATAAGCGACCAACTGATAACCTGCCAACCACCGAATTCTTTGGTGAGTTTTGCCCCTTCTGCATAGCCTAGCGCACAAGTTACCACTGCACCTAACATAAAAAGCCCTCCAAGCATTGAGCTATGCCCTTCACTTAGCGCCGCAAAACCTGCTACAAAAGCGCTACCTGCAAACGCAAATAACCAAAACATCATTGGTGGTCGCTTGTCACCAAGCCATACCGCAAAAATAGCGGTCAATAAAGGCAGTATGCCTAAGAACACGATAGCATGTGCAGAAGTAATATGTTGCAGTGCCAATGCGCTAAGTAATGGAAAACCTACTACGACCCCTAAGGCAGTCACCACTACAGAAGCTAAATATTGTTTGTCGGGAACTTTTTGTTTGAATGCTATTAAAACAATAGCCCCAATTAATGCAGGGACGGTTGCTCGAACCGCAGTTAAAAAAACTGGGTCAAAGTCCATAACTGCAACTCGAGTAGCGGGTAATGACCCTGCAAAAATCACCACCCCGATAAAGCCATTTACCCAGCCTGCTGATATTTTGTTCATAAAAACCTCATAATTTATTTGATGTTTATTACAACAAATTATTATGTGGTTAACGACAGACAATCCAGTACAATTTATATAAACTGTTCGCTATCAATTACCCATACAGTTAGAATCAGACCTTAGAGGTTTCTAACTGCATGACAATCCCTCAATAACCTAATTGACTGAACTCACTCAGAACTAGATAGGGCTAACTGGCAGTTATTTATTAATCGTCTAAAAGGTAGTAGCAGATGTTTTATAAGTAATCACCAGTTGCTTAAAGGATGGTAACATCATATTTTTGCATAGGTTCAGTTGTAAGAAGTAGCTTAATGAAAACAGATAAAAAAGCCCCATCCACACGTATTGAACAAATCATGGAGAGTGTGAAACAAAAAATAGCCACAGTCACCTATCTACCTGGCACTCGTTTACCTTCAATACGTTTAGCGGCGAAAAGTCACAATGTATCTCCATCTACGGTGGCAGAGGCTTATGAACGATTGGTGATCGAAGGCGTTATTTATTCTAAAGTTGGGTCTGGCTTTTATGTGGCCAACAATTCGCTACCCTTATCTTTATCAGATTTAGGCCCTAAGCTTGATAGGGTGGTTAATCCTTTATGGATATCTAGACAATCATTAGAAATGGGTGATAATTCAATGAAGCCGGGCTGTGGGTGGCTTCCTGCTGATTGGTTATACGAAGAAGGTATGCGTCGAGGGTTACGTCAAGCATCTAAAGCGGACTCTAGTGTGGTTGGGGAATATGCTACGCCTTTAGGCTTGATTGAACTAAGGCAATATTTAGTACGGCGTATGTTGGGATTAGGGATTGAGACAACGCCTGAACAGGTGATGATAACCGCATCAGGAACACAAGCAATTGACTTGATTTGCCGCTATTTATTATCTCCTGGCGATACCGTTGTGGTTGATGATCCCTGTTACTTTAACTTCAATGCCATGTTATTGGCCCATCGAGTAAATATTGTTAGTGTTCCTTATACTAAATCAGGACCAGATATTGAATCGTTTAAGTCTGTTTTATCTGCTTGTAAACCTCGGCTGTATATAACAAATGCAACCATTCACAACCCTACTGGCGCTTCCTTATCGTCTAGTAAAGCTTATCAGGTTCTTAAGTTGGCACAAGACGCCGGAATTTATATTATTGAAGATGATATTTTTGCAGATTTTGAGGTTGCTGATTTTAAAAAACACCCTGCGCCAAGATTGGCAGAATTGGATGGTTTAAATAACGTTTTTTATATCGGAAGTTTTTCTAAAACGATTTCTGCATCTTTGCGCTGTGGGTTTATATCAGCACACAAAGAGTTGATAGACGAACTGGTAGATTTAAAAATTGCGACTGGATTTAGTGGTAGTCAATTGGCTGAATCTATTATTTTATCAGCATTGACTCATAAGGATTATAGTAAGCATATACAGGCTCTTCATGATCGTTTGGATCAAGTTCGTAAACACGTAGTTGAACGATTGGGTGAATTAGGAATTGAACCTTGGTTAATTCCACGATCTGGCATTTATTTATGGTGTCGTCTTCCTGAGTCTATTAGTGCTTCTGAACTTGCCAGACAAGCCTTACACCATAATCTTGTACTCGCTCCTGGTAATGCATTTAGTCATACCCAAAGCTGTGATAATTTCATGCGCTTTAATATATCTCAATCGATTGAGCCTTGTATTTACAAGGTATTAGCACAGGTTATTAGAGAAGTTGAAACTAATTAATACTAAATTAATTTCATTAAAATGATCCAAACTCAAAATTAATAACTCCTTATTCAATAAGTAATTTAACAAGTAACTTCTCTCCAACCAACTAGGCCAAACCTTATACTTATCTGTCCAATGACAGTGAACGATTACGATGCGGTATATCAGCTGTGGATAAACACCCTTGGTATGGGCTTAAACGATATCGATGACTCTTATCAAGGTATCGAACATATGCTAACCCACAATCCAACGCTCAGTTTTGTGGCAGAAAATGAATATAAAAAATCATAGGCGTTATTATCGCCGGCGCGGTTATATTTACCACACGGCGGTATTGCCGGAATATCGTAACCAAGAAATCGGTCAGGCATTGGTAAAAAATGTATTAGACCAAATGAATCAATTGTCCATATCGAAAGTGGGGTTGTTTATCTTCAAAGACAACCAAATCGGCAATGGCTTTTGGGACAAATTAGGCTTTACGGCGGGTATTAAGCTGATGTTGAATGCCGATGTGGTAATCGCCAGTGAAGACTGTAATTTTGCCCAGATAGAAGTACAGCGTGGCATCATACCCTTTGGTGAGGCAACGGTTCGCTTTGTACAGGCCGCTGGGTGGCAAAAGCCATACCTTATCTATTGACTGGCAAACCATTTAATGCGGCTACAGCAGAGGAACTAAACCTAGTAAGTGAGGCGGTAGCGACAGGCAAACAGCATGATCGAGCTTATGAGTTGACGGTTGAGATTAGCAATGCCGCACCCTTAGGTGTTCAAGCTTTGCTGGCTTCAGCACTTGATGGGACACGTAATGGTGCAGACAGTGCGTTTGGTAATATTCATAGTTTTTTACCGCCAATGTTCCACTCTGAAGGTGCCAAATAGGACATAATGGCTATGGTTGAACGCCGGGAGGCTCAATTTAAAGGTCGTTAATTTAAGCTGTTATACTTATTGCAGAACTGATTTATTATAATGGTTGAACCAGTGGTTGGTCGCCTTTAAAAGCTCTGTGTTTTCTCTTTTTAAACTCAGCTTTATTTATGCTCAGCAGAAAAGCGTGCCAAGCTGATCTCCCATCTTGATACCAAGCGGCAGTCTTATCTATGTTAGACATCCTCAACATTACCGCACCGATTTTTATCATTATCGCTCTGGGTTATCTGAGCGTGCGCACCCGCATTATTGACCCAAGCCACGCCAAAGGCATGGGCACTTTGGTACTGTATATTGCTTTACCTGCACTGATGTTTAACGCCATTGCAGAAATGCCGTTTCAGGAAGTCATATCGCCAAGCTATATCCTTATCTATGCCATAGGTTCAGTCTTGGCGTTTGTGATAGGTATTATTGTGACCAAAGGATTTTGGGGCCAGGATAATGTCTCTGCTGCTCTAAACTCTACGGCGTTGGCGTATGCAAATAGTGCTTTTATTGGTTTTGCGGTATTGTCAGCAGTCATCGGGCCTACGAAGGCAGCCACTTATTTATCCATGGTGGTGTTGATAGAGAGTTTTATCATGCTACCTATGCTGTTTATCATGGCAGATATGGGCACCAACTCCGGCCAGTCTTTGGGTCAATTATTACTGCGTATTGTCAAAAACCTCTCTCGTAACCCGTTGATTATTGCCATTATCGTCAGCGTGAGTTTCTCGATTTTTAGTATTCCTGTCCCGCAGATAGTGGCTCAAACGGCACACATGCTTTCAGGCGTCGCCGCCCCCGTTGCGCTGTTCGTTATTGGTATGAGCTTATCTGGTTTAGAGTTAAAAGGTGATTTACCCAAGATTACCACCATTGGCTTAGGTAAGCTTATTGTACATCCATTAATGATGTTAGTTGCGATTATGCTTATCCCAAGCGCATCAATAGAAAGCAAATATGTGGCCATGCTGTTTGCGGCCGCCCCGACCTTTTCAACCATTGCCATCATCGCTCAGCATTATGGGTTGGTTGAGCGAGTGTCGGCTATTGTTATTATCTCAACTATTGGCTCGTTTTTTAGTATGAGTGCGGTGCTTATTTATTGGGAGAGGATGGTTGGGTTTTAGGGTAGGAGATTATATTCTCAAATTAAAAAAGTGGTTGGAGAGAGACTTTCTTGCTTTAGTTTTCATTTATTATTTTAAATAATGAGATAATCAACCTATCCTTGTAGGGTGTTCGCATAATTCAATGCGCAAGGCGTACCCTACAGTTACTGCAAGATTTTAACTACCCAAACTAAACTAATCCCAAAACTAACAAGCAAACCCAACCAAATGCACAGAGCCGGTCGCATTCTGTTTATCTAAATCAGCACGGCGCACCAATGGCTCAGTACAACCTCGTGGTTGAATATAAGTTTCGCCAATCAGCGCTGCCACATTTCTGCTAATACGCTTCTCATCTGTTCGGCGTACCAATACATAATAAGGCTGTTCAAACGGCACAATAAAGGTATCTAAAACATAAGTACCGTCTGCAATCTTGGTCTGATGATGATTTTCTTCAACCAAACTCAAATCATAGGTTAAGTTTTCAATATCAGCTGCAATGTTGGTTCTTTGATTGCTGTTTTGACTGTTAATATTGTTTGGCTGAGCAGTTGACGTGGTTTGGCACGCTGTAAGCGGTAAAGCAAGTGCTAATAGTAGTGTAGGTAGTGCTTTGGACAGTGTTATATTAAATATTGTCATGATGTTAAGTCTCTGTTTTGTTAGCATAGATAAAAACTATAGTTGACCAAAAAATCGGTAAGTTAAGCTTTGAGCTTAGTCTTAATATACACTATAAAAGATGATGTTTTCATTGAACTTTATTCCTGTATCTTAGCCAACCAACAAGGCCAACCCCATGCTCATCCGCCCAATGACAATGAACGATTACGATGCAGTATACCAGCTGTGGATAAATACTCCTGGAATGGGATTAAACGATATAGATGACTCTTATCAAGGTATCAAGCGTATGCTAACCCGTAATCCAACGCTTAGTTTTGTGGCAGAAAATGAATATAAAGAAATCATAGGCGTTATTATCGCCGGAGAGGATGGTCGGCGTGGATATATTTACCATACAGCGGTGCTACCAGCATATCGTAACCAAGGACTTGGTCAGGCGTTGGTAAAAAATGTATTGGACGAAATGAGTCAATTGTCCATATCGAAAGTGGGTTTATTTATCTTCCAGCGTAATGAGATTGGTAATAAATTCTGGGAGCGATTGGGCTTTAACGTGCGTGATGATCTTTATTACCGTAATAAAGCAATAACAGTATTGGAGCGCATTGATACTTAAGGGCTAACAACAGAGGGGACGTGATAAAAGATAAGTTGTTGATTATCAACTCTCTGTCCTTGACGGTTGATTGTATGCCAGCCCACGCCATCAACGATTTTTACACTAAATAAGTCATTGTTAGAGGCACCAACCAAATCATATTTAAATGGAAGGATAACGTCACCCTTATGATTAATAAAACCATACTTATCATCAGTCATTACCGCTGCTAATCCGTCTTTAAATGATAAAGCGTGCTCATATATAAATGGAATTGTGAGGTGCTGTTCAGGGTTTATAAATCCATAGTTATCCTCCTTTTTAACAAGGGCAAGTCCCTCACTAAAGCCTTCTGCTTCTTCATACTGTAAAGGTATAACTATATTGGCTCGTTGATCTACATATCCCCATTGATCGTCCTTTTTTACCGCTAATAAGCCCTCTTCGTCAAAATAACCAATGTCATCGTATTCAATGGGAATTATGATATCTCCTTTTTTATTGATGACGCCCCACTTATCTTGTTGCATAACCCTTGCCAATCCATCGATAAAATCAAGGTAATGATTGTCGAATATAAAGGGGATAACAATCTCGCCATAGGTGTTTATCACGCCAGTTTTGGTATTTTTATGTACTGAAGCCAAACCTGCTTGGAACAGACTAGCATCATCAAAAAGCGGGAAGGCTAGCTGGCCTTGAGTATTAATAAATCCCCATTTATCATTAATTTGAACTCTTGCCAAACCACCTTCCGCGAAAGTATTAGCATGGTCGAATTTAAAGGGTATGACAACTTGATTATGACGGTCGATAAACCCGTACTTATCGTTTTTTTGCACAGGGGATAAACCTTGTGAGAAGGGTGATGCTTGTTCGTATTCAAAGGGAATAACAGTCTCGCCTTGATAGTTAATAAAACCACATAAAAAAAGATGAGTATCATCTTCGATTTGTACCCCAATTAGCCCCTCACCGAAACCGATTATGCCTAGGTATTTAGGTTCTATGATTAAGTTGCCTGACTTATCCATAAACCCGTACTTATTATCAACTTCAATAACTACCAAGCCCTCGTAAGAATTATTTAGATGAGGTTTGTTTATCATTGAATAGTAGGTTGTAGAGTTATTTGAGGGTGATAAATTTGACTGTGTCATAAGTTGCTTTTGGCTGTTATATTGCATGACTTGGTATAACCGCTGAGAAAGTGTGCTAGGTTGAGGGCAGTATCGAGGCAACAGATAATCTTCTGCTCTATAATGGGTGAGTATATACGTTTATTTGGGTATTTAGGAACAATCCATGCAATACAATTTTGATGAAGTCATAGACAGAAGCAATACCGGATCAATTAAGTGGCATTATGCAGATGATACCATTCCGCTGTGGGTGGCAGACATGGACTTCAAAGCTGCTCAGCCTATTTTGGATAGCTTACAGCGTGTTGTGGATCACGGCATCTTGGGCTATACCAAGCAAACAGATGAGTTGTACCAAGCGATTATAGATTGGCACACTCGCCGCTATGGACTGGCGCTGGAAAAAGAGCAGATATTGTTTTCCCCTGGGGTGGTGCCGAGTATCTCTTTAATGCTCAATCTGTTTACTGAAGTGGGTGATGCGGTATTGATTAATGACCCGATTTACACCCCATTTGTGACCAAAACCAAGTTGAATGGCTGCAAGGTGATCAGCTCAGCACTGGTAGAGAGGCAGGGACGTTATGAGTTTGATTTGGCGGACATGGAAGCCAAGATTAAGAAAAATAAAGTCAAAGTGTTTTTGCTGTGTAATCCGCACAATCCAGGTGGGCGAGTGTGGACACCCGATGAGCTAAAGGCGGTATTAGAGCTATGTAAAAAGTATCAAGTGGCCGTGGTCAGTGATGAGATTCATCAGGATTTGACGCTGAGTGGTCATAATTTCACCCCATTTTTAAGCCTGGCCAAAGGCTATGAGCACATGGTGGTGAGCTTAACCTCGATGACCAAAACCTTTAATGTGGCAGGTATTAAAGGCTCGATGATCTTTGTAAAAGATAAGGCGTTAGCGACGCAAATCAAGCAGCAACAGCAATTAAACGATGAATATGAGTTGAATTTATTTGCTTATACAGTGATGCAAAGTGCGTATAAGCAGGGTGGTGAATGGCTCGAGCAGGCTTTGGCTTATATTGAGAAAAATATCGATTTTACGATTGATTACTTGGCCACTCATTTGCCAGACATTAAGGTGATGCGTCCTGAGGCCTCTTATTTGATTTGGTTAGATTGTTCGGCTTATGCTGATGAGGATAAGGCATTATATGATGCGCTGCGTGATGCCAAAGTCGAGCTGAATTCCGGTATTCAGTATGGGGAAGAGGGACACTTAAAACTGCGTATTAATGTGGCTTGTCCCCAGTCTATATTGGCGCAAGGATTAAATAGAGTAAAACAGGCTTTGGTCTAGCCTATAAACTGTAAATCGCTACGTTAGTTATCAAGATTAAGCACAAAAAAAGGTTGGATTAGTCTGCTAATCCAACCTTTTTTACGGCTCTATTTTACGATTACGTGCTTCGGCTTTAGGGTTATGTGCGGAGAAAACTAGCTGTCACGTTTGTCTAGCGTTTCTGCGTTTTTTTCTTCCCCATTTTCCTCACGCATCTGCTCCCACTCATCTTGTAAGGCCAAAATTGAGCCTTCTGGAGCTTCTGAAGTTTTGCCTTCTTCCCAAGGGGCACTCTCTGCTAGCTCTTCAATATGAATCGTTTTTAGATAATAGTCAGGCTGATAATAAAGGTCATAACGTGCTGCTTTTATTACCGATAGCATCATTAAAGACAGAATAACAATCAGCGGTGCACCAGCGATAATCGAGGCAGTTTGTAGCGTCGCTAAATCGCCTAAGAACATCAAAATCGCAGGCAATAAACACAGGGTAAATGCCCAAAATAAACGGTTCCAACGGTGTGGCTCGTCGTCCACCTCTACTTGTACCACAGACGCTAAGATATAGGAGATTGAGTCGAAGGTGGTCGCGGTAAAAATAACCGCTAAGAAAGTGAATACTGCCACTACCGCATAAGGCATGGGTAAGCTGTTTAGGATAGCAAAAATAGCCGCGGTAGCCGATTCGTTATTAAGAATACTCACCACATCGACAGTACCGTTTAACTGTAAATACAAGCCATAATTACCTAAGATAATCATGAACATTGCACAGCCTAACGAGCCATAAAACATAGAGCCTACCACCATATTTTGAATGGTACGACCGCGTGAAATTTTGGCGATGAATAGACCAATGGTAGGGGCAAATACTAGCCACCATGCCCAGTAGAATACGGTCCAGTCTTGTGGGAAAGTAGTGTGTTTGAACCCGAAGTCACCAAAGTCTTTGAAAGGCTCAATATAAGTCATCATCCGTGGCATTTCAGCAATAGAGCGACCCAAAGCTTCAAGTCCGGTATTAAAAATAAAGACAGTCGGACCAGCGATAAGGATGAATAATAACAGTGCCACTGCTAAGTAAAAGTTAATATTCGATAGTTTTTGAATACCGCCTTTTAAACCTTGATAAGCACTATAAGCGAAAATTAAGGTGGTCACTAATAGCACTACCAACTGCATGGTAATGTTGCGTGGTAGGCCAAATAAGTTATATAGGCCCTCGTTAATTAGCGGTGACGCCAGACCTAAAGTGGTAGCACCACCCCCAACCATACCGAATACAAACAGCACATCGAGCATCTTCGCCCAATTGCTTCCCGCCAACTTCTCACCCAGTAAAGGCATTAGGGTTTGACTCACCTTCAATACTGGAGTTTGACGCACATAATAAAAATAGGCGATGGGGACAGCGGGCACTAGATAAATGGCCCAAGCCACAGGTCCCCAGTGGAAAATGCCATAGGTTGTGGCCCAGCGGATGGCATCAGTGGACTCAGCAGCAATGCCAAAGGGTGGGGCTTGGTAATAATAGGCCCATTCAATAAGACCCCAATACAAAATACTGGCCCCAATACCACCACAGAATAGCATGGCTGCCCAAGAGGCATCATTAAACTCTGGGGTGTCCTCGGGGCGACCGAGCTTGATATTACCAATGTCAGAGAAGACGATGTAAATTACAAATATCATCGCCAAAATACCAAAGGCCAAATAGGCAAAGCCAAAATTGGTGGTAACAAAATTACGTGCAATCTCTACCCAATGTTTCCCTTGTTCTGGAAAGAAAACTAAGGGAATACAGATGCCTAATAGAATCACCAAAACCATGCCGAACGTGAACTTGTCGATACGAGTGTCAGGCTCGTGATCGGGACGGCGCTGAGTGATGTTCATTGGCGCATTAAAGGTGCCTAAACGGGGTGGCCGTCTATGCTCGTAAGTACTTCGAATAAAATCAGGAAGATACTCTTTTGAGCTATGTCGCGAGTGGCTGGTTGAGCTGTGGTTTTTTTTGAGCCCACGCTCTGTGTCGTTACTCCGGTTATTACTGGAGTTTGTCATATTGCCTCTCCTGAGTTGTTATTAGCACTAAGGCTCTTTAATAAAACTTAATAGGTAGCGCTATCTTAACACAGTCTATTAAATTTATAGGAGTGCTTGAGCCACTGATAAACAATGAGGGGATAACAGAAGAGGGAAGCTAGTTTAGTAGGCTTATCTGTTACTTTGACCGCCGGTCTCGCATAAGAGTTAGCAAATAAAATAAACCAGTAGTAATAATGCTGAGTATGGCTATATAAGACAGGTCTTGTCCCAACTTTAATAGCATATTCAGCAAATAGTTGAGAATAAAGACGACAATAAAAAAGACAATTAACTGGGTAATTTTCATGAGCGGAGTCTTATGCTAAAAGGGTTATTTTTTTGGGTAGCCAGTAATGTCCTGAATACTATGATATAAGGGCTTTAAGCGGTCATACATCTTCAGATAAACCTCATTGTACAGGCGTTTATAAAGCGCAACATTTTCAGGGATGGGCAAAAACTCATCGCCCAAATGGGTCATAGCTTCAACTGCGGTAGAATAATCTGGATAAATGCCAAGGCCCACGGCACAGTTTATGGCAGCCCCCAATCCGGAAGCCTCATAAGTATGAGGGCGATAGGCTGGCATGGCAAAAATATCTGCGGTCAGCTGCATCGCTGCATCGCTTTGAGCTCCGCCACCAGAGACACGAAGGTGTTTAATGGTTTGGCGAGTGCGCTTCTCAATGGTATCAAACCCAAGTTTTAGCTCATAAGCCAACCCTTCCAAAATAGCCCGATAAACATGAGCGCGGGTATGCACATCACCAAAACCAATCAAGGCGCCTTTGCCTTCAAGTCCAGGGTGACGCACACCAGGTGACCAGTACGGCTGTAACATTAATCCCATGGAGCCGGCAGGAATGTCCTTAACCGCTTGATCCAATAAGTGTTCAGTATCAATGCCTTGGGTCTTCGCCAGCTGTGCTTCGTAATGGGCAAACTGCTCTTTAAACCAGCTGACCATCCAAAATCCGCGGTAAATCATATACTCGTGGTTGTAGTAATTTGGGGCCGCTGCGGTATACGCGGGCATGTGTTTTATCACCTCGATATAACGGGTTGAGGTGGTGTTAATAGTGGCCGTGGTGCCAAAGCTTAGGCAGGCGGTATCGGTAGATAAGCCGGCGCTGCCCAGTGCTTCACAAGCCTTGTCACTGGCCGCAGCAATCATCGGTGTTCCCTCAATAATACCTGTGGCTGCTGCCGCTTCGGCGGTAATATGACCCAGTTTTTGGCCAGGCTCGACCAGTCTTGGCATCTGTTCAATGCGGCAGCTGAATAAGCGCCACTTAAAGTTACTGGGCTTCATCCACTGTTGCGCCTTGTAGTCATAAGGCAAGTAGCCGGTGGTCTGACCCGATGAGTCGACTAAATCATCGGTCAGCTTATAAGTCAAATAGGCCGATAAGTTGACATAATGGGCAGTCTTCGCCCAAATTTCAGGCTCATGACGGGATAACCAATTACAGCGGGCTTTTTTCTGAGCCTCTTCTGCCAACTCTCCTAACCCGGCCAGTTTGATGAGGGGGTCAAAAACCCCCAAATCATTGGTCTCACCTTGGCGAAAATCCATCCAGACAATGGCCGGGCGTAGCGGCTGTTTGTCTTTATCAAGACAAATCATGGTATAGCGTTGTGTGGCCAGACTAACCCCAGCAATTTGCGAAGGCTTGATATCGCAGCTTTGCCATAATTGCTGACAGGTTTCACTAAGCTTTTGCCAATAATAATGGGCATGCTGCTCAGCAAAGTTGGCTTCAGTAGAAAAATAAGGCTCAATAGGGGTACGAGCCTTAGCAACTTCGGTGCCAAACTGATCAAAGATTAAGGCTCTGATGCTTTGGGTGCCATTGTCTATAGCCAATAAATAAATCGGGGTTTCATCTGTAACGCTCATAAAGGTGTGCCACTCGGTCATTAATAAGAAAATTGGCTTTGGGATATTGATAAAAAAATATTCCGTAGCTAGCCTACATTTTTGGATAGAGTCATCATAGGATGTTGCTAGGACTGAGGGCAGGGGATGATTAGGGAGCCTCATTATTAGGTTAAAAATATTAACCTATCAGGCCAAAAAGCGGATAACGCTTATTGCTAACCTTAAAGGTCCCTAAGAACTCAATCCTTTGAGAAACTTTATCCTTTACGACAATAGTTATAAATTAGGCCAGTTACAGAGTCAATGCGACTTACTATAATATAAGTTACTGGAAATCACGACTCTAAGCTAGCCTGTTAATCACTGTCGAAGTTGTTAAAATTGACGGATTATGCCGCCGGTAAATGGTAATAATTTTGCCAAAGGGCTTGATAACGGGCGACTTCTTGTTGCCATTTTTGTTGATCCCAACCAAGCTCTGTCTGACAAATTTGTTGCAGTTTATCGGTTACGGAATCTATCATCGCCCCTTGCGGCAAGATAAGACCTAGACGAGTACGACGCAGTAATAAATCATCTAGATGAATAACTTGCTCATAACGTGCCGCAAATCTAACCTCTGCCCACAGCGTATTGCTGTCAGCGACAGGGATAAGATCTTGATTATCTGCAAGCTCAAGTAATTGATCTAATTGACGGCCGTAAAAACCTTGCAAGCGGTACTGGAATGGGGCAGGTAACTGAGCCAATTTGTCATTGCTCGGTACCGGATTGCTAAAGACAGCATCATCTATGGCCGCATCATTGTCAATCGGTAATACCTGCTGACAGATTTCAAGCACGTCAAGGGCAATAAGACGGAAGGTGGTCAATTTACCGCCACTGACTGTGACTAAATTATTGTCCAACCACACGCTGTGATCCCGTTTCTCTTTGCTAGGACTGACCCTTTTGCCATCACCGCCTTCAGAAATCAATGGACGAACCCCTGCCCAAGTACTGATAATATCTTCGCGGCTCAACTCAGTATGATCAAACAGCCCATTTACCGCTTGTAATAGATAGTCGACTTCCTCATTGGTGATACCGACCTCTTGCTCATCAAGGGGTGGGTGGTCTAAGTCAGTGGTACCAATGACGGTTCTATTTTCCCAAGGAAAGACAAATAAGGCTCTTTTATCTACGGGGTGCAGTAAGGTATACGCCTGTTCAATCGGAAGTCGCTGCTGGCTAATCACTAAATGGCTGCCCCGAGACGGACGAATTTGCTTATGAAAGTCGCTGGATGTCTTAGATAAAGCTTGCATGCGCAGATCATCAGCCCAAGCGCCAGTGGCGCTAACCACTACTTTGGCATAAACTTCATAAGTTTCAGTGCGCTGTGGGGCGGCAGTGTCCACCAACCTTGCTCCGACCACTAAACCTTGATCGTTTTTTAACAACTGCTCAGCTTTGAGATAATTAATAGCCTGTGCCCCATCGTGCATGGCTTCAGCGAGCACTCGCATCACCAAGCGTGAGTCATCAGTGACCGCATCACTAAATTGACTGGCACCCAGTAATTTATCTTGTTTAATACCAGGGTTTAACGGTGAAAAAGCGTCTTTTTTGAAGTATCTAAAATAGCGTTTTCCGGCCAGTTTGTCATAGACCCTAAGTAGAGTGTTGAACATCCAAGGCGCTGGAAACTTGCCTTTATAATGGGGCATCATATAGTGCATTTCATTGACTAGACCCCCCGCTTCTTTCAGCATACGTTCGCGCTCACGAACACTGAGTACCGTGGTTTTGTAGTCTCCAGAGGCAATATAACGTAGCCCACCATGTACCATTTTGCTAGAGCGACTCGAGGTGCCCCAAGCGAAGTCTTTTTGTTCAATTAACAGTACCTGCAGACCACGTTTGGCGGCTTCTCGGGCAATACCAGCCCCAGTAATACCACCGCCAATAATCAACATATCCCAAGGCTCGGTACGCAAAAGGGGAGTTAAGGCGTGTTGACGCTGCTGTGTCTGGGTCATAGGTGACTCCTGATCAATGGGTGACAATTAATGTGTAGCAAAATGGCAGGGGTGGTTATTCCTACCGCTAGTACAAGCTTTAGTCTTTGAGTAATTTAGTCCTCTATTACTCCTCTAGCAAAGCACCTGGATTCATACGCTGTTCAGGGTCTAAACTTTGCAGCATGTCACGAGTCACTTGTAGCCCAAGCTCGCCTTTTTCCGCCACTAGATAAGGAGCATGGTCACGGCCCACACCATGTTGATGTGAGATCGTGGCTTTGCCGTTAGCGACACTGGTACTGGCGGCGTGCTTAATTTTCTGCCAACGCTGTAGCGTCTCATCATGGCTCTTAGCGGCTCTAAAGAAATAGGTGGTATATAAGCTTGCGCCCTGTTTATAAACATGCGAAATATGGGTAAATGCCATCACCTGTTCACCATGCTCTCGCAGTGATTCACGAACGGCTTTCTGCATAGCGGCCATTTGTTGGTCAATATTGGTCCAGTTGGTCGAGGTCTCAAAGGTATCGACCATGATGCCTTTTTCCCATAAAGTGCCACGCAAATACGGGAATTTAAAGCGGCCATGCGCCCATATTGATCCCATCAAGTCTGCTAACTTGCCACTAACACCGCCATTTTGCTTTAACAGTTGTTTAAACTGAGCCAATGCCAGTGCGTTTTGGGCTTTATTACCTGTCACGCCATAAGTGAGCATTACTTTATCAGAGCCTAATCCTTTAGATCTTAAGTAGGCAGTAATGGCTAAGAACTGACTGCGCGTGGTGCCTAAGTGCAGGTGGGCATTGGTCTCAGTGGCATTGCTTAGGCGTAACATAGATAGGCGAACATTGTTTTGAACCGCTTCTTTTAACACCTTTTTCCCAGCTTCCCAGTTGGGCAAAAATGCGACTTTAAACAGCTCTTGCTCAGGCTGAGGCTGTACCCGCATTTTGACTTCAGTAAAGATACCGGCACGGCCTTCAGTACCCATCATCATCTCACGCAAATCAGGACCGGCAGAGGAGGCAGGGATATCAGGTATGGTGAGCTTGCCTTGAGGGGTGACCAAGGTGCCGCCGGCGAACATTTGTTCGATACGGCCATAGCCTAAAGACTGTTGGCCACTTGAGCGAGCCGCAATCCAGCCGCCTAATGTCGATAATTCCCACGACTGTGGATAGTGTCCCAATCGGTAGCCACGCTCATTCAGTTGTGCTTCTACAGCAGGCCCTTGAGCACCCGCGCCAAAGGTAGCAATTTGGCTTTCCTCATCTAAATCAATGAGCTTATCCATATGTCCGGTGGCAATGGTCAATACTGGGCGAGGGTCTTTTGGTGGATTGATATGGCCGGCCACAGAAGTTCCGCCACCGTAAGGGATAACTACTAGGTCATGCTTACTGGCTAAGTCCAATAGCTTTGCGACATCTTCAGTGGTTTTTGGCATGGCGACCCCATCTGGGAAAACACCAAAATCACCACTGTGCATGGCAACCCAGTCAGGGAAGCTTTGGCCACGCGCATGTCTGACCCGTATTTCGTTGTCAGTAGAGACCATTGCCAATTCGGTTAAGGCTGTAGGCAGGCGTGAGGGAGGAACTGTCTTTAATACCGAGTCTAGACTGACAGAAGACAGTTTTTGAGTTTTGCCGATATGAGATTTAATCAGCTTAGCCCCATGAGGTGAGACCGCTTTATTGATATTGATATTGCCCCAGCCATTCCAACGGGTCTGTTCTTTGGGGGTATTGCTTTTGGCAGGGAAGTCTAATGCGGGTTGGTCGGTCTTATTGGCAGGCGACGTATTAGAAGCTGTGATTTTACGTAAAAGGGAGGTGATTTTGCTCATAGGGATATAACCTTTCCATTTGTTATAGTCATGATTTAAATAATATATTACTAATTGTTTGTATTCAATACAACACAATAAACTATTTATTAACAAAATTTAAGTAATATAGATTCAATCTATTGCCTTACTGAATTAATTACACTTTTCGAAAGCATTTAAAAACACAATTCCCCATTAGGGCTTAGATTCTTGTTAAAATAGCCAGATATAATTTTACCCCTATTTCTACGTCACGGTTAGATAACCTTTATATCAATCTGTAAATTGACCTGACTTAACTTTGAATTAGACTTGCCCAATTGGACATCACTATGAGTAATAACACACCTGCCATCAAAGAAGACCGTATTTTAATTATTGATTATGGTTCACAGTACAGCCAGCTTATTGCCCGCCGTGTGCGCGAAGCCGGTGTTTTCTGTGAGATGTATCCTTATGACATCGACACTAGCCGTATTGAAGCGTTTGGTGCCAAAGGCGTTATCTTATCCGGTGGTCCTGAAAGTGTGCACGACGAAAACAGCCCAAAAATCAATCAAGCACTTTTTGATTTGAATGTGCCTATTTTAGGTATTTGCTACGGCATGCAAGCGATGGCTGATCACTTTGGTGGTAAAGTACAAGCCAGTGATGTGCATGAGTTTGGGGCAGCAACCATTGATATTACAGGGGCTAGCACCTTGCTTGATGGCATCGAAGATGAGCATCAAGACAACAGCCGCTTGCATGTATGGATGAGCCATGGTGACAAAGTGGTTGAAGCTCCAGAAGGTTTTGAGGTGGTAGCCAGCACCCCAAGTTGTCCAATTGCTGTGATGGTTAATGAAGACAAAAAATATTATGGTCTACAATTCCATCCAGAAGTCACTCACACTTTACAGGGCGATGTTTTATTATCGCGCTTTGTGCATCAAATTTGTGGCTGTGCTGGCAGTTGGACGCCAGACAACATTATCGATATGCGTGTGGAACAGCTAAAAGAGCAAATTGGTGATAAGCAGGTTTTATTAGGCCTATCGGGTGGTGTGGATAGCTCTGTTGTGGCGGCGCTACTGCATAAAGCCATTGGCGATCAGCTGACCTGTGTGTTTGTGGACAACGGTCTATTACGCTTGCATGAAGGTGACCAAGTGATGCAGGTATTCGCTGAAAACATGGGGGTAAAAGTTATCCGTGTTGATGCTGAAGACCGCTTCTTAACTGCGCTGGCGGGTGAGACTGACCCAGAAGCGAAACGTAAAATCATTGGTAAAACCTTCATTGATGTGTTCTCTGATGCGGCGCGTGATATCAGTCAAGGCAGTGATGGTAAGCCTATTGAATTCTTGGCACAAGGTACAATTTATCCTGACGTTATTGAGTCAGCGAAGTCGCACCAAGGCAAAGCTCACGTCATTAAGAGCCATCACAACGTAGGCGGTCTACCGGACGACTTACAGTTTGAATTGGTTGAGCCTTTACGTGACTTATTTAAAGATGAGGTGCGTAAGCTAGGTGTGGCGTTAGGTTTACCGCACAAAATGATTTACCGTCATCCATTCCCAGGTCCAGGCTTAGGGGTGCGTATCTTGGGTGAAGTAAAAAAAGAATATGCTGATATTCTACGTCAAGCAGACGCTATCTTTATGCAAGAGCTTGAGAAATCAGGCTGGTATGAAAAGACTGCTCAAGCCTTTGCGGTATTTACCCCAGTGAAGTCTGTGGGTGTGGTCGGTGATGGCCGCCGTTATGCTTGGGTTATTGCCTTACGTGCGGTTGAAACCATCGACTTTATGACCGCGCGTTTTGCCCACCTGCCTTATGAGTTAATCGAGACGGTTAGTAACCGTATCATGAATGAAATTGCGGATGTGTCCCGTGTGACTTACGACGTATCTAGTAAGCCACCTGCCACGATTGAGTGGGAATAAGTTTAAGTTTAAGTTACAAATCGTATTGTTAACGAAAAAGCACCCAGTGGGTGCTTTTTTTTGTGTCAAAACATAGCCACCCCATATAAAAAAAGCACAAATAATATTTTAGTTGAAATAACACTGTTATAATTATTAGTAAGGATATCAATTAGTTAAACTTCGATGTTAGCCCTAAAACTGGGTTGAACAAATCCTTATTTTGCCGTATAAAAGACGAGCACTACTTTAAAATTAACAGCATAAAAATTAAGAGTAGAGCTATTTCACTCCTCATACTGAGAAAGGTTATTACGCTGCACTGTTTAATCTATCTTATATAGTTTAACTGCTCTAATGATAGTTTGCTCGACGTAATATGCTATTAATAACTTTTAAAACAATTAAACATTTAGAGAGAAATATGAATTCTGACAATAAAATAATAAGTCTTGAAGAAGCTTTAAGCTTGGTAAAAAGTGGTGACCATGTTGTTACAGGACTGGGAGCTGGTGAGGCAAAACTATTTTTAGAAAATCTGCATACCATCGCTGACCGTGTTGATAATGTCACCATTACTAATAGCTTATCTATGCTACAACCTAAGTTTTATGAAGCACAATATAGAGACTCTTTTAATATTGATAGCATGTTTTTTTCGTCTGTAACGAGAGGCGCGCATAAAAATGGCAATGTTAATTATGTGCCCAATCACCTGTATTTATCAGCTTCTGATAGGATGAAACATATCACACCTGATATTTTTATTGGTTCGGCGACACCTCCTGATAAGCATGGCTTTATGTCATTATCTTTATCCAATGTTTATGAAACCCAGTTTATAGAAAATGCTAAGTTGGTTATTTTGGAGATTAATGAAAATTTCCCTAGAACTTTTGGTGACAATGAAATACACATCGATAATGTGGATTATTTGGTTAAAGCGGATTATCAGCCTCCTTTAATACCAGAGGTCGAACCCAACGAAAAAGATTTAAAAATAGGTAAGCTCATCGCAGAGCATATTGAAGATGGCGATACCATTCAAATTGGCATCGGCGGAATCCCAAATGCGGTTGCTGCCTGCTTGAAAGATAAAAAAGATCTGGGCATTCATACTGAAATGATGACGACGGGCATGTTAGATTTAATCGAGCAAGGCGTTGTCACTGGTAAGAAAAAGTCATTACATAGAGGTAAGGTCGTGTTTTCGTTTGCCTTGGGCAGCCAGCGTCTATATGACTACTTAGACGACAACCCCTCAATTATTGTGGGTAGAGGCTCCTACGTCACTGACCCTTATGTGATCAGTAGAAACGATAATATGGTTTCTATCAATACCGCCATGGAAGTGGATTTAACCGGTCAAGTCTGTTCTGAATCTATTGGTTATAAGCAGTTTAGTGGTACAGGCGGACAGTTTACCACGGCTGTTGGCGCTCAGATGGCCAAAAATGGTCGTAGCATCATCGCTTTGTATTCCTCTTTTACTACCAAAAACGAGCAGGGCGAACGGATAGAGATGTCCAAAATTGTTCCTTCGTTAAAACCAGGATCTATCGTAACTTTAACCCGTAACAGTGTGGATATGGTTGCCACAGAATATGGGATTGTTAGTTTAGAAGGTACCAATATTCAGGAACGTGTTGAGCGCTTAATCTCTATCGCCCATCCTAAGTTTAGAGATCAGCTGCGTGCTGAGGCGGTAAGTTGTGGTTTGCTAGTAGAATAGTTTTTATTAATAAAAGTGGTATTTTTAACGCGAAAAGCACCCGATTGGGTGCTTTTTTTATATATATAAGATATTGATTTTAAAGCAATTAATTTTACAGTTAATTGACTTGGTAGCCGTTTTGGTAGCCTTTTAATCATATATCTATCAAATTTTCTATAAATTAACCTTTTTATAACTTTCAAAAACTAATTAAAAAAGCGTAAATTTAAAGACTTTCACATTCTTAGCTACTGCCATACTTTCTAGCTTATCGAGTAAGGCATCTCTCCCAAACAAAACAAGAGCATCAATGTCATTTAGCATCTGTTCGGGTGTTTCTGCGTGTTCTACTTTTTTAATTGATACATGATCAATAACTTTGTTAAATCAACTAACTATGCACCTTTTTTCATTGACTAGGTTTATGGCTCTTAGTTATTATTCTATTGTTCTAAATCGTTTAATTAAGTGAGGAAAACATGGGAGAGGCTGTTGCTAGTACTATTGGATCTTTAATTGTCGGTGCTGTATTTGGGATTATTTGGTTTGCTTACCAGTATTGGAAAGAGAATAAAGACAAGTAGATACTATTTCCACTAATGGGGGTTATTCAATTTTAATTGTCATTTTGTCGCAGTAGTGGGCTGTTGCAAATATTTGGTTTAAACGCTTTTTAGATTACTCAAAAACTTTCTTTAAGGGCTCCGAAAAAGTTTTTTCAGAATGTAAAAAAACTCTTATTAAGGAGTAAGGTTCATTTTATTGCAGTCCGAAAAACTAAAATAAAACTGAAGTTTTTTGAAGTAACAACGGTAGTTTTCTGTACTAGTTTTGATGTTAACAAATGTTAACAAGTAGGGAATAAAAGTTAGGTTTTATTAGGTTTTAAATTTCAGGTTTTTTCAGGTTCTGCAATGACCAAAACTTTTAATTTTGCGATAATAAATATTTATACAAGGCAGCGATCATTTAACCAAACGCTCTAAACTTTAATATTGCCCCCTGCCTTTAACATTATCTGCAAACCATTTTTTTATACGTGTGATTGCGTGTGCTGTTCTCTGTCATGGCTTATGGTTATTGCCAACACCCCCCCATGTGCTAACGTGCTGTTCTCTGGTGATGTTAACAAGTTTAACCTTTTATTCGTTTCTCTGTGGCTGTGTAAGCGTGTCTAACAACCTTTCTTTTATGGACTCCAAAAACCTCTCTAATGTGTCCGAAAAGTACATAAAGCGTGTATAAAAAACCGCTTTCTCGTGCGTGTGCGTACTGTTCCATAAACCTCCTTGTCCATAAACCTCCTTGTGTTGTCCGAAAATTACCCCTTTTTTTATAATGTTCAAAAACCCTTCCTTGTAGTTGTCACTAAATCCCTTTTTATAGCACTCCGCAAAATAAATTCAATCTGAGGTTTTCTCAGGTTTTGGTTAAAGGTTCAGATACAGTTTTAACTGCAAATAAAAAGGGTCACACTTGAAGTGCAACCCTTTAATTAACTTTAATTCTACTGGCTGAATAGTTGTTAGCTAGTTTGCCTTTGTAGCCTTTACCACGCTGTTTAGCTAAGTAACTGCCACGTTTAAACGCCTCGTTAAATTTATCTTGGTCATCTCTTTTGATTAGGTAATAGCAGTTTTTAGGCGTGTATGCAGATAAATTATATATTGATGCCATATAATCTATACGCTCGATTATTCGCTTTGGGTGTCTAACTTTGTTTGCGTCAATCATCAGCATTAAATGATAGTGCTGTTGCTTTGACTTCTCCCTTTCTCTAACCCATAGATGACCAACTTCTTTAATTTTGTAGTTGTTTCTAAGCCATTTTTTTAACTGCCTTAAAAATTTGCTTATCACCTTGTTATCATCTGTGTATTCATACAATCGAATATCGGCTCTAAGCAACATAACTTTGCAGTGAATGTTAATCATAGCAGTCATTTGGCTGTGTAAAGCTTCGAGTATTTCAACGTAACAACCCTGCTCACTATTTGCATTTACTGGCAACTCTAACCCATTCAGCACAATGCTGTTTTTATGGATTATCTGCCTCATGTAAAACCTGTATGGATTAAACACTATAAGATATTATGAAAAACCGACCTATTTTTATTAATCTATCCACGCCCCCATGCTATAGGCTGTATTGGCTATGGGGGAATGGATCAATTAAAAAATCAGGGTACAATATTGACATAGTTCACAGTTGTAAACTTAATCAGCGTTTAACCTCAAACGGCTTTTAGTGGTCATAGATAACCTTAATTTTCTAGCCAATTTGCCAAATTTTGGGGGTCTATGGGTTGACAGTACGGTATCAAGGCATAATTGCACCTTTATACTTCCCGATATACCTATAGCCCCCCTTATTTTATCTTTGCCGTTTTCTTTGACTGCCTCAGCCATATAAAAACAAATTGGTTCGCCTTTCAAGTATTTACGTGTGAGGTACTGGTCATCTAAAGGGCATATGGGGGCATTGCAACTATGAAACCGATTGCATCTATGCATTTTCATAACTCTGCCCCCTGTAGCTTATCCATAGCCATTACTGGTTTTTGCTGGCAAGTGGGAGGTATCAAAATGATTGTAGCGGTAGAAACAATCAATATAGTTGAATAGTTTTTAAAAATACGGTTTAATAATCCTGCTTGTTGCTTTGATTTGCTTTGGGTTCTGTTAAAGGGGCGATTACTTCTTAGCATGATTAATCACCTCCTTTAACGTTCCTTTAGTGCTTAACTTGCCTGCGTTTCTATCTATATCCTCTCTATCTATCCAATAAACTGCGTGTTTAACTTTCTTTCCTACCATTTCAGTTTGAATAGCTAAACCTTGTTTACGTAATCTATAGATCACATCTCGATAAGCTAGACATTTAAAATCCAGCATTAACTCTAAGCCTGTCACTTGGTTTCCTGATAATAGATATTCTTTAACTCGCTGTGTCTTGCTGCTTTGAATATTCATTGTCTAAACCTCCTGTTCTTTTTCTAGCTGTTCAAGATCAAGCTGTGAGTAGTACGTAAAATCTTGTGCTAGATATTCGCCTAAACTGGCTAAGGCTTTGGCTGAATGACCTTTATTGGTTAAATCTGTTCTGATCGCTTTGAATAGGACTTCAAAGTACGATAACCGCTCGAGTTCTACCGCTATACTGAATGAAAAGTCATCTAGTAATTCATTTGCTGATCTGATTGGTTTATTCATGATTAAGCCCCTTCTGTGCGGTGGGCTTTTTCAAGCCATGCCAATATGTCAGCATTCTTAAATAATAAGATGCCGTTAATGTTGATAGGTTTTGGGAATTTGTCAGCTTTCCACCATCTGCGTAAAGTTTGGTGATGCACGCCTACGAGGTCAGCTGTGGGCTTGATACGAATTTGCCCTTGTGGGTGTAAGCCGTACTGGTTTGAAGTGGTTTCATGAATGTTAAGCATGATGCTAACTCCTGTTTAGTTATGGGTTTAACTGATAACAGGTGTTAGCTTAGTTTATTGATATACCGTTATGGCAATACCGTTAGGAGTAACGGTGGAAGGGGTTACGGTGAGGTTACGGTACTAAATGCCATTGAGTTTTAAGAGCCTGAAGGTGTTACGGTAAAAGTTTATTTTGCACTAGGATGACGGGCAATCCTGTCTATCCACAATGCCATGCTATCGGTAATTATGGGGTAATTTTCTTTTACCCATTCTTTAATTGTGTGCTGTTTTGTGGCGTTCTTTTGTTTTGGGTCATAGTCTAGCCAAAATTTCTTAACCACTGCATTAAGAGCATCTATAGCAGGAGTAGTATACTCTGTGGTAGAAATGTCGCTTTGCTGGCTGGACTGACTAAGCTGTTGTTCAAGCTCTAATATTCGAGCTTGCAGTTTTTGCACATTATCGTCTGTAGAGCTACTAGACAACCAGTCATCCAGTTCATCTTTTTTTATTCTGACTTCGTGTGGCTTGATTTTATGCTTGATAACTTCGCTTTTATCATCATCGAGGTGGAATAGATAAAAACTATAATGATATGGGTTTATTTCTACGTGACTGTCTCTAATCCATCTGTATAACGATATAACATCAGAGTTGTCTTCTCCCTTTTCTTCTAGGTTTAAGCAAACATCTAGTTCTCCATCATACCCATCATAATTATCTAAAGCTGGTTGATCTAAAAAGCATTTTTCAAAACGAACATCTTCTTTAGATATTAAACTCTCTGTTTCAGTTAAGGTGAAATAACCGCCTATTTCAGTCACTGCCTCTGTTTCGTCATAGTGAAATTTAGCATATCCTTGAAAGAGAAAAACAGGCTGAATAACTTGGAAAGTTTCTAAATCTTTTAGGTTTTCAAATGAAAAGTCATAATCAACCTTGTTGTTAACATACTTGATAGCTTGTTCTATCGTAAAGTAATTGAACATAACCATGCCTTAACTAATCCATGCCTTGAAAAAATAAGGTGCAGGGCGTGCCAGCCTAAGGCATGAAATGGCTAGTTTTCGGGTAATTACTCCTAGCCCTGCAATTTGGTTAATGGCTCTTAGCCGTTTTGTGCTTTCTGCTGATTAAAGTCGGCATAAATCATATTATCAAACTTACCAGCTCTAAGATCGTCTAAATAGTTCGCCCAATCATTCATCATTTTGGTTCTTTGGTCTATGCCTGCCATACGGTTATAAGCCCTTCCATATTTATTAAGCATAGTATGACCTAAAGCCAGTTCTGTTATCAGTTCATCATAGCCTCGCCTTTCCATCAGCATAGTTTTAGCTGAAGATCTAAACCCATGTGGGCTATGGATACCTTTATACCCTCTTCCGTCATTCATTAAGCCACTATTTAAAACTTTGTTAACTTCTTCAGGGTTGTGGTAGGGTGCTAATTTGCGTCTTGAGTTGTAAAATACATGGTCTTTATCGCCAGTAAATTTCTGTAATTTTTTTAATATCTCTATTGCCTGCGGTGCTAGTGGTATTACCATATCGGCTACCATATCGCCCCTGTTACCTGCCTTTTGTGGCTTAAACTGCCATTGTTTAGTCAGCCAGTTAATATCAGCCCACTGCATAGATACAACATCACCAATTCGAGCACAAGTTAAAGCCAGTAACTGCAATATGCTTTTGTTGTAAAGCTGTCCAGCATCATCTAGTTGGTCAATTTCTCTTAGTAGTTTTGCGAATGGTTCAGGGTTTGTAATAGCAGGCAGATGTTTTGTCTTAGGGGTTTTAAGTGTGCCTTGCAAGTCACTTGCTGGGTTAGACTCAATAACTCTATGTTTTAACGCAAGTTGTAAAATGCTTTTAAGTGCGGTCTTAACTCTTAGTCCTTTGTTTGGGGTTTTTTCTTGTATGCCGTTAATAAACTGAATGACTATACTAGGGGTTATATCAGTAACACGCATATGTCCTAGTTGTTGTCTAATAGGTCTTAATAGTCTTTCGGTCTTTTCTATAGTGACAGGTTTTAAATTCTTGGTACTTCGAATATTCTCCCACTCATTAATAAAGTGGTCTAGGGTGTTCATACGGTCTATTAGTTCTTTTTGTTTTTGGTTATCTCGATGCTCTATCGGATCAATACCCTTAACCAATAATGCCATATTATCACTGTGCATCTGTCTAGCATCAGCAAGGGTTAAGGCTGGATATTGTCCTAAAGTCATATATGGGCGTTTGCCAGTAATAGGGTGGGTGTAACGGTGTCTGAAGTCGGCTGTGGCATCAGTGCGGTCTTTATGTGGGCGTATTCTAAGTTCGAGCCCTTTATAACCTATCAGCGGTTTAATAGTTGTTTTGCCGTCTTTGATTGCTTGCTTAATTGCTTTTTCTATTTGGGTTATTGTAGTTATACCTTTGTTAGTTTTTGACATTTTCATAACCTAGGACAGTTGATAAATTCTGGTAGCCAATATGGTAGCCAATTAAAGTGCTAATGGTAGCCAATTTGTGCTAACTTGTGGTAATAGATTTTATCAGCAATCCCTTGTTATTACTAGATATTGATAATAATAGATGATATTAGGTAATCAAAAAGACGCACCCGATTGGGTGCTTTTTTAAGGTATAGAGGAGTCGCCTTACATGCTTAACAAAACCTTGTTTTTTTAGTGTTGTTGCTAGAGATAGCTATTTATAGCGTTAAGAAATAGAAAAGTTAATTTTCTTCTAAAATTAACAGTAAATATTGTCGGGTTGCCATACTTAATATAAACTATCGAGCGAAGGAATACTCTAAACTCGTTTTTTGCTTTTAAAAAGTAATTTTTAAACCAATTAATCAGTCAGTAAAGAGCACACTCACAGACAAGGAAGGCACCTATGCATTATTTCAATAAACTCACTGCAAGTATTATAGCCACTTTATTTCTCGCCTCATGTAGCAGCGGCGGTAGTAGCAGTTCAACTCAAACACCAACCACGCCACTACCTGATAAAACACCGCCACCTTCCATTAAGCCAGAACCAAAACCAGAAGCGACAAAAACTGAAACAGGTAAGTACTTAAAGATAGTGGCTTCTAATGGTGCTGAAAAAGCAACCACGGGGTCAATTAACAGCAGTAATCTTGATATGCTCAAGATTGAAGACAAAACTATAGTGATCTCTTATCCTAATATATACGCAGGAACCTGGACTAGCATAAATGATACGGCTACTTGCTGCGGCAAGACCGATTATAGCAAAATCGGCTATTACAGCGATGGACCCGCTATGAGCTATATGTTTTTTAATGGGGATGTAACTCCTGAAATGCCGAATAGTGGTATTGCTGAATATAATGGATATTTCTTATATCGGGGGGCTAATAGTGCTAAAGGCGATCTGATTGACGGAACTGCTAACTATAAAGCCGATTTTGTAAATAAAGAATTTACAGGGAAACTTAAAGCTGACAGTGTATCGATAGGTATCCAGGCTAATATAGAGGGCAATAAACTAACGGGGACAGCGCAATCCTCTTTAGATAGCTCAAAGGGCATCGTATCAGGGGGTTTTTATGGGCCTAATGCTGCTGAAGTTGCTGGCATGATTGAAGGTACCAAAGCTGGTAAGACAGAATGGACAGGTGTCTTTAACGGTAAACAGTAGTTAGTAGGCTCTACAGTTAATTGTTAGTAGAGCGGTAGGAACCATCGATTTTATGACTGCAGGTTTTGATTAAATTGCAATAAGTCTAAGTTATAGGCATTGTTTTAAAACGAAAAGCACCCGATTGGGTGCTTTTTTATTGGGTGTCTAAAAAGTTAGGCCTAAACATAAAAATAATAAAACCTGCGACAATCTATTGATTTTTAAATAAGTACTAAAATCCTAAATATAACCAAATAATTATAACTGTAGCCACGTTTATAACGATGATTGGCATTTGAACATAAAACAAAGTGCGTACGTATTTATCTGCTTTGTGGCGTTGATAAAAAATTATTTTGATGGCGATAATCGCTGCTGTTAACGCTAGGCCTAACCCAATAGTGGTAGATGTTGATAACAACAAATTTTCAGTAAAACTGCCAAAGACTAAGAAAATTATAATAAGAATAAATAATTTAAATTCCTTTTTTTTAAACATTAGTATTAATTCAAAAATGGAACAAACCAACAGAATTAAAGAAAGCAATAATGACAATATTGAAAGGTTAAAGTTCATTTAAGGGTCCTGAGTTGAAAAAAGATATTTAATGTCATTAATAGTTTTTGAGGTGAGAAAAGCTTTTGATTGCATGGAAAAGACGGGCTTTATGATAATTAGCTGACTTTAAAACCAACAATCGACCTTACCTGATCCGCTATACTTTATCATTTATTAAAACTTTATTATTAAAAATAACTTATTTAATCCATTAGTTATAATATATTTAAAGCCTTTTTAATAATCTAGATTAGAAATAGATTTTATGATTAAGCAGTATTGTTAAATATGGTTAAATCAAAAAAGCACCCACTAGGGTGCTTTTCATAACTCTATCTATAATCGGCTCGAATACTATCAACTATCTTCATTTTATAGACCGCTCTTAACCTTCAATCGTATTAAGGCCTTAATAACACCTTGCCTTTTTTACCCTTTTGCACCTTACCCGACACAGCTTCTTTAATATCCTCAAGGTTATAAATGGCTTCTACGGGTAGCTTAAGCTGTTTATTAACGCCACGTTCAATGAGCTCATTGATTAAGCGTCTTTTGTTATTAAGATCCATTTCACGGCTGGTTTTACTGCCCCAGAAGCCTTTGATTACTGCTTGTTTGAAAATCAAATTACTAGGGTTTAAAACCATCGGCTCACCGGCCATGACACCAAAAGAAACCAAGGTGCCATTAGAGCCCAATAGGTCTAATAAATCATTGCTGGCTTCACCACCCAATGAGTCTGCTGCAGCACTGATTTGAGCCTCACCAACGAGTTCACGGACCTTGTCTTTCCAGTTAGGCTCAGAGGTATCAACCACATGCTGAAGTCCTAAGTCCCTAAGCTCTTGAGCGGCATCGCTGCGGCGTACCAAGCTGATGGTATGGATACCACGGGCCGCAGCAATCATCGCAAAAGACTTACCTACTGCACCATTAGCTGCGTTTAAAATGGCCCATTGACCGGGCTGTAACTGCATAAACTCCAGCAGCATCAAAGCACTAAGTGGCATAGCAATCAATTGTGCCGCTATTTCATCTTCAAGCTCATCTGGCACAGGGAACACCATAGTGGCTGGCGCGGTAAAGTACTCCGCCCAGGTACCGTGAACACTGGCTGCTGCTACCCGATCGCCGACCGAGAAACCTTCAACGTTTTTGCCTACCGCATCGATTACTCCTAAAGCTTCACTACCAGCTGTGGCGGGTAAATCTGGTTTATCCCCATATTGTCCCTTCACAGTAATCAAATCGTGATTATGGATACTGGCCAAGATAGTTTTTACCCGAACCTCATTGGGGCCAGGTTCAGGCATAGGGTTGTCAACTATACTTAAAACTTCAGAGGGTTTGCCAAAACTGTTATAAGAAGCACTGCGCATGGGAGAATCCTTTTTTATTATTAATCGTCAAATGGTTTTTTAGTTTGATCTTATAGGGGTTATAACCATAACAAGGCACTGAGGATGCTATCAGTATTACTTTAGTTAATAGTGTATTTGGTTAATACTACGCAGTAGCTTTTAATAAACTTTACTCTGGGTCAATCACTTCAAAGTCGCTATTGACCATATTGGTGAGCAGCGGTTCGCCTTTATCATTCACTCGAAATAAGCCATATTTTGCTTGCTCAAAAGCCGCGGCCTGACCTTCTTGAAAGAAGAACGCATTGGTAGCGATTTTTAGTTGACCATGACGCAGCCGATACGCCAAGAGTAATTCCTCTTTTGCCAAGCTTAATTGATCCTCCTCCGAAGGACTCACCAATCGCACAAAATGGCCCACACCTTGCGAATCCTTTTTGATTACCACTAAGCCATCTTGAGACAGGTTATATAAATTCTCTATCTGCTGTTGATCCTCAGTAGAGGTCAATTGCTGTTCTATTGCCGCCATAATTTGCTCAGAGACAGCATAGTTTAAGGCCATATAATCGCCTTGCATTAAGCTACGGGGGTCAACTGGAGCCAGTTGTAGTAGCACCTTCTCAGCAGTTGCCAAATGAGTTTCATATTTTTTTATACCCAGATTCACCACTACTAACACGACGACTAAGCCAATAATGGCCAGTAATAGGTTGAATTTAGAAGAGGATTGAGGGGTAGGCTTTAATCCAACTGAACTCATGGTAACTCCTCATCTTTTGTGGTGGTCTGTTCTGGTGCAGCAGTCTCAAGCTTAGGCAGACTAGTATCGTCAGAGTAGGCTATCTTTATTAATTTATAAATTGCAAACAATACTAGGGATACCGCCAATAATGACCCTGATTTCTGTAGCAAACTGGTATCAAGCTGATAGTAATACCAAAATATATAACCTACTAGGGCGCTAATTCCTAACGTTAATAAGGTCTTATTGGCATTAGCAATGGCTAATACTATCACTAGGCTAGTGGCCAATACACCAGAGATATAAATAGAAACCAGGCCTAAGCCGATAATGGCTAGGGCAATCAGTCGGCCTATTTTTGAGGTTAGCTTTAACGAATATTGGCTCAAAATAATGTGGGCCACATATAAGCAAACAGCGATAAGTAGCCCTTGCGACAAGAAATAGTTGTAAAAGAAGTCACCTGCGACCCCAACGATAGATTGTGAGTTTTCAGCGACAATAAACACTACCGACACCATAAGTAACATTATTGTACTGGCGTAATTCAGGGCTCTAAATAGAGTATATCTATGAGGGGCTTCGCTGCTCTGAGCGGCAGTCATTACTTTAGAGTTGGGCAAAGAAACCACACTGGCAATCAAGGCTAATAAAGGAGCCGATAATTCAGGTAGTTGAAAATAGCTGAGCAACCAAACCATACACCCTAAAGCCATAAAGGCACTAAAAAAACGATGTAGGGTGTCTTTAAAGACTATCAATAAAACTAATTGAAGCAGCATAAAGGTCGAAACCACGGTTACAGTAGCTTCAAACTGCTCAACCAGGGCTACCGCTAAAAATGCCTGAGCTGACAAACTTAAAGCAAAGGCAAGGCCATCACTAAAGGTATACGGTTTATGTAGAGTATCGGAGCTTTGGCGTTTGAATAGTGCTAGGTTAAATAGCACAAAGCTAATCAATAACAATAGCGCACTTAGTATCAGCTTCATCAGCATATCGCGCAAAGTATTGCCAAAAACCACCATTAAAAATCCGGTTATCAACGCTCCAGAAAATAGGCCACTTAAGGTCAATAACAGTTGTATATACCAAGGAGTGCTGACTGTAGAGTGGGTAGGGGAATTGTCTACCTCTACATTTACAGCACCAGAATCTATTGTGGTCTGAAGTAGGGACTCAGGCAGCAACTGAGGCAGAAATTCGGGCGACTGCTGGGCCACAGCGGACGGCTGTTTTATCGAGTGGTTTAATTGGCGTAACCAATTTACGGCAAGAGCAGTGACAGCGATGAGTAAAAATGCCATAACAAATAAAGCTGCATCGCCTAAATAGGGAGCTATATACTGTGAGGCCATCACCATTAGTACTAGAATGACTGAGCCACTAAGCAAGGTAAGCATCAGCAGATCAATTTGTTTCTTATAAAAGCGCCAATAAAAGAAACCCATAACACCCGCCCACGCCGCAAGACTGATGGGGGTTGCTACTCCTTTCTCGAAAAGAAAAACAGAAAATAACCCTAAGCGTGTCGCCCAAAACATCACCGCTATGGCTATAAGATATAAGCTCCAGTGCAAAGAGCGGCTACTGAGCTTAGGCTGTGCTTTATCTTTAAACGCCATCAAGCCCATTACAAGGGCCAAAAGGTTTATTGCGGTCAAGACCAATAGACGCAGTAAGTCAAAGGAAACGGCACTGGTAACGAAAAAGCTAGCGGCTGAGGTATAAAACAGGAAGCTTAGATTAATCAGTCCCAACCAAAGCAGCCAAAGCGCTGGCAGGCGAGCCACAATGACCCACGGAATAATCAAAACAGCCCAGCCAAAAAATAGTTGCCAACTGTCAGCCCCCGTCTGGTAAACCTGACCCACCAAGGCCAATAGGCTTCCAGTTATAAGGCTGGCAATAAGCAGTAACAGCGGTTGACCCAGTTTAAAAAGCCCTTTATGAGCCAGTAGCGCATAGCCTAAGACGGTGAGGACTAAAGCCGCCTCTACTAAACCAAATTTACCTAGCTTACCCAGAGCCATCCAGTTATAAGCCACAAAAAACACTAACGCCAATACCAGTGAAATGGCAGAGGTTATCGCAGTAAATCGAACGAAGAACTGGTACCAAGTCTCACTGCTAACTCCAGGCGTAGTAGTTTGGACTGGGGCACCAGATAGAGGTGAAGGAGTAGTGGGGCGCGTCATAATGCTCTCAAGGCTAGAGGTTACTGGTTACTAATTTAGGGGGGGTCACAATCTTGTTGTGTTGTCAGCGGGTATGGGAATAGCATACAGCAGACAGAGGTATTGGCAGTATTTATAAAAGGTAACCACGTTCAATCTATAGGTTAAATTATTAGGTTAAACCACTAGCGATACTAGGCTAATTTTTCAATTCTGCTAAAACTAAGTCAGTCAGTTACAAGATAACAAGAAAATAAACTTCCTAGTCAAACCTAATGTAAGTAGTTGATAATTAATAATTAACTTTAAATCTCGTAACATAAATGCATGAATATTTGTTGACACGATGATATATTTTTTTTATTAATATACCTATAATGAATAACAACTGTAAGCTTTGGTTACCTTAATGAATAGATATTAGTCTTTAAGTGACCATTGTTAATTAATTGTTTTTGAACTATATTGCTCGCGGTTGTCATGACCTAAAAGCTATTTAAGCTATTGAAGAAGCTAATTATTTTGGCTTCTACTTGCCATTATCTAAAAGGATTTTATTGTGCGTAAATCAACCTCCTTAGTGAAGAAAGTATTAATTCCTACCAGCTTAGCCGCCGCCATGATGATGGTAGGTTGTGGCGATAAATCGGCTGGTACTAGCAACTCAGCAAACATTGATCCCAATGTATTAGCCGACACACAAGAGTTAGTTATTAATAACTCAGCTGAACCAGAGTCACTAGATCCGCACAAAGTATCTGGCGTGCCTGAAGCAGCTATTATTCGTCAAATGCTAGTGGGCTTAACCACCACCGATCCTGATGGTAAAACTATTCCTGGTATGGCCGAAAGCTGGGAAAGCGCAGATAATAAAGTTTGGACCTTCAAAATTCGCGATGCGAAATGGTCAAATGGTGATCCAGTGACCGCCGAAGACTTTGTTTATAGCTTCCGTCGTTTGGTTGATCCTAACACCGCCTCACCTTATGCCAGCTACCTAGTCGACGCTAAAGTCGCCGGTGCCGATGCCATTTTAGAAGGCAAAGCAGGTACTGACGCCTTGGGCGTAAAAGCGATTGATGACAAAACTTTCCAGGTGACTCTTTCTGAGCCTGTTCCTTATTTCCCAGATACCCTAATCCACACTTCAGTTAAACCAGTTAACCAAAAAGTGGTAGAGCAGTTTGGTGAAAAATGGACGGATCCTGCCAATATCGTGGTGAACGGCCCTTACAAAATCAGTGAATGGAGGGTGAACGACAAAATCGTATTGGAGCGTAACGAAAGCTACTACGATAATGGCAATACCACGTTAAACAAAATCACTATGTTGGCCATTCCTTCAAGCACCACTGACGTGGCCCGTTATCAGTCAGGCGAGATTGATATTACCAATAATGAGATCCCACCAGAGCAGTTTGCTTCTTTAAAAGATCAGTTGGGTGATGAGTTAAGTGTATCGCCAATGCTTTGTACTTATTACTACGAATTTAACACGGTTAAACCGCCATTCAATGATGCTCGCGTTCGCCGTGCTTTAGCTCTTGCCTTAGATCGTGACACCATTACTGATAAAGTGATTGGTCAAGGTCAAACCGCTGCCTATCAATTGACTCCAGTAGCGACCAACGCTATGCAAAATAATTCTCCAGAGTGGGAAAATTGGGATCAAGCCAAGCGAGTAGAAGAGGCCAAAAAACTACTTAAAGAGGCAGGTTACAGTCAAAGTAATCCTCTAAAATTCGAGCTGTTATATAACACCAGTGACAACCACAAGAAGATTGCGGTAGCTGCCAGCTCGCTATGGAAGCAATCATTGGAATTTGTGGATGTGAGCTTGATTAACAAAGAGTGGAAAACTTACTTAGACACACGCCGCAATGGTAACTATCAAGTGGCCCGTGCAGGATGGTGTGGCGACTATAACGAGCCTTCTACTTTCCTAAATATCGTCAAGTCTGGCAACAGCAACAACCAAGGTAAATACTCAAGCGCTAAGTTTGACAGCATAATGGCGCAGACCTTAAAAGCGGGGGTAACGCCAGAGCAACGTGCTGAGCTTTATAAGCAAGCCGAAGCACAGCTTGATGCTGATATGCCTAATATCAACGTTTACCACTACGTTAGCCCTCGTCTAATTAAGCCATACGTAGTCGGTTTCTCAACCAAAGATCCTTTAGATAACTGGCAAGCTAAAGACCTAAAAGTGGCTAAGCACTAAGCTTAAAGCCATAACGTAAAACTATAAATACAAATTAGGTCTGTAAGCCCAAGAAGAAGGCCGCTAAGCAGGGTTGTAAAGCGCCTTCTTCTTATTGGGGCTTAGTGTTTTTTGTTAATACTGCTAAAAGTTAAGCTAGTTACTAGCCGTTAGTTAAATAACTTGTTGTTTATTTTTTATACAAGGACGTCTGTATGATTAAATTCCCGCGTGCTCGTTCGATGGCTCGATGGCCCGTTGCGCTAACTTTGAGCGCTTTATTAGGCTCAACCTTGATGGGCTGTACTGATAAAGAAGCAGTTGATAACAGCAGTAGTAAAGACAATAAGGCCGAAACTGCCCTTGCTGAAGAGCAAAGTATTGTCATCAATAATACTGCCGAACCTGAATCAATCGACCCTCATAAGGTGTCAGCGGTTCCTGAGGGCAATATCATTCGTCAAATGTTCATTGGTCTCGTAGACACCGACCGCGAAGGCAAGACAGTGCCGGGTATGGCTGAAAGCTGGGAGAGTACAGACAACAAAATCTGGATCTTTAAGCTACGTGATGCGAAATGGAGTAACGGAGAACCGGTCAGGCCAGAGGATTTCGTTTACAGTTGGCGTCGTTTGGTCGACCCAAATACCGCGTCTCCTTATGCCAGCTATCTAGCAGACGCTAAGGTGAGTGGGGCAGAGGCCATTATGGCCGGAGAGGCAGGCCTAGAAACTCTAGGTATCAAAGCTGTGGATGATAAGACACTGCAGGTTACCTTAACCGAATCGGTTCCTTATTTTCCAGACATGTTGATTCACACTTCAACCAAGCCAGTGCCCCAAAAAGCGATCGAGCAATTTGGCGATAAATGGACCGATGCCAATAACATTGTAGTCAATGGTCCTTATATCTTGAGTGAGTGGCGAGTTAACGACAAGATTGTGTTAAAGCGCAATCCTCAATATTTTGACGACGCCAATACCACCATAGATACCGTTACCATATTACCCATTTCATCGCCGACCACTGACGTGGCTCGCTATCAAGCCGGTGAGGTGGATGTGAGTGCTGAAGTACCCCCCGAACAATTTGACTCTATCAAAGAGGCTATGGGCAACGAGCTGCGTGTCGCTCCTCGACTATGCACTTACTATTATAAATACAATACCGTAAGACCCCCTTTCAATGATGTCCGCGTTCGCCGTGCCTTAGCGTTAGCCTTTGACCGTGATATTGTGGCAGAAAAAGTGATGGGCCAGGGGCAACAGCCGGCGTATCAGTTAACCCCACCATCTACCAATGGCATGAGCAACTTTACCCCGCAGTGGCAAAGCTGGAGCAAAGAGCAACGGATTAAAGAGGCCAACAGCTTATTACAGCAGGCCGGTTATAGTGCCAGCAATCCACTAAAGTTTGAATTGTTATACAACACCAGTGATAATCACAAAAAAATTGCAGTGGCCTTTAGCTCTATTATCAAAGACGCTTTAGGCGCAGACAAAGTACAAGTAGAGCTGGTCAACAAAGAGTGGAAAACCTATCTTGATACGCGTCGTACCGGTGATTATGACATCGCTCGCTCGAGCTGGTGTGGTGACTATAACGAACCTTCTTCGTTTTTGAACACCTTAAAGACTGATAACACCAATAACCATGGTAAGTATTCAAGTCCAAAGTTTGATGCTCTCTTGGACCAAACCTTATTACAAGGGGTGGATGTCAAACAGCGTGCTGAGCTTTATAAGCAAGCCGAAGCACAGCTAGATGCCGACATGCCAAACTTAAATATGTTCCATTACGTTGGGGTGCGTTTGGTGAAACCTTACGTCATAGGCTTCCCAGACAATGATCCGTTAGATGTGTGGCACATGAAAGACGTGTCGATTGCCAAGCATTAATTGCTGACAGCACTGTCTGTTTATTAACCATATCGTTATTAACCGTCCCATTATGCTAGTAGGATTACTTACAACAGAGGGTTTATGCTAAAGCTTATATTCCGGCGACTATTAGAAGCCATTCCAACTATGTTTATCCTCATTACCGTGTCATTTTTTATGATGCGGTTAGCGCCAGGTAGCCCTTTTAGTGGTGAGCGCAGTTTCTCACCTGCGGTTATGGCCAATATTGAAGCCAAGTATCATTTAAATGACCCCATGTGGCTGCAGTATGTGAACTATCTAAAGCAGATTATGATGGGCGATTTTGGTCCCTCCTTTAAGTATAAGGATTACACCGTTAATGAGCTGTTGGCGCAGGCCCTTCCTGTGTCCATTGAGCTGGGGCTTTATGCCTTTATTTTGGCAGTAGTATTGGGGCTTATCTTCGGAATTGTGGCGGCCTTAAAACAAAACTCTTGGATTGATTATATCGTCATGGCTTTTGCCAATATTGGGGTGGTTATTCCAAGCTTTGTTAAAGCGCCGCTATTGGTGCTTATTTTTGCCATTACCTTAAAGTGGTTACCAGGCGGTGGCTGGAATAATGGGGCAGTGCAAAACCTTATCTTACCGGTAACCGCCCTAGCATTGGCTTATACCGCCAGTATTGCGCGTATTATGCGTGGCTCTATGATTGAAGTGATGAACAGTCAATACATTCGCACCGCGCGCTCTAAGGGCTTGCCGATGCAGCGTATTGTATTAAAGCATGCGCTACGCCCAGCAATGCTGCCGGTTATCTCCTATTTAGGCCCTGCCTTTGTGGGTATTATTACCGGTTCTATTGTGATTGAGACCATCTTTGGTTTACCAGGTATCGGTCAGTTGTTCGTTAATGGGGCATTAAACCGTGACTATGGCATGGTGCTGAGCCTGACCATTTTAGTGGGGGTTTTAACCATTGCTTTTAACGCCATCGTCGATATTTTGTATGCAGTTATTGACCCACAAATTAAGTATTAGCTGTCGCTGAAGTGGTGGCTATAATTGATTATTGCCTCCTGCCCAGACGTGTAACTTAGACTTTCAAATACCCTAATTTAAAGTAACCTATTTAAGAACAAGGATGACTATGACTGTTATCACTGATAAGCCAATCAATTTAGTAACGCCTACGGCAGAAGCCATTAAAGGCCGCAGCCTCTGGCAGGATGCTTGGCGTCGTTTTTATCAAAACAAAGCGGCCATTGCCAGTTTGGTTATCTTGTTTTTGGTCACACTGTTTGTGATATTTGTGCCTATGTTGGCCCCTTTTGGCTATGCCGAAACAGATTGGGGCTATATGCAAGGTGCCCCCTCTTTTGAAAATAAGCACTACTTTGGTACCGACTCCTTAGGCCGCGATTTGTTAGTACGGACTGCCATTGGCGGCCGTATTTCGTTGTTGGTAGGTATTGCTGGAGCCACTGTAGCGGTATTATTCGGTACTGTTTATGGCGCCGCTTCTGGCTACTTAGGCGGTAAGATTGATGCGGTTATGATGCGCTTTTTGGAAATCCTAAACGCCTTTCCGTTTATGTTCTTCGTTATCTTACTAGTGACCATCTTTGGCCGTAACCTAATGCTTATCTTCGTCGCCATTGGTTTGGTGTCTTGGTTGGATGTGGCGCGTATCGTACGTGGTCAAACCTTGAGTTTGAAGAGCAAAGAGTTCATCGAAGCAGCGCACGTCGGCGGCGTCTCGGGCTATAACATTATTATGCGTCACATTGTGCCTAACGTCTTGGGTGTGGTGGTGGTTTATGCCTCACTGTTGGTACCGAGCATGATTTTATTTGAGTCCTTCTTAAGTTTCTTAGGCTTAGGGGTTCAAGAGCCAATGACCAGTTGGGGCGCCTTATTGCAAGAAGGGTCGCAAACCATGCAAGTAGCTCCCTGGCAGATTTTAATTCCTTCAGTATTCTTAGTGGTGACGCTATTTTGTTTTAACTTTATTGGTGATGGTCTGCGTGATGCGTTTGACCCCAAAGACCGTTAATAGCGAGCAATATTTTCAAACCGACAATCCTAATTATCTGATAGCCAGACAGCCAATACAGGTAGACTTATTATGACAGCAGGACACAACAACTTAGCACAAGACCCTCAAGAGGGCCGCGCTGTAACACAAGCGCCAACCTTGTTGCAGGTAAAAGATTTATCTGTGAAATTCAAAACTGAAGATGGAGAGGTTACCGCTGTAAACGGCCTGAACTTTGATTTACACCAAGGAGAAACCTTAGGTATTGTTGGAGAGTCAGGCTCCGGTAAATCGCAGACCGCTTTTGCTATTATGGGATTGTTGGCCAAAAACGGCCGTACTGATGGTTCAGTATTATTCCAAGGTAAAGAGCTACTGGGTCTAAGCGAAAAAGAGCTGAATAAACTACGCGCTGAGCAGGTATCGATGATCTTCCAAGATCCGATGACCTCCTTAAACCCGTATATGAAAATCGGCGATCAGTTGGCCGAAGTACTTATCTTGCATAAAGGCATGAGTAAAAAAGAGGCTTGGGAAGAAGCCATTAAAATGCTCGATGCAGTGAAGATTCCTGAAGCGCGTAAACGTATTGGCATGTATCCGCACGAGTTCTCAGGCGGTATGCGTCAACGGGTAATGATTGCTATGGCGCTGTTGTGTCGTCCCAAATTGCTTATTGCCGATGAGCCGACCACTGCCCTTGATGTGACAGTACAAGCGCAGATCATGACTTTAATGAATGAGCTAAAGCGTGACTTTGGCACCACCATTATTATGATTACCCATGACTTAGGCGTGGTGGCCGGTATCTGTGATCGCGTCTTAGTCATGTATGCCGGACGTACCATGGCGTATGGGGAAACTGAAGATATCTTCTACAACCCCACCCATCCTTATACCAAGGGTCTGCTACGGGCGATTCCGCGTTTGGACAATGAAAGCGGTAAGCTTGAAACCATTCCTGGTAGTCCGCCAAACTTATTGAGCTTGCCCCCAGGCTGTCCGTTCTATGAGCGCTGTCCTTATGCCATGGATATTTGTTATAGCGTGGCGCCACCTTTGGAGTTTTTGCCAAATGACCGTCAACGTGCTTGCCATTGGAAACCTGAGGATGTGGCCAATACAGAGCCGCAGGATGCGCAAGAACAGGTTCAGGAGTTGGGTGAAGAAAATATCATTCAAGACAAAACCATCACTGGGATAAAGGGGTAACTCATGCAACAGTCAAACGATAAAACTCGTAGTACTCGTATCGATGTGGTGAATGATACGCCTTTATTGCAAGTCAGAGAGGTAGTTACTAGCTTCGATATCAAACAAAAAGGCAGCTACTTCTGGCAGAAGCCTGCCACCTTAAAAGCAGTTAATGGGGTTTCTTTTGACCTGTATGCTGGCGAGACCTTAGGAGTGGTAGGAGAGTCGGGCTGTGGTAAATCGACTTTGGCTCGGACCATTATCGGCTTAGTTAAAGCCCGTTCAGGCAGTATTAAGTTTAAGGGTCAAGAAATCATGGGCGCCTCAAAAAAACAGATGCGTCTGACCCGAAAAGACATTCAAATGATTTTCCAAGACCCTTTAGCGTCGTTGAATCCACGTATGACTGTGGGCGATATTATCGCTGAGCCACTGCGCACTTATTATCCAAAAAAACCTAAGGCAGAAGTTGAGCAAGAAGTACGGGCAATGATGACCAAAGTTGGTCTGTTAGCCAACCAGGTAAACCGTTACCCACACGAATTCTCTGGCGGTCAGTGCCAGCGTATTGGTATTGCTCGAGCGCTTATCTTAAGGCCAAAACTTATTATTTGTGATGAGCCGGTGTCTGCCCTAGACGTATCAATTCAGGCTCAGGTAATCAACCTCTTGCAAGAAGTGCAACAAGAAATGGGCTTGGCGTTAATCTTTATTGCCCACGACTTATCGGTGGTTAAGCACATCTCAGATCGGGTAATGGTAATGTACTTGGGTAATGCGGTTGAATTGGGAACGGACAAAGCCATTTATGGTCATCCGACTCATCCTTATACCCAAGCGCTAATGTCCGCGGTACCCATTCCTGATCCACATATTGAGCGCAACAAAACCATTCAGTTATTAGAAGGGGATTTGCCCAGCCCAATAAATCCGCCTTCAGGCTGTGTGTTCCGTACTCGTTGTCCTATCGCTGATGATGGCTGTGCCCAAACCAAGCCTGTGCTAGAGGGCAGGGCAGATCATCAAGTGGCGTGTCTAAAAAACAAAGTCCCCAGTAGCAGGGGTGAAGTAGCCTAGTGGCTAAGTGGCTAGGCTGTAGGGAACTGTTAACGTTCAATAAAAGCAGCCAAATAATATCAAGCTGCGGCATTGAATAAATATAGTCAAGTGAAGAGTAAGCGGTTAAGATAGATGTTAGATTCACTAAATAGCATTAATTTAGAGACTGAATTAAGTATCAAGTTAACCCTAAGCTAGAGGTTAGATTCAGTATTACAGCAGCTTAATCGATACAAGGAAGCTTCTATGAAAAAACTTAGTAAATATCAACAGGGTAGTGTTTTAAGTTCGAGTATGGCAAAGACCGCACTGGGCGCCACAGGTCTAGCGATGCTGCTGCTAACTTCAGGGTGTGCTACTACTGAATTAATGGAATCTAGTAGCAGTCAAAGTAGCCGTAGCTCAGCCAAGCAGGTGTTGGTTGAGGATCAATTGGTGGCCTTCGGTCGTCCGGCTCAAGCGCTGCCTAATATGCCGGCGAGTAGTGTGGTTATTGTCGGTGAAAAAAACAGCTATGTGCTTAGCCAAGGCGGTCCTGAAATGGTCAGTATTTTGACCAACTTGACCCCAAAGAACATCCAAGTGGACAGTGATATGGCTTTCTATTCACCCCGCAACGATGGCTACTTTCAGGGTGAAATGAAAATGTCGTATGCCAAGCTGAAAGATGAGTTTAAGCGCAGTGACTTCCAGTTCTTTTTGCAAAATGGCGGTAAAGAATGTACCGATGCCAGTGACCAGAGAATTGGGGCCCAGCGCTTCTGCTTTACTGTACCTATTAAAGGGGCTGTTTATCCGGCAGTCAGTAATCTAAGTTTGATTCAATCCAAATACAATGCTTTAACTAAGCCATACCCAGTCACTATTTATACCCAGTCCCAAACCGCAGCTCGCGGTGGTAAAAATGCCGCTGAAAAGCTGGTGTTACTGCCTTTCGCCTTAGCTTTTGATGTGGTGACTTTCCCCATTCAGCTTATTGGTGCGATGTCAGAGTAAGTGGTGATTTAGTTTAATAAAAATTAACATCAAGTTTGATGATAAAAATTAGCCTCTTGTGACTCAGTCATAAGGGGCTTTTTTTGATGGGGCGATATTTAACAACTAATTAAATTAGATGCATTTAAGCGGTTAGCGATCTCCTAAGGTTAATAAATCAAACATCAAACTTTCATATTGCTTTATTAATATGAGCGAAGGCACTGCCTTGATTGTGATATCTGAATCGGCAATCCAAAAGCAGGTATCACAATACATAAGGCTTCAACTCAAGCTTAGATTAACAAAGGATAAAGCATGTCTGTTAACCGTCGTGATTTTTTGAAGTTGTCCACTGTTGCAGGGGCGACCGCCATCAGTTCACCGTCCGTATTTGCCATTGGTAAAGATCGTCCTTTAATGCCTTACGGGGTTCAATCTGGGGATATTATGAATGGTAGAGGCATCGTATGGAGTCGGACCAATCGCCCAGCCCGTATGATAGTAGAGTGGTCAACTACCCCCAAATTTGAGAATGTAAAGCGAGTAATGGGGCCAGCAGCATTACCAGAGAACGACTTTACCACGACTGTCGATTTACAAAATCTACCCGCCGGGCAACACATCTTTTATCGAGTCAGTTATCGAGATTTAGCCAGTGTTAACAATGAAAGCCATGCCGTATTAGGTCATTTTAAAACTGCGCCGAACTCAAAGCAGGACATTCGCTTTCAGTGGTCAGGTGATACTGTGGGGCAAGGTTGGGGCATAAATGAAGATATCGGCGGCATGACAATCTATCAGACAATGGCAAAAAGCCGTCCAGACTTCTTTATCCATAGTGGCGATAATATCTATGCTGATGGCCCCATCCAAAGCAAGGTTGAATTAGCGGATGGGAGTGTCTGGCGTAACGTAGTGACAGAAGCAAAAAGTAAAGTGGCTGAAACTCTAGATGAGTATCGCGGCAATTATACCTATAACTTGATGGACAAAAATGTGCGCCACTTTAACTCTCAAGTTCCTATTATCTCGCAGTGGGACGATCACGAAACCGTAAATAACTGGTACCCAAATGAAATATTAGAAAACGATGATCGTTACACAGTAAAAAGTGTGGCGTTATTGGCGGCCCGTGCCAAAAAGGCCTTTATGGAGTATATGCCGATGCGACGCTCGGTAGATGAAAGTGAGCGTATTTATCGTAAGATTCCTTATGGACCCTCATTGGATGTCTTTGTAGTGGATATGAGGAGTTACCGCGGTGATAACTCACCCAATCGTCAAGCTAAGCCCAGTGCCGAAACTGCTTATATGGGGCGTGAGCAAATCGCCTGGCTAAAACAAGGTCTTAAAGACTCAAAGGCTACATGGAAAGTGATAGCGGCTGATATGCCTATCGGACTTATAGTCAGAGATGGGGAGAATTTTGAAAACTCATCGAATGGTGATGGCCCTGTGTTAGGTCGTGAGCATGAGATCGCAGATTTATTGAGTTTTATTAAGCACAATAATGTTAATAATACGGTGTGGCTGACAGCCGATGTGCATTATACGGCCGCCCATTATTACAACCCTGATAAGGCACAATTTAAAGACTTTAATGGTTTTTGGGAGTTTGTTTCAGGGCCATTAAATGCCGGCACATTTGGCCCCAATGAGCTGGATAATACTTTCGGTCCTGAGCTTAGATATGTCAAAGCTCCTAAAGAGGGCGAGTCAAATTTACCACCGAGTGCGGGCATGCAGTTCTATGGTGAGGTAGAAATTGACGGCAGAACTGAGGCGATGAAAGTGATGCTAAAAGATATGTTTGGCCGTACGTTATTTACCCAAAACCTTGATCCCGTAGTTTAATTATTTGTCAGAGCTGTGGGAGTATAAGCGTTATTTCAACCTGATGATTTAATTTAATAAAAATCAATATGACTCAGCACATGAGTCTGGATGACATAGGCACAGAGGTAAGCGCTGGGCCACGCGAAGACAAAGGCCAACTTCCACGAGCTTAGCAGATGGTCAAAGAAAAGATCGGTATAGCCTTCTTTGACCAATATTAGCGCTGCTGAGATAATTAAAGACATGAGTAGCGCCATAAGTCCGGTGAAGATTAGGCGATAAAACTTAATACTCATGCGTATTTTTGCGGGCTTGCGAGCTGTTTTAGTTGACTTTGTCATGGGGCTCTCCCTACAGCGGATTAACTTTGGGCGTTAATTAGGACAATCGCTTTTATGGTAGATTACTCTGAATACTACGCATTATATAACCGTTATTTTAAATACCTGAATTAACTAGATTAGATTGATTCAACTCAAGTCAAATCAAATCTATAGAGGCTACGCAGTCGCCTATGCTGATCTATTGCGTGCTTTCCTCTATCCTCTAACCTCTATGTAATTAACCTCACCGATGCTTTGCCGATTTATAACAGTAATACTAATTAAAAGTGGTACTATTAACCTAATAATTTAATAACTTATTTTACCAAGAGGCAATAATGACATTATTAAAAAAAGGGCTTGCGGCAGTGTTGGCTTTGTCCGTCATCGGCTGTACCACGCCAAACTCGGTAACAGTCGCCACTACCCAAAAGCTAGTACAGTACGAACGCAACAAGGCTGACTTAGCGATTAAATCTCATAAGTTGTCGACAGGTGAGACGTTGGTTTATGCAGAAAATGAAAACACCTCGGGTGAGCCGTTGTTATTGATTCACGGTTTTGGGGCTAATAAAGACAACTTTATCTTTATCGCGAAAGAGTTTAAAGACTATCACGTGATTATCCCTGATTTGCTAGGCTTTGGTGAGTCTGACAAACCTATGGATGCAGATTATCAAGCTAAAGCGCAAGCTGAGCGTTTGCATGAGTTGATGCAAGCCAAAGGTATGGCATCCAACCTACATGTCGGTGGTAACTCAATGGGGGGAACGATCAGTACCGCCTATGCAAGCTTGTATCCAGAAGAAGTTAAAAGCTTATGGTTAATCGACACAGGGGGATTTTTGTCAGTGGGTCTAGCCGATGCTCTGCAAAGTGGTACATTGGATGACAACCCATTATTGGTAAAAGACTATGAAGATTTTGAAAACATGATGCAGTTGGTCATGAATAAACCCCCTTATCTTCCAAAAACATTTAAAGCGATAATGGCACAAGAAAGAATAGACAACCAACAATTAGAGGCCAAAATATTAAAACAAATCGTTGTCGATAGTATGGAAGACGAGGCTAAGATTATCGCGGAACATAACATACCGACCTTAGTCGTATGGGGCGAAAAAGACCAAGTCATTAAACCCGAGACGGCTGATTACATAGCGAAGCTGATCCCACAAGCCAAGGTTATTATGATGCCAGAGATAGGGCATGCGCCGATGGTAGAAGCTGTGAAACAGACAGCCGATGACTATAAAGCCTTTCGAGAGTCGCTAAAGCAAAAGCCAAAGCAGTAATGAAATAAGGCGCATTAAAAGGTAGATTAAGGCTAACAGAAGCGGGTTTCTGTTAGCCTTTTTTGTTTGAGCATACAACGGTTAGATTTTAAGCGGTTAGATTTTAAGCGGTTTAGTCTTAAGACAGTTATCTATCAGTTATTTGCCCTGCAACTATTTAGCTTTCAGCCGTTAACCTTTGTAGCAAAGATTCAGCTGGCTCTTGTCGTACTTGGTTGACCCCTTGCCCTGCCCATAACGATAGATATTCACTATTGCCTTGTTTGCCAGCAGCAGCCCGCATCGGTTTGGTCATGGCATTTAATTGTGGATAGGCGGGTAGGGTATCGTTGTCATATTCTGCATACTTGGTTAGATAGTCGTTGACCAAGCCTCGCGCTTGTTTACCCGAAAATAGACGAGTTAAACGGGTTAGATTACTGCGCTCACCACGGGATACTTTTAATAGCTCAGCTTTGTAAGCAGGGTTGATACCACTCTCAAACGTGGTTAAAAAGGCGGTACCAAGCTGCGCCAATTGAGCACCAGCACTTTGTATCGCTCGAATGTCTTGAGCGTTCATAATCCCACCAGCAGCGATTAAAGGTATCTCAGTAACGGCTTTGGTCTGGCTGATTAAGGTCAATAAGCCGAGCGGATCTTGCTCACTTTGAGGCAACCAACCGCCTCTATGTCCTCCTGCCTCATATCCTTGGACACATACCGCATCGGCGCCGATATCGGCCCAAGCTTTGGCTTCCAGCGGGTGGTTAGCAGTACCGATAACTTTAGTCCCTACTGCCTGTAGTGCCTGTATTTGCTCAGCGCTGATAATACCAAAAGTAAAACTTGCTACCGGTACTGGGTTATCTAACAGCACTTGTAACTGTTGTTTAAAGGACTGAGCCGGCTTATCGGGTAATAGTAGCTCAATACCTTGCTCATCATAATATTGCTGTAACCAATCAGGAACTGGCGTATCGAGGGTGCTGGACTGTTGCTCACTCAGCACCATAAGGTTTACCGCAAAGGCTTTATTGGTTAAAGCTTTGACTTGATTGATTTGTTGATTCAGGGTATCGGGCGCGGTCATACCTGCCCCAAGACTACCTAATCCGCCGAAGTTACTGACTGCTGCGATTAGTTCAGGAGTGGTTGCTCCGCCAGCCATTGGTGCTTGTACTATTGGGCAGGTTAGATTTAGGGTTTTAAGTAGGGTCATGGTGGTGTCCTTTTTATTGTTTTTTAGCTCTTTGTTTGAATCTCTGGGTGAACCACATGACTTACTTTATCAAATAATAGAGGCGGACTTATGTAATGGGGACTATTTAGTTGTTGAATGGGGTAGTTGATTAGGCTGGTTTGGGTATAGACCCTAATATAAAAGGTAGGGGAAGGCGAGCGATGCTTTGTGTGAATAAATTTATAATAAAACTAAGTGTCGGTAATTAATATACAATCATAGAGGATAAAGAAAAGCATTTACTGTGTATCCAAAATACTAGCAACAACGCGCATTAAACCAGTTGGATTAAGCCATGCCACTCAAGAAATTCATGCTAGTTTTTATACCGTATATAGCATTCTATATTGGTTATCTCATCTATGAGGTCACCATTGGCAATAACGTGGATGTCAAAGACTGGTGGCCCTTAGCACTAACCTTCATATTGCTTTTTCATTTTGTGGTCACCGTAGTCTATTGCGTCATTGATAAACTTTATCCGTCGTCTTATCGATATACGGTTATATATGGCTTATTACTTGCCTTACCTTTGGCGATAAGTCTGCTGATTAACGAAGTTTTTTATCCGATTGATTGGTATGCGGTCAATACAGGACAGGTTGAATTGACTGCGCTACAAGCGCTATTTAACAGTGATTTATTGATGCAGATTATGACAGGATTGATTTTATTGAGTCATTTTTTATTTAGGTATTCGCAGCGTTTGAAAAGTGGTCGATAGGATATAGTAAGGATGGAGTTAACATGATTTTTAGTTCAAAAATTGATTTATGGATGCATATAGTCTTCATCGGCACTACGCTTGTTATCACCTCCCTGCCTTATATGTATTACAAGACCAAGAAAGATGTTTCCTTAATTCAAAGTCTATTGGTGATGTTGTTGCCAATGCTGTTTAGCCTGCTGATGCTATTGCCCAGTTATTTATATACTTATTACCAGGTTGATGACCATCAGCTGTTGGTTAAGAGTGGCTTATTTTCATGGAAGATACCCTTATCTGAGATAGAAAGTATCGAGCCGACACATAGCTTTTTGTCAGCGCCAGCTTTATCTCTTGATCGATTGGCTATTCACTATAGTGATGGCAAACGTGTTGTTGTTTCGCCTAAGGATAAACAGGGGTTTATGGAGGCTATCTATCAGCGTGAAGTTGATAATAAATAGTGTGTTTTAACTAATTGTTTTTTAATAATAAATCCTTTACTTGTTCCATAAACTTTTGGTAAGCCTTCCAGTCTGACTATAGATACCTACTTGATCGATAAAGGCTTCGAAGTCGCTGTTTTCTTCAACAATACGATTGACTGACAACCAATCGATATTGGTTCTTTCTCTAGCAGGGATTAAGATTTGACTATCAAACAAAGATTGCTGGTTTAGTAGTAAAACGCCGACGCCATGTAGCCCCGATAGCATTTGCAATTCGGCTTCTACAGCAGAGTCTAAGTTTGCAGTCACTAAGTAAGCGAAGTTTGCCCAACTTGAGTTGGAGACAGCCTGGAAAAAGCTTTTGCGGACATTGCTTCTATTTAAGGTCTTTTTTACCTCGAAAGACCAAAGCCTAAATACCGCATCATTACTCCCTCGAACACAAGCTCGGACAACATCACTCCACCCTTTATCCAGAGTCTCTAATGCAACAATATCAGGATGTAGCCAGTGATTACCCCCTGAGCCGCGCATATTTCTAGATTTACGTTCATCGATTCTACGACAGTTCAGTCCCAAATCTTCTGACAAATAGGAGATGAGCAAAGGATACAAATCATGTTCGGTAAAAGAAGCTAAATTAGAAGGTAGGTTTTCAATAGGTTCGTCGAGATCATCAGACTCTTCCTCAACCATAAAGTGAGGTTGTTCAGGTATCGCTTGCCAATAATACTTTCTAGGTCTGGGTTTATCTTGAGTGGCTACATTAGGGCACAAACGTTTTGCTGTTTCGGTTCGCTCACCGCCAATCTCTGCCGCAAGCTGCACGATGAGGTCCTCTAAGGTTTTATAACGAGGGTTATTTCTCTTTTCCTCTAAGTCTTCAGGGTAGCGCTCGATGAACAGTTCCGCTAGCTCCCTTGCGGTAAATCTTTGGTCTGGATGATCCCGTAAAGTTTCTATTATCATCTGTACACGAGTGGTCATATTATCTTCCTAGTAATGAATCCATAATAGAGTCTATCCACTTATGTTAGCAGAAATTTGTATTTGAGCCATTAAAGACGCTTTGCTTCACGTGCAACCCAGTAAGTAAGATAAATTATATAAATTAGGTTGTAATAAGTTTGAAGTAATTAATAATACGGATGCTAAAAGAATGGTTAATTTATAAAAACTCATAAAAAAAGAGCTATCAAATAAATGATAGCTCTTTTTTAGTTAAGACAATGATACCCCAATCAAGAACGACGAGGAACAACCTCCCGCTCCTCTGAACGCTCCCAAGAAGTAGTGGGAGTAATATCACGACACGACGCACTACAGCTTCCTTGAGCACGGTAGCCTTCAGTGATTTGAGCAGCCTCTTTGGGAGGTAAAACCTTACCTTTGCGCCAGCCACCCTGTAGATACAGCCCTACACCCATTACAGCGGTCGCCACCATGCCCGCTGGAAATGATAGCCAAAGGGCATCGGCACCAAGCTTTGAATAAAACCCGAACGCAAAGCCTAGACGCACCGGATACATAGAGATTACCATAACCATTAAGGGCCAAATCACATAGCCATTTGCCCGCATGGTGCCAAATAGTACCTGTGCTACCCCGAAGAATAAGAAACCCCATGTCGCCATAAGCTGAATATGAGTACCAATAGCTACTGCTGGACTGTCGCTACCAAGGAACAGGCCTAAGGCAGCTTCATCAAAAATGGTTAGAACCCCAATTAGTAATCCGGTCAATATCACATTAAAGATAAGCCCCCAGCGGGTGATCGCTGACACTCTATCCCACTGGTTGGCTCCGATATTCTGGGCCACCATCGCACTGGCTGCAGCACTTAACGCCATAGCTGGCATCTGCACGTAGGTCCAAAGCTGCTGGGTCGCGCTATAAGCGGCTGTGGTCTGGACCCCTTCACGGTTAATTAGCGATAGCATGGTCAAAGCTGCTGAGGAGATGACCACCATTTGTAGTCCCATCGGCAATCCTTTAGAGAACATGGAGGAGAGGATTTTTTTATCGGGTCGTAAAAAGTGCAGCTCTGATTTATTGAGGGTTAAGATAGACCGACGCAGATATAAAGTGATGCCCATGCCAATAAGTGCCACAGTGTTGGCCATCGCTGTTGCAAAGGCTGAGCCAAAGATTCCCCACTCCGGGAAAGGTCCTACCCCAGTAATAAGCATCGGTGTCAAAACCAAATCTATCGCCACCGACAAGGCTATGAACCAAAGCGGAGTCGTAGAGTCGCCCGTTCCGCGCAGGGCCATTGTCATCAAAGTAAAAGTGAGGGTAACTGGCATTGCCAGAAAAATCATGCGCAAATAAGTCAAAGCCAGGTCAAAAGCACTTGTTGGTGTGCCTAAAAGCTCGAGCAACAGCGGTGACGACACCCAGCCCACGGCAGCCAATAACACGGTTATGGGAATGATACTGCCTAACGCGGTTCCTATGGTTCTTTTAACCATAGTATGATCACGTTGTCCCATGGCTTGACCAATCAAAATGGTAGATGCCATACCGAAACCAAAAACGAAAGAGATCAGTATAAACATTAGAATGTTACCATTCGCGGTTGCCGCAAGCGCTTCTTCACCCAAGAATCGACCTACCCAAACGGCATTAATCGAACCGTTTAACGACTGCAGTATCGACGATCCAAGGGTGGGTAGGGCAAATAAGAGCATTGTTTTGGCAATCGACCCTTCGGTCAGGTCACGTTGTTTGCCAGTAGAAGCTGTATCACTCAATGTTTTTCCTCTCGTATCTTTTAGGGGCTAATTGATTCAAAAAGCCTATCATAGACGATAAAGCTTGTAGCGTCTTTATTAGAGCTGTAATCATAGCTACCAACTAAACGGTTTGGGATACAATGGATAATATGTCGGTAATAATACTCAGGGATACGCAGTAGGATTAACTAAAACTATATCAATAAAAAGAGAGCTTACCGGTTTGGGTAAGCTCTCTTTTTTGACAGCAAAAGTATAGGGGCATCATTATTTTGCTACTACTTAATCAGCCTTTTTAAGCGTGGCACTCGAGATATCACTAAAAAGTCGAGTAAGGCAATGGCAACGATGGCAATGATAGCTGTAGGGAAAATCACAGCTACTATTAACAATATTATCACCAAGCCCCATGGGATATTGCCTTTAGCCGGCGGTGGGTTTAAACCTACTTTGCGGGATGAATTAGCGTTAAGTTTACTTGGACGGCGCTGCCACCACATAACATAACCGCTAATACAAATTGCGATAACAGATAAGCAAAATAAAACATTAGCCAATAAGCTCCACAGCCCCAAAGTACCCATATGTAAAGCAATACTCACGGCCATAAACTTACCGAAAGCGTTGTAATCTGCATAGTGAATATCAGCCAAAACATTGCCCGAATAACGGTCTATATGCAGGGTGCGATCTGCGGTCGGACTGGGCATATCATAACTCATAGAGTCTTGGCTAAGTGTCCAAACCCCGGTCTCATCCTGCGGCACATTAAGCTGATAACGTCCCTGAAATCCACTTTCACGAGCGAATTTATCCACTGTATCAATAGTTATAGGAGAAGAGGGACTAATACCCTTGTCGCCTAATGTCGAACCTGATGTAGGCATGGGTGTTAATTCGAGAATCCAAGGCACTTCGTTAACACTGCCACTATTTAAGGCTTCACCATGTGTCGGTGCAATCACCGAGGTTGGCATGGGCCCATTGCCCCATTTACCAGCAGGAAACTGACTCCAGGCTTGCACGATTTTACCACCCCAAATACCGGCCCAAGCCATTCCTGACACACAAAATAGCAGTAATAAAATTGACAACCAGGTGCCTAACGTTGCGTGTAAGGTGACAAAGACTGAGCGTTTATTGGCTTGTTTGCTACTTGGAATCAGCATAGATTTGATTGACTTACGTCTGTACCACCACAGGTAGCAGCCGGTCAATATCAGTAATACAGTCAAAGAAGCCGCGGTTTCTAACAGATAATCGCCTGTTTTTCCCAGCAGTAAATCTGCATGAATATTATTAAAAGTGTGGTAGAGATTGCTATTACTCGGAGCGCTTGTTATTACCTCAGCAGTATAGGGATCGACAGCGACCATATACTCATTATCTGCAGAGCCAACTCTGAACAATGCGACGTTATCCTCACTTTTAGGGGCAATGTATTGCTTGAGCGTGCTATCTGGCAGGGTAGCCAGTGCGCTTTGAGCCTGAACCGATATAGGGGTGGCTGAGCTTTGTTTGGAGACCGTTAGCAGCTCATTATTAGGCCCCACGGTATTTGCTATAAATAACATGCCTAAGGCCGATAATGACAATATGATAAGCAAAGGAGCGATCAATATTCCGGCATAAAAATGCCAACGCCAAATGATTGAGTATTTATTATTATTTATACGATTTTTATCTGATTTATTGTTATTGCCAGTACTGTTTGAAGCAATGTGAGTTTGATTTGACCTATTATTTGCATAGCCCATAGGCAGTTACTCCGATATTCTGCATCATATATAAAAGCTGCTAACTAAAAGTTAGCGTAGCAGAGCGGGCGCTTATTCTACACCTCACAAGCCTATTTTTATCACTTGGATTTAAATTCTCTTCTTTTAGAACAATGCTGTTTGATGATGATCATTCAACAGGATTTATTTGACATCCCTCTTTGATATTCATCTATGACATCCTTGTTCGATATCCATAACTGATATCAAAGCTATCCAGTTGATAAAGCTTAAATAGAGAGGGTCAACTTATAGGCATAAAAATAGGGCTCACATTATATGAACCCTATTGCTGAATTGGTTTTAAGCAGTTTGTGCTTTTAAAAGCTTACATTTTAGGTGGCCAAGGACGATCAGAGTCACTCTCAATCCATTCTGCCACATAGCCTGTGGGCGGCATTTCCCAGTCAGACTTACCCAATGCCTCAAGTACCTTTTGGGTTTCGACTACGCGTCCCCCTTTAGTAATACCGGTACGCAATAAAACGGTAGAGCAAGGTTTACCCTTAACCCACATAGACTGCTCCACATAAATCCAGCGCTCATCAATAGCGGCAATACGGGTCTTAATAGTGACCAGATCGAAGGCACGGATGCGCTTACGGTATTGAATAGTACTGCCGGCGACTACTAGGCCCCAACGGTTTTTGAGTAGTTTTTCACCCAGTCCAGAACGAATGGCAAAATCGGTGCGGCCGAAGTCATATAGGGTTAACACACGACCATTATTCATCTCAAAGAAGTTGTCGATATCGGTTAAGCTACAGCGGAATGTCATCTCTGCGGTATCGGTCAGATCAACCGTATCGCCTTTTTTATGAGCAGAAATCGCTTTGACAATAGACTTGGTATAACGATAAAAAGGGTACATTTCACAGTCTCACAAATTAGATTAGACCATCGATTATGCTGAAAATAGTTTTTATTGCAAAGCAGCAGACGTGCCTAGACCGTCACAGAAAGGCTACGGTTACTCAATTGATTGGCCTTATGACTGGTTTGCTATACCAATAAATTTAAAATAGTTCACTACAGTTTCAGGAATCCAATTAATGTCGAACTTCTTTTGATCTGCCAGATAGCGTAGATAACCAATATGACCACCATGATCGGTGTCGATGAGAGTCACCGACTTGGAGACATCTTCTTTGGTGGCAGTGAAACCAATAAAGGGATCGTCCATGGCACTGATTAATAGCAGCGGTTTTGCCACATCGATTAGATAGGGCAGGGCAGAAGCACGGCGATAATAATCGTTATTTGAGCGGTAGCCATGGCGGGGAGCTGTAAAAATGTGGTCAAAGTCACTGATACGATCGACCTTTTTTATGGCCTCAATTTCTTCATCACTAATTTCATTTTTTAATGCTTTTTTGATAATGGGATTCAGCAAGTAAGGGGTATAAATCTTTTGACCTAAGAAGCTTTGCATGTTCATTGCTGCTGACGACATGTCCACCGGAGAGGAGATGGCCACAGCGCCTTTACAACATACCTCTGTAGCATATTCGCCCATATATTTTGCCAAAGCATTGCCGCCAAGCGATACGCCAACGGTATAGATGTTTTCATATTTTTGGTTTAGCGTTTGTAGCATGTGGTGTACCTCATCGGTATCCCCTGCGTTATAAAATACACGGCCGCTGGCCGGAATTCCGCCACAGCTACGGAAGTGAGCCACCACGAAGTGCCAGCCTTGAGCATGGATTTGATGCGCCAAAGCACGGGCATAGTGGCTGTCACTGCTGCCCTCCATACCATGAAACAGCACTACCAACGGGGTTTGTTCCAGTTGCCCCTGACTGTTGTCTAGCGGATGCGCATCATAGAAGTCATAAGCCACATCGCTTTCATCTAGTGAATCGCGAATAATTTCACGTCTATAAGTCGGTGCTTTTGGGGCAAAAAACTTGGGCAAAATGGTTTGTAGATGGGGATTGGTTAGCCAAAAAGGGGGATTGAAAGGGGTAGGCGTAAAGCTGGCCCCTTCGGTGTTATTTGTGCTGACTTTAGTCTGAGAGTTGGCTTTATTGGTAGTGTTTGAGCTAATTTCAGGGGAGTCAAAGCCAGCTTTTGATTTAGGGGTTAGTTTTTGTTTTAACTGAGACAGCATAAGGAGGCACTCTGAATATTGTTAGGATTAACGTTGTTAGATTAATGCCCTTATGATGGACTCAAAGTAAACAAAAACCAACTATTTTCAGTGAACGGTTGGTTACTGAGATTTGTTGTATTATGCTAATCCTCATTGGTTTCCTTTTCTGGTTCGTCAAGCACCCTGCCGTCCATTCCCAATCTTTCTTTGAGAGTTTCTATTTCAGCTTCAGGCAGGTTAACGGTTAGGGTCACCGCCTTACTGTAAGTAACCTCGCCAATCTCACCGCCCATGTCTTCCACCACATAACGCACTTGTGATTCGTTGGCAAAATCAGCTTCAATCTGCACTTGAGCCATTGGCACATAAGGAGTCAGTACCATTTCATCTACCGCCGCTTGTGCAGAGCCAGCGTAAGCTCTGGTTAAGCCGCCAGCTCCTAATTTAATGCCGCCAAAGTAACGGACTACGATCACAATAACGTTACCGATACTTTTGTGCTGCAACACATTTAAGATAGGGCGCCCTGCAGTGCCATTGGGTTCACCGTCATCATCAAAGCCGGCACTGGTAGTGTTATTGGGGTCACCAATAATATAGGCCCAACAGTGGTGACGCGCATCAGGGTACTTTTCACGCAACTGTTCCACGTGAAACATAGCTTTTTCACGGCTGTGTACCGGATAGGCATAAGTGATAAATTCTGACTTCTTGATGTCAAGTCGGGTAGTAACAGGGGCGGCTAAAGTTTGATAAGTCATAAAGGCTAACTCTTATTAAAAGAGACTGGTATTAAAAGGGAGCGGAATAAAAAGTATGGGATTAAAAAAAGTCATCAATTTTACAGACAGTGGGTGTGGTAAACTGGTCACCATACAATCTACATCTGTAGTAACACAAAAATATTTATAACCCGGTACAGTGTCATTTAAGCAAAGGTATATATAACCAAATTATATCTAGCATAACTATATCAGTTATAAAGCCAAGGATAACATAAATGCGTTTAGACAAATTTATCAGTAAGGCCACCGAGCTGTCGCGTAAAGAAGCCAAAAAAGTGCTGCATGCCAGTGAGATTACGGTCAATGATGAAGTGGTAAAAGATGGTAGTGTGCATGTTGATGTGCTCAACGATGAAGTGATGTGGGCGGGTGAGCCTTTATCCGTTGCCACCGGCAGTCGTTATTTACTGCTGTATAAGCCTGAAGGCTTTGAGTGTACTCTAAAACCGAAAGAGTATCCCATGGTGACCGAGCTTATCGCCATACCTGAGCTGGGTAGCTTGCGAATTGCGGGTCGTTTAGATGTCGATACCACAGGGGCGTTACTGTTAAGCGACGACGGCAGCTGGCTACATCGTGTGACCAGTCCGCGTCATTTGCATGAAAAAGTATATGAGCTGACCCTAGCGGACCCAATGGATGAAGCAGAGCAAGCCCATGCGATTAAGAAAGTAGCTCAAGGTATCTTATTAGATGGGGATTATGAGCCGACTAAGCCGGCGACATTAGAGTTTATCGATGATACTCATGCTCGTCTTATCTTAACCGAAGGCAAATATCATCAGGTAAAACGGATGATGGGTTACTTCGGCAATAAAGTGATTGAGCTACACCGGGCCAGTATTGGCGGCATTACTTTAGAAGGTCTGGAGAAAGGGGAGAGCCGCTTCTTGACCGAAGATGAAGTAAATAGCTTCTAATTGATAGTAAGTTTAGTTAGTTTTTTATTGAAATGGGCGCTTTAGGTGCCCGTTTTTTTGTCTATTATTTGATGCCTTGTATTGATAGTATTGCTATAAACAGCTTAATAAAAAAAGAAAAATAATCATAAATATAGCAAAAAGGAGTAAGGGAGAATGACTTCAATAATTAAACCAATATTGGGTGCCAGTTTTGGTGTTTTTTTATTGGTGAGTTTAATAGGATGCCAGAGTGCAGGCATTGCTGACAGTAGTGAAAATGCGAATTCTCAATTGCCCATAATAAAAACAGAACCATCCAGTTATGGCGATGATTTATTTTACAGCTATCCCTTTAAGACTTCAGACTTGTATCAAGTTAGAACAATGAAAGCACAAGGAGGCAAGCTGGTTTACCGTAATGGTTGTTTGGCATTATTTAATGGTTCTAAATACGTGACTCCGGTCTTTCCCAATGCAGTAACTGTCTTTGATAAACGGAATCAAACCTTAGAGATGCTACAGGTTAAATTTAATATGCAGGACATGATTATGGCAGGTGGCTTTGAGCAGTCGGCTGAAGATTATCTAAAGCAGAATCAGACAGTGACACAAGCCCCTGATCGCTGTTTACTCGATGAGGTGATGGTGTTAGACGGGGTCCCAGACAATTTGGGTAGAGTGTATGATGGGCTAGATGATTAGTGCATTGAGATAGATAGCCGAGATAGATAGTGAGCGTCTAACAAAAAGTAACGAATAGAGTCATCTGAGTAAGATAGATAAGATATTATTATTATATAAATTTCTATAGTTAATTGATGTCTATTTAGGAGCTTTTATGCCACACTTTTCAAATAAGCCAAGTGCAACAAGGAATAAGTTTTTGGCTTTGTCGTTACTGGCGTCTATCACGCTGTCCCCTTTTGCCGTAATGTCCTCGGCTCAGGCTGATATTGAAGTATTTAATAACGCTTATGACAAGATAGCCGCAAACAGCAATACTCCCCTAAAAGCACCAAGTGAGCAGCAAAAGCAGAGCATCAAACAACTGCTTCAGGGGGCAGGCATGACCGCTCCAATCACCTCAATTACGCCCTCAAAACTGCCTTCTATGTATCAAGTTACGCTAGCTCAACCTGCAGGGGCAGAACCACAGCCACCGCTGCATATTACCGCCGATGGCAACTATATCTTGCAGGGTGAGTTAAATGCCAACCCTAGTCCAAAAAAATCTACCCCGCCAAAAGAAGCACCGAGCAAAACACTTAGCGGTATGCCAGTTAGCAAAGAGTTGCGAGCTTCTATATTGGCCAATAGCAGTTTATTAAAAAACATTACTCCTGAGGTAGCGCTATATCACACAGCAGTACCCGGAGTTATTTGGGGCATTACCTTAAAGGGACAACCTTTTATTACCAATAATGAGGCTAGCGTATTTACCAGTGGTGAAATTTCAGTCATCAAAAATGGTCAATTTGCCGGTTTAGATACCGACTTTGAACAAAAGAAAAACCTGCATGTGCTGTCACAATTGGATGAGGATAACTTGGTCATCTATCCTGCTAGCAGCAAAGAGCAAGCGGTGATCTATGTCGCCACCGATATTAACTGTCCCTATTGCCGAGTCATGCACCAAGACATGGCCAATCTAAATGCCAAAGGCATTACGGTAAAGGTTATTGGCTATCCTTATTATGATGAGTCACCAGAGCAAATGCGTCAAATCTGGTGTGAGACTGATAAGAAAGCTCGTCGCCAAGCCTTAGATAAAGCAATGGCAGGGGAGGCGGTAGCTAACACTTGTGCCAATACTACGGTGAATCATATGAAGGATAATCACATGAAAGCGGCCGGCCTTGCGGTGTTTGCGACACCGGCCATTTATCGTGAAGATGGGGTGCAATTCAATGCGCCTTACCAAGATCCTCGTTTTTTACCCTTTTTAGGGGTGCAATAGTCTTTAGAGGCTTAGAAACAAGGTAATTTATCGGCCAGTTAAGCTCATACATGATGGGCTTTTATGGCAATACTACATCGACCACCTTCCAGCCCAGTAACCCTTGACGCTGCATCTCTAACGTCAATGGATATCCCTTTACTTGGCCTGAGATGGTGAAACAGTTCATACCACAATAAGACAGCTGAGGTTTGTCGCTGTCTTTCCCGCTTTCTACATGACTTTGTAGCTCATTCGACTGCTGCTGCATCACCTTTTTTGTCTGGTTCTGGATCACGGCTTGGATATCACCGCGCTGGATAATAAGATCTTGCACTAACAGTTTTAGATCCACTTTGTTGCTAGCAATGGCCCAAGCAGCTGCCAGCTCTTTGGTAGCTTGATTGGCTTGGCCTTGGGTGTCAATTAGAGCGCTTATATTGTCAGCCGTAACCGCTTTATTCACTGACTGAACAATAAAGTCATCCGCAGCCTGAATCAAGGCATCACCGCCCAACTGCGCTACCAAAGGATACTGCTGCAAAGTGTTGCTGAATTTGGTGGTTAGTTGATTTTGAATATTGGGCTGCAGCTGATCAAAATCTATATGGCTGACTAAAGCGGCACCGTCATTGGCATCATAAGCTTTTTTTAGCTGATAAGCCGTGTAATAAGGCGATCCGGCGAACAAGGCGACGGCCACAACGAGCAAAGTAACTAAGAATAATTTTAATGATTTCATAAAGTGAAGTCGCTAACTGTGCCAAATTATAAGGATAATGCAGTGATTTTAGCATAACCGCTTGATAATTGAGGTGTTTGTCACCATTAAACAGGCAAAGTATTATTTAATTTTTTGATTTATTTAAATCCTTAGTGGGTTATAACGAATTTAATGCCATTGGTTACCGTGAATAGATATGTTTCACGTGAAACCTTATGGGCATACTGATAGGAGCCTCCATGAGTAAGCGAGATTTTTACGAAGTTTTGGGCGTTGATAGAAACGCAGATGAGCGAGAGATTAAAAGGGCCTACCGCAAGCTGGCCATGAAGTACCACCCTGACCGTAACCCTGATGATCCAGAGGCTGAAGAGAAGTTCAAAGAAGCCTCAATGGCTTATGAAGTATTGAATGATAAAGACAAACGTGCTGCTTATGATCGTATGGGACACGCAGCGTTTGAGAGTGGTATGGGCGGCGGTGGCTTCGGCGGTGCTGGGGCCGGTAACTTCCAAGACATCTTTGGCGATATCTTCGGTAACTTCGGCGACATCTTTGGTCAGTCTCGTGGGGGCGGTCGTCAACGTCGTGGCTCAGACTTACGTTACGTCATTGAGCTTACCTTAGAAGAGGCGGTACGTGGTTGTAAAAAAGAGATCAGCTTTACCGCTCCTGCCCCTTGTGAGACTTGTGATGGTAAGGGTGCCAAAAACGCTTCTGATATTCAAACCTGTAGCACCTGTGGTGGTCATGGCCAAGTGCGTATGCAGCAAGGCTTCTTTGCGGTACAGCAAACTTGTCCAAACTGTGGCGGCACAGGTCAAGAGATTAAGAACCCTTGTAACGACTGTCATGGTAGCGGCGTAAAAGACAAGTCACGTACCCTAGAGGTTTCTATCCCAGCTGGGGTAGATGATGGCGACAGAGTCCGCTTAGCAGGTGAGGGCGAAGCTGGCGGGGCAGGTGTTGAGAATGGCGACTTATACGTTGAGGTTCGCGTCAAAGAGCACCCAGTATTTAAGCGTCAAGGCGCGGATCTGTATATGGACGTACCGGTTAGTATCACCGATGCAGCCTTAGGTAAAGAGGTAGAAATCCCAACCTTAGATGGCAAAGTAAAACTAAAAGTAGCAGAGGGTACCCAAAGCGGCAAGCTGTTACGTGTGCGTGGTAAAGGGGTAACTCCAGTTCGCACCACGATGAAAGGCGACTTGATCTGCCGCATCATGGTAGAGACTCCAGTGAACTTAACCCGAGAACAAAAAGATCTATTACGTCAGTTCCAAGATACGCTAGACGGTGACAGTAAGCACCATCAGTCGCCAAAGAAAAAGTCTTTTTTTGAAAAGTTAGGCGATTTATTTGACTAATAATAAGGGCAATTTAGTAGGGCCAATTCCGCTCTATCTTTTCTCTCTATATTCTTTATATATGGTCAAGTCAGATTGATTGTCAGCCTCCCGATTCATTAGAGTCGGGAGGCTTTTTTAGGTAATAAATAAAATTTTGTTGCGACAAAGCAGATTTCAAGGTTAACAAATTCAGCGTACTTAGCAATCATGCTATTATTATTCATCGCATTAATTTGGTTATCATAAATAGCAGTTAACTAATAACTAAGGAAAATAAAAATGACAGACTCAAGCTCAGCACCTATTAAAGTAGGCATTATTGGCGCCGGTGGGCGTATGGGACGGATGTTAATTGAAGCGGTTACCCAAAATCCGCAAACTCAGTTAGCCGCTGCTGTTGAGCGTAGTGGTTCAAGCCTTGTGGGTGTCGATGCCGGCGAGCTGGTGGGGTTAGAAAAAAATGGCGTGGCATTGAGTGACAATTTAGAGGCAGAACTTAGCAAAATTGATGTGCTAATTGACTTTAGCTTGCCAGACTCTACGGAGAAAAACGTACAGCTATGTGCTCAGCATAAGGTGGCTATGGTTATTGGTACCACAGGGCTGAGTGAGGCACAGCAGCAGGCTTTAGACAGTGCTTGTGAGCAAATCCCAGTGGTATATGCGGGGAACTACTCAACTGGGGTTAATGTGTCCTTAAAGCTGATCGAAATGGCGGCCAAAGCCTTTGGCAATACCGCAGATATCGAGGTAATTGAAGCTCACCATAAGCACAAAGTCGATGCGCCTTCAGGGACAGCGTTTATGATGGCCAATGCAGCTGCAGAAGCCCGTGGTCAGAACCTAAAAGAAGTGGCTATTTATGGCCGTGAAGGACACACAGGTGAGCGTAAGCCAGGCTCGATTGGTATTCATGCCATCCGTGGTGGTGAAATTATTGGCGATCACAGTGTGATGTTGATTGCAGATGGTGAGATGGTAGAGATTAAGCACCATGCTCGTGAGCGTATGACGTTCGCCGCAGGGGCAGTACGTGCTGCAACTTGGATTGTCAGCCAACAACCAGGGCGTTATGACATGCAAGATGTACTGGGCTTAAAGTAATTAACACCTGCCAAAAAAACACCCTTTGGCCATAGGGTCAAAGGGTGCTCTTTATAAGATTCGCCTGATAAGGTCTGCTCGATAAAGTTATCGATAACACTAATTAAGCTTTTGATTTCTCAAGCTGTTTTTCACGGGCTTTTAGGTATTTGCGTACTTTATCACGGGCCCGAGTCTGTTTTAAGCTCGAAAGATAATCCACAAAAAGAACCCCGTTTAAATGGTCCATCTCGTGTTGAATACATACTGCCAACAAGCCTTCTGCCACCTCTTCAAAGGCATTGCCCTCACCATCTAAGGCTTCGATTTTTACTTTAACAGGACGCTCTACTGAGTCATAGACATCGGGCACAGACAAGCAGCCCTCTTCATACGGCTTCTTATCTTCGACCAAAGGGGTAATCTTGGGGTTAATAAACACCCTCGGCGAGTCGTTGTTTTCAGATAAATCCATGACGATAAGCTGAATATGACGGTCAACCTGGGTGGCGGCCAGTCCAATACCTTTGGCATCGTACATGGTTTCAATCATATCTGCGATAAGCTGTTTGATATCGGCATCAACGCTTTTAACCGGCTCAGCGATGGTACGTAGACGAGGGTCTGGATAACTCAAAATAGGTAATATGGCCATAGGAAATCACATAGGTATCAATTAAAGTTAAATTACAGCATTAAGCTATTATACCTAACTAAATGAGGGGTGAAGAGATAAATATCAAGGGGTTAAGGCCAAAAAAAGCGGACTTATCACTAAGTCCGCCAAGGTAAAACTAGGCATAAAGCCTCGAATATACTTTATATTTTATCTTTTCTTTAGTCTTTAAATAACTATGGATAGCTATATCTCTATCAAGCTTAAGATGAAGTCTTACTGACAATCAGCTCATAGATAAATAATAAAATAATAGCACCAATGACTGAGAAGGCTAGGCTGATAAAGTTACCATCACTAGTTACCCCAATGGCACTGGCGATAAAGCCCCCTACAAAAGAGCCGGCAATACCTAAAACAATGGTCATAATCCAGCCCATTGCATCATTACCTGGTTTGATGGCTCGTGCTAGTAGACCCGCTACTAATCCAATAATAATTGTCCAAATCATGATTAACCTTCCTTAATTTATAATGTTACAGACTTTACGTCTCAAAATGATATCTTAGCAGGGATTGTAATCAATATTGTCGAGCACTGGTAAGGCGGAATTGTTAACCATGTACTAGCTCTGTGATAATAGTAAGCAAATTGAAAAGAAGTAGCTATATTTGGTTAACTAATTGTAAGACTTATATAGGCTTTTGTTGAAACTTATGTTTTAGAGCTTAAGTCTTTCGCAAACTAAAAGCCGGTACTAAATAAAAAACCCCTTACTCTGTATGCAGAGTAAGAGGATAATAATTTTGCCTTAACTAAATACGTTTAAGAGCCATTAATAGCATCAATAGCCATTATTTTGACCCAGCTTGTAAGGCCGATAATAAGCGTTGATGAATGCCTTCAAAGCCGCCGTTTGACATGATAATAACCGCATCTTCTGTACCTGCTTGACCCAGTTGAGACACTAGGTGGTCAATGATCGCTTGCGTATCATTCATCACGTACTGTTTATTACTGATATTGGTGGCAGTTTCTACCACATCAGTTAGACCCCACTCCAAGCCTGCAGGCTCATACCAGATAACTTCATCCGCCAGTTGTGCAGAGGCAGCTAAGCTGTCTTTATGAACCCCAAGTTTCATGGTGTTACTACGGGGCTCGATAATGGCCCAAATTTTGGCTGCTTTAAGTTTCTTTTTGGCGCCATCTAAGGTAGTAGTAATCGCGGTGGGGTGGTGGGCAAAGTCATCAAACACTTTTACCTTATGGGTAGCAGAAAGCTGTAGATCTGCAATCAGCTCCATGCGGCGCTTAATGCCGGAGAACTGAGACAAGGCTTCACAAGCCTGTTCTACACTGATGCCGATATTGAAAGCGGCCGCCACGGCAACCATAGCGTTTTCTACATTATGACGACCGCTCATGCCCCAATGTACTTCGCCACTGAGCGGCTTGGCACTCTTAGCATCATGATAATGCACCTTGAACTCACTGCCGTCATCCGCAATCAGCTCAGCTTGCCAGTTACAGTCGCCGCTTCTGTCCGCCTGAGCGTTATCGGTAATTTCAGTACGCCAGATAGGAGTCCAGCAGCCTTTATCAATAGTAGATTCAAGGCTAGGCGTGTGACCTGGCATAATGATTTGACCACTGCTTGGAATCATACGAATCATATGATGGAACTGGGTTTGAATGGCGTCTAAGTCTTTGAAAATGTCGGCATGGTCAAATTCAAGATTGTTCAAAATAGCGGTACGCGGACGGTAATGGACAAATTTTGAGCGTTTATCAAAGAAAGCTGAGTCGTACTCATCGGCTTCAATAACGAAGTAACCGCGTTCACCTTGAGCATTTTTATCTGCACCCAAGTAGCTACTGTGAGCAAAAGCTTTGGTCAATTTCTCATCTTCACTGTCCACCAAAGGTACGCCACCGATTAAGAAGCCGGCGTCAATACCACAGTAGTGCAGGATCCAAGCCAACATAGTGGTGGTTGTGGTCTTGCCATGAGTTCCAGCAACCGCCAAAACGTGACGGTTCTGTAATACTTGCTCTGACAAAAACTGCGGGCCTGAAGTATAAGGGATGCCTTCATCTAGCATATATTCCACCGCTTCAATCCCACGTTTCATGGCGTTACCCACAATAACCAAGTCAGGCGCAGGCTGTAGGTGACTGGCATGATACCCTTCTTGGATAGCAACTCCAGCGCGTTCAAGTTGAGTGGACATCGGCGGATAAATGTTTGCATCTGATCCAGTGACGGTATGACCCAGGTCACGAGCCAATAATGCCAGTGAGCCCATAAATGTGCCACAGATACCTAAAATATGAACGTGCATGGAACCTCTTATTTTTATCTACATAAATGAAAGTGGGGAAGCCGGCTGTATGGCAACGGCTTTGCTAATCATAGCCTTAGTTAACAAGAACTTTTGAAAACAATAAATAGCCTTTATTAATAAGGGTCTTGGGTCAGGGCTTAGCTTGAGCCATTAAGCGGTTTTATTTTTGATAATACGCCATAAAACCAGTAGATTAACCAAAATTAAAGCACTAAACAAGATAAGGGCTTGCTCTGGGATAGAGAGCCCTAAGAAGCGCCAACTGATTTCAGCACATTCCCCTGAACCGGACAGTACTTGGTTAATCACCTGCTTCATGGGCAAAGCTTCTAACCAGTAGTCTAGACCTGGGCCACACGAAGGCACCTGATCAGGCGGTAGATGCTGTAGCCACACATGACGCGCCGCCACACCTGCTGACCAAAGGATACCGGCCATTGAACCTAACCATAATAATAGCTGTATGGCCTTGGTTTTCGGATTGCCAATGGCAGCAATGAGTGCGAAAACACCCATTACCATGAGCCCAATCCGCTGAAAGACACACAGCGGGCAAGGCTCAAGCCCCTTATAGTTTTGTAAAAACAAAATGGCAAAAGCCATGCCTATGACAGCGAATAAAACCAAGACAAAATTAAGAGCACGGTAAGTTAGTAAGCGTGTCATGCAGGGTGTTCCTTGGCAATGGTTAATAGTAAAAATGTCCAAACTTTAATGGTAGTGACAGCCAAGCCGTTGTAATAATTTTAAGCACAAATCATTAGCGGTATTGCTGGATATAATCATAGAAGTCTTGGGTTTCATTTTTTTCAAGATCATGCTGCTGTATCCAAGATTTCTCCGCCAATACTTCATAGTGAGCCTGTGTGTTTGGGCTTAAAGAGCTGCGCATAATAGACTCACGATGCTGTAGAGCTAGAGCATGACCAAGACTCCAAGTGCTGCCTAGCTTCTCGGTATCGGCCAACACCTGAGCAGACAAGGTTGCATCTGGATAGACGGCTTTACCTAACATCAATGTCACTGCCACGCGGTAATTATTACCGCCATATTCTGTATCTAGTAAGGTGGCTAGAGGCAACATGGCTTCTAGATGCTTTCTCATCCACTCACTGAGCGCCACTTCGCCCTCACAAGTTTTAATGGTTAAGCCCGGTTCGCGGCCATTGTTGACCACTCTTTCCACGTTTTCTGCCAGAAGCTCATCTTCTTCTGGTAGTAAATCTGGTGAGTCAGTTAATAAGCAATACAGCGCCAATACTTCCAAGAAACAGGCGGTCGATAGGCGGATACCAATATCGCTATATGGGTCTAGGTCAACGGCTCTAAACTCAACGTAGGCGATACCGCGGGCTTCTAATGCGTGACTTGGGGTCTCTTCGGACTCTGCAATTTGCTTCGGACGAATAGGGCTATAGTATTCATTCTCAATTTGCAAGATATGGTCATTGATCTGAATTGGGTTGCCTTGCTCATCATCTAACCCAAGCTCACTAAAGCCTGAGAACGGGGTATTGATCGCTTTACGTAATCCAGCGACATATTCCGGCAGATTGTTATAACGAATATCCAGCTGGTCTTGAACACTATTGGTATAGCCAAGCTTACTCATACGTAAGCTGGTTGCTTTTGGCTTATAGTAAGTGGTTTTATTCATCAGCTCTAAATCATGCTCGCGTCCGGTAAGGAAGCAAGGACATACTGAAGGACTGGCGCCAGTTAAATACAATACCAAGCTACTCATGCGCTTGAAGTTACGGATAAGGCCTAAATACTTGATGTTCTTAAACTCGGTCAACGACTCGGCCTGCTCTTGTTGTGGTAAGCTGTCGCGCCAAGCTGTGAATAAGTCATCACCAAAAGATAGGTTGTAATGCAGTCCGGCAATGGTTTGCATTCGGCGGCCATAGCGAATACCTAGACCGCTACGATATAGGGTCTTTAAACGGCCCACATTAGAGCTACCGTATTCTGCTAAAGGAATGTCATTATCATCAGAGGACAGCATACAAGGCATGGACAGAGGCCACATCAGCTCCCCCTCTTCAAGCGAGTGATACACCAATACATGCAGCTCACGTAGCATATTTAAAGTTTCGGCCACCGTTGGCTTTGGAGAGGTAATAAGCTCTAGCAGGCTCTCCGAGTAGTCGGTAGTAATGTAAGGGTGAGTTAACTTTGAGCCTAGTGATTTAGGATGCGGTGTTTGGGCCAAAAAGCCATCCGACTGCATTCTTAGCCCTTCTTTTTCAATACCGCGCAGCATACTTGATAGATGCTTGCTTGATAGCCAGGAAGGAATAAGTGAGGGGCGGTTTGGGTTAATTGAATTGTCGGTTACATCAGTCATACTATGTCTCAAAATCAAATAAGCACCCCACGACTCATTAATTTAGATGAATTAACAAAGCTTAGGTGGGATAAAGTAGTTTTTTATAGGCCTAATTGGGCCACTTATATATCGATTTAGTGTAGCTTAAACCTATTAAAAAATCATGCGCGTTTTACAAATGACAGCTAAACAACAGCTAAATGACAGCCAAAAGCTAGTCAAATGTCAGATTAATACTCAGCCAAACTTCAATAGAGTAAGCACTGGAAGTTTTTCTAAAATTTAATAAAAAAATAACCGCTACAATACTAAACTAGAGCTTGTAGCGGCCAAGGCAATGCTTTTTATTTTATTACTGTAACGGTTATTTATGGCTTTAATGGGGTTAGAACCAAAAGAGCCTTTAGATAGAGAACGAGGAGCCACAGCCACAAGTGGTCGTTGCATTAGGGTTAGTCACCACAAAGCGTGCGCCTTCTAATCCTTCCGTGTAATCTACCGTTGAGCCTTGCAGATATTGGTAACTGAGTGAGTCTACCAGTAAAGTAACATCATCGTTTTCAAAGCTGGCATCATCTTCGCCTTCTTCTTCAGCGAAGTTAAAGCCATATGAAAACCCCGAACAGCCGCCACCAGTGACATACACTCGTAGCATAAGGTTTTGATCGCCTTCTTCTTCACGTAATTTGCGAACTTTATTAGCCGCACTGTCAGTTAAGGTAATGGTAGTCATAGTATCCTCGTAAAGTGTAAAACTTCACTTAACGTAAAATCAAAATCTGGGTTAGTACTGGGTCCGATAATAAAGCGACTGTTTTTATGAAGACGGTCTTTTATAAAGCTAACTTACTATAAAGATGAGGGTAAATTTTTTACAATGGGCGTGCATCAATAACAGATCACTTTTATCTGGGCCGTTAACAGGTCATGTGTTGAACTGATTTTACGATTATTTAAATAATTAGTCATTCAGTATAACATAATGAGGCATAATGCTTTATTTTCAATGCCTTTTAACAGATAAACTGTGTTTTTTTTTGCATGTTTTTTTTATGAGCATCGCCCCTAAGCCGTAAGTTGCCTATCCCGCTTAGCATTAACCAAAAAGTGATTAATATCCATGATTGAATTTAACAAAGTCAGTGTCCGCCGTGATGGCAGAATCCTATTCTCAGACGCCACTTTCCAGATCCACCCCGGCCAAAAAGTGGGACTAACCGGCAACAATGGTACCGGTAAATCTACTCTATTTGGGGTGATTCTGACCTATATGGGGGAGCAGACTACTGATGAGTTAACCGTGGATGCCGGTAATATTAGCATTCCCAGTGGTTGGGAGGTGGCGCACATGGCACAGGAAGTCGAAGGCAGCAGTCAACCTGCCATCGATTACGTATTAAGCGGCGACAAAGAGTGGTACCAACTGAATCAAAAAATGATGGCGCCGGACAGTTTAAGCGATGCCGAGATTGCCCAGCTGTATCAACGCTTCGATGACATCGATGGTTATCGAACCCCCACCACAGCGGCACAGATTATGGCTGGCCTAGGATTTAAGCCCAATCAACACGAGCTACCTGTAAATGATTTCTCTGGGGGCTGGCGTATGCGCCTGAATTTGGCGAAAACCTTGATGAGCCGTGCCGACCTGCTGTTACTCGATGAGCCCACCAACCACTTAGACTTAGATGCTATCTTATGGTTAGAAGAGTGGATTGCCAAATTTGATGGCACGGTACTGCTTATCTCGCATGATCAAACCTTCTTGGATGCCACCATTAGCTATATTCTTCATGTCGAAAATCAGCGTTTGACGCTGTACACCGGCAACTATTCACAGTTTGTGCGCACCCGTAGTGAGCGTCTGGCACAGCAGCAGCAGGCTTATGAAAAGCAAGAGACCACCCGCGCGCATTTAGAGGACTTCGTGCGCCGCTTTCGTGCCAAAGCCTCTAAAGCTAAGCAAGCGCAAAGCCGCTTAAAGCAGCTAGAGCGTATGGCGGATCTTTCTCCGGTCATGGCAGACAACCCCTTCACCTTCCAGTTTTATGAGCCTAGCCACATGAGCTCGCCGCTGATTTCGCTGAAGTCAGCCGATATTGGCTATAGTGAAACACCCATTCTAAAAGACGTCAGCTTACAGATTACCCCTGACACCCGCATTGGCCTATTGGGAATGAATGGGGCGGGTAAATCCACCTTAATTAAAGCTTTAGTCGGAGAGCTTGAACCGCTGACGGGCAGTTATAAGGTTTCAGACACGCTACATATCGGCTACTTTAACCAACATCAAATGGACAGCTTGGATGCCGAGGCCACGCCGATGATTATGATGCGCCGTATTGCTGGCAAGACCTCTGACGCTGAGCTGCGTTCATTTTTAGGCAGCTTTGATTTCCGTGGTGATCGTATTGATACACCAAGTAAGCTGTTCTCAGGCGGTGAGCGGGCGCGTCTGACCTTGGCATTAATTGTGTGGCAAAAGCCAAACGTATTGGTGCTAGATGAGCCCACCAACCACTTAGATTTGCAAATGCGCCAAGCGTTGACCATGGCACTGCAAGGGTTCGCCGGTGCAGTGGTGTTGGTATCGCATGACCGCGAACTTATTGCCAACGTCTGTGATGAGCTGTATCTGGTGCATGACGGTAAGCTACAAGAGTTTGAAGGCGACGTCTCAGACTATGGAAAATGGTTGTCTGATCAGCGTAAATCAGATGCCAAAGAAGCAGCAAAAGAGTCTCGTGATGCCAAAGCGGCCGCCAACCAAGCAGCGATACAGGCAGAAGAAGACAGAAAAGCAGCGGAAGCTAAAGCGAAGGCAGAAGAGCCACAGCTGAGCAAAGAAGAGCGCCGCAAACTGGCTGCAGAGCAGCGCAAGTTAACGGCGCCAATCCGAAAACGTATCGAGCAAGCTGAGAAAAAACTAGATAAAGTGGTCGATGGCTTAGCAGATTTAGAATTAAAGCTAGCCGATACCACGCTTTATGAGGAGGCTCGTAAAGACGAGCTGTTAAAGCTACTAGATGAACAGGCTTCCTTGCAGCAGCAACAGGCACAGCTTGAAGAGGAGATGTTGATGGCCATGACTGAGCTTGAGCAGTATGAACAGTAGCATGAGCGTGATACAGTTGAAGCGCTCTGTGGCTATAAATTCAACAAACTTGGCTTGATGGAAGGTGAAATATTCATTAACAGCCCTTATATATAACCCTAAGAGCTGGTTTTTTTAGATTAAAACGCTTAAAAGGAATAATAATAATGGCAGAAAAAAGTTTTTATGATGTTTTAGGTGTCAGTAAAGATGCCTCAGAAAACGATATTAAAAAGGCTTACCGAAAGTTGGTACGTAAATACCATCCCGATGTCAGTAAAGCCAAAGATGCTGATGAAAAAATAGCAGAAATTAATAACGCTTATGAGACCTTACGTGATCCTGAAAAGCGCGCACAATATGATGCGATGCAGGATAACCCCTTCGCAGGAGCCGGCGGCTTTGGTGGCTCAGGCGGCTTTGGTGGCTCAGGCGGTTTTGGCGGTGCAGGCGGGCAGGGTGGCTTTAGATGGGAGGACATCAAAGATCAATTTGGTGAAGGTGCTCCATTTGGCAGTGGTAGCTTCCGCTTTGATGATATCTTCTCAGCGTTCGGTGCAGGTAGAGGAGGGGCTAAGTCCTCTCATCAATCGGCGCAATCTGGCTTTGAAGGCTATGATCACTTTGGCAATGCGTTCCAACAAGCAGGACCTATGCCAGGCCAAGACCAACATGCAGAGATTAGCGTCAGTTTAGACTCGGTCTATAAGGGTGATGACTATAGTATTAAATTGAATGTCCCCACTCGTCAGTCAGACGGTACGGTAAGTCATGAACAAAAAACCTTGAAAATCAAAATCCCCAAAGGTATCACCGAAGGCAAGCAAATTCGCCTAAGTGGTCAAGGGGCAGCCAGCTATGGGGGTGGCAAAAATGGTGACTTATTCTTAAAGGTGATAATTGAGCATGATGACAACATTCGCTTAGAAGGCACTGATGTCTATCAAACGGTCAATATTACCCCTTGGGAGGCAGCGTTAGGTGAGAAGATTAATGTCAGTACCCCAGCCGGAACTTTTGGGGTGACCATACCCAAAAATAGTAAATCCGGTAGTCACCTAAGGGTTAAGGGTAAAGGTATTCCAGCCAAGCAGGCAGGAGACCTATACCTTACTTTAAATATTGTTAACCCGGAGGTTAGTACCGAAGCGCAGCAGCAAGCGTATGAAGCCTTAAAACAAAGCTTCGCTGATATCACTATAAAGCGCTAAAAATATAACTATAAGAGGGACGGTTATCATGAAACATTCTAATGAGTTTAACGATATTATCATGACCTTAGATGAGCTCGTTGCCGCTTGTGGGGCTGAGCGTAATTGGGTAATGGCGTTAATAGAAGAAAATGTCATCGAATATGATGTGCCAGAAACCCAGCAATTCACCGGTTATCAATTGGCGACAGTGCGCCGAGCATCACGCTTAAGTCGTGATTTCGACGCCAGTATTCCGGCCATTGGGCTGATTTTGGAGCTGTTAGATGAAGTAGAGCAGCTACGTCAGTTTAAGCGTCAGCAGCTAGCTTCAATGCAGCCGGTACATACCATTGAGGTCGAAATAAAGTCGCAGTAATTGGCTTTATTCTTTCGCTAAGTTATTGCTAATAGCTATATTTAGCACCGAACAATTTTAGAACCGAACAGTTTTAGAATTGGACAATTTTATTTAGGATTGAACAACTACCAAAAAAGAGGCCCCAACAGTGTTGAGGCCTCTTTTTTTAATGCTATTTAGTTGGCTTAGTTTAGTAGCTTAGCGCTTTGGTTGATTTCACGCTTAAGCAGTTTTGTTTTTCATGACTGGGTCAGCGGCTGCGGTAAATAATACGTCAGTTGACGAGTTAAGCGCCGTTTCTGCCGAGTCTTGAACCACACCAATGATAAAGCCAATGGCCACAACCTGCATCGCAATATCATTAGGAATATTAAATAAGCTACAAGCCAGTGGAATAAGTAGTAAGGATCCGCCTGCCACGCCTGAAGCACCAGTCGCAGAGATGGTAGCTACCACACTAAGCAATAAGGCCGAGCCGAAGTCCACCGATATCCCCAAGGTATGAGCGGCAGCTAAGGTCAGCACGTTAATGGTGATGGCGGCCCCTGCCATATTAATGGTTGCGCCCAAAGGTAGAGTCACTGAGTAAGTGTCTTCATGTAAGCCGAGCTTTTTGGCTAAGTTCATGTTGACCGGAATGTTAGCCGCCGATGAGCGGGTAAAGAACGCAGTAATCCCTGACTCACGTAAGCAGGTAAATACCAGAGGATAAGGGTTTCTACGAATACTAAAGGCCACAATAAGGGGGTTAACCACTAAGGCAATGAACAGCATAGAGCCCAGCAGGACTGCTAGCAGACGGCCATAGCTTGCTAAGACCCCAAAGCCTGTTTCAGCAATGGTATTAGCCACTAAGCCTAAGATACCAATAGGAGCAAAGGCGATAACAAAACGCACCACATTAGAGATGGCCTCTGATAAGTCAGCGACCATAGTGCGAGTGGTAGCAGAGGCTTTACGTAGCGCAAAACCAATGATTAAGGCCCAAGCCAAAATACCCATGTAGTTGGCACTGGCGATGGCATTAACTGGATTGTCGACTAAGTTCATAAGTAGCGTAGTCAACACTTCTTTTAACCCAGAAGGAGGGGCTTGGTCAGTAACCGCTTCAATGGTATTTAGGCCAATCAGCTCAGTTGGGAAGGTAAAGCTTGCTATCACAGCAGTTAAGGCTGCCAAGAAAGTGCCGAAAATGTACATGATCAACACTGGTTTGACATGAACTTGGCTTTGACCTTGGTGCTGACTGACTGCCGCCATTACCAAAATGAATACCAAAATAGGCGCCACAGCCTTTAGCGCGCCCACAAATAAGGTACCAAGTAAGCCTAACGCGATACCCACTGAAGGCAATAACCAGCCTATTAAGATACCAATTACTAGCCCAATAATAATTAGAGGCACCAAGCCGATGCGTTGGTACATGTCAATAAGGGCTCTCATAAGCTCTCCAAATAAATGCTAACTGAAGTAGGGTCAGCACTAAAATAAAAAATAAAAGTATACAGTGCATAAGCTTCACGCCCATGCCCAGATATAATTAAGGTAGATGATTTGATTGAAAGATAGAGTTTTAAGAGCCATTGACAGTGAAATTATAGTAAACGTTACTCCGCTAAGCTCTATCACATAATCAGATTATGCCCTGATTATACAAAACTTGAACTGGTCTGCAACAAATAACTATAAATTGGCTTTAATAATAAATACAAAAAAAGCCAGCTAAAAGCCGGTTTCTGTCTAAGGTTAAACAGACAATAGGGGGAAAAAAGGGAGTAAGGAAGGCTAATTAATAGGGTAGTAGATAAGCTCAAAGCCTAAGTCGCGATAGGCTCGGTATTTATCACGGCCTTGTTGCTTACTGACTTCATCAGGGGTGATAATTTCCAAAATCCGATCAGGTAGCGTGCCGTTTTGGGATAAAGTAAGGGCAGAAGGAGCTAGATTTAGGACTACGCCATCGAAGTTTGGTGGCAATGACGAAAGTAGGGTCACTGGGGCAGTAAGTTTTTCTGCAGTGATTTGTTCATCAGAGATCAGGGTATGCGGAATAAAGCTAGTGGCATCAAATGACCACAGTTGCTCATCTAACGCTTGGAGTCGATCTCTTTGATCATCAACGATAACTAAGCTGTGTTCGCTTTTATTCAATACGGTCTGAGTTAATCGACATACAAAGTTGAGCACCGCCTCAGCATCAACGGCTGAGACGGTACTTGCAGCGGTGGCGTCTTGCTTCATATAACGCTCACCGAGGACATAAAAACTAATTTGCATAAGCAGCTTTGATACGTCTGGCAGTCAAATTACTGCTGAGACATATTTTTTAGATACTGCATGAATAAAGGAACAGGACGGCCTGTTGCACCTTTATCTTTACCTGAATTCCAGGCAGTGCCTGCGATGTCTAAGTGAGCCCATGCTTGACCTTCTTCGATGAAGCGAGACAAGAAGCAAGCGGCAGTTACTGCCCCAGCGGCACGGCCACCAATGTTTTGGATATCGGCAATAGGAGAATCCAACTGGCTCTGATATTCATCATCAAGAGGCATGTGCCAGATTAGGTCACCTGACTGATCACTGGCGTTTTCTAACTCAAACAATACGTCTTCATCGTTACTAAATACCGCTGAACGTACATGCCCTAAAGCAATCACACAAGCGCCTGTTAAAGTGGCTACATCGATAATGGCACGTGGGTTATAACGCTGAACGTAGCATAGAGTATCGGCTAGCACCAAACGACCTTCGGCGTCAGTGTTTAGAATTTCAACGTTCATGCCGTTCATCGCTTTTACGATATCACCTGGGCGAGTCGCTTCACCTGAAGGCATATTCTCTGCACAAGCTAAGGCACCCACTACGTTAATAGGCAGACGGGCTTCACATAAAGCTTTTATGGTACCTAACACAGAAGCTGAGCCGCCCATATCGAACTTCATCTCATCCATAGCAGCGCCTGGTTTGATTGAGATACCGCCTGAGTCAAAAGTTACACCTTTACCCACTAATACAATAGGGGCATCGAAGTTTTGCTCTACAGATTCAGCATCGGCTTCTGCCTTTTTAGCTTTGGTGGCTTTTTTCGGCAGTTTATCGGCCACAGCTTTAATATTGCTGGCTAAGGTATCAGCGAAGCTTGAGTTAGTAGTAGCTTGTTTTTGGCCCTGATATTCAAGAATTACCAATTGACCCTCACGCACCGAGCCACGAGACACAGATAAGAAGCAGTTCATGCCCAGCTCTTCCATTTCTCTTTCACCCAATACCGTTACTTTCAATAGGTCAGGGTAGGCTTTGGCCAGTTCTTTGGCTTGATCAGCCATATAAACTGGGAAGCAAATGTTACCTGGCTCATTGGCCACATCGCGTGCTAAGGTTTGACCACTGTGAACCGCTGCTACATAGTCGATGGTTTCTTGTGATACGCTGTCTGAAACCAAGGTAACTGCAGCCAGTTTTGGCTCAGTGGTTTCAGATTTATATTTTTCAAAGCGGTAGCTGGCGTTTAGTAATTCCAACGCCAACTGTTGTAAGCTTTCATCAGATAGGTCATCACCGATAGCCACGGCTAAATTGGTCACTCGTTTGTGACTGTTTTTATAAAGAGCTGTGGCAATCTTCTGCATAGAGCTTGAGTTGATTTTCTCAGGTTTACCTATGCCTACTAATAAAAGTTGTAACGGCGCTTTTTTGGCATCGGCTGCTAGAGCAAAGTCTGCTACTGTTTCGCCAAGCTTACCACTGAAGTCAGAGACAGCGATTAAATCTTCAATACGTTGTTGATAGGCTTCCAACCCTTTGAAGTTACCTATTAGGTTGGCTTCATCGTCGACCAATACCGCCAAACAATGGCTTTGGATGTCGTTGTTAGCGGGCGCCTTTTTTAGTAGTTTTTTTGAGGCCAGCTTTGGTAAAGTTTTAGATACTGAAAGAGTTAAGCTCATAATCATTCCTATGTGTTATGTGATGAGTTTGTTTTTATAGTATGTTTAGACAGTGACTCAGGGCTTTAAAAAGTGCTCTTGGGTAAGCAGTTTTAGCCATGACCCTAAGTGTTACTGTTATTTTAATTTTAAATTTATTAAGGCTATCAACCAATAATGGCTAACTGAAATGGCTAATTATTTGGCTCACGCTATAGGTATTGAGCCTATCGCATAGTCTAACATATTGCCCTAGAGTATGGGCAGCTAGGTCGATATTGCCACTCTAAAAATGTCAGAATCATGCTAGGATAGACAGGGTGCTCCAGACTTTGTACGCTCTGTTGAAGGTCCAAAGCCCACTGACTATTTAATGTCACTTTTTAATTTAATGTTACTTTTTAATGTCACTTTCTTAGATTTGGTCTAGACTTATTCTGGATATAGCCTAGATTTCAGTCTAACCATTACAGCGACTACCCTCACTATGGGTATTACGATTATAATACGCCTTGGTTGTCAGTGTTTTATTGCCAAACGATACTCTATGACCCTTTGATGTATGTGCTTTGTTAATGAAGACTAATATATTTCCTAATTTCTAGCATAATCCTTTATGATTTGCTGAAATAATGGCGGTCATAATATTTCCCGTTATGTTTAGCCCTATTATTTATAGCTGTTATTTATAGCTGTGTACGGGGTTAAGCCGTTGTTTTATTCCTCTAATATAATTTGAGTTTGCCTGTGATTTTACGCCGATACATGACCCGACAAGTTGCCTCAACGACCGCCTTGGTGTTGGGGTTTTTGGTAGTATTGCTGCTGGGTGGAAGAATGATCCGCTACTTTGGTATTGCTGCTGAAGGGCGCCTTGATGTGGGTTTGTTGTTTGCCATTATTGGCTATAACCTGCCTTATTTCTTAGAGTTGGTGTTACCTCTGTCCTTTTTTATTGGCTTGATGCTGGTGTTCGGTCGACTGTATGTGGACCAAGAGATGGCAGTGTTAAACAGTAGCGGTATCTCGCGAGGCCGCTTGGCCCGATTGATGATTCCCTTTATTTTATTATTGTTTGTTTTGGAGGCAGGCCTGTCTTTATACGGCAAACCTTGGGGGGTTAGAAACTCAGACAATATCTGGCAGCAGCAGTCTTTAAGCAGTGCCTTTGATCTGATTCGGCCGCAGTCTTTTATTAGCAGTAACGACTACCACTTATATGTGGGTAGCATGAACGAAGACCGTACCGAATTACAAGACGTGATACTGGTGCAAACCGGAGAACAAAATGAGGGGGCGAAACCTAACTTGCCTGCCGATAATCAAACCGCTACCGATGAGACAGAAGATAGCCAAGCGGCAACCCCTGAGTTGTCTCCCAAAGCTGATAGAACCATCACTGAATTGACTAGGCCAGTGGCTTCAGCAGAAACCGATAGTGGTGAAGCTGAACGGGATGTAATTGTATTAGCAAAACGGGCAATACAAGTTGTGGGTAACGATCAAGCAGATAGCACCCAACTAGATTTATTCCAAGGCCGACGTTATGAAGTGGGAGCGGATAGCTTGGTGTATAACCAAGTCAGTTTTGAGCGCTATCGTATCAGTATTAATCAGCCGCCAAAAGACATCATCACCGATGACAATGTCGCCACTCAAACTTTGCCAGTATTGTGGCAAGCCGCCACAGGTAAAGCAGCGCCAGTCATTGATTTAAATGCAGACTCTAACGAGGCGGCACCTGTGACTACTCAAAAGCCAGATCAACAACAAATCATAGCGGCTCAAGCAGAGCTAGGCTATCGCTTATCTTTACCTTGGTTGATTATTTTGGCACCAATGTTGGCGGTCCCTCTAGCTCAAGTTAGGCCTAGACAAGGGCGTTGGTTAAGGTTATTACCGGCGATTATCATTTATGCCAGTTGTGCCTTGGTTATTATTTCACTGAAGAACTCAGTGACCAAAGGTTCTCTCTCAGTTTGGAGTTATCCTGTGGCTATTATCAGTTTTATGCTACTGGCACTGTATCTGAACTGGGCGAGTCGTATTAATCACCGAGTGCGCTTTAGACTGGGTCAACGCAAGCTGGCCTCTAAACCTAACAACACTTTTGATAATGGAGGCCGATCATGAGTTTTATGAAGTCTGGTGACTCCAAGACGACATTAACCGGTGTAAAATCTGGCAAAATTATCTCGCGTTATGTCAAAAAAAATGCCCTATTTGCCATGCTATTTGCGGTAATAGGCTTGTGGGCATTGCAGATCATCTTTGCTTACTTGGCTGAGTTAGAGGACATCTCAGAGAGCTACACTTACTTTGATGCCTTGACCTATATTTTTTATAAATCGCCGTACTTTTTAGAGCAGTTTACTCCGACAGGTGCCTTATTAGGGGCTGTGGTGGGGCTGGGCCTATTGGCCAATAACTCTGAACTCATTGTGATGAGGGCCGCAGGATTAAGTATTAACCGTATTGTCAGCTGGGTGTTACAGCCGGCCTTTATCTTTGTCATATTGGCTCTGGCGATTAACCAGTATGTGCTGCCTGAGTCTAATTTGAAAGCGAACCAAATTCGCAAGCCTGATACCGCTTTGCTCGCTTCGGTTAATGGTTATTGGACCATACAAAAAGCCCCTGCTGTCGGTGAAAATGCGCAGCAAGAGGGGACGGGTCAAAACATTATCTATATCGACTACGCGGATGCCAATGGCAATATTGGTAAAGTAAAGCGTTGGCACTTGGATGAAAACAACAACTTAACGGCGGTGTCTAAAGCGTCTAGCGGCATCTATCTGCCTAAGGCCAATGAGCAGAATCAAGCCGGCTTAAAAAATTTAACGCAAGCAGAAAAAGAGCTTATTAACTATCAGTGGGAATTAGAGGACGTTACTACCTTGAAGCTGGCAGAGCGGGCGGCCATTACCCAAGCCGAGGAGATAGTTCCAAAACAAGCTGTGTCTGAGGCACAGAACAATCCCGGATCGAGCAAGGTGCTTTCGAGTAATGTCAGACAGTCACAGGAAATTGTGTTAAATAATGAGCCTTTGGTATCCAAACAAAATCAAGCAGATGATGTGATTAATTTGCCGATATCCCCCAGCTCAGTGTATTTATTGACCCGTCGTGCTGAAGATTTGTCACTGACCCAGTTGTATGACCATAAGCGTTTTAATGCTTCGCAAGGCACCCGCTCATTAGAACATGAAGTGGCTTTTTGGCAAAAATTGCTATCGCCTTTTGCTATTTTATCGCTAGTGATTGTGGCCTGCTCCTTTGTGTTTGGCTCGCTGCGGACGCATAGCTTAGGCCTGCGTATTGTGGTGGCCTTAATTTTTGGTTTGCTGTTTAGCTATATCCAAGATTTAACCAGCTTTGTGGCCTTAGCCACTGGCGCATCACCGTTATTGATGGTGTTATTGCCCATCATTGGCAGTGCCGCCTTGGGCTTTTATTTAATTAAACGTCAGGGTTAAATTCAGGGTTAAATTAAATACAGCGGCTGTTGTTTATTTAATAATAAATACAAAAGCCTAACAAAAATAAAAGCCCCGACTTGCATCCAAGTTGGGGCTTTTTTAATGGGCTTGAATCAAACTAAAAGTAGAGACAGTTGCGGTTATTCTTTAATCGCGCGAGTAATGGTATAGGTTTTGCCTTGTTTTACTTTATCAGCATTACCAAAAACTTCAGTGAAAGCGCGCTTCATAAACTGACGTAGACCGTTAATGGTCACCACATAAAAGCGGCCGCCGCTACGCATTTTGCTATAAGCATCTAATAGGTATAAATAATGCTGCTCTTTGCCCACTTTGGCCGGCAGATTAGACATCACTAGACTGAAGTCTTTATTGGGATCAACATGATTAAAGCCATTCGATAAATGGACGTCCACATTGGTTAGGCCATTTTTTTCACAGTTACGGCGCGCATACTCCACCGCCATGAAGTCTTTATCAATAAGGGTGTGTTGGCCTTGAGGACATTCTCTGGCTGCAGCCATACCCAGCACCCCATAACCGCACCCCAAGTCAATTGAGTCATCATCCACTTGAAAGTCCACATGATCAAGTAGCATCAAGCTGCCAGCATCCAGCTTCTCTGGAGAGAAGATGCCCCAAGTGGTGGTGAAGTGCATCGGTGCGCCGAGTACGTCTTGGGTAAAAGCAATGTCTTCGCGCCAATGTTTGGCTTTTTGTATTAAATCAGCAGAAGGGGTGTGGGTCATGGAGTTGCCTTAAGGTTAATAGGGTTGCGGAGTCATGTTAGAGCCTTTGAGCTACTTATGACTAGGTGTATTCAGTGATCACCCAATCTACCAAGCTCTGGAAGTCATCAAAGGCTACCGTTGGTTTTAGCTCACGAATATCTTCGCCGTAATTATAACCGTAAGACAAGCCTATTGTGTCAATATTGGCGTTTTGACCGGCAAAAATATCATTTTTTGAGTCGCCAATCATCACCGCATTCTCAGGAGCAACCTGTAAAGTACGGCAAACATGACGTAGCGGCTCTGGATCTGGTTTTTTAACTGGTAAGCTGTCGCCACCAAGCACTTCAGTAAATAGCTCGCTCCAGCCAAAAGTCTGTAGAATTTTTGGCACAAACTGGATAGGTTTATTAGTAATCAATGCTAGGGTAAAGCCCGCTTGCTTTAGTTTTTTTAGACCCTCGGTCACATCAGGGTAGGCAACAGTGTTGTCCCCACTTACTTTGGCATATGCATCGAAGAATACCTTTTCAGCGTGGTCAGCCTCCTCTTTGCTTAATTGACCCTCTGCGACCTCTACCGAGCCCACTAGCGCACGTTCTACCAACATGCGTGACCCATTACCCACCCAATTGCGAATGGTATCAATAGGATAGGTGGATTTGCCTAATGTGCTCAGCATATCGTTTGTGGCTTGTGCCAAATCAGGCACACTGTCGATTAAGGTGCCATCAAGATCAAAAATAAGTAATTCTTTTTTTACAGCAGTCATAGTCATCTCATAAAGCTAAAAGGTTATAAATATAGAAAGTTATAAATAAGGGGTAAATTAATCTATGTCTTTGTATTTTTCTCGGTGTGCTTTTTTCATCTCAAGATAAGTGTCGTTGGCTCGGCATAAATCCCATTTTTGTTTAAATATTCTAGCCGACTCGGCTTTGATCGGATCTTCTGCATCCCGAGGCAGCTCTTCTCGGCCGTGCGCGCCACTTTGACCTTTTTTATCATCAGGAACTGGGCCTTTGTATTTCTTGCCGCCCTTATGATTGGCATAACGGCGGGCACGGGTATAGCCCATTTGCAAGAACTTGCGCGCCATATCGGCACCCACAAAATCACCTTGGTCTAAATAATCGAGGAACATCTGATAGATTTTATCACTGCTCTCGGTAGCAACATCAGGGGTGGCAAAGCGCCAATGTGGTAGGATTTCGGATTTATAAGGCTCAACCAACAGCACACCTTGCTCACCACGGCCCACGCGGTATAGCTCTGGGTGCTCGCGTAAGTTTAGCGATTTATAGTCTAGGCTGTAGTCAAATTCACGCATAACGACATCCACATTCCAGCTTTGTAGATAGCAGATTTGCAAACAAAAGTAGGAGGCTCATTTAAACAGTATAGCTGCCAAAAGCCAGCAGTAAATACCGACTCTGTAACCTGAGTGCTAACAAAGGGCTAAATGATGAGGTTGCTAGGGGTGGGTATTAACAAAAAGGCGGGTAGGTGAGTTAACACAAGGGTTAATCTGTTTTTGTCACTCATAGCCGGCTTAGGTGATAAGGTGCAACCATAAAAAATTATAACCATAATAAATTACAAGCATAAAAAACCCCTCAAACTAATTTAGCTTGAGGGTTTTTTATGCTATTAAGCAATATTCGGTATAAAGATGGTGGCTCGAGGCAGAATCGAACTGCCGACACAAGGATTTTCAATCCTTTGCTCTACCAACTGAGCTATCGAGCCGTCTTTATGAGGTCGCTATTAAACTAAATATTTGATGACGTGTCAACCCTTTTTGTAAAAATAAATCAAAATAGTTGAAAATGATATGAAAAAAGGTCGGATATTTAGATTTAGAGCCTATTTTACCCGAATTAATTCATACTCGCTCATAATTCTATGAACTTGCTCGTCAACGGGCATAAATTGACGAACCCCTTTTTTAATTTCTTTATCGTATACCATTTTAATAAACTTGGCATCGATGCCTCGATTAACGTTTTCAGGATGCATTGCTAAATACTGCAGGCGCTTGGTATCGGTTTGACCATCATCAAAGCAGCCAATAACGGCAATGGGCTTGTCATTAAACATACCCACATACATCAGAGCACCGCGTTTAAAAGCTGTCTCAAAAAGAGTCAGAACCGCTTCGCTGTCTCCTAACTCCCCTATATTGGCATTTTCAGCGCTATAGAGCTTAGCAATACGCTCACGCAGTTCACCGTCATGAGTGGTCTCACGCATAATAGGGGCATCAAAAGAGTTAATGGCAACGGCTTCTAATGGCATATTTAATTTCCCAGAGGTTGAATGGTGATTTTGGATATTGAATAGTTTGGATAAATAATTTGGTTAAATAAACGATCTTGAGTTAAGTTTATGGCAGTATTTTAGCAAACTATGTGAGTTTATAGGGGCCATATATGGCTTAAAAGTACTACCTTTGCTATCATCAAGTGACTTTTGTTGTTTTTATCTCTATTTAGCGACTGTTAACGGGTATTGTTTTTTTTATTAACTTACCAATTATTAACGAGCCAATTATTTATTAGTGAGCCTTACTGCCATGACTACTGCAATAAATTCAAATCCAGCCAATCGTCCTAATCGTGTTGCCAGCGTAGAGCGTAATACTGCTGAGACTCAAGTGAGTGTGACTGTCAACCTAGATGGAACAGGTCAGGGTAAAATTGACACTGGTGTGCCTTTTTTAGATCACATGCTAGATCAAATCAAACGTCACGGACTTTTTGATTTGGACATCACTTGTAAAGGCGATACTTATATTGATGACCACCACAGTGTGGAAGATACCGGAATTACTCTGGGTCAGGCCTTTGCTAAAGCCTTAGGTGACAAAAAGGGCATCCGCCGTTATGGCCACTTCTACGCACCACTAGATGAGTCACTGACCCGTGCTGTGGTAGACATATCTGGTCGCCCAGGTCTGCACATGGACATTCCTTTTACCCGCTCACACGTGGGCAGCTTTGATGTGGACTTATTTAGCGAATTCTTCTTTGGTTTTGTGAACCACGCTTGGATGACCGTACACTTAGACAACTTAAAAGGCAAAAACAGCCACCACCAAATTGAGTGTACTTTCAAGGCTTTTGCCCGTGCATTACGTATGGCATGTGAATACGATGAGCGTGCGCTAAATACACTGCCTTCTACCAAAGAAGCGCTGTAATTTGTTTTGTAACTTGTAATTTGCTTCGCAAAAAGCTAACTAGTTATAATGTGAGAGATCGAGACTGGAGGCGTAAAGCTTCCGGTCTTTTTTTATGGCAAGCAAATTTAGTCCCCCAAAGTGATAAAAGCCGTTTATAATTTATTGAGTTATATAGTAAAAACCAATAAGCCAAAGAGACCAATTTATGACCAAAATCGCACTTTTAGACTATGGCATGGGCAACCTGCATTCAGCCAGTAAAGCGTTATCTGCAGTGGGGGCTGAGGTGTCTATTACCAATGATCCCAAAATCATTCGTGCGGCGGATAAAATCGTATTTCCAGGTGTAGGAGCAATGCGCGACTGTATGGCACAAATGCGCGAGCAGGGCATCGATAAGGTGGTGCAAGAAGCCGTGTTTAACAAGCCGGTCATGGCCATTTGTGTCGGTATGCAGGCTCTATTTACTGAGTCATTAGAATTTGAGCATACTCAGTGCTTAGACATCGTTTCTGGTCAGGTCAAAAAGTTTGAGCCAAATTGGACAGATGAGCAGGGAGCTGCCATCAAAATTCCGCATATGGGCTGGAACACCATCTCTGGTATGGAGCGTAGTCACTCGCTTTGGCGGGGCATTGATGAGCATGCTCATTTCTACTTTGTACACAGCTATTACTGTGCCCCTGAAGATACTTCGGTAACGGCTGCCGTCTGTGATTATGGCCAGCCCTTTTGTGCCAGCATCATCAAAGACAACTTATTTGCTACTCAGTTTCACCCTGAAAAAAGCCACAAAGATGGTTTACAACTGCTTAAAAACTTTGTTGAGTGGCAGATTTAGCAGATTTGGATCGACCGCTTATAATGTTTACTAGTGTATTACTTGCTTTTTAATCATATTTTTAGTGCCTAGGTTTAAGGGCTATAACTCAGATTCAAAGGCTAAAAACTAAGCGAAGAGCTATTAGATAGTACTAGAAGGTTTTACTTGGTATTTAAAGTTGGTTAAGTGGAAATAGAAAACTCCAACAAATCATAACCCATATTTTTGAGGTTAATCTTATACTAAGCTTCTTATCGATGTATTTAAATAATCTAATAGTTATGGAAAATATAGTGATTGGGTTTCAACAATTTAAAGTATATGTCACTGATTTTACGGGTCTAGATCGGGACTCTCTGCATATATATGTCGGGATAGGGGTGTTTTTATTTAGTCTAGTGGTGACACGCCCCTGGGTGCAGCGCCACCTAACCCGGCTCAATATCGGGCTATTGGTGACCACCTTCTTTGCTTTTTTGGGGGAATATTTAGACCTAAGTCATAATTACCCAAATATTACTGGCGAACATCTACGGCTGAGTATTCACGATATTATTAATACCTGCTTTTGGCCGTATGTGCTATATGCGGTGAACCGCTGGACTTCCTTGTTCGATAAGCATAATTAACTAAGCAGAACTAACTAAGCATAGTAGGTCTCAAAAAATAGCGGTTTAATTTAAGCGCTAAATCCTATACTTTAAAGGGAGCTTCTTTTATTTTAAGAAGCTTTTTTGTATTGTAAGAGTTTTTCTTAAAATAATATATCAAGGATGAGATATGACACAGCAAACCGCAACAAATACTTTAGCCACCACGCAACCTGAACCTTTAGTTATCCGCCAAGACAGCAACGATAATAGTGGCGTGGTAACCCTCACCCTAAATAACCCCAAACAGTTCAATGCTTTATCGGTAGCATTGCTTACAGCTCTGCAAAAAGAGCTTGATGTAATTGCAAAAGATAAATCTATCCGAGTGGTAGTGATTGCGGCAGAAGGCAAAGCCTTTTGTGCCGGTCACAACCTAAAAGAGATGCGTGCCCATTCTGATAGAGCCTTCCATCAGTCCCTCTTTAATCAGTGCAGTCAGATGATGCTGACTCTTAACCGCATGCCGCAAGTTGTTATTGCCAAAGTACAGGGCATTGCTACCGCAGCAGGGTGCCAATTGGTGGCCTCCTGTGATTTAGCTGTGGCCTCGACTACGGCGAAATTTGCCACATCAGGTATTAATGTGGGGCTGTTTTGTTCCACGCCTGCAGTAGCAGTCAGTCGAAATTTATCAGCCAAACAGGCTTTTGAAATGCTGATTACCGGTGAGTTTATAGATGCGGAGACAGCGGCAGCACAAGGTTTAATTAACCGAGTGGCAGAGCCCGAGCAGCTAGACAATGAACTGCAGGCATTGATTGAAACCATTATTAGCAAGTCCCCTGTGGCCACAGCCACCGGTAAGCAGATGTTTTATAACCAGCTTGGCATGAGTTTGCCTGACGCTTATGATTATGCCAGTCATGTTATGGTCGATAATATGATGGCAGATGATGTGGCTGAGGGCATCGATGCTTTTATTGAGAAGCGCCAAGCGGTGTGGACAGGCCAATAAGTAGCCGACTACTCAGTGAGATAAACTAAACTAGGCTAATGCTTTGGTTAGACTGGCACACTTCTATTATTCTATTATTCAAGTATTGCTTAATAAGCACCCCAAAAAAATGCCCGACCAATTGGTCGGGCATTTTTCATATTACCAGTTATAAGCTGCACTTTATAAAGCAAATTAAGCTTTTTGTGCGGCTAACTCACGTAGTACGTAATGTAATACACCGCCATGACGCACATACTCACGCTCTTTTGGCGTCTGTAGCATCACATTCACCTCAAAGCTTTCGCTACTACCATCAGCACGGGTGGCTGTAACGGTTGCAGTTTTGCTTTCACCATTGTTTAGACCAGTAATACTTAATACTTCTGACCCATCTAGGTTGTAAGTGTCTGCATTTTCGCCTTCTTTAAAGGTTAACGGCAGCACGCCCATACCAACTAGGTTTGAACGGTGAATACGCTCGAACGATCCAGCCAGTACCGCTTTCACGCCTAGTAGGATAGTACCTTTAGCAGCCCAGTCACGGCTTGAGCCAGTACCATACTGCTCACCACCTAGTACCACTAGAGTACGGCCGTCTTCTTTATACTTCATCGCTGCATCATAGATGGCCATCTCTTCGCCGTCTTGTAAGGTTGCTTTGTCGTCTTTGAAGTAGTAAGTATAGCCACCTTCTTTGCCATCCATCATCAAGTTTTTGATGCGGATATTAGCAAATGTACCACGGGTCATGACTGCATCGTTACCACGACGAGAGCCATAGCTGTTGAAGTCCTCTTCCATTACGCCGCGCTCTTGCAGGTATTTGCCTGCTGGCGAGTTGGCGTCGATGTTACCTGCTGGAGAGATGTGGTCAGTGGTAATTGAGTCACCAAATAAGCCTAAAATACGGGCATTTTCAATATCCTGAATGCCTGCGGGCTCCATGGTCATGCCCTCGAAGAACGGTGGGTTTTTAATGTAAGTAGATGCTTCATCCCAAGGATATAGCTGGCTATCTGCTGAAGTAATGGCATTCCATTCTGAGCTACCATTAAATACTTCACCATAGTTTTTAAGGAACATATCCGCATTAATGTTTTGCGTGATTAACTCATCGATTTGAGCGGTAGTTGGCCAGATATCTTTTAGGAACACATCGTTGCCATCTTGGTCTTGACCGATAGGATCTTTGGTTAGGTCAATATCTACCGTACCTGCTAGTGCATAAGCGACAACCAATGGTGGCGAAGCCAGATAGTTGGTTTTCACGTGTGAGTGAATACGACCTTCAAAGTTACGGTTACCTGATAGTACTGAGGCCACTACTAGGTCTTTTTCCTCGATGCCTTTTTCGATGCTCTCAAGTAAAGGACCAGAGTTACCGATACAAGTTGTACAGCCATAACCCACTAAGTAGAACCCAACTTTCTCAAGCTCGTCCATTAGCTTGGTTTTCTCTAAATAGTCGGTCACAACCTTAGAGCCAGGCGCTAATGATGTTTTAACCCAAGGCTTAGCTTTTAAGCCTTTGGCAGCAGCATTCTTCGCGACCAAACCTGCCCCAATCATAACCGCAGGGTTAGAGGTGTTGGTACATGAAGTGATGGCAGCAATGACTACTGAACCATCATGTAGTTTATGCTCAGCATCATTGATGTTGATGGTAGAGTAAATATTTGGCTTGGCGGATAGTCTATCAGCTTGCTCTTGTTCACCGCCTTCTTCTTCAAAGCGCTCTTTTTGTTCTTCTGCTTTTTCTGCACGACGACCTTGCGTCATGACATCCAAGGTTTCTTGGAATTTGTCATACATATCAGACAAGGCGATACGCTGATGCGGAAGTTTAGGACCCGCAAGTGAAGGTTCTACGGTGCTTAAATCTAACTGTAAATTGCTTGAGTATACCGCATCCGCAGTATTGGCATCATGCCATAAGCCTTGGGCTTTGGCGTATTGCTCAACCAGTTCAATCTGTGTTTCATCACGACCTGATAGGCGCAAGTAGTCTACAGCGACTTGGTCAATTGGGAAAATACCACAAGTTGCACCATACTCAGGGGCCATGTTAGCAATAGTGGCACGGTCAGCAAGCGGTAAGCTTTGCAGGCCTTCTCCATAAAACTCAACGAATTTACCCACTACACCATGAGCACGCAACATTTCAACCACGCGCAGTACGAGGTCAGTAGCAGTGACGCCTTCAGATAATTTACCCGTTAGCTCAAAGCCCACTACTTCTGGGATAAGCATGGAGGAGGGCTGTCCTAACATGGCAGCTTCGGCTTCAATACCACCGACACCCCAACCTAATACGCCAACACCGTTAATCATAGTGGTGTGGCTGTCGGTACCAAATACCGTATCTGGATAAGCAGTCAGCTCGCCATTTTGCTCACTGGCCATGACAACACGGGCCAAGTACTCTAAGTTCACTTGGTGCACGATACCCGTTGCTGGTGGCACAACAACGAAGTTCTCAAACGCATTTTTACCCCAGTGTAGAAACTCATAACGCTCATTGTTACGTTTAAACTCGATCTTTTTGTTTAAATCAAGAGCGTCTGCACGGCCATAGACATCGACCTGTACCGAGTGGTCGACAACTAGCTCACTTGGTATGAATGGGTTAATTTGTTCTGCATTACCGCCTAGTTTAACGATAGCATCACGCATTGCGGCCAAGTCGACCACCGAGGGTACACCAGTGAAGTCTTGTAGTACCACGCGGGCTGGCATGAAAGCAATTTCTTTTGAAGGGGTTGCTTTTGCATCCCAATTGGCAACGGCTTCAATGTGGTTTTTACCCACAGATTGACCGCCGTCTTCGTTACGTAATAAGTTCTCCAGCACAATCTTCATGCTGTAAGGTAGGGTATTAATATTAGGGTATTTTTCAGCAAGCTTGGGCAGGCTGTAATAGGCATGTTCTTTGCCAGCTACCGATAACTTGTCTTTTACATTAAAAATATCGCTCATAGTGGCTTCCTTTTCTATTTATTAACTTCGATTGTACTAAAAGTTATTATTGATTTAGGTGGCTAGTAATTCGTTCGCAGTTGAGTTGAGAGTAGGGCTGTGTCTTAAAAAGCCCCAACATAACTCAACGCTGAATAGCTTTCGAGCTCTTGTTTTGGCTCTTTTGATTGGAATCAATCAATTTCATAAAAAATATTTTATTAAAGACAGGCTATCCCCTTAGCTATTCTTTTGGTTAGCTTTTAGAGGGATATTGATAAAGTTAAACCTAAAACTTTATCACCTCTATTACCATAACAAAGATTGTGCTATTTATTAAGGTTTGCACGTAGTTTCCTCGTGTGAAAATCGTAACAGATAACGATGAATTGCGTGCTATTAACAGCTATTGGGTGGCTAAAGTAATGGGTAGCAGCTTCAAAAGCTCTTTAGGTTAGGATGAAATATAGATTAACTAAAGATATCAGTGCTAAAGAAATAACTGACACCACTCATTAGCCTTCATAGTTAGCCATAAAATTGACTTCAGGAACTACCACAGAATTAATGGCTTTTTTAGCATTCATTTAAGGTTTCTTTTAAACATATTCTACTAATGGAATGTCTAACTAGCTAAATGCACTTCATCGGAAATCCCTATGGAAATTGAAGTAACACCGTTAGCAAAAAATTCATATCAGGATTTATTCAAATTCGAACAAGATAATTGGGATTATTTTGCACAAATAGTTGGCGCAAGGCCTGATAGTTATCGAAACTATGATAGCTTTGTACGTACTCAAAACGATATTCTGCAACAGCAAGCAAAGGGGGACATTGCCTTCTATTTGATATATCAACAAAGTAAATTGGTAGGACGAATTAACTTACGCGATATTAGAAGCGCTGAAGCTAATTTAGGCTATCGCATTTGCCAATCAGCAGGCGGGAAAGGTATTGCAACTCTCGCTGTCGATAAAATTATAAATATTGCTCCACAGCTAGAAATAAAGCGAATTAATGCCATAGTTTCAGAAACAAACCCTGCCTCAGAAAAAGTATTATTAAAAAACGGATTTGAGTATTCGCAAACTGAAAATGAGGCTGTAAGCCTGAATGATACTATGATCAACATTAAGCATTTCTATAAGCTGTTAGCAACCTGAAAGTTATAACTAGACTAAAATTAATAATAAAAAAATCCGAGCTAGGTAATAGCTCGGATTTTTTTATTGTCATGATTACTTGAAGCTATAAATTAATTGGTAACTTATTTTTACTTATATCTTTCCTTTTATATGTGTCTTATAGATGGCTAAATTTAACTGGATTTATGGTTTAACAGTATCAGTATATGACTGATATACCGTCTTGCTTTAGATGGCCTTAGTTCATTTTGATACGAAAAGGTAGGTTAAGCTTATTGAATAGTAGATTGCTTACAAATTAGATACATTCCTGTGATTACCTTTAACAATGGTCTTTAAGTAAGTTTTTATTTATATATAACTGATAGTTAAGTATATGGATGATGTTGTTAGTTTTTTTAAAATCTATCTTATTCTTTATTTATATCTATTAATTAGATTTGTTTAATTGAGTTTTAGTTTAATTTAACTATAATTATTTTACATAATCTTATCTAATATTTTAGATATTTTAATTAAAAGATGTATTAAACGAACAATAACCGTTTTAAAGGAAATCATTCATGAAAGAAATGCAAGTTAAAAAGCCCTTAAAAAATAGCGCATTAGTGACATCTGTATTAGTTGCTATGTTAGGACTTAGTCACACAGCTGCAGCAGAAGACGCTATGCGACATAAAGACCATATTACATGGACTAAATCAGCCAATACTCCATTTGTTGCCATTAACCCAAACACATTGGCTGCTAATGAAGCGAATCTTTTCTTTATTCGTCCATTAGACAAAGACGGGCTGCAAACCAGTGCAAATATCGGTATTGATGGACGTTTTCAAGTTAGTCTTCAGCCAGGACACTACTCACAAGTAAGCTACTGTAGTGGTCAACATAATATTAGCGTAGCTCCGACCGGTCTAAAAACTAACGATTTAAGCAATGCCTTTAGTCATATAGTTGAGTTTGCTCCACAGCAAAACCATTACATCTACGTTGATATCGATAATTCAACAGGTCAGCCAAGTCTGAGTAAGCTTGAAGAGGCAGATGCCAAAAAGCTACTTAGCACCCAATTAAAACAAACCCACCAAATCAGTCGTGTTGTCGCGAACTGTCCAGAAATTGTTGAGCCTGAACCAGCAATCAAAGTTGAAATAGACAAACCAATCAACCTAGAGGTGTTGTTTGAGTTTGATAAAGCCGTTGTTCAGCCAGTATTCAATCAATACATTGAAGCAGTTGCTAACTTCATGCACAAATATCCTGAGACTACTACAGTAATTGAAGGTCATACAGACAGCAAAGGCTCAGACAGTTACAACATGAAGCTATCACAGCGCCGTGCTGAAGCAGTTAAGCAGGAGTTAGTCGTTAAATATGGCATCGCGCCAAACCGCTTACGCACTGTAGGCTATGGCGAAACTCGCCCTGTAGATACTAATGCGACAGCCACAGGTCGTCATAACAATCGACGTGTTGTTGCAATGGTTAGTGCGACTCAAAAATAACACACCTTAAAAAACTAAAAGTTACAGGGAAAGTCAGATGAAGTCAGTAATTATAAAAGTAAATGACACCGTACAAACCATAGCTGAGCATCAAGTTATCACTAAAGATGGACAGCCCACAGTAATTAAAGCAGTCAATCGTGTTAATTATGAATTAATAGACCAAGCGACTGGTAGAGCACCAGACCATATTGTTACCAAGCGTGTGGGTAAAGACTTACATATCTCAATAGAAAAAGGTAATGAAAGTGACCTAATTATTGAAGGTTATTATAATGAAGTAGATAGTGCTTTAATTGGCTTGGCCGAAGATGGTAGCTACTACTACTATATTCCCGACACTGGTGAAGTTGCTGACTTTGTTACTGAATTAGCACCAGGTGATATCGAAGGACAGGCTTTAGGCGGTAATGCACAACCGACACCATGGTGGGTAGGTGCTACTGATGAAGGTTTTGTATGGCTACCTTGGTTAGTAGGTCTTGCAGGACTGGGTGCAATTGCTGCTCTTGCAGGTAATGACGATGATGCCGATAATACAGACACCACAGCCCCCACCAAACCAGCTACCCCGGTTGTTAGCGATGATGTAGGCGACGTAAAAGGTCCACTAGCAGATGGTGATACAACAGATG